>NZ_JACVAO010000005.1:0-437498 GCF_014851885.1 Ensifer sp. ENS02 | reverse complement strand
TCAGAAGTTCGAGAATAGGGCTGATCAGCCCGTCCGACTCGATCTGGACGCCGGTGACGCGCTTGATCTGTCCAACCAGAATCGAGAGGGAAATTCCAGCAAAGAAGCCTGTGAGGATCGGGCGCGACAGAAAGGTCGCGAGCACGCCGAGACGGACGAGGCGTGCAATCAGGCAGAGCATGCCGACGATGAGGGCCAGCAGGGCCGCCGCCGTTACGCGGTCAGCGCTACCGGCAGAGGAGGCGAAGACCGTCGTCAGCACGGCCGCCAGCACCGTCATCGTCGCCGCATCCGGTCCGACGATCAGTTGCCGCGACGGACCGAAAAGGGCGTAGGCGACAAGCGGCGTGATGCTCGCATAAAGGCCCGTCTCGGGCGGCAGCCCGGCGATGGCGGGATAGGCGATGGCGCTCGGCAATCCGACCGCGGCAATGGCGACGCCTGCGGAAATGTCGCTGCGCAACCAACTTCCCTGATACCCCTTAAGGTTGTCCAGAAGCGGCAGGCGAGGCAGGTTCAGCATGCTGACGGTCCCCGGGGGCCTCTTAAAGTGCTCTAAACGCTACAAATCAGGCTGCGCGGGTAGCGCAAACACTGCACTCTACCATTGCGTACATTAGGGTTGCAAAACTTTCCTTTCATCGGCTTCGACAAAAAGAATAAAAGTTGCAGACAATTAGAGGTGGCCTGCCGCGTCGATCCGGCAAGTGCCGGACCGAGGGATCTGCACGAAGTTATGAAGCCCGTGTCAGCTGAGCTTTAACGCTTCAGTAGTAGGGGGAGACACACGCCTGCCGCGGACCGTAATACGGCTGGAACGTGTCGTCATAGGCCCTGTAGGACCGGTAACGAGCGTAGCACCAGCGGGTGTGGGCGCTGCCTCCGTAATAGGTTTGGCGATAGTAGCGCGGCGCATAGTAGCGCGGGGCGGAATAGGTCGGGCCGTAATAGCCTTCGTCATAATAGCCCGGGCCATAGTAGCGAGGCTGCGCGAGCAGCCCGCCGATGATCGCGCCGGTTGCCAATCCGCCGAGCGCCCATGCCCAGTCATCGCCACCGCCGTGGTGATGCCCGTGGTTGTAGCCGCCGTGATAGCCGCCGCCGTGGTGCCTGTACTGAACCGGTTGGACTTGAGATGCCTCGATCTCCGCCGTAACGGCTGGAGGAAATGCCATGGCCGGCGGAACACTCGTAGCCACCGCCGCCAGTGACAAGGCAAAGATTGCTAGCCTCTTCATTTGGCTTCACCTTCTTTCCACCCCGCACCCGATTATAGCGCGGAACCGGTTCGATGGCACTTCGTTTTCCAGGGTGCTTCCGCCGCCCGACCAAGCGGCTGTCTATTTGACGACAGTCACGCTCAATACGCCTTCTTCGATCTTTCCGTCTTCATAGGGGGAGCGAATGACAAGCCGGTCGCGGCCGGTTTAGCCGGGGTTCGGCGTATAGTAGGCGACGACGCCATTCACCTTGGTTGTCGCGCATTTTGACTGCTTGCCCACCAGTTTCGGATAGACCGCCTCGTGGACAATCTCCAGGTGGCCATGCTTGGGCTTCTCCGCAATCGTCATCGCCGGATAGTCGATCTGGCTGCAGTTATCGTCGATATGCCAGTTCTTGGCGACGAGCGTCTTCACCCCGCTGCGCGCCGTGATCGATAGCGCCTGCTGCCGGGAATCGTCGGAGGTTGTGGTGCAAGCCGACAAGGCGACAACGATTACGGGCAAAAAGAGATATCGAAAGGTTTTCATGAGGAATCCTGAGAATACTTTAAGTTTGGATTTAAGTCTCATGAGGGCCCGGGCCGCACCCGTTTCATCGAGATGCACCCCTTGGATCAACACGTTTTGCGTGTGCGATCATGCATTTTTTGGTCTCGGGGGATAGGGGGTGTCCTTCGCTCGTCGATCACGTGGCTTTCAAACATTCCGGGCAAACCGGATGAGAACCTCGTTCACGACATCGGGGCGCTCCTGCGGCAGCCAATGGCCGCTGCCGTGCACGATGATGCTTTCCTTGAGCTGCGGGACGAGGGGCGGCATTGCATCGACAATTTCGCGCATCCCGGGGATGGTGAGGCCCGTGTCGCGCTCGCCGACCATGAACAGGGCAGGAATTTCGACCTTTACGCCGGCGAAAGCGGCCTGCAGCTGCCAATTGCGATCGAGGTTTCGATAGTAGTTCAACCCTCCGCGAAAACCGGTCGTGGCAAAGGCGCTGATGTAGGTGTCGAGGTCTGCAGCAGTGAGCCAGTCGGGCATGCTGTCGGGCAGCGGCGCAAGCAGTCCATGCCGGCGCGATACCATGCCGAACGGATTGGGTGTCTGGTCTCCGGCCTGTCGCGCGCCCGCGTCGCCGGAAGCCGCAAAGAGGATCTTTCGCAGCGTCTGGCCGATGTCACGCTCTAGCTCCGCCTCGGCGACATCAGGCTCCTGGAAATAGAGCGTGTACAATTCTGCCTCGTCGGTCCGCGGGAAGATCCGGGTCGGCGGAACGGGCGGCTGGCCCATCATCGGCACGCTCATGGCGACGACGCCGCAGAAACGGTCGGGCCGCATATGTGCCGCCTGCCAGGCAACGGTCGCGCCCCAGTCGTTACCGACGAGGATGGCCGTTGATAGGTCGAGGGCATCCAGCAGAGCAATCATGTCGCCGACGATGTGAAACACGCTGTATTCGTCGACCGATGGAGGACATTCCGAGAGGCCGTAGCCGCGCATGTCAGGCGCGATCGCGCGAAAGCCCGCCTCCGCAAGTGCCGCTACCTGGTGCCGCCAGGCATGGGAGGTCTCCGGGAAGCCATGGCAGAGCAGAACGGCCGGGCCGTTTCCCCGTTCGATAAAGCCCATGCGGATGGTTCGGGTCTGGATTGTCTGGGCCTGCATCTTGGTTCCTTCTCGACACCCTGATACCGTACTTGTATAAGTTACGGAAACAGGTGGCGTCAAGAGTGCGTAACTTATAGTGTTACGCTATGGGGTGTCGAATGAAGCAAGACAGCCGGTTGGCGCGGATGATCCATGTGCTCATACACATGGCACTGCTCGGGGGACGGGAGACGTCAGAGACCATCGCCAAGATGCTGAACACCAACCCGGTGGTCGTTCGCCGGACGATGGGGGCGTTGAAGCGCAAGGGTGTCGTCGGTTCCGAAGGCGGCCGGGGAGGGGGCTGGGCGCTTCTGCGGCCGCTTGGGGAGTTGACGGTGCTCGATGTGCAGCGGGCGCTGGACGATGGGCAGGTTCTGGCGGCAGGCGTGTCCGAGGACCATCCGACCTGCCCGGTGGAGCGCGCAGCGAATGCGGCGCTGGTGGACGCCTTCGAAAAAGCGGAGCGGACCCTGCTGCAGGAGTTTGCCGAACTCAGGCTTTCAACGATTGCGGAGCGTGCGATGAAGGATGCTGCGGGGTCTCAGCGGGCAACGCACCTGGATCATCAAGCCTGAAGGCGCCATGCATGTGGGCGATGAACAGGCGAAGCGGCAGCATCGAGCGAGCTTGTGGTCAGGCCCTTTCGCCAAAAACTGAGCCGGCGGCTCTGCATGATCGTCCGGCAGGACAAGCGGCTTGATCTCGGCCTTCGAAAGACGCTGGCGGCGCCTGAGCGGCCCGTCAGCGAGCAGGACTAGGCGCGCGATACCGACGACCGTCTCGCCAGCTGATGCTCGCGCCAGATCGTGAAGAGACCGGCGCCGACGACGATGAGCGCGCCGACGATCATGTTGTGAGTGATCGTCTCGCCGAAGAGCATGACGGCGAAGATCACGTTGAGGACCAGCTGGAAATAGGTAACCGGCTGGACTTCGGCTGCCGGCAGCAGTCCGTAGGCTTTGATGAGGAAAAAGTGACTGAGGGTGCCACAGACGCAAAGCGCGGCAAGGGCAAACCAATCGGACGGCACCACCTCTGTCCAGTAGAACGGGCCAACCAGCGAGATCGCCACGGCGCCGACAACACCGGCATAAAAGAGGCTCGTGACGGCCGAATCCTCGCGACTGACGGCGCGGGTGGCAATGCTGTAAAGCGCGAAAAGCACAGAGGCTGCGAGCGGCAGAAGCAGCGACATGTCGAAGTGCACGTTGACGGGATTGATGATCACCAGAACGCCGATCAGACCGATCAGAATGGCCGCACCGCGCCGCCATCCCACGGTCTCCCCGAGAAGAGGGATCGAGAGGATGGTGATGATCAGTGGTGTCGCCTGAAAGATCGACTGGCTCATGGCGAGCCCGGCGTGAACGTAGGAAATGACGATGACGACGATTTCGGCGACGAGCAGCAGGCCTCGCACGACCTGCAGCCAGGGATGGCGCGTGTGAGCGGTCTTGCGAAGTCCACCCGATGACGAGGCGGCGAAAGCGAACACGAAGAGCGCAAACGCCCAGAATCGGATCATCGTGATGAACAAAGCGGGGTAGCGGTCGCCAAGATACTTGGTGATGGCGTCCTGGCCAGCAAAGATGCAAATGGCAAGGAAGGCAAACAGATAACCGCGGGTCTTGGGGCTCATTGCACTACAAACTCAGAATCGCTGGCCCCCTGAATAGCATAGTCTTGTCGCCGGGGCTTGAACCAAACGAATTCGGTTTGATGATCCTGGATCCGCGGCAGCAGGCGAGGGGCGCGTCGAGCCGGGACTGCCCCCGCGAAGGGGGCAGCCTGCCGCAGCTCAATGATATTTTTCCTGCTTGCGCGTGAGGATCGCCGGAGCGTTCAGACCGGCGATCGGTTGGTTGACATCCGTCGGAATGTCGCCTGACAGCTGCAGGTCGAGATAGCGCGCGCAGCAGACCCTCAGGAATGATGTGAAGTTCCCGAGATCATGCCCGGCATCGATGGACTCGTGGTGCAGCTTGGTGATCAGCTGCGTGACGTTCATACGATCGCGCCGCGCGATCTCCTCAAGCTTCGACCAGAAGAAGTTCTCCAGCCGGACGCTCGTCACCATGCCATCGATGCGCAGCGACCGGGTGGTGCTCTCCCAGAGCCGCGCATCCGCCTTTATGAACAACTCGCACATCTCGCCCCTCCCGTGGCCGCCTTCTCAGGCGGCGTCTGTTTGTAACAGGGCCGAGGCGTCGAGCACAGCCATGAACTGGCGCAGCCACGACGGATGGGCGGGCCACGCCGGCGCGGTAACGAGGTTGCCGTCGGCGACCGCGTCGCTGATCGCAATATCCGCATAAATGCCGCCAGCAAGTTCGACCTCCGGACGGCACGCCGGGTAGGCCGAACAGGTGCGGCCCTTCAACACGCCGGCCGCCGCCAGCAATTGTGCGCCGTGGCAGATGGCCGCCACCGGTTTTCCCGCCGCGAAGAAATGCTGGACAGCCTTGATGACATCCGGGTTGAGACGCAGATATTCGGGCGCGCGACCGCCGGGTATGACCAGCGCGTCGTAATCTTCAGCGCGGATGGCGGAGAAGGTGGCGTTGAGCGCAAAATTATGGCCGCGCTTTTCGGAATAGGTCTGGTCGCCTTCGAAATCATGGATCGCGGTCGCAACCGTCTCGCCGGCATTCTTGCCGGGGCAGACGGCATGCACCGTGTGGCCGCAGGCGAGCAAGGTCTGAAACGGAACCATCGTTTCATAGTCTTCGGTGAAATCACCGGTGATCATCAGAATTTTCGAGTTTGCCATTTGTTTCCTCCCAAAAACCAATGGGCGGAGTTTAGCAATCCGGCTGAGGCAACGGGTACTAGCGGAATACTACAAAGGAAAATTCAGGGCAGGGCCGCGGACTATTTCACGGCCGTCGTTATCTTGGCGATCCCTTCCAGAGTGCGATGGACCGGGCACTTGTCGGCAATCTCGGCGATCTTGGAGCGAAGCTCGTCTGCGACCTCGCCCTCGATCGCTATGACCCGCTCGAACCGGTCGATCTTCCCGCTGTCGGCGCGCTCCGTTGCAGCGCAGTCTTCGCAATCCCGCGCATGGATCTTGGAATGCGAGACCTCCACCTTGATGCGCCCGAGCGGCAGCTTCTTGTGGTCGGCGTAGAGGCGCAGCGTCATGGAGGTACAGGCAGCAAGCCCGATCGACAGGTAGTCATAGGGCGATGGCCCGGAATCGAACCCGCCGACGCTTTGCGGCTCGTCGGCAAAGAGGCGATGCCTGCCGGCTTGAACCGAATTCTGAAATTTGCCTTCGCCCGTTTCCGTCACCTGGACCTGTTCCACCGGCTCCGTGCCCTGCGGAGTGTCGGCCACGAGATAGCGGCTCAGCCACTCCGCAATCACCCGGGCGGCGTAGGCGGCATCGGCAGGATCGGTGAGCAGATGGTCGGCCTTGTCCAGCGAAACGAAGCTCTTCGGATGTTTGGCCGCCTGGAAGAGGTCGCTGGCGTTTTCGATGCCGACCGTTTGATCCAGCGGCGCGTGGAGAATGAGAACGGGTTTCCTGAGCGTGGCCACAGCCTCATGAAGGCGCTGGGCGCAAGCGTCGTCGACGAACTGTTTCTTGATCAGGAATTTGCGACCGGCAAGATCGACTTCGGCGGCATCACTTTCCTCTATTTCCTTGAGGCTCGCTCCGAAGTTCTTGAGCACATGGCCGACGTCCGCGGGTGCGCCGATCGTGGCCACGGCGCGAACTTCCGGAATTTCGTTGGCAACCGCAAAGACGGCTGCACCGCCAAGCGAATGGCCAATCAGGAGCGACGGCGCCTCGAAGTGTAGCCGTAGATAGTCGGCGGCCGAACGAAGATCCGCGATGTTGGACGAAAAGTTGGTCGAGGCGAACTCGCCCTCGCTTGATCCGAGGCCGGTGAAATCGAAGCGCAGGACCGCGATCCCTTCGCGCGCGAGTTCGGCCGAGATCTGACGCGCCGCCGCCAGATCCTTGGAGCAGGTGAAGCAGTGGGCGAAAACCGCATAGGCCCGCACCGGGCCGTTTGGAAGGTCGAGTCTGGCGCCAAGGGTAGCGCCGGAATGCCCGGTAAATTCAAGTCTTTGACTGTTGAAGTTCATGTGATGCTCCAGGAAGGAGAACAATCATCCCAAGGTCGCAACGACTGTCCTGAATTCGAATGATGCGGCCGGCGTCCATGTCCGCCGAACCTGGCGGCTGCATGCGGACACGGTTCGCCAGACGCTCGCCGGGGCGTTTGTTACTCCGCGGCGGACCGTCGCGGCAGCACCCAGTTCGGACGCGGGAAGTGGCAGGTATAGCCGTTCGGATAGCGCTCCAGGTAATCCTGGTGCTCCGGCTCCGCCTGCCAGAAGTCGCCAACGGGTTCCAGTTCCGTCACTACCTTGCCCGGCCACAGGCCAGAGGCTTCCACATCGGCAATGGTGTCCTCGGCAATGCGCTTCTGTTCGTCATCGACGTAGTAGATCGCCGAACGATAGGAGGTGCCGATGTCGTTGCCCTGACGGTTTTTCGTGGTGGGGTCGTGGATCTGGAAAAACAGCTCCAGAATCCGCCGATAGGAGGTCTTCGCCGGATCGTAGAATATCTCGATGCCCTCGGCATGGGTACCGTGGTTGCGATAGGTCGCATTGGGCACGTCGCCGCCGGTATAGCCCACACGGGTGCCGGTGACGCCGGGGAGCCTGCGGATCAGATCCTGCATTCCCCAGAAGCAACCGCCGGCCAGAACAGCTCTCTCGGTCATTCAGATATCCTCCACCTGGTTCGTGAGCGCGTCTTCGCTTTGTCTCCCACTGGCTGCGGGCCAGCGCGGGAGATGGACTGTAATATAGGAACTCCTGCTGCCAAGATCAGGAGGTCGGTTCCAATCCGCGTTTTGGCTCAGCACGTGTCGAGTTGGACGCGCAAGCGCACGCGGCCCGTCAGGATCGCGGGAAGGGCGAGTTAGCTCTCCTTCCTATGCAACCGCAACGGTGACGATGCGCGCGCTAGTTTGCTGTCGGGGCGAGCAATCCATTCTATCGGGCGGCTGCCTCGCTTCCACGGGCTGCAGCCTTTCAGCTCGCCATCGGCATTCCAGGTGCGCGGTAACCTGTTTTCCCAAGGAAAACGGCGCCCAAGTAAGCAATCAAGAATTGCATGGCCGCGGGAAATAAATCTTCACTTGCCGCCCAGCTTCCGTTAATGCGCGAGGGGTCTGCGCCTAAGAACCTGCGCGCATGAGGAGAACCATCTTGAATGTCGATGAGAAGCTGGAACCAATTCTAACGGAAGTGCTGAGGCGCAACGCCGGCGAGCTGGAATTTCACCAGGCCGTACGGGAAGTGCTTGAAAGTCTGGGGCGTGTCATTGCCAAGCATCCGCGCTATGCGGAACAGGCCCTTATAGAACGGATCTGCGAACCCGAGCGGCAGATCATCTTCAGGGTGCCTTGGGTCGACGACGCCGGGCAGGTACAGATCAACCGCGGCTTCCGCGTGCAATTCAACTCCGCACTTGGGCCCTATAAGGGCGGGATACGCTTTCATCCTTCCGTCAACGTCGGGATCATCAAGTTCCTCGGCTTCGAGCAAACCTTCAAGAACGCCCTGACAGGCATGCCGATCGGCGGCGGCAAGGGCGGCTCCGACTTCAACCCGAGAGGGCGAACGGATGGGGAAATCATGCGATTTTGCCAGTCGTTCATGACCGAGCTCCAACGACACCTGGGCGAATACACGGACGTTCCTGCCGGCGATATCGGCGTCGGAGGCCGGGAGATCGGCTATATGTTCGGCCAGTACAAGCGGCTCACCAACCGGTATGAGGCCGGGGTGCTGACGGGCAAGGCGCTGATTTACGGCGGCTCGCGCGCACGCAAGGAGGCAACGGGCTTCGGTGCGACCTACTTCGTCCAGCGGATGCTCAGCACCAAGGGCCTCGATTTCGAAGGCAGGCGCGTGACCGTATCGGGATCCGGAAACGTCGCTATCTACACCATGGAAAAGGTCGCGGAGTTCGGTGGCAAGATCGTCGCATGCTCCGATTCCAACGGTTATGTCGTCGATGAGGACGGTATCGATCTTGAATTGGTCAAGCAGATCAAGGAGGTTCGCCGTGAGCGGATATCCGAGTACGCCAGGCTGAAAGGTTCCAGGGCACACTATGTCGAGGGCGGCTCCGTCTGGGACGTTCCTTGCGATGTCGCGATGCCCTCGGCGACCCAGAACGAGCTCACGGGCAAGGATGCCCGCACTCTGGTGAAGAATGGCGTCATCGCAGTAGGCGAGGGGGCAAACATGCCGTCGACCCCGGAAGCGGTTCGCATTTTTCAGGATGCAGGGGTCATGTTTGCCCCTGGCAAGGCCGCCAATGCGGGCGGTGTTGCGACATCGGCTCTGGAGATGCAGCAGAATGCCTCTCGCGACAGCTGGACGTTCGAGCAAACCGAAACACGGCTTGCCATTATCATGCGGTCGATCCACGACCGTTGCGCCGAGACCGCCGAGGAATACGGGAACCCCGGCGACTATGTGCTCGGAGCCAACATCGCCGGCTTTGTGAGGGTCGCCGAAGCGATGGACGCGCTCGGCGTCATCTAATGCTTCTGCTGGAGGGAGCCGGCTTGCGCTGGCTTCCTTCAGTAATTCGTCGAAGCTCTTGGGGCTGAGACTGTAGTACCACCGGTCACGACTAGTTTCGTGAGCATGGCGCGCGATCCTATGGGGAGGCCATACCACGCTGCTGGCTGGTCCGGGCTGCGAGACGGTAGCAAGAGCCAATCGGCGCAGATAGAATTTATGAAGCGACGAGACCGTCGAAAACCTCGAGCATGGCATCGCTGATCGCCTGGCCGAGGGCGGCCGCGGTTTGCGACAGGGTTTCCTCGTCTGCGCCCTGGGCTGCGATTGCGAAGGCTGCGCCTTCTCCCGTCACGATTTCCTGAGCGCGCTGAATGGCCCAAAGGGCAAAGTCGTTACGATCGCTGATTTCTACCGTTTCCATGATTTCCTCTGATTGTCCGTGTGGAAGAATTCTTGTGGCTTTGCCGGGCGGCCGAGAGCCCGGGGTCGGCTTCATAATCGGTTTGGCCCATCTAACCGTCAACGGCATCGCTGCCAAAGCCCTAGAACCGGTTGCAGGGTGCTTTGAAGCCTTAAAATGGCATCCCGGCTATCCGCCCATTTCCGTCGACTGTCAATCCGCAGTCAATGCCGCTTTGCAATTGCCTTGCCTTATCAGAGGCTTCGGGTCATCTTTTGAGAGACGTCGGCCTCCGTTGCGCTGCTGAAGTCGACAATCGTAAGCGCCTGTTTGCGGAGCATCTTTTAGCTTACGTCCCGCTTTCAACGCTCATCCGGCGCGCGCTCGACGACCGACCGAGTCACCACGCGCCCTTTACCCGATTTTCAGGGGAGCTCGAAAACTACATGTCTTAGGAAGATGCCGAACATGCGGTGCGCACGGTCATAGCGTGGTGCCGGATCGACGCCGCACCGCCAGTGCTGATCCGCTCCAGCAACCGGCGAACCTGGCGGGTGCTCAGCTCAAGCACATGTGCCGCCGACACCAACGTCATGCGTCCGGCGATCACCTTCGACAAAACCTCAATCCGCTGCAGATCGCGCTCGCTCATCGCAATCAATCCCATCCGCAATCTCCCAGGTCATCAAAACCCGGGGAGAGTGACATTCCAACTTTGCAGGATCAGGACACTTTAACTTTGCGGCTACAGATTTAAGTCGCATAACATACATTATGGAACTCATTCGTGAACACCCATTTGGGCCGCTTTAGCGGTTCCGTGCCTTGTCATCGAGGTCGATCCCGGCAAGACGCTGGTCTACACGGTTGCTGATTTCGAGCTGCACTGGACAATCCAGCCGGACGGTGACTGCTGCATTCTTCGGCTGGAGCGGCGGGGCTTCGGCCTTGAAAACCCGCAACACCGCTTTGCCGACGAAAACATGCCGACTGTTGGCGCACACTCGTCTTGCCGCGCTTGGCAACTCGAGGCCGCTCACATGACACCTTCGGCTTCTTGATCCGAGGCGCGGCAAACTAAACCTGCTGCGATCAAACTCCGAAGGCCCGGCGCCGATCACGTTGATCGTATTCTGGAAGACTGGCTATCGACCAGGCGGGCGCAAATCGGGCTCCCGCTACTCAGCGCCGGATAGCTCTCGCCGATTTTTAAGGGTGGACAGGAAGTTCTGCCGGAACATCTTCCCCTGACCTTCCGGCCATCATCCATGCCGGTTCCCACTGCCATCAAACATGTGGAGCGCTTCGGTGCTCGCCCCGACCTTCACCTCGTCACCGATCTCGTTGCGCGCGCGCCCGGAAACGCGAAAAACCAACTCGTCGCCGTTTTGGAGGCGACCGTGTATGAGGCTTTCGGCTCCGACCAACTCGATGCCGTCGATGCGCACCGTCGCTTCGAAGGCTCGCGCTGGAGCATCGGCTGACATCGGCGAAATATCTTCCGGACGGACGCCCAGCGTGTAATCGCCAGTCGGCCTGGTCACATCTGCGGCAAGCGACCAGCCCGCCGACATGTCCTTGCCGTGCAGCAGGTTCATCGAGGGCGAGCCGATAAAGGTGGCGACGAAGGTGGTCGCGGGCTTCTCGTAAAGCTCCAGTGGCGTGCCGACCTGCTCTATGCGGCCGGCGCTGACGACGACAAGCCGGTCGGCAAGCGTCATCGCTTCCATCTGATCATGCGTGACATAGACGCTCGTCGTTGCGAGCGAGCGCTGCAACCGCTTGATTTCGATGCGCATCTGCCCGCGCAGCTTGGCATCGAGGTTCGAGAGCGGTTCGTCGAACAGAAACGCGGCGGGTTGGCGAACGATTGCCCGCCCCATGGCAACGCGCTGGCGCTGGCCGCCCGAAAGCTGCCGTGGTTTGCGGTCGAGATAGGGCTCGATTTCAAGCGTCCTTGCGGCCGTGGCAATGCGCTGGTCGATCTCGGCCGGCGGTGTCTTCCGGTTCTTGAGCCCATAGGCAAGGTTCTGGCGCACCGTCATGTGCGGATAGAGCGCGTAGTTCTGGAAGACCATCGCGATGTCGCGCTCTGCCGGCTCGACGTCGTTGACCCGACGCCCGCCAATCAGGATATCTCCGCCGCTGATGTTCTCGAGCCCGGCGATCATGCGCAACAGCGTGGACTTGCCGCAGCCGGACGGCCCGACAAGAACGACAAACTCTCCGTCCTTGATCTCGAGCGAAACGCCCTTGATCGCTTCCACCGTGCCATAGGTCTTGCGGACGTCATTCAGGGTAATTTCAGCCATTACTTTTCTGTCTCCACAAGACCTTTGACAAACCAGCGCTGCATCAGCACGACCACGACGATCGGCGGGATGATTGCAAGGATCGCCGTCACCATCACATAGTTCCAAGGCGTCGAGGCGTCGGTAAAATCGATCATCCGCCGGAGCCCGATGATGATTGTGTTCATCTTCGCGTCATTGGTGACGAGCAGCGGCCAGAGATACTGGGTCCATCCATAGATGAAGAGGATAACGAAGAGCGCCGCGATGTTCGTTGCCGAGAGCGGCAGCAGGATATCCTTCATGAAGCGAAACGGACCGGCATTGTCGATGCGCGCGGCCTCCACCAGCTCCCCTGGTATCGTCAGGAAGAACTGGCGAAAGAGGAACGTCGCCGTTGCCGACGCCATCAGCGGCAGCGTCAGCCCCGCATAGGTGTCGATCAAGCCGAGATCGACGATCACCTTGTAGGTCGGCAGGATGCGCACCTCGACCGGCAGCATCAGGGTGATGAAGATCATCCAGAAGAACAGCATTTTCAGCGGAAAGCGGAAGAAGACGATCGCAAAGGCCGACAGGAAGGAGATGACGATCTTGCCGACAGCGATCGCGATCGCCACGACCGTCGAATTGAACAACAGCCGCTCGAGGCTGACGCCGACGACACGCTCGACGCCGCCGCCGATCGCCTCCCGATAGTTCTCGACAAGGTGATCTCCGACCACCAGCGACATGGGCGGCCGCACGATTTCGATCGAACTGTGGCTTGAGGCGACGAAGGTATAGTAGATCGGCAGCGCTACGATGATGATCCCGATGACGAGTATCAGGTGGCTTATCGCAGTTGATATGGGACGGTTCTCGATCATCTGCGCCTCACGAATAGTGGACCCGCTTCTCGACGAAGCGGAACTGGAACGCCGTCAGCGCAATGACGATGATCATCAGGATCACCGACTGGGCTGCCGAACTGCCGAGGTCGAGATTGACGAAGCCGTCGTTATAGACCTTGTAAACGAGCGTCTCCGTGGCCTTGGCGGGGCCTCCGCCTGTGACCGCGTGAATGATGCCGAAGGTGTCGAAGAAGGCGTAGACGGTGTTGACGACGAGCAGGAAGAACGTCGTCGGCGCAAGCAACGGGAAGACGATGGTCCAGAACCGTTTAGTGCCGCGGGCACCATCGATGGCTGCCGCTTCGATCAGCGACTTCGGGATCGCCTGCAGGCCGGCGACGAAGAAGAGGAAGTTGTAGCTGATCTGCTTCCAGGCTGCCGCCACGATCACCAGAAACATCGCCTGATTGCCGTTGAGCAGCGGATCCCAAGCGAAGCCATTGCGGCGCAGAATGTAAGAGAAGGTGCCCATTGCCGGGTTGAACATGAACAGCCACAGCATGCCGGCAACAGCCGGGGCAACCGCATAGGGCCAGATTAGCAGCGTGCGATAGACGTTGCGCCCGCGCACCACCCGGTCGGCCGCCGTGGCGAGCAGCAGCGCGAGCGCCATCGACAACAGCGCGGTCGCAAGGCTGAAGGCCACGGTGACCTTTAGCGAATGCAGATAGTCCGGGTTGGCAAGGATTGCCCGGAAGTTGGCGAGACCGACGAAGCCGGATTTAAGGCCGAACGGATCCTCGCGAAGCACCGACTGGTAGAGCGCCTGGCTGGCGGGCCAAAAAAAGAAGATGACCGTCAAGACGATCTGAGGTGCCAGCAGAAGATACGGCAGCACCTTGTTTGGAAACACGACGGACTGCATGGACTCCCCTCCCCATCAAAGACCGGTCCGCACCGCCTTTCGGCGATGCGGACATTTCGTTTTGGGGGTCAGTTTCCGACTGCAGTCTTGATCGCTGCGTTTGCTTTCACGACACCTTCGCTGAGCGCGGTCTTGGCATCCTTCTGGCCGGCAAGCATCGCTTCGAACTCTTCGTTGAGGATGTCGCGAACCTGCGGAAGGTTGACCAGGCGGACGCCCTTGGAGTTTTCGGTCGGCGCCTTGCCCATCATCTGCTTGATCGGCGTCTCGCGGCCCGGGTTCTTTTCATAGAAGCCGGACTTCTTGGTTTCCTCATAGGCTGCAAGCGTGACCGGCAGGTAGCCCGAAACCTGGTGAAGCTGGGCCTGGGTTTCCGTTTTCGAGAGGAAATGGAAGAACTCGGCCACGCCCTTGTATTCGCCATCGCTCTTGCCGGCGAAGACCCAGAGGCTTGCGCCACCCGGGATGGTGTTCTGCGGGCCATGGCCCTCATAGTAGGGAAGCTCGCCGACACCGTAGTTGATGCCCGACTTGACGATGTCGCCGAGGCCACCGGAGGATTCCGTCAGGATAGCGCACTCGCCCGACATGAACAGCTGCTTGGCTTCCGAGGTGCGACCGCCGTAACGGAAGGTGCCGTCCTTGGCGAGGTCGGCGATCGACTGGAAGTGGTCGACGAAGAGCGGCGCGTCGATCTTCAGTTCCACTTCGAGCCCGGCAAGCCCGTTTTCGTTTGTGCCGTAGGGCACATTGTTCCAGGCCGAGAAGTTTTCGGTCTGGATCCAGGTCAGCCAGGTCGAGGTGAAGCCGCAATTTGCCGCGCCGCTCGCCTTGATCTTCTTTGCCGCTTCGAAGACCTCGGGCCAGGTGGCCGGCGGCTTGGCCGTATCGATACCAGCCTTCGTAAAGGCGTCCTTGTTGAAATAGAGAATCGGGGACGACGAGTTGAAGGGGAAGGACAACATGGTCCCGTCAGCCTTGGAATAGTAGGCGACGATGCCCGGCAGATACTGGTCCTTATTAAACTCGTAGCCGCCCTTCTTAAGCACCTCCGCCACGGGGACCACGGCACCTTCCGCGCCCAGCATCACGCCACTGCCGGCGTCGAACACCTGCAGGATGGCGGGAGCCTGCTTGGAGCGGAACGCGGCGATACCCGCGTTCAGGGTCTCGCCATAGGTGCCCTTGAACACGGGGACAATCTTGTAATCCGACTGGCTTTCATTGAATTCCTTGGCAAGCCTTTCAACGGTTTCGTTGTTGGCGCCCGTCATCGCGTGCCACCAGGCAAGCTCCGTTGCCGCGAAGGCGTTCGAGGCGGCGAAGATCGAGATTGCAGATGTGGCCGCAAGCGTCCATTTCAAAACTCTCATGGCGGTTCCTCCCAATATTGAGACGACAAGTCTCGGTGCTCAGTCGCGTTGATCCTCCTCAATCAGTCGCGCCTGACTTTCGCAGCGAAAGTGCGCTGATTAAAAACGAACGATAACGAACCTGCAAGAGAAAATAGAATGCAGAATTCGCAAATTTCCGCCTTCGGAATATTCGTTCTGTTTCATATATGAACGCTGGAGGCACAATTGTCCCGGGCGAGATACAAATCGCCAACCACCCACAGCCTGCGCGACCGACTTGCGGCCGATGGACTTGCCCGCCTCCTCGCCTTGATGCCTGTCGCCCTCCTGCTCTGCTAGGGGCGGCCGCCGGGGTTCTGACACTGCAGCCTATCGACGCGCCTTGGGACGTGTCGCGAGCACGTTGCGGATCGCAAAGCTCGAATGGATCCGGGAGACCCCCGGTAAAGCCGAGAGAATCTCCTTGTGGATGCGTTCGAACTCGCCGGCATTGGCGACTTCGACGCGCAGGAGATAGTCCGATCCACCGGTCATCAAAAAACACTCCCGCAACTCGGGATGTCTTCGTACAGCCGCCTCGAACCGGTCGAGATAGTCCTCCGTCTGGCGGTCCAGCGTGATGTTGATGATAACGGCAATGCTGGCCTCGACGTTCGAGGTGTCCACCAGGGCGGTATAGCCGCGGATGACGCCGGACTGTTCCATCAATTTTATCCGCCTTAGACAAGCGGATGGCGAGAGCCCGACCTCGGTCGCGAGGCTGGCATTGCTCCGGCGCGCGTCCAGGCGCAGCAGCCGAAGGATATTGCGGTCTATGGTGTCGAGCGCGGGCATTGCAGATTATTCCAATTCGTCGCTGTTTCATTCAAAGATCACGAATCCACGCAACGATCAATCGACAATTCGTCGACAATTCTGCGATCGTTTCACTACCCTCCGGACAAGTTGGGAGGCTCGGCCATGGACGGCGCAGTCAGGGAAAATACGCAGCAGAAAGCGATCAAGGGCGGCGCCTCAGGCTACCTCACGATCGATCTTGTGGCGCTGGTTCGCAATTACGACCGGCTTGTGTCTGAAATTGCGCCGGCGCGGGCCGCAGCAGTCGTCAAGGCGGATGCCTATGGGCTTGGCGCGGACCGGGTCGCGGCGCGCCTCTATGACCACGGTTGCCGGCACTTCTTCGTGGCCCAGTTCGTGGAAGCTCGGCGCCTGCGACCTCAGCTTGCCCGCGATGCGATGATCTTCGTTCTGAATGGCCTGCAGCCGGGCAATGAGCTCGCCTGCGCCGACGATGGCATCGTTCCAGTCATCAATTCCCTCGAACAATTGCGACAATGGGCCGGTGCGGCTGTAAACCTCAACCGTCGCCTTCCCGCGGCGCTGCAGTTCGACACAGGCATGTCGCGGCTCGGTGTCCCGCCGCAGGAACGACCGGCGATCGCATCGATGCTGCGGACCTGCGGCATGATCGACATCCAGTTTGTCATGAGCCACCTGGCCTCTGCCGACGATGTCTTGAGCGAGCAGAACGGCAACCAGCTTGCCGAACTCCGACGCATCGCCACGGAGTTTCCGGAATACGAACTGTGCTTCGCCAACTCGGGCGGCATTTTCCTCGGCGAAGCCTATCACGGCGTGCTCGTTCGGCCAGGGATTGCACTCTATGGTGGTGCTCCGACGGATGGTCATCCAAACCCGATGGAGCCGGTCATCAAGCTCGATGTTGCGGTGGTACAGACGCGTGAAGTGCCGACCGGAGCGCGCGTCGGTTATGGCGGCAGCCATGTCGCCGCAAGCCCGACCCGGCTTGCCACCATTGCTGCCGGCTATGCCGACGGCCTGCCGCGCAGCCTGAGCGATCGGGGTGCGGTCTATTGCGACGGTGTTCGCTTGCCGATCGTCGGCCGGGTGTCGATGGACAGCATCACCATCGACATCTCCGCCTTGCCGGAGGGGCGCCTGCAACTCGGCAGCCTGGTGGAGGTCCTCGGGCCCAACCAGACACTCGAAGACATCGCACGCGATGCCGGCACCATCTCCTACGAAATCCTGACCGGTCTCGGGCATCGCTACGAACGGCAGTATCGCTGAGCTTCCTTTCCTTTTGAGGACATCATGAAAGTTATCGTTCTCGGCGCCGGCATCGTCGGCGTCACCTCGGCCTACCAGCTTGCCAAGAGCGGACATGAGGTCACCGTCATCGATCGCCAGCCCGGACCGGCGCTGGAGACGAGCTTTGCCAATGCCGGCGAGGTTTCCTTCGGCTACTGCTCGCCCTGGGCAGCACCCGGGATTCCGATGAAGGCGATGAAATGGCTGTTCATGGAGCACGCGCCGCTCATCCTTCGACCCAAGGTCGATGCCGCCATGATCTCCTGGATGATCAAGATGCTCTCGAACTGCACGTCCGGGCGCTACGCGATCAACAAGAGCCGCATGCTCAGGCTTGCCGACTACAGCCGCATCTCGCTCGCCGCGCTGCGCGCTGAAACCGGCATCGCCTATGACGAGCGCATGCAGGGAACGCTGCAGCTCTTCCGCACCCAAGCCCAGCTCGACGCCTCCGGCAAAGACGTCAAGGCGCTCGCCGCCGACGGTATTCCCTACGAAGTTCTGGACCGCGACGGCTGCATTCGCGTCGAGCCGGCGCTAAAACATGTGCGCGAAAAGATCGTCGGCGGCCTGCTGACGCCGAAGGACGAGACCGGCGACTGCTTCAAGTTCAGCAACGAACTTGCGAAAAAGGCGGAAGCGCTCGGCGTGCGCTTCAACTACGGCAGCATCATCCGCAGCCTCGACGTGGAAGGCGGCCGGATCAAGGGCGTCGTCACGGCGCATGGCACGCTCAAGGCCGACGCCGTCGTCGTGGCGCTCGGCAGCTTCTCCCCTCTCCTCGTCAGGCCGCATGACATCCGTCTGCCGGTCTATCCGGTCAAGGGCTACTCATTGACGATCCCGATCACCGACGCTTCGCGCGCGCCGGAATCGACCGTTATGGACGAAACCTTCAAGATCGCCATCACCAGGCTTGGCGATCGCATCCGCGTCGGCGGCATGGCGGAAATCTCCGGTTATACCAACGATCTCGGCGAGCCTCGCCGCCTGACGCTCCAGCACTCCGTCACCGATCTCTTCCCGGGTGGCGACGTGTCGAAGGCAAGCTTCTGGTCGGGGCTTCGCCCAATGACGCCGGATGGCACGCCTGTGATCGGCCCGACGAAGGTCGCCGGCCTTTATCTCAACACCGGTCACGGTACGCTCGGCTGGACGATGAGTTCCGGTTCGGCCCGCGTCATCGCCGATCTCGTCAGCGGACGCCAGCCGGAAATCGACGCCACCGATCTCGCGATCGCCCGCTACGCATAAGCGTGTTCCAATCAACCACCAATCTCGGAGACGGATCATGATCCAGGAAATCCACACCACCGACGCGCCGGGTGCCGTCGGTCCCTTCTCACAGGCAATCAAGGTCGGCAACCTCCTGTTCGTTTCCGGTCAGCTTCCGATCGATCCGGCCACCGGAGAGTTCAACTCGGACGACGCGATCGCGCAGGCCGAGCAGTGCCTCAAGAACCTTGGGGCTATTGCGACCGCAGCGGGCACGACCCTTTCCAACACCGTCAAGACCACGGTTCTGCTCACCGACCTCGGACAGTTCGCGGAGATCAACAAGGTTTATGCGGGCTTCTTCACCAAGCCGTTCCCGGCACGCGCCTGCTACGAGGTCAGCGCTCTGCCGAAGGGCGCGAAGGTGGAGATCGAAGCGGTCATCGCCATCCCGTAAAGTTTGCTGGCGCCGACGCTATTTCGGGAACTGCGGGCGAAGCCGGCCGGCGGTCGACAGCCTCGCCGGCCAGGTTTCCGCGTCCGAGTTCGGATTCGTCATTTGGACGGCGAGGAAGACCTGATCATCCCGCTCATCTATTACCCAGCCCGGTTCCGCGCTTGCCTAGGTCTGTCGCTTGGCCTTGCCTCCTCCCCTCGCCCACGCAAACAATGAGTTGACCGTTTTAAGCGCCGAGGCGAAACTTGTGAGGTGCAGCAAGGCAGGAGGGTAATGATGGCTGAGGCGGACCACTGGCGTCATATGGCAAGCGCGCCGAAAAACGGGAGCCGGATCCTCGTCACGATCCGCCCGTCCGAACAAGGCGCCGCGGAAGTCGATCTCGCCTATTGGTCGAAGGGTGATCAGTTTGGGTCCGAAGGCTGGCGCGCCTCCGATTCCTCGCCCGGTCGCATCATCGAGTATGCCGAGCCTGAGCTGAAGTGTTGGATGCCGATGCCCATGGCAAATCTCGATCGCGCCGCGATGCCCCTGCCCTGGGAAGGCGAGGACGAACAGGAACTGGACGGCTCCGGGATCTAGGAGCCCAGGCGCCAGCTCGTCAGGTAGACCTTCGCTGTCCGTTGGCTTAGGCCGTCGCGTTGTCGAACTTTCTTCGCCACGGCGACACAATCGGCAGGTCGAGCCGATGCTCTTCATATCGCAGGGCACGGCCGCGGTGGTGCTCACCGCGGCCGCACAATCTGGCTATCGCATCATCGCCGCGACATTGCCGCCGTCGACGGTGATGACCGCGCCTGTGCTCGTGCGTGCCTTGGCAAGATGCACGAAGGCTTCGGCCACATCCTTGGCTGCGACTTCGCGATGAACGAGATTGCCGCGCATGTAGGCTTCCGGTGTGATGCCGCGGGCGCGGCTGCGCTCCTCGACCATCTGGTCGGTCATGAGACCGGTGCGGATGCGATCGGCGTTGACGGCGTTCGAAGTGATGCCGTCCGCGCCATGCTCGACGGCGTATTGCCGCATCAGCGCCATCAGCGCCGCCTTCGAGGTGCCATAGGGACCGAAGTTGGGGCCGGGATTGACCGCCTGCTTGGAGACGTTGAACACCAGCGCGCCGCCGGTGCGTTGCGCCTTCATGATCCTGGTCGCAGTCCGGGCAATGTAGTGATGCCCCCAGAAATTGAGCGCGAAGGCTTTCTCGAAGAGTTCGTCGGAGACCTCGATCATGGCGCCCTGGAAGGCAGCGCCGGCGTTCGAAATGACGATGTCGACACCGCCGAAATGTTCGGTAACGCCGGCGAGAGCGGCTTCAACGGCCTTGGGGTTGGTCACGTCGCAGGCGACGCCAAGGCCGCCAAGCCGGGCGGCCTCCTTCGTGACCGCCGCTTCGGCAAGATCGACGAGGGCGATTTCGGCGCCTTCCGCACGCAGCGCCTCGGCAATCGCAAGGCCAAGGCCGCCGGCGCCACCGGTCACCACCGCGACCTGTCGGCTGAGCGGCTTTTCCACCTGCTTCGCCAGTTTCACCTGCTCAAGCGACCAGTATTCGATGTCGAAGAGATCCTGTTCCGACAGCGCCTCGAAGCTCTCGATGCCCTCGGCGTTGCGGATGACGTTGATCGTGGCTTCCGCGACATCGGCGCCGACGCGTGCCGCCTTCTTGCTGGGACCTGCTGCGAAGAGGCCGACGCCGGCGACGTAGAAGACGCGGGGCATCGGGTCGAGCATCTTCTTGTTGCCGCCAACACGCGCGTTGTTGCGCTCGAAGTAGGCGCGGTATTCGGCGATGTAATCCGCCACCGCCGTGCGCACCGTCTCTGCCCAGGTGGCCATTTCTCCGGTAACCGGCGCCGGCAGGGCCAGTCCGAAGCGCTTGATGTGGATGACATGTTCCGGCGTCGCATTGCCGCGGCGCGCGAGATCGGCAGCGTTTTCTGCGTTGCAGAACTCGAGCACGGTCTCGCTCGCGCGGTGTTCGAGCACGAAGCGCTTCGGAGAGCCTTCGACACCGGTGTCGATGGCGACGGCGCCCCGCAGGATCGGGGCGATTTCGGCGGCCGACGCAATCGCTGCCGGTTGCTTTGCCTGAACGAACGGGCGCGGATTGCCTTTGGCGATGCGGCGCTCGGCCATGTCGATCGCCACGATCATCTTTTCATAGGCTTCGCGCGGATCCTCCGACCAGGTGAAGATGCCGTGCTTCAAGAGAATCATGCCGTCGGCGGTCGGATCGGCGCGGAAGGCCTCGTCGCAGGCTTTTGCGAGATCGAAGCCGGGCATGACATAGGGAACGATGATCGCCTTGGGGAAGAGTTCGCGAACGATATCTTCCCCGTGCGGCTGGTTGGTCAGCGATACGATCGCGTTGGCATGGGTGTGGTCGATGTGCTTGAACGGCAGGTTGGCGTGCAGGATCGCTTCGACAGAAGGATTGGGCGCCGCTGGATCGAGCAGCAACCGGCGCTGCAGCATGACCATGTCGTCGTCGCTAAGCGTCTGGAAACCGACCATCGCCTGCAGGGGCTGCAGGCGGACGGCCGGCAGTCCTGCCGGTTCGATCGTGCCCATGTCCCAGCCGCTTCCCTTGACGCAAAGAACCGGAATTTCCGAACCGTCGAGATCGGTAAAGGTGGTCTTCACCGACGTGTTTCCGCCGCCGTGCAGCACCAGTTCCGGATCCGATCCGAGCAGGCGCGTGGTGTAGGTGCGGATCGCCAGGTCGCGGTTGACGCCGTTGCGGACGTAGGCGTCGACGACACTGGCATATTCGGTTTCAGACCATCTCGATTTCATGCAAAGGCTCCTCAGCTTCCGGCAGACATCACCTGCGACGGCTCCGGACAAAAATGACATGGCGGGACCATGCCCACCGAGCCACGGGAGGCTGACGGGAAGGGCCGCTTGGGAAATTTGGGATCGGCGTCTGGCGCGGGCCGCGTCGAAGAGGCGCGGGTCCGATCCTGTCTGCCGCGGTCTCGCCTGCCCATGCGGCCACATTCGAGGCCGCGTGCTCAAGCGCGATTCCGTTCTCGATCGTCCGTCACAACGGAACATAAACAAATGACAACATAGTGTGTCAAATGTCAATTGAGCGTTCGAATTTGTTTGACGGCAGCCGCTTTTCCGGTTTGAGGTGGCGCAAACGGTATCAAGCGGAGTGACGGATGACGGAGAGCGCGCGGGCAAGTTGGATGATCGGCGAAGGCAAGTCGTTGCCGCCCGAGTTCGATGACGGGGTCGTTTGGGCCGCCTGGCTCTACTACGTCGATCAACTGACCCAGAGCGACATCGCCAAGATCCTCGGCATGTCGCGCGCGACCATCGTCAACTACCTTCAGGAGGCCCGCGAGCGCGGCCTCGTCACCATCCGCGTCAACACCGATGTCGGCGGACGCGTCGCCGTGGCTCGCAAGCTCAAGGAGAAGTTCGGGCTCGAAGGAGCGCTGGTCATTCCCGCGGGAGAGCCTGCGTCGCTGGTGACGCGGCTCGGTGAGGCGGGCGCCCGCCTGCTTGCCGACATGATCAAGCAAGGCGACACGATCGGTGTGGCCTGGGGACGGACCGTACTTGCAGTCGCCGACCAGATCTCGCTGGCCGAAGCACTCGATGGGCTGACTGTCGTCCAGGTCTCGGGTAGTTCCATCGCCAATCCCGAATTCTCGCCGGAGTTCTGTACCTCGCTGATGTCCCAGCGCATTCACGCGCGCTGCGTCAACCTTTTGGCGCCGGCGCTGCTGTCGACGCCGGAACTGAAACGCTGGCTTCTCTCCGAACCGGTGCTCGTCAAGCAGTTCGAGCTTATCCATTCGACCAACATCCTGGTTTTCGGCGTCGGCGATATCGGTCCTGACACGCTGATCCGGTCGGCCAATGTCGCAAGCCAGGAGGACTTCGACTCCTACCAGGCGCACGGCGCAGTCGCGGTGCTGATCTGCCGGTTCATCGACGAGGCGGGCCGACAGGTGAGCGGCGAACTCGACGATCGCATGGTGGGCATCGAGCTCGACGAACTCGTGCGCATCCCGAGCCGCGTCTGTGTCGCCGGCGGCGCGAACAAGGTAACGGCAATCCGCGCGACGATGAATGGCGGCTACGCCACTCACCTTGTCACCGACATCGAAACCGCCGAGATGCTGCTGGCCGAAGGGGTCTGAGGCGCTCCGTCAGGAGCGCCCTGCCAGCCCGTCAGTTTGCCTTGACGCGCGCGGTGCGCATGAATGCCTGCGTCCCCTCGAAGGAGGTGATGCCGGCATCAGAACCGAGACCGGTCGCCACCAGCGCGGCCGAGGCCTGCGCGAACTTCAGTGATGTCTCCGTGTCCATTTTGTGGTGCAGGCCGGTGATGAAACCGGCATTGAAGGCGTCGCCGCAGCCGGTCGTATCGACGACGTCGATCTCGAAGGCCGGCAGTTTCACGGTCTTTCGGTCCGGATCCATGAAATAGACGCCGTCGCCGCCGAGTGTGAAAACGCAATGCTTCACACCGAGATCGCAGAAGAAGAGCGCCGCATCCTCGGCGGTTTTCCGCCCGGAAATCAGCATGGCCTCCTCCACCGACGGCATGAAGTAGTCGATATAGGGGAAGAGCGGGCGGATGAGGGAAAGCGTCTTCTCACTGGCGCCGAGCAGATCGAAGGTGACGATCCGGTCCTTGGCCTTGGCCGCTTCGAGAAGCACGCGGCTCGGCTCACCGTCGAGGCGGTCGAGCAGGCCCGTGCCGCCAAGGTGGACAATCGGCGCCGCCGTCACGCGATCGAGCGCTTCGGCTGCGATCTCGAAATGACCGGACGCGCCGCGGACGTGAAGAGCAGGCCTTTCGCCGTTGCGGCGGATGTTGAGGATCGTGGCAGACGTCGGAACGCCGGGGATCCGCTGCATCTCGGCCGTATCGACGCCGAAGCGCTGCAAGGTCGAAAGCACGAAATCGGCCTTCTCGTCGTCACCGACGGCGCCAACCGCGAGGCAGTTGAGACCGAGCTTTGCAAGGTCGACGACGGTGCCCCCGGCGGTACCGGCAACCGTCAAGCGGATCTCGTCGATAAACTCGACATTGCCGCCCTCGGGAATGCGATCGACCGGGCGACCGAGGATGTCGAGAATGTAAAGTCCGATGACCGAAACATCGTGCGCCATGCACTCAAACCTTTCTCAAGGAAACAGGGTTGTCGAATGACGCCGGCCCTGACCGCGCTTGGCGGCCCCGGGGCCAGCCGTCAGGATTGTCTGCCGCGGATCGAGAAGATCCCGCCGGCGAGAATGATAAAAATGCCGACGATGACGAGCTGCCAGGTGCTCGGAATGCCGACGAGAATGAGGACGTTACTGACGAGCGTGATCAGCACGACGCCCAGAAGCGTGCCGATGACGCTGCCGGAGCCGCCGGTGATACGCGCGCCGCCGAGGACCACCGCGGCGATGATTTCGAGTTCGGCGCCGGCGAGATCGAACGGGTTCGCCAGGCGGTTGCTGGAGACGTGAATGATCCCGGCGATGCCGGCGAGAAGTCCCGCATAAGCAAAGACAAAGATACGGACCGTGCGCAGGTTGTAGCCGAGCCGCTCGGCCACACCGGCGTTTCCGCCGACGGCGTAGACTGCACGGCCGATGAGGGTGCGCTCAAGGACCCACCAGGTGACGAGCGAAGCGATGGCGAGGATGAGCACGAAGGCCGGCAGCGTCGAAGTCGAACCGTTGGCGCTGTGATGGGTGAAGAGCGCAAGCTTTCCGAACGCGTCCATTGCCGCCGGAATGTTCATGAACAGCGCCGTGCCGACAAAGGTGAGCAAGAAGCTGCGGATGACATATTGCGTGCCGATCGTCACGATCAGAGACGGCGCCTTGAGCGCGTGAACCAGAACGCCGTTGAGCGCGCCGAAACAGGCGCCGCCGATTGCGCCGAGCGCGAGGATCGCGACGATCGGCATGTCGGGCACGACATTCACGACCAGCATGGTGACGGCGTACATGACGAAGGCGGCAATCGCCGTGAACGAGACGTCGATGCCACCGGAGGCAAGGACGACGAGCACGCCGAGCGCGAAGAGGCCGCGGACGACGGACGCACGCAGGATGTCGAAAAGGTTCGACACCTGCCAGAAGTCCGTGTTGATCGCACCGACGACGAGCGAAACCGCGACGATCAGGATCAGCGTGAAGGCCGGTGGGTGGCGCATGAGCCACGTCCAGATGCCGGCAACAGCGCCCGCGCTTTCAGACCGGGGTTCTGCCGGGGAGAAGGTGGTTTCGCTCATTGAAGCCTCGCAATGGTATCGTCGGTCAGCGCGCGGAAGAGAACGTCTTCCGCCAGCCCCTCGGCGGCAAAGGTTTTGACGACTCGACCCTTGCGCATGACCATGATGCGGTCGCAGTTCTGCAGCAGTTCGGGCAGGTCGTCGCTGATGATGATGACGCCCATGCCGTCGCCGGCGAGCCGCTGGATGATCCGATAGATCGTGTCCTTGGAGCCGACGTCGACGCCGACCGTCGGGCCGTGCAGGATGAGCAGTTTTGGTTCGATCGTCAGCCAGCGCCCGATGAGCACGCGCTGCTGGTTGCCGCCGGACAACGACTGCACCGGCTTGTCGACGCCGGCCGAGACGACCTGAAGGTCGTCGACCGTGCGCTCGGCGAGCGCTCGGCTGCGGCGCCCGTCGACGATGCCGAAGGCATTGCGCAGCCGGTTGAGGACCGGAACCACGATATTGTCCTTGATCGATTGCGAAAGGAACAATCCCTCCGAGAGCCGGTCCTCGGGAACGTAGCCAATCCCGGAAGCGATCGCATCGGCGGGTTTGCCAAGGCGGTTCTCGTTGCCTTCGAGAAATACACCGCCGCCGTCGGCCGGCGAAACGCCGGCGAGCGCAAGCGCCAGTTCGTTGCGCCCGGAATCGAGCAGGCCGGTAATGCCGATGATCTCGCCCTTGTGCAGCGACAAGGACACGTCTGCAAAAAATCCGGTTCGTGAGAGCTTTTCGACATTGAGCAGCTTCTCGCCGAGCGTGACGGCGGACCGCTGGCGGGTGTCGTCCAGCACTTTGCCTGTCATCCAGAAGGCTAGATCGGCCTTCGAATGATCCTCGACGTCGCATTCGGCGACTTTCTGGCCATCGCGCATGATGATCGCCCGCCCGCCGAGCGACTTGCACTCGTCGAGCTTGTGGGTGACGAACAGCACGGCCACGCCCTTGGCGCGCAGGCGGTCGGCGACGCCGATGAGATTGTCGACCTCGTGTTTGGTCAGCGCGGTCGTTGGCTCGTCCATGATGACGAGGCGGGCGTCGGAGGCGATTGCGCGGGCAATGGCGATCAGCTGCCGCGTCGCCATCGGCAACTCGTCCGTCCGCGTTGAAAGAAAGGTCCTGCTCGCCGGCAGGCCGACGGCCGCAAGGGCGCGCTCGGCCGTCGCCCGCATCTTCGGTATGTCGAGCCGCCGCGCAAGCTTGCCCGACGAGGACACCAACTGCTGAGTCAGGCCGATGTTCTCGGCGACGGAGAGATTGGGGAGCAGCGAGAAATCCTGATAGACCGTTTCGATGCCGGCAGCGAGGGCTGCGACCGGTGTCAGTCCGGTGACCGTCTTGCCGTCGATCAATAGTTCGCCTGCATCAGCCCCTTGAGCCCCGGAAATGATCTTGATGAGCGTGCTCTTACCGCAGCCATTCTCACCCATCAGGTGATAGATGTTGCCGGCCTCGATCGAAAGGCTCACGCCCTTGAGCGCGCGCACGCCACCGAAGTGCTTCTCGATGTTGCGCACCTCCAGAAAAGGGGTCGCGGGCTTGAGATGCGGTTCACCGCCAGTGGGCTGGGGCTGCATGGCTTTGTCCTGATGGTGCATGAGGGCGTTCGAGGGACACGCCGCCGCGCCGGTTTATGGCGCGACGGCATTAATCGGCAGAACCGATCAGAACGGGTATTTGCCGTAGTTCGACTTGTCGACGTCGACCCAGGCTTCGCCGACGACGATGATACCGTCACCGGCACCCTTCTTGACCGTCACCTTTTCGTAGCCGGGCACGCCGAGATCCATGCCGTCCTTGATCTCTTCGCCCTTGATGACCATGTCGGCCACCTTGTTCATGACGTAGCCGGCATCCTTCGGATCCCAGAAGCTGATGCCATCGACGGCGCCGGATTCAAGATAGGATCCGGTATCCTTCGGCAGGCCGATGCCGAAGACGCAGGTCTTGTCCTGCAGGCCGGCCTCTTCGACGGCGCGGCCGATGCCGATGACGTCGATGGCGGAGCCGCCCTGGAAGCCCTTGATGTCGGGGTACTTGCGCAGGATCTCGCGGGCCTTCTCATAGGCGCGGTTGGCGTCGTTGAAGGATTCGTTCTTCTCCGAGACCAGCTCCATTTCTGGGTACTTCTTGGCGTTCTCAGCGCCGCCGTCAGCCCACTGGACATGCGTCAGGCTGCCGAGCGAACCGACGAAGGACGTCCATTTTCCTGATTTGCCCATGCACTCGGCGATCTTCTCGTTGAAGCGGGCGCCGAAGGCCTTGTTCTCGAAGGCTTCGATGTCGACGAGCGTGTTCTTCATGCTGTCGGCCTCGTGGGTCACCACCTTGATGCCGCGCTGGGCGGCGCGCTTCAGCACGCCTTCGAGCGACGCCGCATCCATCGGCACGACGGCAATCGCGCTGACCTTCTTGGCGACAAGGTCCTCAATCAGGCGTGCCTGCTGGGCGGCATCCGCCTTGCCCGGGCCGATCTGGCTCGTGGCAACCGTATCGTTGTCGTTGCCATAGGCGGCGACGCCCTCGGCCATGCGGGTGAACCAATTCTCGCCGGTGACCTTGACGACGGTCACGATGCTCGGCTTCTCCTCGGCCATGGCAGCCGCGGCACTCCAGATGGTGCTGAGAGCCACGGTGCAGGCGGCAATTTTACGAAAATCAGGCATAGTTCCTCCCATTGCGCCTTCGAAAGGAAAGAGCTGTGGCGCGCGAAGGCTCGCGCCCGGCCCTGGCGGAAACGGGGTTTAGCTGCGGGCCGCCCTGAACCAGGCTTTGAAGTCGAAGCCGGAGGTGGCGATGAAAACGAGCAGAAGAACGCCCCAGGCGAGGTCTCGGAAGAAGTTCGAGATGTTCATGAAGTTGAAGAGGCTGGAGAGCATCTGCAGCGACGTTGCCGAAAGCACGACGCAGATGACTCGCCCATAGCCGCCCTCGGGGCGAACCCCGGCCATGACGGCGATCAGGATAGCGATGAGGACATAGGAGGTGCCGTAGTCCCACTTCACGCTCGAGGTGCGCGCGGCAATGACGATGCCGGCAACCGACGCCAATAGCCCGCAAACCGTATAGGTCAGGAACAGGATGCGCTTTTCCGGGATGCCCGCGTAGCGCGCCGCCTTGGCATTGTTGCCGAGCAGAAGCAGACGTTGGCCGAAGGGCGTGAAACGCAGGATGGCGCCGATCGCGAGCGCGACGACCAGGAACAGAGCGAAGCATTGGGGCACGCTCAGGATCGTGGCATTACCGAAATCGTCGAGCGGCTCGACATAGCCGATGCTGAGCGCCGAACCATTGGTGAGAACGATCGCCAGGCCGGTAAAGAGCAATTGCGTGCCGAGCGTGGCGATGATCGGCGTCAATCCAACCTTCGCGATCAGGAAACCGTTCAGCATGCCGCCGACAAGGCCGACGCCAAGCGCTAAGCCGATCAGGCTCCAGGTGAAGAGAAGCGGAGCCTCGTCGGCGGGAATCACGTCGCGCAGAAAGTAGTAGGCGGCAACGCCCGAGAGATTGGCAAGCGCGATGCCGGAAAGGTCGATGCCGCCGTTGCCGGACATCATGGCCAGCATGACGCCAAGAGCGAGGAAGCCCAGTTCGGGAACCTGCGAGGCCATGGACTGGAAGTTATAGAGCTCGACGAAACTGGCGCCGACGAGCACCGCACCGGCCACAATGGCAGCAACGTTCACGGTGGCGAGAAAGCCGAGCTGCCGATCCATCTGAAAAGCCACGATGTCCCCTCCCATGCTGGCATCTGTGCAGACGGAAATGCTTCCTGGTTCTTCGGCTCCAGGCTCCTGTCTCCCCTGAAAACCAACCGACAACCCGCGTCCTCTGTACATTTCTGACATTTGCCAGTCATCGGTGTGTTTTGTCAACAGCGTTCTTCTAGCTGTCCTGTAACCGAAGTGGAGGGTGAGCGGAAATGCCGGGTTGCTATCCTTCTCCTCCGTGGAACGTCCTGCTTGGCGAGACTGCCAAAGCGTCCTCAGCCCAAGCGTGACACCCGCCGGATTTGGAACGGCCAGGGCTGCAAACGGCAAGAATTGGGTGACAACGGGAGGCGAACGGTGGAGTTTGGCTCGGGCGCGTTACGCTTCGGCCTTCTGTTGAGCGAGCCATTCCCGAATGATGGTGGCGAGGCGTTGCGGCGCTTCCATCGGGACCATGTGGCCAGTGTCGGCGACGACCTCGAAGCTTGAGCCGACGAGCCCATTGTGAAGCTCCAGCGTTTCGGCGCGCGACCTCAACCGATCCTCTTCGCCGGCAATGACCAGGCTTGGGCACTGGATCGACGCCAGAGCGTCCCGTTCGTCCCTCCGCTCGATGAGAGCTTGTCGGCGAAAGGCGTCGCCTCCCATTCGATGGCCTGCCACCTGGATGCGATCGAGGATATCGGTCCGCCCCGCATTGTCGGGGTGCAGGGACGAGAGGATAGCCGATCGGCTGAGCCCCTTGAATGCCGTGCCAGCGGCCTGCCCGGCGACGACAGCCTTTCGCTGGCGCTCGACGTCGCTGTCGCCGCGCGCGGACGTGGCAATGAGGATCAGTGCGGTCACCCGGTCGGGCGCCTGCCGGACGATTTCCCGGGCGACGTAGCCTCCCATGGAGAAACCGGTGAGTATGAAGCGATCCGGGGCATCCATCAGCGTGCGACGGGCCATGGCTTCGATCGAGCCGTCTTGCGACAGGTCGGCATAGGTCGCGGGACCGTACTCGCCGAGTGCGGGAACCACATCGCGCCAGAGATCGGCGTCGAGCATGAAGCCCGGAACAAAGAGCATTGCCACAGTCGCCACCTCCCCGCACACCTGCTCGTAGATTGACCCTATCGGAAGAAATGGCGGCGGTCGTCAAGCGAGATGCCGCCTTCGGGCGGAAAGCCTCTTGCGCCCTGGCAGTCATGCGGCGCGAACCGTGCAGTGCGCCTGCCCCTTAGTCGACTTCCAAAGATCGGCTCAGCGCCGATTTCCAGCCGGCGATGAAATCCGCCGAGATGCGCGCCTGCGGTACCATCGTGTCGAAGCCGTGATAGGCGCCGGGAACCACGGACATTTCGACCGGCACGCCGGCCACGACGAAACGGGATGCGAAATGTATCGATTCCTGTGCGAACAGGTCGAGTGTGCCAACGCCGATCCAGGCGGATGGCAGGCCGGCAAGATCGACGGCACGTGCCGGAACCGCCTCCGCCGGTGGTTCCGCCATCAGCGGCTTGCGACCGAGCAGGGAAGTCCAGCCAAAAGCATTCGACTGCGCGTTCCAGATGAAGGTTCCGACGTGAGCCGGTGGCAAGCGCAACACAGTGCGGTCGTCGAGCATTGGATAACGCAACAACTGGAAGCGGATCGGCCACTCGCCGCGGTCACGTGCCCGGAGCGAGACGGCAGCGGCAAGCCCGGCGCCGGCACTCTCGCCCATCACGGCGATCCGCTTCCTATCAACGCCAAGCTCGACCGCAGCCTGATGCAACCAGCCGAGCGCCGCGTATGCGTCGTCGAGCCCAGCCGGGAACGGATGCTCGGGTGCAAGGCGGTAGTCGACCGAAACGATAAGCGCGCCCAGTTCCGCGGACAATTGCTGCAGTTCGGGAACGGCGACTTCGGGCTTGCCAACGACCAGTCCACCACCGTGAAGATGCTGGATTGCCGGATTGTTCGGGCGCTCCGGCGCCGGATTGAGAAAGACGACCCGCAGCTTCGGATTTCCCTCGCCGCCCGCGATGAAGCGTTCCTGTGGCTGCACGGCCGGCGGCGATAGCGCCGGCGGGAATTGGGCGTTGCGGATCATCTGGAGATTGTCCATGCCGAGGTCGACGGAATGTTCCCGAGGGTCGGCAATCTCGAGGATTCGTCCCTGATCGCCCGCAAGATCGGACGCACCGAAGCGTCTATCTTTGCAGCACCGGCGCTGTTCGCGGCACAGGGCATGTCACTGCTGCCTTCCGACCTAACAACCTATCAGTTGATCGACGAGCAGATCGCACCGGGCGAAAGCCAGACCTGGACACTCCACCATGCGGCGCAAGACCCGGTGAAGGTTGAGTTCAAGCCGCGCATGTGTGCCAATAGCGTCCGCGGCATCTCGGAGGCTATCGAGGCCGGGATCGGCATCGGCCGCCTGCCAACCGTCATCGGCCGCAGGATGGTCGCCGAGGGAACCGCCATACAGATATTGCCTGGCTGGGCCGGCCCCGGACTGGATATTTCGCTGATACATCCTGCGAGCCGCGGCATTGCCCGGTGTCTGCCTGCTGATCGACACGCTGAGCCGCGAGGCTGGCGCGTTTTTGTAAGTGATTTCGAAGTCAAACGGTGGTGCCGCCGCATCACGCCAAGGGCCCGTACCCGAGAGAACAAATTCGCCTGTCATAACTGACATGGTCGCGATGAGCGTGCCACTGAACAGTATTCCGACTGGTTAGTCAGATTTACCAGTATGGATCGAAATCGGCGTCTTATCGTTCCAATCTTCCCCGCCTACCTTTTGCGTCGACACAGCAACGCAAGACGGAGGAGGAACTGGACAGGGCCCGCTGACTTTCGACGCTCCGAATGACAGCGCCTCCCCCAAATTCAGCTGACGCGGATAGGACGCGCGCTTGTCGCGCCCTCCCCGGCATCGAACAGCCGGAGGATGGCGACGTTCGCGATCGGCTGACGTCCCAACAGACAATCTATCGAGGAGAGAAACGTGCTTGATCGCATTCAATCGCAATTCGCAGCAGCAGGTGCGGCGGTTTTCCTGGGCCTTTCGCCGGAGGTCGCCTTCGCCCAATCCCTGGAGGAGCGTCGCGAACGCGGCGCCGCCGTCATCCGGACCCTCAACAATGGCGTGACGCAGCCCAATCTGGAACGGATGCGGCAGGAGTTTCCCTTCCTTGCCGATGCGACCGAGGCCTATGCCCTTGGCGACGTCTGGGCTCGCCCGGGTCTCGACAACCGGACGCGGCAACTGGCAGCGGTCGCCGCCTTCGCTGCGATGGGCCTGACGGAGCTGATGAATGTCCATGCCGGATACGCGCTCAACATCGGTGTTTCCGAGGATGAGCTCAAGGAAATCATCTACATGGTAACCGTTCCGGCCGGATTTCCCCGCGCCATTGCTGCCTCGCAATCCTTGTCGCAGCTCTTTGCCGAACGGGCCGAAGCGGGCAAGGACAAGTCTGCGGGAGAGCAGCCATGAACAATCTCCCCAAGCTTGCCGCCGCCACCCTTGTTGCCGGTCTGGCATCTGCCGACGCGCCGATCTCCCGTCAAGCCGTCGCGGAGGACGTCATGAGCAGCGAGGCTCAAAGCAAGCAAGCAGATCATCCCTATGTCGGCATGTGGGTGACCGAGGACGGGCGGATCCGCCAGGAACTGTTGCCGAACGGCCGTTATGACGAGGCGCGCGGAAACCGAAAGAGCGCCTATCAGGGGCGCTACGAAGTGACCGGCAACCAGATCGACTACTGGGATGACACCGGCTTCACGGCCGATGGCGAGTTCATCGATGACGTGCTGCACCATGGCGGCATGGTGTTTTACCGCGAAAGGTGATTGCGGAAGGGGAGCACGTGAAGACCGTCGTTACCGGGATCGCCCCGATCCTTTGATGCCAACGATGGTTGCCGCGTGTCTCCCGCCCCGCCTCTGCAGCCGAATGTCCATTGCGGCTGCAGAGGCGGGGCGGGAGGCGGGGAAGAAGTGAAGGCTCTGCCGGGCTCTTGCGATCAGGGCAAGCCTTCTGTAGGCGATCACAGGCGCGGTAGAACTCGCGGTGACATTCTTTGATGCCTTGAAGGTTGTCGATCGGCGGGCCATGATTGCATCATCACTCTGCCCAATCACACCGACACTGGTAAGTTGAGCCGTCCAATGGCCGTCGATCTTAATGCCATCTCCGTCTTCATGGCCGTCGCCGAGGCGCGGAGTTTTCGCGCGGCTGCCGAGCATCTGGGCGTTACCCGATCGGCCGTAAGCCAGTCTCTGCGGCGGCTGGAAGATCGGCTCGGCGTTGCACTCGTGCAGCGGACGACACGCAGCGTCAGCCTTACGGAGGCTGGCGCGCAACTTTACCTGCGCGTTGCCCCGGCCCTCGCGGAGGTCGGCCTGGCCCTGGACGCCACAGCCGACCGGGACATGGCCCCAACCGGGCTGTTGCGGCTGGCGGTGTCCTCGATCGCCGAAAGGTTTATATCAGGGGCGCTGCTCGCAAGCTTTGCCGAGGCCTACCCCACGATCCAGATCGATGTGACCGTCACGGACGAGGAGTTCGACATCGTGGCCCAAGGCTATGATGCCGGGGTGCGGCTCGGCGAAGTCATCGAGCAGGACATGATCGCAGTCCCGGTATCGGCCGAGCAACGCCAGACCGCTGTCGCGGCGCCATCCTATATCGAACGCTTCGGCAAGCCCATGCAACCGTCGGACCTCGCCCAGCACCGATGCATCGGCTGGCGTCCGGCGCCTCAAACTGCACCTTATCGCTGGGAGTTCGGCAAGGATGGGCGCGAGTTCGACGTGGCGGTGAACCCGCAGATCACCACCAACGACATGTCGCTGATGATCCGGACCGCCTGCGCCGGAGGCGGCATCACCTTCGGCATGGAGGAAACCTTCAGACCCTATGTTTCTGCGGGACAGCTGGTGCCGCTTCTCGAGGACTATTTCCCGCCGTTCGCGGGCTTTTACCTCTACTTTCCCAATCGGCGGAACCTTGCGCCGAAGCTGCGCGCGCTCATCGAGCATGTGCGGTGGCGGCCCAATGCCGGATAGAGCGATCCGAAGCAGCTAAGCGACGATCTCGCGTACGAAGTCAAGAAAGGCGCAGAGTTTTGCAGGCATCAGGTCCGAGCGGCGATAATAGGCATGGAGCGGAAAGGTTTCTTCTGACCAGTCCGGCAGGATCTGGATCAAACCGCCGTCCGACAATTCGTTCCTGACATAGAGCTCGAGCAATTGCGCGATCCCCGCGCCGCTGCGGCAGGCGGCAATCAGCGAGCCTGTGTCATTGACCATGACCCGGCCGGTCGCCGCGAACGGTACGGCTTCGCCACGGCTCTGAAACTCCCAGGCGAAGGGGCGCCCGGTCGCCGGGTCGCGGATGAGGACGCATTGGTGCCCGTGCGAAAGATCGGCTGGCACTTGCGGCCTGCCATATTTCTTTAGGTATTGCGCCGACGCGCAGGTGAACACACGCGTTTCCAGCAGCAGCTCCGTATGCATCGAATGGGCGCCAGGCTCGCCGAAGCGTACGGCAACGTCCGTCCCCTCGCCGACAAAATCGCCGATCGAGTCACGCACGAAGATCTCGACCGACAGTTCCGGATAGCGTTCGAGAAAGTCATTGATCCTCGGGGCGAGCACGAAGTGCCCGAAGGTCCCATCGACATTGATCCGCAGCTTGCCACGCACGTGCGTTTTGGTGCCGCCGGCCATGATCGCGGCCTCCTCGATTGCCGAAAGAAGTGGCGCGACGAGTTCATAAAAGCGCCGCCCCTCGTCCGTCAGCGAGATTGCCCGGGCGCTTCGATTGAAAATACGTATGCCGAGGCGCTCCTCCAATCGGGCCACTGCGCGGCTGACCGCAGGCTGAGTCAACCCCATTGCTTCACCGGCCCGGGCAAAGCTGCCGGCCTCGACGACTGCTGAAAGCACTCCGATCCCGCTGAGCAAGCGCGCATCAAACGTCATGACAACTCATACTTTCAGTAATTTATCTCCTGCAAATTATGCATTTTTTCTTCTCTCATGCCAGGCGTATCCTCCTCGCGATCAATAGACGGAACACCTGAAAGGCTTGGCACATGAGCAACAGCAACAAGGTCGCGCTGGTTACCGGAGCGTCGCGGGGCATTGGGGCGGAAATCGCCAGGCGCCTCGCCGGTGACGGCTTCAAGATTGTCGTGAACTATGCGGGACGCACTGAGGCGGCCAAGGCGGTCGCGGACGAAATCATCGGCGGCGGTGGCGACGCACGCGTCATTCAAGCGGATGTCAGCGACGCCGGCGCGGTTGCCGCGATGTTTGACACGGCCACGCAAGCCTTCGGCGGGGTGGACGTCGTCGTCAACAGCGCCGGCATCATGAAACTTGCACCGATTGCCGACGTCACCGACGACGTCGTCGACGACACCATCGCGATAAACCTGAAGGGCACGTTCAACGTCTGCCGCGAGGCGGCGAAACGACTGCGCAACGACGGCCGGATCATCAACGTCTCGTCGAGCGTGATTGGAATGCGCCTGCCGACCTATGGCATCTACATTGCCACCAAGGCGGCGGTCGAAGGACTGACCCAGGTGCTGGCGCAAGAGATGCGTGGCCGCGGAATTCGCGTGAACGCGATCGCCCCTGGGCCTGTTGCGACGGAGCTGTTCCTGAGCGGAAAGAGCCCTGAACTGCTGTTCCGCATGGCAAAGATGAACCCCCTCGAACGGCTCGCTGAACCCGAGGATATCGCCCGTGTCGTCTCGTTCCTCGCCGGACCGGAAGGCGCGTGGATCAATGGCCAGGTCATCCGGGCAAACGGCGGCATGTGCTGAGCCGCACGCATCTCCTCACAACGAATGCTCATTCATGGAAGGAACTTCCCGTGACACAGGCTACCACGCATGCGAATGCCATGGTTCTGCCGGATCTGGGAGCAGCACCGGACTTTATCTGATCTTCAACCTCACCGCGGCCTTTGTCGCATTACTTGATGCTGAGGATCACAACGGGTGAAGTCGTGAGCTGGTTCGGCTGGGAAAAGCTCTTCAACGGCGACATGCCCCGTGACATCGAGCTTTTCCAGAGTCGGGGCCTCGATCCGGCCGCTCGCCTATCTGACTATCGCCTTGGAGCTTTTCGGCGGTATCGCAATTGCGCTCGGGCTTCTGACGCGCGCCCTCGCCTTCATGCTCTTCATCCAGATGATCGTCATTCTGGTTGTGGTGATGATCCCGCGCGGCACGGGCTTTCAGCTTTCGACGGTATGGATCGGCGTCTTTGCCTATCTCAGCGCCCATGGGATCGGACGCTGGGCGCTGGACCGGCCGATTGACCGGCAGGTCTGAGCGTTCCACCGCAGATCATGTGAGGCCAGGGTCTGCCTTGACCACGAGCGCCTGAATGGGCCGGTCGCGCGATAGCGCGGCTGGCCACCCAGCGGTTCGTTTCGGATACCGATCGGGAAGAACTGTTGTGTTCCCTAAACCTCTTTGCTAGAGGTTCCTTGTCGTATTCAGCTTAGGCGAGCATTCATTCGCATCGCCATGACCCGAACCATCGGGGTCCGCAGCGCCGACACTCTCCCCCCCAAAAAAAACGCTTCGATCCTTCCGGCGCCACGAACGGGCTAGACGTCTTCGCGCGCCGGTTCTCTCCTGCTTCTCAAGCTCAAGGACGATAATCCGTGCCCTCACGCTTCATTTTGCCCACCCTCGCGTTTGCCGTTTTCTTTGTCGGCGCGACCGAGTTCATGCTGTCGGCGATGCTTTCGCCCCTGGCCGTGGCCTTCGAGACGACGCCGGCGCACGCCGCATGGCTCGTCAGCAGCTACGCGCTTTCCTATGCCGTGGCCGCGCCGATCTTCGGCTACCTTTCCGATCGCATAGACCGTCGCCGACTTCTGCTCGTGTCGCTGGTTCTGTTCTCGATTGACGGCCTCGCGGTGACGATCGCGCCGAGCTTCGGGGCAGCGATCGTCCTGCGGGTCTTCGGCGGCCTGGCGTCGGCGGCTCTGATTCCGACGGCCTTTGCCCTGGTGGCAGACATCATCCCCGCGCACCGACAATCCGCCGCGATGGGAGCGGTGATGATCGGCATGACATCAGGCATCGTCTCGGGGCCGGTCATCGCCGGCGTCCTGACGGAGGCATTCGATTGGCGTGCGCCTTTCCTGGTGACTGCCGCCGGCTGCCTCACGACAGTTGCCATAGCCCGGAGTGCGATTCCCGCCCGGGCGGGAAATCCCCCAGTGCCGAAGATGAGGCGTCCTGTCTGGCTCGGCCGTGGCAATTTGATCCGCCCCCTGGCCGCGAAAGGCCTTTGGAACGGAACGGCTGTCGCCGGTTTCCTTCTTGCCGGCGAGGTCCTGCGGCTTCGTTATGACCTCGGCGTTGCGGCCACCGGCGTCTCCATCTCGGCTTTCGGTCTGGGACTCTTGCTTGGCAACCTCGGCGTCGGCCGAGCCGCACGGCTGTTTCGCGGTGACGATCGCACGCTGATCGTTGCGCTGTTCCTCCTGAGTGCGGCGGTCGGCGGCTTCATGCTCAACCCCCTGTCGTTCACGGGGGACCTCGTTTTCCTGACGGCATGGGGCTTTGCCTTGGGGCTCGCCGCACCGACGAGCACCGCCATTCTTGCGAGCCTGGCCGGAGAGGAAAAAGGCCAGGTGCTTTCGCTTTCGGAAAGCCTCAACAACCTGACGATCCTGGCCGTGCTGCCGCTTGCTGCGATGCAGCTCGACGCGACTGGTGCAACTGGAGCGGCGCTGGTCCTTGCCGTATTCCTCGCGATCGGTGTTTTCCTCGCGATCGCGGACCTTGCCACCCGAAAGCCGACAGCGCCGTGAGACCTGTCTCGCGGGGGAAGGCCTGAGTCGGGGCGAACGAGGCGGCGGGGCAAGAACCGCGCCTTGCCGGCAAGCTCCGGGGCGTCCTCAGAGGAAGGTTGGCCAAGAAAGTGCCCGTGCGAGCCTAACCTCCCGCCCCGACAGCTCATTTTTTCGCGCGCAGCGTCATCCGGTGGTTGCCCGCCTATCGGAGGATGCATAAGCTCCCCGCCGCGCGGCATCGCCGCAGGCCGTTTCACGGCATCCTGGAGTCTAGAAATCAACCATGACAGTCGCCATCCCTGCCGTGACACGCCCGAAGACGCATCTGGCCGTCCTGGTCGTTCTCGGGGTCACCCATCTCCTCAACGACCTCATGCAGTCGCTGATCCCGGCCGCCTATCCGATCCTGAAGGACGCCTATGCGCTCGACTTCGTGCAGATCGGCATGATCACCATGACCTTCCAGATTGCCGGGTCTCTGCTGCAGCCGGCGATCGGCATGGTCACGGACAAACACCCCGCCCCCTATTCGCCAGTCGTCGGGATGATGTTCACGCTCTCGGGCCTGGTCAGCCTCGCCCTTGCCGATAGCTATTCCATGATCCTTGTCTCTGTCGCGCTGATCGGCATCGGGTCGTCCATTTTCCACCCGGAAGCCACGCGCATGGCGCGCTATGCCGCCGGCGGCCGGCAGGGATTGGCGCAGGGACTGTTTCAGGTCGGCGGCCAGGCCGGCGGCGCACTCGGTCCGGTTTTTGCCGCGGTGATCATCGTTCCCTGGGGGCAGCCGAGCCTCGCCTGGTTCGCCGCCTTGGCGTTGCTGGCAATGGTGCTTCTCGCGTGGATCGGCGGCAAGCAGCGGGAGATCAGCGCCGCATTCATGGCGCTGCGGGCGGACAGCAAGAAGGCGGGCAGCATCCGCCACGCGCCGGCGACGATTGGCGCCGCTCTGGTGGTCCTGACGCTGCTGATGTTCACCAAGAACGCCTATGGCGAAAGTTTCCGCTCGTTCTACACCTTCTACCTCATGGAGAAGTTTGGTCTCTCCATCCCTTCCGCACAGATGATGTTGTTCATCTTCCTGCTTGCCTCGGCCGCAGGCGCACTGATCGGAGGGATTGTCGGCGATCGCATCGGACGCTACCGGATCATCTGGATCTCGGTTCTGGGGCCGCTTCCCCTGACGCTGATCCTGCCACATGCCGATCTGTTCTGGACCGGCGTGCTGACGGTGATGATCAACCTGATCATGGCAAGCGCCTTCGCATCGATCCTGATCTACGCCATCGAGCTGTTGCCGAACCGCATCGGGCTTATCGGCGGGCTGTTCTACGGCTTGAACTTCGGTCTCGGCGGCATTGCGGCAGCGCTTCTCGGGATACTGGCCGATAGCTACGGCGTCGAAACGGTCTACTATATCTGCTCGTTCCTTCCGCTTGCGGGGCTTCTCGCGTGGTTCCTCCCGAAGATCGAGGAAGGTCATTCTTGACGAACGTCTCCCGCTCTCTCGACGGAGAGAGCGGGAGAGGACATTCCCGATTGTGGGATGACGCAACGCGTTTCATACTCGCCCTGCGTCGGCGGCAGCAGCGTTCTAAAGAGAGGATAGTGACATGCATGAACTTGCAATTCTTGCCTCCATCCTGGGCGTCTTCCTGCTTGGAGCCATGAGCCCCGGGCCGAGCTTCATCGTGGTGTCGCGGATCGCGATCGCACGGTCCCGCGCCGATGGATTGATGGCAGCGGTCGGCATGGGCATTGGCGGCTTTTTCTTCGCCTGTATTGCGGTCGCCGGCCTGACGGCGATCCTTCTTCAGGTTGAATGGCTCAACATCCTCCTGAGGCTCGCCGGTGGCGCCTATCTCGTCTGGATCGGCATAAGCATCTGGCGGGCCGCACCGCAGAAGATAGTGATTGCCGAGACACCCGCCGACCAGCCGAGCACGCTCTGGAAATCCCTGCTACGGGGGCTCTTCGTTCAGATCTCCAACCCGAAGACGGCGATCTTTTACGCCTCGATGTTCGCCGCGCTGTTGCCGTCGCCGGCGCCTACCTGGATGCTTCTCGCCCTGCCCCCGCTGCTCTTCATCAACGAGTTTGCGTGGTACGCAATCGTCGCCCTCGGCTTTTCCTCCCACGGCCCGCGGGTCGTCTACCTGCGCTCCAAGACCTGGATCGACCGCGCCGCCGGCGCCGTGGTGGGCGCACTGGGGCTGAAGCTGATGACGGATAGCGCACGAACAATCGCCTGACGGCGCTTGTTCGCAGCGTTGCCTTATCCGAACGACCGGCGCGGCCGCCGGCACCTAAATCCGATCACCGGGCGGGCGGCCGCAACAGAGCGAGCGTATTCAGCGCGGTGATGACGGCGAGCGGGAACTGGGCGATCCCCGTCAATTCAAAAAGCAAACTATCCGGCAACCGGTACACGGGCTCGGGAAACAGGGACCGTGCTGCATCTGTTCCGAAGCCGAAATAGGCGACGTTCTTGACCACATGGTTCCAGCCGCCCTCGTAGATGCCGATCATTGCGACCGGAAAGGCGAGCACGACAAGGGCGGCCAGCCAGGTCGCGACACGTCCAGCCGTGGTCCCGCTCCTCGACCGGCCAACGAACAGCGCGGCCGCAATGACTATTGCCGCCGGCACGGCCAACTGGACGATATGGAGACGCCACGGTGTTTCATAGATGTAGGCGCCATAGGCGTGATGCAGGCTCGTCAGGGTGAGCAGGAGAAGCGCGCAGGCACCCGCTTTTCGAAATGGGGAAGAGAGAGGGGACTTTGCAGAAAGCTCAACCATGGCTGTTCCTCGATGTTGACTAGACGACATTCGGCTAGCACGATCCGGAACACGGTGTTCGGAAGTTGCGAAACAGAAGGGTGCCTCGTGTACCGAATGGGACTGCAACGCGCGCTCGTCCGGAAAAAGGAGAACAAATTTGCCGATCGATCGACGCGTGGCCCGAACGCGCACGGCGCTCTATGAAGCTCTTCTCGCCTTGATACGCCGCAAGCACTACGAACTGATCACCGTCGAAGACATCCTGACCGAGGCGAATATCGGGCGGTCGACGTTCTATGCGCACTTCACGTCGAAAGACGACCTTCTGAAACGCAGTCTGGAGCGTCTGCGCGATCTGCTGGTGACCGCAAAGGACAAGACGATCTCATCGCCACGCGAGCGGGTGCGAGAAGAGGCGTGGGATCCCAGCCGCGCCTTGTTCGAGCATGTCGCCGAACACGCGGACATCCAGGTCGCACTTGCCGGCGGACGCGGAGGCGGCATCGTTCGCGATGCGGTTGACGAGGTGCTTGCGGAGGTCCTTCGCCAGTCGCTCCCCGCCACGATGCATGCCGCTCTTCCGCGTGACCTCGTGATCCGTCACATGGTCTCCACGTTCAACGCCGTTCTGCGCTGGTGGCTGGAGGAGCGACCGGAAATGCCTCCCCGGGAAGTCGACGCTGCGTTCCGAAAACTTGTACTTGATGGTCTGCCGCCGGAGACATGCCGGCCCTTCATCATGACGTCGTGACCGACAGCCTGCGCGGCAACCGAGCTTTGCTCCGCCGCGAACACGAAGGATTCGCTGCGAGAAGATCGTGCGCCTAGTTGGCGCACAGCATTCGGGCGTCGAAAGCGCTTTGCTCTTTGTTGAAGCGCACTGCGATGGCCTTCTTCAAACCATCCGGGTGCACTTGAAGCACGCCGTCGGCCTGGCCGGTTTCGGCAGGGGTCTCGATCTGCCGATAGCTCACGAGGCCGGGCACGAGATCCACCTGCTCGACATAGCCCGGCACTTCGAAGCTATAGACGATGTCCGTCGAGACGAGTTCGAGGTTCACCACCGCGCCGGCGGGAAGCGTGAACCGAGCGCCAACGGCGCATTGGACGGAGGGATCATCTTCGAGACGTTGGCCTGGCTTGCGGTATTCGAGCGTGAGCGCGCCCTTATCCGCCCTCAATAGGATCGTCAGATCATCGTCTGGCGACGCGGCCTCCTCTGTCGTTGCCATACCCGACGATACGAAGGCCATGGTAAGAAAGAAGATGATCCTTGACGCCCAAGTCATTGTTCGGTCTCTCCTTTAGATCGGCAGTCGATAGACCACCGATGGTCCAATTCGACCCAAAGGTGATAGCTTTGCCAGGCTCAACCGGCAAGGCGGTTCGCTGTCACTTGCGCGACTTAGCCGGTCGACTGCCCGCCCGACGCCTGAACGACGGTGACGGCGATCATGTGGAAGACGTCGTCGGCGTTGCAGCCGCGCGAGAGATCGTTGGCAGGCTTCGCAAGCCCCTGCAGGATCGGGCCGATGGCGGTGGCGCCGCCGATGCGCTGGGCGATCTTGTAGCCGATGTTTGCCGCGTCGAGGTTGGGGAAGACAAAGACATTGGCCTCGCCATGCAGCGCCGATTGCGGCGCCTTTGCCGCGCTGACGGCCTCGACAAAAGCGGTGTCGAATTGCAATTCCCCGTCGATCACCAATCCCGGCGCTGAGGCATGGGCCAGGCGCGTCGCCTCCACCACCTTCGAAACGCGCTCATGCGCGGCACTGCCGGCCGTCGAGAACGAGAGCATCGCCACCTTCGCCGGTTTGCCGGAGAGCGCCTCGTAGGAGCGTGCCGAGGTCACGGCGATATCGGCAAGGCCGGTGGCGTCAGGATCCACAACCAACCCGCAATCGGCGAAAACGAAGGCGCCCTTCTTTTCGTGGTGCGGCGCGCAGAGCATCATCAGGAAGAAGCTCGACACCAGTCCGACATCCGGTGCCCGGCCGATGGTCTGGAGGGCGGCGCGCACGGTATCGGCGGTGGTGGCGACAGCGCCCCCGACCGTTCCGTCTGCCTGATCCTCGCGGACCATCATGGCCGCAAAGACAAGAGGCGAGCGTACGGCTGCTGCCGCGGCCGCTTCGTCGACACCCTTGCTACGACGGAGATCGTGGTAGGCAACGGCAAGGTGCTCAGTCAGCGCAGACGAAGTCGGATCCTCGATGCGGATTTCGTCTGGTGCGCCGCCGGCGGCGTGCAACTCCTCCGCGACGATTTTCCTGTCGCCGACGAGCGTGATCTTGGCGATACCGGCGCGCACGGCGCGCAAGGCGCCTTCGACGATGCGTGGGTCTTCGCCCTCGGCGAGCACGATATGGCGCGGGGCGGCTTTAGCGGCCTCGATAATGCGATCGAGCGGTTTCATCAGGCGTGCCCCAGATAGTGAATGCCGACGAGGATGAAGAGAGCGATGAAGACGGTTTCGGCGACGATCAGCGCGACGGCGTCGCCACCGACATCGAGCACGCGGCGAAGCGACGTGCGCATGCCGACGGCGACGATGCCGGCAAGCAGCGCCCAGCGCGACGTTTCCATGCCGGCCTTGGCCACCAGTTCCGGCACGAAACCGAAGGAATTCAGCGCTGCAAAGATCAGGAAGGCGACGACGAAGCCGGGCAAGAGCGGCGGGCGCTTACCGGTCTCGCCCTCAGGCTGCGGTACTTTGCGCAGTGACAGCGAAAAGATGAGCACGACCGGCGCCAGCATGGTGACGCGGATCAGCTTGACGAGCGTCGCCGTTTCGCCCGCCTCCGGCGAGACCGAGAAGCCTGCGCCGACGACCTGCGCGACGTCATGGATGGTGCCACCGAAGAAGATGCCCGTGGCGCGCGCGTCGAGCCCCATGGTCTGGGCGAGGATCGGATAGGCAATCATCGCAAGTGTCGAGAGCACGGTGACCGAAAGCACGGTGAAGATCAGGTTGCGCTCGGAGAACTCGTTCTTGGGAAGAACGGCTGCGATCGCCATCGCTGCAGACGCTCCGCAGATTGCGACCGAACCGCTGGTGATAAGCGCCAGCCGCCAGCCACGCCCGAGAAGCTTTGCGGCAAGCAGGCCGAAGCCGATGGTCGCGGCGATGGCTGAGATGAGGAGCAGGATCGTGCTTGCGCCAAGCCCGATGAGGAGGTCGACGCTGATGCGCATGCCGAGCAGCGCCACACCGATGCGCAGCACCTTCTTGGCACAGAAATCGATGCCGGCGACGCAACGCCCTTCCTCGGACAGAAAGTGAAAGGCGATGCCGAGCAGGAGCGCCATGAGCATGGCCGGCGCGCCGTAGTGGTCGGAAAGGAATTGGGCAGCGACGGCCACCGCCGCGGTAACGGCAAAGCCAGGCCAGTAGGCCGCAAAGCCGGAGGGCACGCTTCGGAAGCGTTCGTGGACGGAGGCGACGAAGGTCATGGTTCTGTTCCGGTCATCTGCGGGAGGCTTCGCCCCGCCCGGGTACCGGGCGGGGCTTGACGTAATCGAGGATCAGGCCCGCTTCTGGGGACGCATGTCGGCGCGATCGATACCGGCAACGGGCACCGGCTTCTTCATCGCGTCTCGGCGGAAGGGTTCGCCGAGCTCCTGGTTGAGGATGACTTCGATGAAGGTTGTCACGCCCTTCTTCTGGTCGGCGATCGCAGTGGACAGGGCTTCGGTGAGAGCTGCGGTCGTGTTGACCGCCACGCCCTTCAGGCCGCAGCCTTCCGCCACCTTGGCGTAGGAGAGGTTGGGGTTGAGCTCCGTGCCGACGAAGTTGTTGGCGTACCAGAGCGTCGTGTTGCGCTTTTCGGCACCCCATTGGTAGTTGCGGAAGATCACCATCGTTATCGCCGGCCATCCCTCGCGGCCGATCGAGCCCATCTCGTTCATCGAGATGCCGAAGGCACCGTCACCGGCAAAACCGACCACTGGCACATCAGGGCAACCGATCTTGGCGCCGACGATCGACGGGAAACCGTAGCCGCAGGGGCCGAACATGCCCGGCGCCAGATATTTGCGGCCCGCTTCGAAGGTCGGATAGGCATTGCCGATCGCGCAGTTGTTGCCGATGTCGGTGGAGATGATCGCTTCCTTCGGCAGGGCCGCCTGGATCGCACGCCAGGCCTGGCGCGGTGACATGCGGTTCGGCTCGCGCGAGCGTGCGCTTTCGTTCCATTCCGTGCCCGGATCATCGTCCTCGTGATCCATCGAGGAGAGTTGCTGCTGCCAGGCCGAGCGGGTCTGGTGGATCGCGGCCTTGCGCTCCTCGCGGCCGGCATCGCCGGCAGACGGCGAGAGCAGCTCCAGGATCTGGCGGGCGACCTGCTTGGCATCGCCGCAGATGCCGACCGACACCTTCTTGGTAAGCCCGATCCGGTCGGCGTTGATGTCGACCTGGATGATCGAGGCGTTCTTCGGCCAGTAGTCGATGCCGTAGCCCGGAAGCGTCGAGAACGGATTGAGCCTCGTGCCGAGCGCCAAGACAACATCGGCCTTGGAGATCAGCTCCATCGCAGCCTTCGAGCCGTTGTAGCCGAGCGGGCCGACCGACAGGCGATGGCTCCCCGGGAAGGCGTCATTGTGCTGGTAGCCGCAGCAGACTGGCGCGTCGAGACGCTCGGCGAGCTTCATGGAATCGGAGATGGCATTGCCGATGACGACGCCGGCGCCGTTGAGAATGACCGGGAATTTTGCCTCGGACAAAAGCTTGGCCGCTTCGGCAATCGCCTGCGGGCCACCAGCCGGGCGCTCGAAGCGAACGATCGCCGGCAGGTCGACGTCGATCACCTGGGTCCAGTAGTCGCGCGGGATGTTGATCTGTGCTGGGGCACAGCCGCGCCAGGCCTTTTCGATGACGCGGTTGAGCACCTCGGGGATACGTGAGGGATCGCGCACTTCTTCCTGGTAGCAGACCATCTCCTCGAACATCGCCATCTGGTCCACTTCCTGGAAACCGCCCTGCCCGATCGTCTTGTTGGCCGCCTGCGGCGTGACCATCAGAAGCGGCGTGTGGTTCCAGTAGGCGGTCTTGATCGCGGTGATGAAGCCGGTGACGCCGGGGCCGTTCTGGCCGATGGCAACCGACATCGTGCCCGTGGCGCGGCTGAAGCCGTCGGCCATCATGCCGGCATTGGTCTCATGGGCGCAGTCCCAGAATTTGATGCCGGCCTTCGGGAACAGGTCCGACACCGGCATCATGGCCGAGCCGATGATGCCGAAGGCATGTTCGAGGCCATGCATCTGAAGAACTTTGACGAAGGCTTCCTCGGTGGTCATTTTCATGGGGTGGTTCCTTTCCTGGTATTATTTCAGAGAGTTAGAGGATCTCGTCACGGAGGTAGTACCAGCGGTACATTCCCCATTGGCCGAGCCGTCGGAACGGCGTCAGAAGCCCGTGGCCCGGCAGAGGCGAAGTGAAGATGGGAAGGTCGAGGCCGCCGCCTTTGCCGGCGACCATCTGGGCCATGCGACGGCCGGCCTGGGCGGAATACATCACGCCGTTGCCGCCATAGCCCATGGCGTAGAACAGCCTCTGGCTCCGGTCCGGCTGGAAGATGCGCGGCATCATGTCGTGGCTGACATCCACCCACCCCCACCAGGAGTAGTCGATGTCGATGCCGCGGAGTGCCGGGAACTTGCGGTAGAGACCGGCAAGCAGAAGCTCGAGATGCTTCGGATTGCTCGCGTCGCGTCCGGTGATGGCGCTGCGGCTGCCGATCTGCACCCGGCCATCCGGCAGCATGCGATAGTAGTGACGCAGCGTCCGCGTATCAGTGAGCGGGATGCGCGCCTTGAAGTTCAGCGCCTTCTGCTCGCTTTCCGTCAGCGGCCGAGTGACGATCGAGTTCGACAGGATAGGCATCAGTCGGTGGCGGGTGAGCGCGTTCATGCCGGGTGACGTGTAGCCGGCCGTCGCAATGCAGACGGCACGCGCCCGCACCGTTCCGCCAGGCGTCGTCAGGTAATGCATGCCGCCCTTGGCGGTGCAATCAAGCACCGGGCTCGACGTATGCACCTTTGCCCCCAGCTTGCGGGCAAGCCTGAGGTAGCCGAAGGCGAGCTTGGCGGCATGGATGCCCATGCCATCGGGCTCATACATCGCCCCGCGGGCTTCCTCGTCGCGAACGAAATCGCGGTGGATCTCGTCGCGCGAGACCATGCGGGCGCGATAGCCGAAGGTATCGTTGAGAACGCGAACCTCGCTTTGCAGCGCTGGCAGCATCTTGTCGCGGTGGGCGATATAGAGATGGCCGCCATCCTGCGGATCGCAGTCGATTTCGGGCTCGCGGACGAGAGAGCGAAAGAGGTCGAATCCCTCGGAAATCTCCGCATGCATCTTGCGGGCAACGTCCACGCCCCAGCGGGCGATCCATTGCGAGCGCTTCAGGCGGCCGGCAGAAATCTGTGCCTGCCCGCCGTTGCGGGTGCTGCAGCCCCAGGCGACGCCATTGGCCTCCAGCACCGTTGCTTTGATGCCGTGCTCGCGCGCCAGATGAATGGCGCAGGAGAGACCGGTATAGCCGGACCCGATGATCGCAACATCGACATCGATATCGCCCGTGATCGGACCGTCGTCCTCCGGTTCGGGACCGGCGGTGCCGATCCAGTAGGTCGGCGCATAGTCCTTGCCCGTGCCGGGGCTGCGGGCATGGTTGGGGTCATAGGCCGGGTCAAACGGCTCTCTTTCAGGCTTCAAGGGTGTGGCGCGCAGTTGCATGGCTCTAGCTCCAGGCCATCAGTAGCGGGGTTGCAGGACCGGGCGGTTCTTGCGGAACGCCTGCTTGCGCACGATCTTGCCGTTGCGGAAGGTGAAGAGGTCGCAGCCTTCTGCCTCGATGCGGCTGCCGTCGGCAGCCGTGCCGGAGAAGGTCCACTCGGACACGCCGCGATCGCCTTCGACGAAGTGGCTGTGGTTGCCCCATTCGGCGTCCGGCATCGATTTCCAGACGCCGCTGAAGGCATCTGCGATCGGACCGGTACCGACGAAACGGTTGCCGTAGACCTCCGGGCCGCCGACGGCGTTGAATACGCAATCTTCGGCGAAGAAGTGCATGACCCCGTCGATGTCATGCCGGTTGAAGGCATCGAACAAGGTTTTGAGATCGGTTGCCGTCAGTGTCATGGTCCAGTCCTTTGGCTTGGTCGTAAGGCATGGCTTCGCCGGAGACGGGAAAGGCCGTCTTCAAAAGGCCGCCAGGCCGTATTCAGTTGAAGTGTCGGAGGTGGTCGCCGGTTAGAGGCGGCCCTTCCAGGGGATCAGCGCCTTTTCGAGGTAGCGGATCAGAAGATCGAAGGCGAAGGCGAAGATGCCGATGATGAAGATGCCCATGATCACCGTGTCGCTTTCGAGGTTTTCGGCGGCATTCAAAACCATGAAGCCGAGGCCTCGGTTGGCCGCCACCATTTCGGCGGCAACCAGGGTGGTCCAGCCGACGCCGATGCCGATGCGCATGCCGGTGAAGATCTCCGGCAAGGCCGCCTTCATGATCACCTGACTGATGACCTGCCCGCGGGTGGCGCCCATCGCATAGGCAGCGTGGATCTGTTCCGTCGAGACCGAACGCACCCCTGCCCTTGCGGCAATTGCCATCGGCGCAAAGATCGCCAGATAGATCAGGAACACCTTCGGGAACTCACCGATGCCGAGCCAGATGATGACGAGCGGCAGGTAGGCGAGCGGCGGCAACGGCCGGTAGAATTCGATGATCGGATCGAACAGGCCGCGCACGAAGCGATTGACGCCCATGAGCACGCCAATCGGCACGGCGGTCAGCAGCGCCAGCAGGAAGGCGCCGAACACGCGGCCGATACTGGCAAGCGTGTGCTGCATCAGCGTCGAGTTCGAAACACCGTCGGTCATCGCCAGCATGAACTTGTCCCAGACCGCCAGCGGCGACGGCAGGAACAGCGGCTTGACCCAGCCGCCTTCGGTCACGAGGAACCAGAGAGCGACGATGACGACCGTCGTCGAAAAGCTGATGAGGCCGCTGCTGCCTTCACCGGGCGCGCCGAAGATCTTGCCGGCCTTTACGGGCTTGGCGCGTGTCACTCTGTCAAGCATGGGCCACCTCCGGGTTGCCGGACGCACGTTCGTCGCCATAAATGATGCCGAGCACTTCTTCGCGCATGCGGATGAATTCCGGGCTGGATTTGATTGCGCGCGCATTGCCCTCGGCGAGGAACCGCTTGTTGAAGTTGAGCTCGTAGGTGTGGGTGATGCGGCCCGGGCGCGGCGACATGACGATCAGCCGCGAGCCGAGGAACAACGCTTCTTCCACACTGTGGGTGATGAAGAAGAACATCTTGTTGGTGAGTTGCCAGACCTTGAGCAACAGTTCCTGGATGGTCTCGCGTGTCAGCGCGTCGAGTGCTGCCATCGGTTCGTCCATCAGCAGCATCGCGGGATCGCAGGTCAGCGCCCTTGCGATGCCAACACGTTGCTGCATGCCGCCTGAGAGGTGATAGATCATGTGGCGGTGGAAATCCTGAAGGCCGACCAGAGCTAGGTTCTTGGTGGCAAGATCCCGCCGGGTCGCCTTGTCGACGCCGCGCAGCTTGAGGCCGAACTCGGTATTCTCGATGACGTTCAGCCACGGCAGAAGCGCGTGCTTCTGGAAGACGACGCCGCGCTCGGCGCCAGGTCCGTTGACCTGGTGGTTGCCAAGGGTGATGTCGCCTTCCGACGGGGCCATGAAGCCCGCCATCAGGTTGAGCAGCGTCGTCTTTCCGCAGCCCGATGCGCCCAGCGCAACGACGAAGTCTCCGCTGTTGATGGTAAGGTTGACGCCTTTTAAGGCGATGATTGCCTGGTCCGAATAGAGGCCCGGGTAGGTCAGACTGATGTTTCTGACGCTCAATGTTTCCATGAGAAATGCCTCCCTGCACCTCGGTCACGGTCTATGGTGGTGCGCCGGCCGCTCCTCAACGGCCGGGGCAATCGACAGATTAGCCTATTGTGCGGCCGCCTTGGCAAAGTCGGCGTTCACATAAGGCGCGTAGTCGTCGAGCGACTGGCTGATCTGCTTCTGCTCGACGAGGAACTTGGCGCTTTCGGTCAGTGCACGCGTGGCGCCGCCGCCGAGCCAGACCTCGGAGGCCTGCTCATCCGCATTCGGGAACGAAAGCAGGCGCAAGGCTTCGACGGTGCTCGGGCCATCGCCGCCGATCAGCTTGACGATGCCTTCCACTTGCGGCGACTCCTCCGTCCACGCCGCCTTGTTGGCGTTGTAGTCGGCATAAGCGTCCGCCAGAACCTTGGTGAAGGCTTCCATCAGCTTCGGGTTCTCCGAGGCCCAGGCCTTGTCGACCACCAGCCCGTCGAAGGTCGGCACGCTAGCCGCGCCAATCACCTCGGAATCCGAGATCGTCTTGCCGGTCTTCTGGATTTCTGAGAGCGCCGGCGGCCAGACATAGGCCGCGTCTATATCGCCACGCTGCCAGGCGGCAACGATCTGCGGCGGCTTCAGGTTGAGGATTTCCACCTCGCGCGGATCGACGTTCCAGACCTTGTTCATACCGACCAGCAAGTGAAAATGCGACGTCGAGACGAAAGGCACGGCGACCTTCTTGCCCTTGAGATCGGCCGGCGTCTCGATGCCCGAGCCCTCGCGGGCGACCAGCGCTTCCGACTGACCGATATTGTCGAGGATCCAGAAGAGCTGCAGTTCGACGCCGCGCGTCGCGGCAGCCGCAGTACCTGTCGAACCGAGAACGCCGATCGGCACGTCACCGGAGGCAAGCGCCGTAGTGATGTCGCCGGCCGAGCTGAATTGGCGCCAGTCGATCGAATAGCCGGCCTCCTTGGCGGCTGCATCGAAGCGGCCATCGGCGATCGCAGCCACGAACGGGCCAACGATCTGCTGATAGCCGACGACGAGTTTCGTTTCGGCATAAGCGACGCCGGATGCGGCCAGGCTCGCGACAATGCTGGCGGCTGCGGCCAGTCGTCTGAAATGTCCATGTAGCATTTGTCTTCCTCCTCTTTGTTTATTCGCTGACCGTTTCTCCGGTCTTGCTGATGACGATAAGGCCGAGATCCGGCTTGCGTTATATCCAGTCTGGAAGTTGAATAGATCCAGTTTAGCGCCGTCGGGGGAGCAGGCGTCGTGCAGATGAACGTTTCCGAAACCATTTTTTTCATCGATCGCGACAGTGGGATCGGCCTGCAGGCGCAGTTGCGCGAGACGGTCGTTTCGGCCGTGCTCGCCGGAAGGGTGCAGCCGCGCGCGCATCTGCCATCCAGCCGCAAGCTCGCCGACTATCTGCGAATATCGCGCATCACGGTGACACTCGCCTATCAGGAACTGATCAACCAGGGCTATGTCGAGGCGGTCAACCGCAGCTCCTATCGCATCTCCGGCAATCCGCCGGGCATGGATGTGGAAGGGGAGCGCCCATCCGCCGGCTCCAATCCGATCGACTGGAGCCGCAAGATCAAGATGAGCTTTGGCGTCGTGCGCCAGGTCGCCAAGCCGCTGGACTGGCGGCGCTATCCATTCCCCTTCCTCTATGGCCAGATGGACCCGACACTGTTCGATCTCAATGCCTGGCGCGACTGTGCCCGCCGGGCTCTGGCGCGAGAGGATTTCGTGCTGATGGCGAGCGACTTTGCCGCGGCCGACGATGTGCGGCTGGTCAACTACATCTGCTCGCGCACGCTGCCGCGCCGGGGCATCCACGCCACGCCGGACGAAATCCTCGTCACCGTCGGCGCGCAGAATGCGCTCTGGATCGTGACCCGTCTGATCCTGGAGAAGGGCTCCGCCGCCGTCTGCGAAAACCCCTGCCATCCCGATATCAGCGCCTCGCTGCTGTTGAGCGGCGCCGACGTCACCACCGTCGATGTCGATGTCGAGGGCCTGTCACCGGATGCCTTGCCGGAAAACGTCGATGCCGTCTTCGTGACCCCGAGCCACCACTCGCCGACCGGCGCGACTATGCCAGTGGATCGGCGTACGCAACTGCTGCAGGCTGCGGAAGAACGGGATTTCGTCATCGTCGAGGACGATTACGAGTTCGAGATCAGCTACCTCGCTCCGCCTTCCCCGGCGCTGAAGGCGCTCGATCCGTCAGGCCGGGTGCTCTACATCGGCAGCTTCTCGAAATCGCTTTTTCCCGGGCTTCGGCTCGGCTACCTCGTGGCGCCAGCCCCCTTCATTCGCGAGGCGCGTGCGCTTCGCTCGCTGATGTTGCGCCACCCGCCCGGACACCTTCAGCGCACCGCAGCCTATTTCCTGGCGCTCGGCCATTATGACGCCGTGCTCCACCGGATGCGGACCGAATATCACAAGCGCCACGTAATCATGGCCGAGTCACTGCGTAGGGCGAACCTGAAAGTCGCAGGCTCCTCGACCTTCGGCGGCACGTCCTTCTGGATGGAGGGACCGGAAGGGCTCGATGCCGACCGGCTGGTCAGCGAATTGCGGCAGGACGGCGTGCTGGTCGAATCCGGCTCGCCCTTCTTCCCCAGAAGCGACCAGCCCTGCCGCTACTTCCGGATGGGATATTCGTCCATTCCAAGCACAAGCATTGCCGAGGGCGTCGCCCGGGTTCGCGCCCGCATCGACAGTCTTTGCGGCGGCAGCGAGCAGGCCTCCGTGGCGAAGTGACAGGTTGACCGCTTGTGGCTTTCCCTATCGAGCTGGCCGTAGCGTACCTTGGCCTAAGGCGTCCTCTCCATTGCCCGGAATGTTGCTCGCGCCTGGGCCGATCAATCGGTCATTTGGATTGTCGCCATAATCGTATTCAAGATTGTCGACAAAGACGTTGACAAATACTTTTGGCGTGCGATGGTGCCGCTTAGCAGCAACGAGCTAGGGAGGAGCAGGTTGATGCAAGGGCTCCAGAAGACCGCGTACTCGCACGACTTTTCGCAATGCCGCACGTACGAGCCCGCACCGCCGGGCCGGCTCGCCTGACATCTTCTCATTCGATCGCCATTGCGGCGTCCAACCACCGACCTCGGGTTTCTGAACCGCCTCCATGAAGCGGCGCAGAGATATGCCCCTGTTCGAGTTGATGCTTGGCGTTGGCCATCGAATGACCGCCGATCGACAACGGGACTTGGTGCTTCAAGCATCGCCAGGAGGCTTTCGCTTGGGTGCATCGCCGTCCAGGAACGCCAGTTGATCAAGATTCCCGCATAGGCCGCCGAAGGTCTTTGCGGTGATCGACACGACCGAGAAGGTCATGCCGCGCAACAGCAGATCACGCCACTGGCCGCCCCTGTCGGGCGGCGAGATGGACGGCCTGTGAGCCGTCCTTGCCTCTTAAATAGAAGCTCCCCGTTCAAGGGGGCCGGTGACCTCAACAAAGGAGAACAGCAGAATGCTCAAGAAACTGATCCTCGCAGCCGCCATGTCGACGGCGCTTTCCGCGGCTGCTCACGCGGAGACGCTCAAATGGGGCTCTTCGCGCGATATCTACTCGCTCGACCCTTATTCCTATGGCGACAGCTACACGCTGTCTTTCCTCAATCACGTCTATGAAGGGCTCGTCCGCTTTGACGCCGACCTGAAGATCGAGCCGGCACTGGCGACCTCCTGGGAAACGGTATCGGACACGGTCTGGCGGTTCCATCTGCGCGAGGACGTCAAGTTCCACAATGGCGCTGATTTCACGGCCGATGACGTGATCGCCTCGCTGACGCGGGTCAGCGATCCGGCATCTCCGCTGCGGGGCAACCTACCGGCATACAAGTCGGCGAAGAAGGTCGACGACCGCACTGTCGATATCGAACTGACCGGCCCCTATCCGCTGCTCTTGAACGACCTGACGAACATCCACATTTTCGACGCCACGTGGCTCGCCGACAACAATTCGCTGAAGCCGACGGATGTCGGCAAGAAGATAGAAGGCTACGCTACCTACCACACCAACGGCACGGGTCCGTTCAAGCTCGAGAGCCGCACGCCCGACAGCAAGACCGTTCTGGTCAAGAACGGCGAGTGGTGGGACCCGGCGAAGTCCAACATCGATCGCATCGAGTTTACGCCGATTGTCTCAGCCGCGACACGCGTGGCGGCACTGTTGTCAGGCGAGATCGACTTCACTGAGAATGCGCCGGCGCAGGATCTTCCGCGCCTTGTCGCGCAGCCGGACCTGAAGGTGATGGAGCGCACCGACCTTCGCACCATCATGATGGGCTTCAACCGCAAACCGAAACTGGCCGACGGCGTCGACAACAAGTTCAACGACCTGCGTGTCCGCCAGGCCGTCGCCCATGCGCTCGACACAGAACTCATCCAGAAGCGGGTCATGCGCGGCAAGTCGAGGACAGCGGGTGCGATCGTTGCGCCGGAAATCCCGGGATATGTCGAAGCACTGGACAAGGTCGTGCCGTACGATCCCGAACGGTCGAAAAAGCTGCTCGCCGAGGCCGGCGCAAGCGATCTCCCCTTCACGCTCGTCTGCACGAACGAGGCCTATGTCAACGAAGAGGAGCTTTGCCAGAGCATCGTCAACATGCTGAGCCGCGCCGGCTTCAAGCCGCAACTCGACATCGGCCCGACGGCGGCACAGGCGCCCAAACGCACGGGCGGTCTGTCGGATGTCTACATCATCGGCTGGGCAAACGAGCCGATGCTCGACAGCTACTCGATCCTGCTTCAGATGATCGAGACGAGGAGCGACAAGGCGGGCGTTTTCAACTGGGGCGGCTGGAGCTATCCTGATATCGACAAGCTGATCATCCAGGCATCGACCGAAATGGATCGGACCAAGCGGCTCGATCTGCAGACCAAGGCACTGCAGATGGTCAAGGACGAGATCATCATGCTGCCGCTGCACCAACAGCCAATGGCTTGGGTGATGAGCAACAAGATCGACAAGGTCGCTCAGCTCGCCGACAACAAGCCGCGCCATTGGCTCACGCATATCGCGGACTAGCCCTGTTGCGGAGCTGGAACGGCGAACGTTCCGGCTCCGACAGGCCGGGACCGGCAGCCCGGACGCTGCCGGCCCCCTTCGTGCTTCTCCGCCTAGATCAGCCAGTCGGCGTCCAGCGTATAGGCCTCGATGGAATCGATCTTCATTTGCGACCCGTCGTCAAAATCGCCATCGGGTGTGCCGGCCATTCCGCCGACCGCGAGATTGACGAGCATGTACATCGGCTCGTGCATGTCCGCGGGGGTATCGGCGCGGGCGATCTCCGTATCATCGAAATACCAGACGATCTCGTCTTCCGTCCAAAGCACGCCGTAATCGTGGAACCCGTCGGTATCGGCGACTTGCGCGCCGTCTCTGACGATCGTGTGCTCGCCGCTTTCGTTGGAATGGGCGGTGGTGATGACGGTGTTGGTGTCCTGCCCGCGCATTTCGACGACGTCGAGCTCCGGCGGCCAGGAGCCGTCGGCGGGCAGCAGCCAGAAAGCGGGCCAGGCGCCCTGATCGTCCGGCATGTCGGCCCGCATCTCGAAGTAACCGTAGGTCTGCGCAAAGGACGAATAGGTCGTCAACATCCCGGACGTGTAGTCATAGCCGCCGATCTCCGACTGGATTGCGTCCGGTGCACGCTCTGCGGTGATCGTCAGTACACCATCCTCGACCGAAAACGGGTTAGCCGATGCGGTCGGCCCGTAACTCGGATTGACGTACCATTGCAGCTCACCGTTTTCCGAGAGCGTCGCCCCCTCTTCCGGCGCCCACCAGTATTTGGCATCCCAGATGCCGCCCGTGCCGTCGGTGAGCTGAAGTGTGTCGAAATCGTCTGAGAAGGTCTGCGTCAGGGCGGATCGGTCCAGGCTCAACTGGAACTGGCCCTCCTGCAGTTGGTCGGTTGTCGTATCGGCCAGGACCAGGCTTTCTCCATCGCCGAGATGGAGGCGGAGATCGTCTCCCTGCTGGCCTGCATTCGCCAGCACCTCTTCGAACGAGGTAATCCCGTATCCGTCGAGGCGAATGGTATCGTTGGAGCTGAAGTCCGTGACAAGGTCGCTGCCGTTGCCGTGCTCGAACACGAAGGTATCAGCGCCTCCGGAACCGACCAGCACGTCATTGCCTGCGCGTCCGTCGATGGTCTGGCTGCCGGAGCCACCGGTGATGATGTTGTCGGCGTTGTTGCCGAAGGCGTGTCGACCGTCACCGGTGACGGTCAGGTTTTCGAAGTTCTCCGGTAAGCTGTAGCTCATCCAGGTATCGATCGTGTCTATCCCGTCGCCGGGTGCCTCTTCGGCCCGGTTCGTCGATGAATAGAGATAGTAGACGTCGTCGCCCGTGCCGCCGAACATGGTCACATCGACGGAACCGTCGCCCCAGATCGAATCGTTGCCGGGAGTTCCGCAGAGCGTGGACCCGGATCCGGTTGCGGAAAACCATGCGGTCGAACTTCCGCTATAATGGAGCGGTTGTCCGAGGGCGTTCATGGCAGTTCTGCTCATCGAGAAGTCTCCTGTTTACTGGAGTGCCCCTTCCCGATGAGCACCTCTAGCATCTCAAGCTGTCGCCCACACCCCCAACATTTGCGGATAATCCGGAGCAGCGGCCTCCCCACGAGGGAGCCGAGCGGACCCAGTCTAGACGTATTTCGACGCGAGAAGTGCTGCGATCTCCGCCTGACAGTTCACGAGCGGACGTGTGTGCTGATTGGCTTTTGCCATCGCCATCGCGCCGGAATAGGCGGCGATGATCAGGGTGGCGAGGCTGTCGGGTTGAATGCCTGCGACGCGCTTCAGGCGGATGTCTTCCTGGAATCGCGCTGCGAGCGCTTCTTCCCAAGCCTCAAAAATTGCACCCAGCGCCTGCTGCATCTCGTCATCATGCCTGGAGACTTCGATCGCCATATTGTTCAGTGGGCAGCCGGAGACGGAGCCGTTTTCGGAGAGCTCGCTGATGATCTCGGTGAAGATCTGATCGATCGCTGTGGGCGTATCGCTCGAGATACGCAGCGGGTCGATCCACGTTTGCCGCACCGCTTCGGCGACGCGGTCGCGGATAACCGCCAATCCAAGTTCCCGTTTGGCCGGAAAGTGATGGGCCATAGCGCCCCCCGAGACGGATGCCTTCGCGCGCAATTCCTGCATTCCCGTCGCGAGATATCCTTGGGTGACAAAGGCCTGGTAGGCCGCATCGACGATCCTGCGGCGCACCGCTTGAGGATCGTTGGTTCTTTTGTGTTCGCTCATGACAGCCGCCTGAAAAATCGTTCGCCATAGTGCCTTGACAAAACAGGTCGATCAACCTGTTATTAGAAACAGGACAATTGACCTGTTTTGGAGGATTCATGGAACCGCACGCCGTTTACGAACTTCGCCGCTACCGACTTCATCCCGGCGGAAGGGATCGCCTGATCGACTTGTTTGACCGCGAATTCGTTGAACCGCAGGAAGCGCTCGGAATGCGTCTTGAAGGCGAATTCCGCGACTGCGACGATCCCGACGCCTTCGTCTGGGTACGTTCCTTTGCCGATATGCAAACGCGAACCGACGCGTTGGCGGCCTTTTATTCGGGCCCGGTTTGGAAGGACCATGGGTCTCGCGCCAACGAGACGATGCTCAACTCGGACAATGTGTTGCTGGTCAAGCCAGTCGCTGGCACGCAGCCGTTTCCTCACAACCTTGCAAGGGAGCAAGAGGCACAATCGACCAGAGGTGTCGTCACCGTGAACCTCTGCTCGCTGGCGCCCGGCACGGAGGACCGTTTCGCTGCATTCTTCATCGCCGAGGCACTGCCGATCCTCGAAGACGCCGGTGCTCGTATCGACGCGGTGTTCGTTACCGAACGCAGCGCAAACGCCTTCCCGAGGCTCCCCGTCCGTGAGGGCGAAACGGTGTTTATCTGGTTTGAAATGCATGAGGACGACGACGGCCTTTCACGGCATCGGGAGCAACTGAACAAGGACGTCAGATGGACCAGTGAGGTCTTTCCTCGAATGGATAGCCAGTGCTGGCGAAGGATCGAGGTTTCTCGGCTGACCCCGACGTCGCGATCGCTTTGCACCTTGTAGCTGGCGCCCATACACGACGGATCGGTACGAACGCACCCACAGCCGCCAGGAACGCATCCTGGCGGAACCAAACCAGGCTCCAAACGTTGTATTGGGTTAGGGGAGGCACCGAATGAAACACGCGGATGTTCGAACAGTCGCCAACGCCCAGATCAGACATATCTGGGACGTCGCGGATTATTGCCGGCGGACCGGTATTCACAAAACCGAAGAGCAGCGCCTGATCAAGGTGCTCGGTAGACAGGCAACCAGCCACGAGCTCCAGATGAACATCGTGCGCGTTCAGACGCGTATCCGCTGAAGCTTCGACATGGGAATTGCGCGAGCGGTCACCGCGTGATCGGTGGCCGGTTTCGACTTCTTGCCCGTTCAGAAATTCCTAAACGTCTTCGCTACCTTAGTCGACGAACTCGACAATCACGCCAGGCTTGACCATCCCCGCCAACTCCTCCGCATCCCAGTTGGTCAGGCGAACGCATCCGTGCGATCCCGACTTGTCGATCATCGACGGCTCCGGCGTGCCGTGAATTCCGTAGGTGGGCTTCGAGAGATCGATCCAGACCGTGCCGACCGGACCGTTCGGGCCGCCCGGCAAGGTCAAGATCTTTCGGTTGTCGCCCTGCTTGAAGTTGATTTTTGGATTGTAGACATAGGGCGGCATTCGGGCGACGCCTTTGACCTTGTGCGTTCCCGAAGGAGATGGCGTTTCCCGGCTGCCGATCGTTGCCGGATAGGCTGCGATCAGCGTATCGTCGGCGCCAAGTGCCACGATTTGACCGGTGCGCCGGTGCGCTTCAATGCGCTTGACCGTTCCCTGCGTCGGTGGACCTGGGTTCACAACGGAAACCGTGTCACCGACCGAGAACTCCGAAGTCTGATTGAGCGCCTTGAGAAGATCGATATCCATGTGGAAGCGCTCCGCCAGCTTCTCGGCGACGCTCGTGTATCCGAGCTGAGCCATCTTCGCCTGCTCGGAGTAGTCTTCGGGGATCTCAGCGACCAATCCTTGAGCATCGTCCTCGGAGATGACGTAGGGCTCGACCACCGTCGTCTGGTCCGGCAGTCGCCCGATGACGTCGGCGTCCAATGTTCCGTCAGCGGACAGACCTTGCATGGTCTCGAAGGCGGCGATCGCCTTGGCGACATTCTCACCGGCGAAACCGTCGATCACACCGGGCGACGCCCCCGCCCGATCGAGAAGCACCTGGAGCCTGACGATGGCGGGGTCTGGCTTGTCCGAGGTCTCGGTCGTCCGTTCCAACAATGTGGGCGTAATCGATGCACCGTCGATGGCTTCTGGCTGAAGCGTCTGGGCATTGGCCAGCGCGGCGGGGGATAGCAGCATCAGCGCCGCCAATAGAACCTTGGTTTTCATGATCTCTCAATCGATCAGCCCCTGATTTGTTCCCGCCTCGCGGCGCCAAGATGCTGCTTTCTCAGGTGCGAACGGCATTGACCTTGCGGCCTTTTCGCCGCGGCCAATCGGCCCCAGGCCGAGCCTCGATCCGTGGCCCCATAGGCGCACCGACCTCGTGTCAGAGAAAGTCTCTTGACAGAACACGAAAGTCGAAATCTTATTGTAAAGCGTTTTAGTAAATCGGTTTACAACGGCAGGGGATGGAGCCAAGGTGACCACACGACGCGTCACAGGTCTGAAGGATGTAGCCCGAGCTGCCGGCGTTTCCGTGACAACGGTCTCGCGCCTGCTGAACGGATCGCTCGACCTGCCTTCCGAAACGAAGAAGCGGATCTCGGATGCGATCCGCGACCTCAATTACCAGCCCAACCCGCATGCCCGCCGGCTCAGCCGCGGTCGTTCCGATACGATCGGTCTTGTCGTTCCCGATATCGCCAACCCCTTCTTCGCGACGCTCGTGGCAGCCGTCGAAGAAGAGGCGGATACCCGCGGACTTGCCGTCTCGCTTTACGCCACCCTGAACCGGGCCGGTCGCGAGGTAGCCTATCTCCAGCTGATCGAACGCAATCACGTCGATGGCCTGATCTTCGTCACCAACCACCCGGACGACGGTCAACTCGCCACGTTGATAAACCGCACCGGCAAAGTCGTGATCGCCGACGAAGACGTTCCCGGCGCGCAGGCGCCCAAGCTCTTCTGCGATAACGAGCTGGGCGGAGCGCTCGCAGGCCGGCATCTGGCGGAATTCGGGCACAGGGATGTGCTGTTCGTCGGCGGCCCGCAAGCGATGATCAGTTCGCGTCGGCGCTCCAACGGTCTTGAGCGGACGCTGCGCGATGCGTTCGGCGAGGATATCCGTCTTTTAAAATACGCCGGTGACTACACCGTGGCCTTCGGTCGGCAGGCGGCGAAGCGCTTCATCGAGGAAGGTCGCCCGGCAACGGCGATCTTCGCCAGCTCGGACGAAATCGCCATCGGCATGATCGAGGTCTTCCGGGACCAGGGGGTGTCGATCCCGGACGATGTTTCGGTCATCGGCTTTGACGACGTCGGCCCGCTCCATCTTTTCGGTCCGCCTATGACCGCCATTCGCCAGCCGGTCCGCGCGATCGGCGGGCGTGCCCTCTCCCTTCTTCTCGAAACAAACTGGCAGGGCAAACAGGCTCTCGTCGAAGAGCTCCTGCCAGTCGAAATCGTCGTGCGGAAATCCGTTGCTCCGCCTGCGAAACGATAAATCACGCAATGGAGAACCAACAGAGGATGAGAACATGAACTGGAATTTGAAACGCAGGACTTTAGTCGCCACGCTTGGTTTCACGGCATTGACGACCCTCGGCGCTGCTCTCTCGCCGGCCCTTGCCGCCGAAAAGACCTTTGCGCTCGTGCAAATCAACCAGCAGGCGCTTTTCTTCAATCAGATGAACGAAGGCGCGCAGAAGGCGGCTGACGCTGCCGGCGCGAAGCTCGTCATCTTCAATGCCAACAACGACCCGGCCGCGCAGAACAGTGCGATCGAAACCTACATCCAGCAGAAGGTCGATGGCATCGCCGTCGTCGCAATCGACGTCAACGGCATCATGCCGGCGGTCAACCAGGCAGCCGAAGCCGGGATCCCCGTCGTCGCCATCGATGCGATCCTTCCGGAAGGCCCGCAGAAGGCGCAGATCGGCGTCGACAACGCCACGGCCGGCGCCGACATGGGCAAGTTCTTCCTCGACTACATCAAGGCCAACGCCGATGGCAAAGCCAAGATCGGTGTCGTCGGCGCGCTCAACTCCTTCATTCAGAACGTTCGTCAGGAAGGATTTGAAAAGACCATCAAGGATGTCGACGGTATCAGCTCGGCCGGCGTCGTCGATGGACAGAACGTGCAGGACAACGCGCTCGCTGCCGCCGAGAACCTGATTACCGGCAATCCCGACCTGACCGCAATCTATGCGACCGGTGAGCCGGCCCTGATGGGTGCCATCGCCGCGGTCGAAAGCCAGAGCAAGCAGGATAGCGTGAAGGTCTTCGGTTGGGACCTGACGGCCCAGGCGATCGCCGGCATCGACGCCGGCTACGTCACCGCCGTGATTCAGCAGGATCCGGCTGCCATGGGTGCCGCTGCCGTCGACGCCTTGAAGAAGGTCTCCGACGGCGGCAGCGTCGAAAAGACCATCGCCGTGCCGGTAACGATCGTCACCAAGGACAACGTCGAGCCATATCGGGCGATCTTCAAATGATGACGACTGAAAGACAGCATCCTCCCGCTGTCGCTGGTGTCGGGGGGGCTTTGCCCTCCCGCACCGGTGTCAGCCCCCGCGTGTCCCTCAAAGGGATCGTCAAGACGTTCGGATCGCACCAGGCGCTGCGTGGCGTCGACCTCGACATCTATCCCGGCGAGTGCCTTGGCCTCGTCGGCGACAACGCCGCCGGCAAATCGACGCTGACCAAGGTCATCTCGGGCACCTACATTCCCGATGGCGGGACCATTACGCTGGAAGGCGAAGAGGTTCGGTTCTCAGGACCTGCGGACGCCCGTAACCGCAATATCGAAATGGTCTTTCAGGACCTGAGCCTTTGCGACCACATCGATGTGGTCGGCAATCTTTTCCTCGGTCGAGAAATCAGCAAAGGGCCATTCCTCGATACGAGGACCATGCTCGAGGAAGCACGCAAGATGCTCGATGCGCTGGAAATCCGCATTCCGCGTCTGACCGGCAAGGTCGCTCAACTCTCGGGCGGACAGCGTCAGGCGATCGCGATCGCGCGCGCCGCTTCGTTCAATCCGAAAGTCCTCATCATGGACGAGCCCACCTCGGCGCTCGCCGTGGCGGAGGTCGAAGCCGTGCTCGCGCTGATCAACCGCGTCAAGGCAAAGGGCGTCTCGGTCATCCTGATCACCCACCGTCTCCAGGACCTGTTCCGTGTCTGCGACCGCATTGCCGTGATGTACGAAGGCACCAAGGTCGCCGAGCGCGAAATCGGCAAGACCAACCTGGAAGACCTCGTCAAGCTGATCGTCGGGGAAGGAGCCAAGCAATGACGGCCTATACCGAACGCGCAAAAGGCTCGCCGGCGGCAGACTTCCTTTCGGAAAACGCCCAGGTTCTGTCGATCGCCTTCTTCTTCCTGGCCTGCGTCATCTTTTTCGCGGCCACGACCGATACCTTCATGACGCTCGGCAACATTCTGAACGTCATCCGCCAGGCAGCGCCGATTCTCATCGTCGCGGTCGCCATGACGCTGGTAATCATAACCGGCGGCATCGACCTCTCTGTCGGTTCGCAGGTCGCCCTGGTCAATGCGGTGGCGGCCATTGTCTTGGCCATGGGCTATCCCTGGCCTCTCGTCGTCGTCGCGATGCTCTTCTTCGGCGCCTTTCTCGGCTTCGTGCAGGGATGGTTCACCGCCTATCAGGGTATTCCGGCCTTCATCGTCACGCTTGCCGGCCTGTCGATCCTGCGCGGCTTGGCGCTCTATCTGACGCAAGGGTACTCGATCCCGATCAAGGACGCTCCCGGCTTCTTCATGCTCGGCCGCGGCGAATTGCTGGGCATTCCGATGCCTGCGCTTATCGCGGTTGCGGTCGCGGTCGCCGGTTATGTCGTCATATCCTCGACCAAATACGGCCGCCAGGTCGTCGCCGTCGGGTCCAACATGGAAGCGGCTCGCCGCGTCGGCATGCCGGCGAAATGGGTGATCGCCTCGGTCTATATGATCGCCGGCGTTGCCTGCGCCCTTGCTGGCCTGTTGATCGCCGCGCGCCTCGGCTCCGGCTCCTCGAATGCGGCCGTCGGCTTCGAGCTTCAAGTTATCGCCGCCGTAGTGCTGGGCGGGACATCGCTGATGGGGGGGCGCGGCACGATCCTCGGGACCGTGCTCGGCACGATGACGATTGCGGTCATCGGCAACGGCCTGATCCTCATGCATATCTCGCCGTTCTTCACGCAGATTGTTACCGGTGCGATCATTCTCGTTGCGATCTGGCTCAACACCCGGATCTTCACCGCCAACTTTCGCTTCGGCGGCAAGAGATAACCGTCATGAGCAAGGAGCTGTCAGAAGGACATGTGCGGTCCGGCAAGGTGATGACGGTGAACGGCGCGATCAACGCGGATCAACTCGGCATCACACTGATGCACGAGCATATCCTCAACGATTGCCGCTGCTGGTGGAACGCACCGCAAACGAAGGAGCGTCAGTATCTCGCCGAAGGCTTCGTCTGCATGGAGATCCTCGGCGAACTGCGCCAGGACCCCTTCGTTAACAAGCACAACATTACGCTCGACGACGAACCCTTGGCTATCGCCGAATTGCAGGCTTTCGCGACCGCAGGCGGCCGTACAGTCGTCGAACCTACCTGCAATGGCATCGGTCGAAACCCGCTCGCCTTACGGCGCATCTCCAAGGCGACGGGTCTCAATATCGTGATGGGGGCCGGATACTATCTTGCCTCCTCGCATCCGGCCGAGGTCGCGGACATGAGCGTCGACCAGATCGCCGACGGCATCGTCCGCGAGGCCATCGACGGTGTTGACGGCACGGGCGTGAAAATCGGACTGATCGGCGAGATCGGCGTCTCCTCCGATTTCACCCCGGCCGAGGAGAAGTCCCTGCGTGGGGCCGCCCGGGCGCAGGTCCGGACCGGTTTGCCGCTGATGGTGCATCTGCCGGGCTGGTTCCGGCTCGGCCATCGGGTGCTCGATGTCGTCGCCGAGGAAGGGGCGGATCTGCGCCACACCGTGCTTTGTCACATGAACCCGTCCCACGACGATTTCGCCTATCAAAGCGAGCTCGCCGAACGCGGTGCGTTCATCGAATACGACATGATCGGCATGGACTTCTTCTATGCCGATCAACAGGTACAGTGCCCGAGCGACGAAGAGGCAGCACGAGCGATCGCCAGGCTGGTGGACGCCGGCCACATGGACCGCATCCTGCTCTCGCACGATGTGTTCCTGAAGATGATGCTCAGCCACTACGGAGGCAACGGCTATGCCTACGTCCTGCGCCACTTCCTGCCGCGTCTCAAACGACACGGACTGGAGGACGGCGCGCTCGACAGAATGATGCGGGACAACCCCCGCTCGGTATTCCAAACCGGGGCCTGATATCGGCTCCCAACGCAATTCAAGACAGACGGATAGACCATGACAAAGAAAGTGCTTCTCGTCGGCGAGAGCTGGGTAAGCTCCGCCACCCACTACAAGGGTTTCGACCAGTTCGGCAGCGTGACCTTCCATCTGGGCGCGGAACCGCTCGTCAAGGTGCTCAAGGACAGCGAGTTCGAGCTGACCTACATGACCGCACACGACGCCGTGGACCAGTTCCCCTATGAAATGGCAGGCCTCGACCAATACGATGCGATCATCCTGTCGGATATCGGCGCCAACTCGCTGTTGCTGCCGCCGGCCGTATGGCTGCATTCGCGCACCGTTCCGAACCGGTTGAAGCTCATCAAGGCCTGGGTCGAAAAGGGCGGAGCGCTGCTGATGGTCGGCGGCTACTTCTCCTTCCAGGGTATCGACGGTAAGGCGCGCTGGCGCCGCACGGCTGTCGAAGACACGCTTCCGGTGACGTGCCTTCCCTATGACGACCGCGTCGAGATTCCCGAGGGCGCGGTTGCCGACGTCGTCAAGCCGGACCATCCGACCATGGCGGGGCTTTCGGGCAGTTGGCCGTTGCTTCTCGGCGTCAATGAAGTGGAGGTTCGCGATGGAGCCGAGGTCGTCGCCCGGCTTCCCGAAGATCAGGGCGGACACCCGCTGCTCGTCCTTGGCGGTTTCGGCAAGGGGCGCACCGCCGCCTGGACGTCCGATATCGGCCCCCACTGGCTGTCGCCGGCATTCTGCGAGTGGGAGGGCTACGGCCGCCTCTGGAAGAACATCCTTGGGTGGATGACGGCAACGGAGCGCTAACCGCAGCGAGGAGCGCGCGCTGAGGAGAGCCTCAGCGCGCGGCCAGGATCGCTTGCAACTGCTCGATCGATGGAAACGCCGAACGGGTTCCGGGACGGCTGACAGTGATGGCGGCGGCGCGCGTTGCATGTTCGATCGCGGTGCGATCGAGGCGAGTGCCACGAAGTGTGGCGGATGCGAGCGCCACCGCCATGAACGTGTCGCCGGCGCCTGTCGTGTCGACGACGTCGCATTCGACGGCGCCGATCGGGACGCTGCTTTCGGCGGTGACGAGCATGGCTCCGTCGCCGCCGAAGGTCAGGACGACTTCGCGAACGCCGGCCGCAAGCAGCTTGCGGGCAGCCTCTTCGCCGCTGGTACCGGTCATTGCCTGCGCCTCACCCTGGTTGAGGAAAGCAATGTCAACCAAGGGCCACAGGGTGCTGAAATAAGGACGCAAGGGAGACGGATTGAAGGCGGTGATCATGTGGCGGGCGCGCGCAGCTTCAAGGACACCGCGCGTCGTTTCGTCCGACAGGTTTCCCTGGAGCACAGCAAGGTCGCCGGGAACCGCGTCGGCCAGCGCTGCCACGGCGTCGGCAAGCGTGAGGTTCTGGGCAGAGTCGGTGGTCGTGATGTTGACGTTTTCTCCATCCGGCGTGGTCAGCACGATCGAGAAGTCGGTGGACTTGCCGAGGACCGGCACAAGTCTGCTGACCACCGGTTCGCTTGCCAGATGCTGGCGGATCATGTCGGCGCGAAAGCCGTCGCCGAAGGCTGCGACAAGGCTCGTCGGCAGGCCGGTGCGGGCCATGACAACAGCCTGGTTCGCGCCCTTGCCACCGAGGTCCCGGGACCGCTGGCTACCGTGGATCGATGCGCCCGCGGCCGGCATTTCCGACACGGCGATGGTCTCGTCCACCGTCACATTACCGATTACGTAAGCGTGCATGAACATACCTTCGAAAGGGAGAGAAATGCAGGAAATATCTGACAAGTCCACAAGCGCCATAAGGGAAATATTTGGGACTGACAAGGTTCTGATCGGCATGATCCATTGCCCGGCCTTCCCCGGTGCGCCGCGCTATCGGGGTGCCGATATGTCTGTTATCTACGATGCCTGCATGCGTGACGCCGAGGCGTTGGTCGAGGGTGGCCTGCATGGCCTGATGATCGAAAATCATGGCGACGTGCCGTTCTCCAAGCCGGAAGATATCGGCCCCGAAACGGCAGCCTTCATGTCGGTCGTCACCGACCGGATCGCGCGGGCGACAGGTGTGCCGCTCGGCATCAACGTCCTTGCCAATGCGCCGATCCCGGCCTTTGCCATAGCCATGGCGGGCGGCGCCAAGTTCATTCGCGTCAACCAGTGGGCCAACGCCTATGTCGCCAACGAAGGCTTCATGGAGGGGCGGGCCGCAGAAGCGATGCGCTACCGCTCATTGCTGCGTGCCGAGCACATCAAGGTCTTTGCCGACAGCCATGTGAAGCACGGCGCCCACGCCATCGTGGCCGATCGCTCGATCCAGGAACTGACGCGCGACCTCGCCTTCTTCGACGCCGACGGTGTGATCGCCACCGGTCAGCGCACCGGCAATACGGCAACCATCGAGGAGATCGAGGAGATCGGCTCGGCGACGCACCTGCCGCTTCTGGTCGGCTCGGGCGTGACCAAGGACAACATCGTCGAAATCCTCAGGCGCACCAACGGCGTGATCGTCGCCTCGTCTCTGAAGCAGGGCGGGGTCTGGTGGAACCCGGTCGATATCGAGCGGGTTAAGGCTTTCCGCGCCGCTGCCGAACCCGCGCTGGAGGCGTGACGATGGCGGCTGAAACGCTTTCGGAACAGATCCTGCGGGAAAACGCCACCGTCTTCGAAGCCATGGTGAACCATCGCTTCGTCGAGGACATCGTGATGGGGCGCCTGTCCCCGCAGGTTTTCGAACGCTATCTCGTCTATGAGGGGGCCTTCGTCGAAACCGCGATCTCGATCTTCGCCTTTGCGGCGGCGAAGGCCGAGACGATCGAACAGAAGCGCTGGCTGATTGCCGTTCTGGATGCGCTCGCCAACCAGCAGATCGCCTACTTCGAACGGATTTTTGCCGAACGCAATATCAATCCCGGCACCTATGATCTCAATGTTGCCGAGGTCGATGCTTTCCGAACGGGTATGCTGGACATCGCCCGCAACGGCGGTTTCCTCGATACCGTCGCTGCCATGTTTGCGGCCGAGTGGATGTACTGGACCTGGTCGAAAAGGGCCGCCCGTTCATCGTTTGCCGATCCACATTTGAAGGAATGGGTCGAAATGCACGCCGATGATGAGTTTGCGGCTCAGGCGAAGTGGCTGAAGCAAGAACTCGACGTTGCCGGCGACGCGCTCGAGGCTTCCGAGCGCAAACGCCTGAGCGCTATCTTCGGGCGAGCGCAGCAACTGGAAATCGCCTTTCATGACGCAGCCTACGTCTGATCAAGGCTACATTTGGGAACGACTATGACCTCTCGCACCACAGTGGACGGCAAGCGCCTGCTCAAGCGTCTTGATGACTTCGCAAAAATCGGCGGGACGCCGGCCGGGGGCGTCAACCGGCAGGCTTTGTCGGTGGAAGATCGGGGCTCCCGCCGGCTGCTAGCGGAACTCGCGCTTGCGCGCGGTTTCCGCGTCTTCCAGGATCCGATGGCAAACCTGTTCATCCGGCGGGAGGGCCTTTTTCCTCAAAGGCCGCCGTTCGTGATCGGCAGCCACCTCGACAGCCAGCCGACCGGCGGGCGCTTTGACGGAGCGCTCGGCACTCTGGCGGCCTTTGAGGTGATGGAAAGTCTCGAAGATGCCGGCATCGAGACTGATTTTCCGCTTGAGGTCGTTGCCTGGACGAACGAAGAAGGAAGCCGCTTTGCCCCCGGCACGATGGGATCGATGGCTTTTGCCGCCGGTGCCATCCCCGGGGCCTGGTCCGATCTTCGCGGCCGCGACGGAGCGTTGTTCGTCGATGAGTTGGAGGCAACACTGAAAGCCCTGCCGGAAGCCGAAATGCGCCCGCTCGGCTTCCCGATCACCGGCTACCTTGAGCTTCATATCGAACAGGGCCCGTCGCTGGAACGGGAGAACATACCGGTTGGCATCGTCTATGGCATCCAGGGCACGCGGTGGCTGGAGGTCAGGATCGATGGGCAGGCAGCGCATGCGGGCACGACGGCGCTCGAATTCCGTCGCGACCCGATGGCCGCGGCCGTTACCGCGCTTGAACCACTGTATAGGAGCGCCATGCCGGGCGACCGGCGCGCACGCTTTACCGTCGGCCGCTTCGCAGTCGAACCAGGTTCGGTGAACTCGATTCCGGGGTCGGTCACGTTCACCGTCGATCTGCGCCACCCGGAGACCAACGCCATCGACGACCTGGAAGAGCGGGTCCGGCAGGCATGTGACAACGCCTCTAAAGCCAACGGTTGCCAGAGCACAACGCGGCAAATCTTCGACATGCCGCCGGCCCTCTTTTCAGACGACCTGCTCACCTGCCTCGATCGCGCTGCCGCCTCGCTCGGACTGACAACCAGGCGTATGCTCTCCGGCGCCTTCCACGATGCCTTGTTCGTCAGTCGTGTCGCGCCGGCAGCCATGATCTTCGTGCCTTGCCGCGATGGGCTTAGCCACAACGAAGCGGAATATGTCGAGCCCGCGCATTCCATCGAAGGTGCCCGTATGCTGCTTGCCGCGACCCTCGAAGCGTTTGCTGCGGGCGCATAGAGCGCGCGCGGGTGCTGCTCGCCGCCCCTGTAGCCAGCGCAGGCGCGCTTCGGTGTTGCCAGCGGGCATGCGCTCCGAAACTGCTGCATCCGGATGGATCATATTTTTTTCGTCGACGATGGATGAGAAATCGCATCGGCTCCGTATATGCGGGTATGGAATCGAAAAAAGGCGCTTTCGACGTTATTGGGCAGCTGGCCGCGCTGCGGCGCTACGCGCGTTCGCTTGCGCGCAATTCGCCTGACGCAGAAGATCTCGTTCATGATGCCTTGGTGAGAGCCTACGAGCGGCGCTCGACGTTCCGGTCGGGAGCGAACCTTCGAAACTGGCTTTTCGCCATCGTTCGCAACGCCCATATCGACCGCGTACGATCGGCGATGTCGCGCGGCCAGCGTGACAGCCAGACGGCGCAGGAAGCCGTGTCATCCTACCCGGCCCACCAGGAACACAGCGTCCGGCTCGCTCAGGTTCGCGAGGCGTTCATGCTGCTGCCGGAGGAGCAGCGCGAAGCCCTACATCTGGTTGCTGTCGAAGATCTCTCCTACCAGGAGGCCGCCGACATACTCGACATCCCCGTCGGGACCTTGATGTCGCGCGTCTCCCGCGCACGAGCAGCGCTCAGAGATTTCGAAAGCGGACGGAGGAAGCCTAACCATCTGAAGCTTGTCGGAGGCGACAATGACTGACGTCGATACGATTACCGATGGCGATCTCGACGCCTACATCGACAATCAGCTCGACGCGACCGGTCGGCTGCGGGTCGAGACCTGGCTTGCCAGGAATCCGGATGCGGCGGCGCGCGTCATGGCCGACCTCGGCATGCGCACCACGCTCAAACTGGCGATGACGTCGGATGTCGTTGCCGGTCGTCCAGAGACGCGCGAGGCGGCCCGGCGCCTTTCTTCTGGGCTTGCGAATGCGCGCGTTTGGAACGCGCTGCAAAAGGTTGCGGCGGTCGGCTTGATGGTGTCGGTCGGGTGGATTGCCCATTCGGCGGTCGGCCCGAGCGAAGTCAATGCCTCGGCCCATCCGCCGGCTTTCGTGGAGCACGCCATCCGCGCCCATCAGACCTCGGTCGTCAGGGCTGGAATGCCGTCGCAGCCTGAGGTTCAGACCTATGACCGGGACGACATTCGTGCCGCGACCGCCATCGTCATGCCGGAGCTCCCGAAGGGCTGGAACGTCGTCGATGTCCAGGTGTTCCCCTCGGAATTCGGACCCAGCGTCGAGATGAGCGTCAAGACCTATGCGGGCACGGTCATTTCACTTTTCGCCGGCAGGCCCGGTCGTTTCGCGGTCGAACCCGTGAAGGACCTCAACCTTTCCAATGCCGAGGCTGCCTGGTGGCAGGTCGGCGAGGTTGCCTATGCCGTCGTTTCAAGCACGCCGGGCATCGGCCTCAGCGACGAGGCCGAGCTTCTCAAGAACTCACTTTACTGAGGAAACCTTCATGTATCAGAACCAGAACCGCTTCGGCGGTATGAGTCAGGCTTCGGCCGCCGCCCTCGACGAGGGCCTTCGCCAGCACATGCTACGCGTCTTCAACTATATGGGCCTCGGCCTCGTCGTGACGGGCCTTGTCGCCTTCATCGTCGGCACCACGCCGGCGCTTTACGTGCCGATCTTCTCCACGCCGCTGAAATGGGTGGTGATGCTGGCGCCGCTCGCCTTCGTCTTCTTCTTTTCCTTCAAGATGCATTCGATGTCGGCATCCTCGGCACAGATGACCTTCTGGGCCTTCTGCGCCGTTATGGGCCTGTCGCTCGCTTCGGTCTTCCTGGTCTTCACCGGCGCCAGCATCGCCCGCACATTCTTCATCGCCGCTACCATGTTCGGAGCGACGAGCCTCTACGGCTATGTGACGAAACGGGACCTCGCGAAGTTCGGTTCGTTCATGATCATGGGTTTGATCGGCGTGATGATCGCCTCGATCGTCAACATCTTCCTCGGTTCCAGCGCCCTTCAGTTTGCCGTCTCGGTGATCGGCATCGTCGTCTTCGTCGGTCTGACCGCCTGGGACACGCAGAACATCAAGGAGCAGTATGCCGACAACTTCGACCAGGAATCCCAGCAGAAGCTGGCGGTCTTCGGCGCTCTCTCGCTCTACCTGAACTTCGTCAACATCTTCCAGCTGCTGCTGAATTTCACCGGCCAGCGCGAAGAGTAACAGTCGCCGATATCAAGGACATATCTTATGGATCGCAATGATCAGCAGGCCATAGACGGCCTGTTCTCCAAGCTCGCCCAGGCGGAGCGCCAATCCGCTCCGCGCGACGCGGAAGCCGACCGCTTCATAAAAGAGCGGATAGGCCAGCAGCCGGGCGCGCCCTATTACATGGCGCAGACGATCGTCGTACAGGAACAGGCACTGGAGGCGGCTCAACGCCGTATCGAAGAACTGGAAGCGCACACCGCACAAAGCCAGCAGCGCGGCGGCTTCTTCTCCTCGATGTTCGGCAGCAACGCTGCTCCTCAGCGCCCGGCGCCACAACAGGCCGGGTATGGCCGTGCGGCCCCGAGCTCGCCATGGGGCAACCAGAGCCAGGCTTACGGCCAGCCGATGCAACAGCGCACCGGCGGCGGCTTCCTCGCGGGCGCCGCGCAGACCGCAATGGGCGTCGCCGGTGGCGTCCTGCTCGGCAATGCGATTGCCGGCATGTTGGGTGGTAACGAGGCCCAGGCCGCTCAACCAGCCGCCCCTGCCCCGGAGCCGGAAGCGCCCGTTGACGACATGGATTTCGGCGGCGACGAAGATATTTGACGCCGCTTTTGGCTTCCGGGGACCATCCCCCTCCCCCGGAAGCCAGCCTTCCTTCAGAGCCAACCCTTTCTCATGATCCCAGCTGCACCAAGCCCACCGCCTGTCCCCCATCCGGTCACGATGACCCGCCACCTTGTCGGTCGCGCAGGGTGGGCGGAGTTCGGCTTGCTGTTTGCCGCCCGCTCCATGGCCTATCCGACAAGGCGGACCACGCGGCATGCCTGACGACGCCGACCCTGACCAACGTTCATCAGACCCTACAAGCGCGGCTCCGCTGAAGCGGTTTCGCGGTCACCTACTTTGCGCCCGCAACCGTCGACCAGACGGGCGGGCGACGCTTTTTCTTTTCCCATCAACAATAGAAGGATTGGCCTTGCCTTGAGGGCTGGCCTTTAAACCCAATGATGTTCGAATGGATGTCTGATCCGGCCGCCTGGGCGGGTCTCGCCACCCTCATCGTTCTCGAGATCGTGCTCGGTATCGACAACCTCGTCTTCATCGCCATCCTCGCGGACAAGCTTCCAGAGCATCAACGGGAAAGAGCCCGACTGATTGGCCTCGGACTGGCGCTGGGCATGCGTCTCGTCCTGCTTGCCTCGATCGCCTGGATCGTGACGCTGACCACTCCGTTGTTCACAGTGCTCGGCGCTGAGATCTCCGGCCGCGACCTGATCCTTCTGTTCGGCGGCCTGTTCCTTCTGTTCAAGGGGACGATGGAGCTGCACGAGCGCCTCGAGGGCCATGCCGGTCACAAGGAAGGCAAGGTGGAGCATGCGGTCTTCTGGCAGGTCCTCGTGCAGATCGTCGTCCTCGATGCCGTCTTCTCGCTGGACAGCGTCATCACCGCCGTCGGGATGGTTCAGCATCTCTCCGTGATGATGATCGCGGTCATTGTCGCCGTCGGCGTGTTGCTGCTTGCGTCCAAACCACTGATGGCCTTCGTGTCGAAACACCCGACCGTCGTCATCCTCTGCCTCGGCTTCCTGATGATGATCGGCTTCTCCTTGATCGTCGAAGGGTTCGGTTTCCATATCCCCAAGGGCTACCTCTATGCGGCGATCGGCTTCTCGGTGCTGATCGAGGCCTTCAACCAGATCGGACGCCGCAACCGCGAACGCTTCATGACGACGGGTGACTTGCGCGAGCGTACGGCAAATGCCGTTCTCTCCCTCCTCGGTCGACGCAAGAGCGAGACGTCGCTCGGCGAAACGGCGGATGTCATCGCGGAGCGGGCGACGGAGGACGAACTGTTCACGCCGGTGGAGCACGAGATGATCGAAGGCGTACTGACACTTGCAGAGCGCCCGGCAAAATCGGTCATGACCCCGAGGCTTGATGTCGAGTGGCTGGATATCGAGGAGAGTGACGACGAGTTGCGCCGCAAGATCATCGAAACAGGTCATTCGCGCTTCCCGATCGGACGCGGCAATCTCGATGAGTTCCTGGGCGTCGCGCTGGCGAAAGACCTGTTGAGAGACCTGCTCGAGACCGGCAAGATCGACTTCAGCCGATCCCTTCGCCAGCCCCTGGTCGTGCATGAAACCGTCAGCGCGCTGCGCCTGCTTGAGCAGTTGCGACAGTCTCCCCTTCAGGTCGCGATCGTCCTTGACGAATATGGCTCGATGGAAGGCCTGGTGACACCAACAGACCTGCTCGAAGCCATCGCCGGCGACTTTGCCGACGATGATGATGATCAGTTGACGGTCGAGCGCGAGGAAGACGGAGCGCTCCTCGTCGACGGGTGGATCGATATCCGGCATGTCTCAAAACTGCTGGAGGTCGATCTCGTGGATGAGGCCGACCGCTACTCCACACTGGCAGGCCTCGTTCTTTGGCGCCTCGGACATCTGCCCAACCAGGGTGAAAGCGTCAGCTTTGGTGGCCTGACCTATGAAGTCGTCGCCTTGGATGGCCGCAACGTCGACAAGGTCAGGATCCGAAGGCCGCAGATGGAGGAACTGACGGGCGCCCAGTTTCGCTGAGCTTCCGCCAGGCTGAGATGAAGCAGTTGCGCCGCCGATTTTGCGCCCGAGAGCGGCTATTCCGCCGGCTCGGGCGTGAAAAACACGTCGGCATGCATGTCTGAGCGGTTCAGGCCGCGCGCAAACGCAACCTCCATTGCCGCATCCACCATCGGCGGCGGGCCGGCGACATAGGCTTTCCATCCGTCGAGGTCAGACAGATCCTCGGCCACAGCCTCCGTCACGAATCCACGACGGTACCCTGCCGAATCGGCCTCCGACAAGACGGGCCTGAAGACGAAATTGGCGTGCCACTCGGCGAGCGCGCGGAAATGATCGACGAGATAGAGATCGCGTTCGCTGCGTGCGCCGAAGTAGAGATGGATCGGCTGCTTCAGGCCGTGGGCAAGGGCGGTTTCGACGATCGATTTGATCGGTGCGAGGCCGGAGCCGCCGGCGATGCAGAGGATCGGGCCGGAGTGGTTCTCTCGCAGATAGGAGGATCCCATCGGGTATTCGAGCGTCACCTTGTCCCCGGCCTTCAAAGCGCCGTGCACATATTGCGAGGTCGCTCCGCCGACCACGTGGCGAATGTGGAACTCCACCCGGCCGTCGCCATGCCGGTTGGCCATGGAATAGCTGCGGGCGGGGACCCCATCGAAACTGACCTGCGCATATTGTCCAGCGACGAAACGAGAGCTGCCCCCATCTTCCGCATCGATGCGCACCAGCTTGATGTCGTGCGTGAGGTCCTCCAGATGCGTAACGATGCCGCTTAGCCGTTGGGGCGTTTGGACGGCATCTTCTTCGCCGCCTCCAAGCCATGCCACGGCGGAGTTCGTTACCGGAAGCGCCCGGCAGGCAAGGATGAGACCGCCGGCTTTCTCCTCATCGGTGAGGGCGAAGGGCGAATGCTGGAGAAGCTCCACCTCGCCTTCGATCAGCCGAGACTTGCAAGCGCCGCACCGCCCGGATCTGCAGCCATGGGGGTAAGGAAGCTTGGCGGCGAGCGCAGCATCGAGAATGGTCTGGTCGGCGTGCACTTCGAGGTTTGTTCGTGCCGATCGTATGTCTATGCGTTTGACGGTCATATCAAATGTTTCCTCACAGAGTTCGAATTCTCTCGCGGGCCGGTTCCTGACGGCGGCAAGCGAAAATGCCCTCAGGCTGCGGCTTCCAGCGCTGGTAAGGTCAAGGGGTATCGGATCACCGCCGACGTTCTCAGTTTCGGAGATTGGAATGCGACGGCGAACCTGGACCGATTGCCTAGTGGGACCCTCGGCGCGACTACACGAATGACGGTGGCGTGGCGCCCCAGCAAAGAGCACAGATCAGTCGTGGTCGGCGGCCCCCCGCCTGAGTGCCAGCCGCGGGGAATACACAAGACGAAAATCCCGATTTTCCAATCTCTTATCGGCAGAACCTGACCATTCGCATCAGGGTGAGCGAAAGAAGTTTCAGGAGGTCTTGACCTTTCCATCGTTGGAAACCGCACCTTCGCGAAGAACTGATCGCTGCCGTGGCCGCCCCGGCCGCAAGCGTGAACAAAATGAAGGTGAACGAGAATGAGTAAAAAGGCCGCCGCCCTGTTCCTAGCCGGTATCGCAACCGTTGGAGGGCTTGCGCTTGCCGACGGCGATGGAATGGGAACCTTCGCCAGTCGGCTTCTTGGGCTTGCCTCCTCGACCAGTGCGTCGGAGGCAGTCGCGGCGACCGGAACCACGGGTGCGCCCATGCCCAAGGTTCCGGTCGCCGAGGTCATCACGCGAGAGGTCGCGCCAGCCGTAGAGTTCACGGGCCACTTCGAGGCGGCAAAATCCGTTGAACTGCGTCCGCGTGTCGGCGGCGCCATCGACAGGGTGAGTGTTCCCGAAGGCGCTCTCGTCAAACCGGAACAGGTCCTGTTCCAGATCGATCCGCGACCGTTCCAAGTCGCCCTGGACGCCGCCAAGGCGCGCTTGAAACAGGCGATCGTTCTTCTCGATCACGCCGACATCGCGTTCCGCCGCGCCAAATCCCTGGCTCCGAACGGGACCGTGTCGCGCAAGACCTATGACGATGCCGAGGCAGTGCGGCGCCAACGGCAGGCCGAGGTCGAAATCGCCAAGGCGGCAGTGGCTGCGGCAGAGCTTGATCTCTCCTTCACGCGCGTCGCAGCCCCGATTGGCGGGCGGGTCGATCGTGTCCGGGTGACCGAGGGCAACCTTGTTTCAGGCGGCAATGCGGGTGCCGCCACGCTCCTCACCACCATCGTCTCGACGGACCCGCTCTACGTCTACTTCGACATCGACGAAGCGACGTTTCTCGATTTTGGCGGGCGAGCGCGTCCTGACAATGGAGAAGGCGGAACCGAGAAGTTGCCGGTCGGGATTGGCCTCATGACGGATGCCGGTTTCCCCCATGCCGGCGTGCTCGACTTCATCAGCAACCAGGTCGAACGCAGCACCGGCACGATCCGGGCCCGCGCGATCGTCCGGAATCCGGACGGACTGCTGGCCCCGGGTCTGTTTGCTCGGGTGAACCTTGTGACGGCCCAGCCAGCCCGCACCGTTCTGATCGACGATCAGGCGATCGGTACCGACCAGGGTCGCCGCTATGTGCTGACGCTGGGCTCGGGGAACAAGGCCGAGTACCGGCCGATCGAACTCGGTCCGATGATCGACGGCTTGCGTGTTGTCGCAAGCGGTCTCAGGCCGGGTGAGAAGATCATTCTCAAGGGCCTCGTGCGCCCTGGTATGGAGGTTGACCCGCAGACGGTTTCGATGGTGTCGGGCGAGGCGGCCAAAGGTGACTTAGCGGCCGCCGCTTCGCAGAAGGCGCGTCGATGAACATTCCACGCTTTTTCGTCGACCGCCCCATCTTTGCGGTCGTTCTCTCCGTATTGATGCTGATCGGCGGTGGCCTGACCCTCCTAAAGCTGCCGCTCAGCGAATATCCCCAGGTGACGCCGCCGACCGTGCAGGTGACCGCAAGCTATCCGGGTGCCAGCCCCGAAGTGATCGCCGAAACGGTTGCGGCTCCGCTGGAGCAGGTGATCAACGGCGTCGAGAACATGCTCTACATGAGCTCGCAGGCCGCAACCGACGGGCGCATGACGCTGACGGTGACCTTTCAGCAGGGCACCGATCCCGACATGGCGCAGATCCAGGTTCAGAACCGGGTTTCGCGCGCGCTTCCGCGTCTGCCGCAGGAAGTTCAGCGCATCGGTGTCGTGACGCAGAAGACCTCGCCCGATATCCTGATGGTCGTGCATCTGGTTTCGCCCGATGACCGCTACGATCCTCTCTACCTATCGAACTTCGCGACGCTGCAGGTCCGCGACCAGCTCGCGCGCCTGTCGGGTGTGGGTGACGTGCTCGTCTGGGGAGCCGGCGAATACTCCATGCGGGTCTGGCTCGATCCGGCCAAGGTCGCGGCGCGCGGATTGACCGCTTCCGACGTGGTTGCTGCAATCCAGGAGCAGAACGCTCAGGTGGCCGCCGGCTCCGTCGGCCAGCAACCGGATGCCTCGGCAGCGCTGCAGGTCACGGTCAACACGCTCGGCAGGCTATCCAACGAAGAGCAGTTCGGCGCCATCGTCGTCAAGACCGGCGCCGATGGCCAGGTCACCCGGCTGCGCGACATTGCCCGCATCGAGTTGGGCGCCGACTCCTATGCGCTGCGCAGTCTTCTTGACGGCAAGCCGGCGCTGGCGCTGCAGATCATCCAAAGCCCCGGCGCCAACGCGCTCGACGTGGCGAGTTCCATTCGCGCCACGATGGAAGACCTGCAGAAAGGCTTTCCTGAGGGCATAGAGTATCGCATCGCCTACGATCCCACCGTCTTCGTGAAGGCCTCGCTGGAGGCCGTGGTGATGACGCTACTTGAAGCGATCGTGCTGGTCGTCATCGTGGTCGTGCTTTTTCTTCAGACCTGGCGCGCGTCGATCATCCCGCTGGTTGCCGTGCCGATCTCCTTGGTCGGCACATTCGCGCTGATGTACATGTTCGGCTTTTCGCTCAACACGCTGTCGCTGTTCGGCCTGGTCCTCTCGATCGGGATCGTGGTCGACGACGCGATCGTCGTCGTCGAAAACGTCGAGCGTCACATCGCGCTTGGCGAAACGCCGAAGGAAGCGGCGCGCAAGGCCATGGACGAGGTGACCGGGCCGATCATTGCGATCACGTCCGTGCTCTCGGCCGTGTTCATTCCGTCAGCGTTCCTATCCGGCCTGCAAGGCGAGTTCTATCGTCAGTTCGCCTTGACGATCGCAATCTCGACGATCCTGTCCGCGGTCAACTCCCTGACGCTTTCCCCGGCGCTAGCCGGCGTGCTTCTGAAGCCGCACCACGGCGAGGTGAAGCGCGATCTCCTGACGCGCGTGATAGACGGCCTGTTCGGCTGGTTCTTCCGGCTCTTCAACCGGTTCTTCGAGCGCGCTTCGAACGCCTATGTCTGGTCCGTCCGCCGTGCCGTCAGGTTCAGCGCGCTCGTCCTTCTCGTCTACGCTGGCCTGGTCGCCACGACATGGCTGGGCTTCCACACCGTGCCGAACGGCTTTGTCCCGGCGCAGGACAAATACTACCTGGTCGGCATCGCCCAATTGCCGACAGGAGCCTCGCTCGACCGAACCGAGGCGGTCGTCAAGAAGATGTCGGAGATAGCCCTCGCGGAACCGGGCGTCGAAAGCGTCGTCGCTTTTCCGGGGCTTTCGGTCAACGGCATGGTCAATATTCCCAATGCCGCCGTCATCTTCACGATGCTGAAGCCCTTCGACGAGCGCAAGGATCCGTCCTTGTCCGCATTCGCGATCGCAGGTCGCCTGATGGGCAAATTCAGCCAGATACCCGACGGCTTTGCCGGCATCTTCCCGCCGCCGCCCGTCCCGGGTCTCGGTACGACCGGCGGTTTCAAGTTCCAGGTCGAGGACAGGGCCGGGCTCGGCTTTGCGGCGCTTGCCGAAGCGCAGGGCGCGATTATGGGCAAGGCGATGCAGACGCCGGAGCTTGCCGGAATGCTTGCAAGCTTTCAGGTGAATGCGCCGCAGGTGCAGGTGGACATCGACCGGGTGAAAGCCAAGTCTCAAGGAGTGCCGCTCAACACCATCTTCGAAACGCTGCAGGTCAACCTCGGTTCTCTCTACGCCAACGATTTCAACCGCTTCGGCCGGACCTATCGCGTGGTGGTCCAGGCAGACGCGCCATTCCGCATGCAGCCGGAAGACATTGGCCGGCTGAAGGTGCGCAACGCGGCGGGCGCGATGATACCTTTGTCGGCGCTGTTGACGGTCAAGCACAGTTCGGGACCGGATCGCGTCATGCATTACAACAGCTTCCCGTCGGCCGATATCAGCGGCGGTCCGGCGCCCGGCTATTCGTTCGGCCAAGCAACCGCGGCCATAGAACGGATCGCGGCGGAGACGCTGCCACCCGGCATGACCTTCGAATGGACGGAGCTCGCCTATCAGGAAAAGCAGGCCGGAAACACCGCGATGTACATTTTCCCTCTGTCTGTCCTGCTGGCGTTTCTCATTCTCGCCGCCCAGTACAACAGCTGGTCTTTGCCCTTCGCCGTGTTGCTGATCGCGCCGATGGCGCTGCTTTCCGCAATCGCAGGCGTCTGGTTTACCGGCGGCGACAACAACATCTTCACGCAGATCGGCTTTGTCGTTCTCGTGGGGCTCGCGGCCAAGAATGCGATCCTGATCGTCGAGTTCGCGCGAGCGAAAGAGGATGAAGGTGCCGATCCTCTGTCCGCCGCGCTTGAGGCGGCCCGCCTTCGGCTCAGACCGATCCTGATGACGTCGCTTGCCTTTATCGCAGGCGTCGTTCCGCTGGTGATTGCTAAAGGCGCTGGCGCAGAGATGCGCCACGTCATGGGCATCGCCGTCTTTGCCGGCATGCTCGGCGTTACCTTGTTCGGCCTCGTATTGACGCCGGTATTCTATGTTCTGGTGCGGAAGTTGGCGATCCGGCGGGAAAAAGGCCGAATCCCTGAAGGGGCGTCGCTGGAACAGCGAGCCTAAACCAACCATAACCATCGCACGCGGTCATGTCGGGAAGCCAGATGGCCACGTGCGATGCCTCCCGTCCGAAGGCAAATCCGATCGGCCTGGCGAACTGAGCGCAAGTGCAAATAGTCGTCAGGTTTGCCGGCTAGGGCGCACCTGGTTTCCGGTCGCAAACCGCAGGGCTCACGCAAACGTGCAAGGACGTGACCGGCAAAGGATTGCATCGGGTCGAAACCCTGCTAACACCCGGCTCCTCAAGCACCGCGTTGGAAGATCAGCAAGCGGTCGACGTCGGAATTTCGAGTGGGGCACTGCTTTGCCTGGCGCTCTTCGTTGATCCCGACCGACTTCTCTCCCATATGCGACGAGCCCGGCCTCTCCTCCCGGCGGGCTCGACAACAACGACCCAGGAAGAATAAAAATGAACAATAATGGACGCCTATCGGGCAACTCCTTCGCTGCGCATAACCTGCGCGATCGCCTGGCGGCCGACGGTCTCGCCTATCTGGTCGCGCTGATGCCCGTATTCCTGTTGCTCTGCTAAGCTCGACTGCCGCGTTTCAGGACGCCTGTCGTGGACGCGCTCTGTTCGCGGCCTCAAAGCCACCTTCGGCGCAAGAAAGATCCCCATTCGGCTTCAATTCTCAGCTTTCGGAGGCGATCGCCGCTTGTGACGTGCGCGGCGTAGGAATTGGTAAAGGTGACGAGCAGGATGCGCGCAATCTTCGGATCCCCTTCGGTTCGCTCAAGTTCGTCGGCGATCTCTCGGTAGAGAGCTTCGCTCGACGTGGGCTCGGCGATACGCCGTTCCGCCATCTCCAGCATCCGTTCGACGAAGGCGAGATCGATCACATAGGCCGGCATCGATTTTCCGATCATGATGATGCCCCGCTGCCTGCAGAAGAGGTCCGGCATGGTGTCTCGTGCGTGGGAACGCACGGGCGGTCCGTCTGAGAGAAGGTGGGAGTCCGGGGCGTGTCCTGTCCTGTTCGGAAAAGTATCATGCTCCATCTCCTTCTCACGCTATAGGCCCGGCAAGGATCGGGCCGAAGGATATCCCTATGGGAGCCCAACCGCCAAAGGCGCGAAGAGTTCCAAGGGAAAATCAATTTTTGCGATCAAAGGCCGCCTTCGCGCGACGACGCCAAACGCATGGAACGGAGCGCGTGAGGCTACCGGCGCGTTTCTAAGGTCAATGCGAACCGCTCGAGCCCAGATGCTCGAACAGGTCTCGCGCCGGCGGGGACAGTTCCTCTTCCGCGCGCACGCAGACGGACAGCCGCCGCGTCGCCCAGTCATCAGCAAGGCGCACGAACGCGGTCTTGGCAGATCTGCCGCCGCGCCGTGCCGCCGTCTCCGGCATGATGGCAAGGCCGACACCCGCCGAAACCATGTGACACATGCCTTCGAAGCTACGCATGCGCGAGCGCATCTTCAGCGTCAGCCCCAATCTCCGAGCTTGTGCATCGATATGGCTCTGCAATGCGCCATCTGCCAAGCCGACGAAAGGCTGGTCCGCAATGTCGGCGAAGAGTGCCCGCCTGCGTGCCGCGAATACGTGATCGCGTGGGATGACGACGACGAGCCGGTCGACGGCAAAGGGACGCAGTTGCAGGCCGCCAGTATCGACCGCGTCCGAAAGAATGCCGATCTCCACGAGGTCGGCGGCGACGGCTCTCGCAATCTCGATGCTTTGCCGTTCCTTCAGATCGACGTCGATCCGCGGATGCGCCGTCATCCAGGCGCCGAGCCGCTGTGGCAGAAACTCTGTGAGTGCGGCCGTGTTCACCGCAAGCCGGATTGTTGCCCGAAGGCCATCGGCGTGTTCACCAAGCTCGCCGCGCATCCGCGCCATCTGGCGCAGGATCAGCCGGGCGTGATGCGCGAGCGCTTCTCCGGCCGGTGTCGGCCGCACCCCGCGGCGACCACGTTCGAGCAGTTTGACTTTGCCGATCATCTCCATGTCGCGCAGACGTTCACTTGCCGCCGGCAACGAAAGCCCGGCATCCGCAGCACCATGGGTCATGCTGCCGGCATCCACCACGGCAAGAAACAGACGAAGGTCGATAAGATCGAAACGCATGCAAAGGAGGCTAACGGAAAAACAGCCTTCGGACCAGCCGAAGTCTGACTGCGGATGATCCGCATTGTGCCGATGCGGGTATACGCTATGCCGATGGCATGTTCGATCTTGCTCCGTCCCTCGTCGTTGCGATTGCCGCAACTTTCTTCGCCGCCGGCATCCTCAAGGGCGTCACCGGCATGGGGTTGCCGACCTTGGCGATGGGCGTGCTCGGTACGCTCATCTCTCCACTTGCGGCCGCCAGCCTGTTGATTGCCCCGTCCTTCGTGACAAATGTCTGGCAGCTTCTCGCGGGCCCGAGCTTCGGCGCGCTTGCGCTCCGGCTTTGGCCGATGATGCTGGCGGTCGTTCTTGGCACGCTCAGCGGTTCTTCGGTGCTTGCCGGTGGCAGCACCGCGCTCACGACGGGCGCACTTGGTGCGGCCCTCCTTCTCTACGCCGCCTTCACGCTCTTTGCGCGCCAGCTTCGCGTTCCGGCGAAGTGGGAGCCGTGGCTGTCTCCCGTGGTCGGCGCGGCAACCGGGATCGTCACGGGCGCAACCGGCGTCTTCGTCATGCCGGCCGTGCCCTATCTGCAGGCGCTAGGTCTTGAACGGGACGAACTGGTGCAGGCGCTCGGCCTCTCCTTCACCGTCTCCACAGTCGCCCTCACCGCCGGGCTCGTCTGGCGGGGCGCTTTCGAGGCCGACAATCTGCTCTTCTCCGGCCTCGCGATTGCGCCGGCGCTCGCCGGCATGTGGGCGGGGCAAATCGTTCGCAACCGTGTCGACCCGCCCGTATTCCGGCGCTGGTTCCTCATCAGTCTGCTCGTCCTCGGCGCCGAAATGCTTGCGCGGCCGCTTCTGTAAAGGCGATTGCCTATCTAGTGGGGCGGCGAACTGTCGTTGCGAGATGCTGGCGCCGTACCATACACGATGCCGGTCGGCCGGCTGACGTTCTTAAGAACTTCGTTAAGGAACATCGATCAATATATTGAAGAAACTACGTTTTAATGCCGCCTCCGGCCCGGAATTCAGGCCGGCACGATCTTCAGCGCGATGACACCGCCGGCGATCACCAGCATTGCGGTTGCCCGCGAGACTGTGATGGTTTCTCCAAAGAGCAGCACACCGCAGAGCACGGAACCGACGGCGCCGATGCCGGTCCAGACCGCGTAGGCTGTTCCGAGCGGCAACGTCTTGAGCGCCTGGGTGAGCAGGGACAGAAAGATCACCAGGGCAACGATCGAGACCAGCGTCCAGGACAGGCGGCTGTAACCGTTCGAGAACTTGGTGCTGACGGCCCAGGCGACGTCTGCAACGCCGGATAGCACGAGGTAGATCCAGGCAAGCGATGTGGATGACATGGCAATTCTCCAGGGTTCGGCAGATCGCGATCGGTTGCGGCTTCAGACGAGTTTAATAACGGCGACACCGGCCAACAGCAGCACCACGCCGCCCAGGCGCAGCCCCGACACGGACCTCTGCGGCAGACGGAACCAGCCATAGCGATCGACGAAGACGCTTGCGACCTGCTGGCCGGCCACGGTGAGACCAACCGCCGCGGCCGCACCAATCGCTGGGATTGCGGTAAAGACTGTGGTGACATAGGTCGCTCCGGCGAGACCACCGAGCCAACCCCACCAGGGCATCGTCTGCACGCCGGTGATGTTGGGACGGGATGTCTTTTGCCCGGCGAGCACCAGAAGCATCACCGCGGCCATGGCGAGCGTGGCGACGAGAAACGAGATCGCACCCACCGCGAACGGCGCACCCCCGAGATCATGGCGCAGGAGCGCATTGACGGCACCCTGGACCGGGAGCACGGCCCCTGCCATCAGCGCAAGGGCAATCCAGCCAAGCCGGTCGACTTTAACATTGTCTTTTCCGCCTTGCCCGAACACCACCATGGCAACCCCGAGGAGCACGACGAGCGTGCCAACGGCGGCCCCGACCCGCAGTCCCGTCGGCGGAACGCCCAGCAAGCCGAAACTATCGAGCGTCAGGGAGGCGAGCATCTGTCCGGCGATGAACAATCCGACGGAAACGACGGCGCCAAGGCGGGGGAAGAGAACGATGGTCGAGACGACATAGACGGCTGAGGCGGTGCCTCCGACGAGATGCCACCACTTGACCGCGGGAATTGCACCAAGCGCGGCGATTGTTCCCGTCAAGAGGGTGACGAGAAGCAGCAGACCGGTACCAATCGCGAGCTGAAGTGTGGTCGCTGCAAAAGGCGATCCGACAGCTTTGGAAAGTTGTGCGTTGGCACCCGCCTGGACAGCGAGCAGACCACCCGCAAACAAGGCCAATGGGACGAACAGGGTCTCCATGACGGGACCTCCTTGACGAGAATGAGTTGAAAATGGAGGAAGGGTTGATCAGGTGGACGCGCTCTGGTGCGCCCGGACCTGAGGAAGGTGCGGGGCGGTCGGGTGATCACTCGTCTCAGGCACCAGATCGCTGAAGAATGGGATCATCTTGCGTCGCTCCACCGATCGGCCCATCCGATCGTGACACCATCTTTAGACGGTGCTCGGTTGCAGAACGATCTGTCGTTTCGCCTACTGCCTCTGCATATTTGCACAGCCGCTTCAATGACGGTACCACAGCGAATAAGGCGTTTGACCGTGGAGCTCGATTGCGCAGAGCGATTGACAATACGCGGTGATAGCGGTGCAAATTCGCTCATCCGATGAACAACCTGTCTTAGGTTTGCCCAATCATGCACAGCCATCACCGTATCGACTGGGAAGACCTCCGCTTCGTTCTGGCAGTCGCGGAGGCGAACTCCCTTGCTGCTGCTGCCCGGGCGCTTGGCGTCAATCACACAACAGTGTTAAGGCGTGTCGGGTCGTTCGAACAGAAGCTCGGGGTCCGGCTGTTTGACCGCCTCCCGTCCGGCTACATGCTCACCGCCGGCGGCGAGGAGCTGCTGGCCGTGGCCCGGCAGATGGCTGAAACGGTCACGGAGCTCGAGCGCCGCTTGACGGGTCAGGATCTGCGGCTCGAGGGTAGCCTGCGGATCACCACCACGGATACGCTGATGGCGTCCATCCTGCCGTCGATCCTGGCGGATTTCCGTCAACGCCATCCCGGCGTCCTGCTCGAGGTCAGCACCTCGAATGCGCTCGCAAACCTCTCGCATCGCGACGCGGACGTTGCCATCCGCCCCGCGGTCGATTCACCGGATGCATTGGTCGGTCGCCGGATCGCGAAGGTCGCTTTCGCCGTCTATGCGGCGCCGTCCTATCTCGATGTGCGGGAGCTGACAGCCGACACGCTGAATATTGCACGGGAGCACTGGATCGGGCTTGGTGACGCGCTTGCGTCCACGAGCGTGGCACGATGGATGCGCGCGACGCTCGTGGCACCCGCGGTCTTGCGTTGCGATTCGCTGGTTACGGCCCGCGAGGCGGCAAAGGCCGGCATCGGTCTTGCGGCCCTGCCCTGTTATCTCGGAGACACGACGCCCGGTCTCATCCGTATCGGCGCACCGGTCGCCGATATGACGAGAGAGCTTTGGCTTCTCACACACGAGGATCTGCGGCGCACGGCCCGCGTCAGCGCCTTCACCGAATTTGTTGGCCAGGCGCTCGCGAAACATCGGCCGCTCCTCGAAGGCAACAAGCCCTCAACTTAGGAGTTCCCCCGGGAACGGCCAATGCGGACGGAGCGCTTAAGATCGCTTTAAATCCAGTTGATCAGGGACACGTCAGATGCCAAGCTCAGTTTGCGAAACCTATCCCGGAATATGCGAAAAAAGCCGCCTGAAGTATCCGCGGCCGCCCCGCCTCCTGCGTGCTGCCAACCAGAACCTCCGAGGTGCGCCACGGCCGATATCGTTCGCGCCGGTAGCCATTTCACTGACCGTTGAAAGCGAAAGCGCTTCGGCAATCCGGATCGGATCGGCTATCTCGATGCTGGGATTGCTCGTTCTTGCCGCGTACGCCGGGACGACGGCCGTTGCAGGCATTCTTGCCGGCGGATTCGATGGACTGTTGATCGAGGCGTCGTCGAACCTCTGGTGAGTTCGGCACTGGGCGACCCGTCGCCTCAGGCCGTCAGAAGCGATTGACCGCATTGCGGTTCGTCAACGTTCCCGTTGCAAAAGCAAGGCTTGCCGCGGCGACAAGCGTGTCGCTGTAGGCGGTCGACTTTGCGACTTTCGCCTGGAGCAACGCCGTCTGCGCGATGCTGACATCGGTGATCGTGCCCAGGACCTGCTTGTAGTAGTCGACCGCAGCATCGTAGGTCGTCTGAGCGGCCGTCGTCAGCTCGCTTGCGGCCGCATAGCCGGCCAGGCTGGTGCGCAGCAGATCATAGGCGACGACGACTTCCCGCGCCGCAGTGTTTTGCAACTGCGCCATCTCCTGCTCGGCAGCGCCGACCTGCGCCATCGCCGACTGCAACCGCGCGTCGCGCAGCCCGCCATCGTAAATCGGGAAACTCAGGCCGATCATCAGGTTGGCGTTCGGCTGGTTGACGCGGATCGTCGAGCGCTGGTCGAAACGGGTGTCTTCGACGCTGAGCGAGCCGATATTGCGGTTCACGTTGCCCACCAGCGCGACCTTCGGCATGAACTCCGCGCGGGCGGCCGCAATACCGTTCTTGTCGGCCTGCAGGCGGGCAAAAGCCGCCTGCACATCCGGGCGACGCTGGAGCGATGTCGCAATCAGCCGGTTGAGGTCCTCGGGCACAGCCTTCGGCAGAGCACGATTGCTGCCGTCGGCGATGCGGATCTCGAGCGTTGGCGAGACCCCGACCGCTTCGAGAAGCGTCATATAGGCATTGCGCTCCTGCCCTTGCGATTGGGTCAGGTTGAAGCGCGCCTGCGCCACTTGCTGGTTTGCCTGCGCGACTTCGATCGATGTGGCGATGCCGCGACCCATGCGCGCCTTGGCGGCTGCCTGGACAAGCTCGGCATTCTGCACCGTCTGGCGGGCGATCTTCAGCTGAACACGCGCCGCCGTCAGGACGAAATAGGCGTTGGAAACATCGAAGATCAGCTTCTGGTGCGTACCGTTGAAGGTCACGTTTGCGGCAAACGCCAATTGCGTTGCCGCCTCTCTCCCCGCATCCCGCCCGCCGAAATCGAGAAGCAGCCACTTGACCGTATGGGATGGAATGAACTGCGCGCCAGTTGTCGTCAGCGTGCCGGGGGCAATCGGTATGGGACCGCTGATGCCGGGCGCAGTCGCCGACGTCTGCTCAAGATCGGCGAGTACATCGGCCGTCAGGAGAGGCAGGTACACCGCTTCGGTGATGCCGACGGCAATCGCCGCCTGCGAGCGCGCTGCCAGGCGGCTCGGGTACTTGCAGAATGTCACCCTGGATCGGCTCGTCGGCGTCAGCGAAACAGTTGATATCCAGATCGCCGTACGCACGCGCTACGTGTGTTTTCTCGCCCAGTCGATGGTTCGCGCGATACCATCGCGCCAAGGTACGCGTGCCTTCCAACCTACGACCGCCTCCGCTAAAGCTGGTGATGGACAGAGATCAACGTCGTCGGATGCGCTCGTCTCGGAAAATTCGACCAGCGTAGGATTAACTCCGACTTTCTCAACGATGAGGGTGGCGACCTCTCGCATTGTCGGTGCGCATCCCGAGGCAATGTTGATGAGTGGCGTCTTTTGATGACAAACGTTGGCCACCTGATAGAGCCCGTCCACGGCGTCTTGCACAAACAAGAGATCACGGCGTTCGTTGGGTCGGCGCACGATTGAAGGTTCTCCGACTAGGCATTTTCGGATCAAGGACGGGATGAGGAAGTCGCCCGACTGGCCAGGCCCGAAGACAAGCGAAAGGCGTGCCGTCAAGATCGGAAACGCCAAGCGCGGCTGCAGCGCTTCAACATAGTGATGACCCGCGACGAGGCCAGCGGCATAGGTTGTGCAAGGCATCTCGCGCTGCGTTTCTAGATGAGGCATCGGCGCTTTGCCGTAAGCGGCCAGGGTTCCCGCTCGCACGAAGGCGATCGGAGACACAGGCGCCTCCGCTACGGCAGCGATGGTTTGCAACAGACCTAGCAGATCCTCCTGGACGCTCCCGAAAGCGTCTGCGAGACTCGGTTCCGGCTTTCGTCGGGTAGCAGCAGCAAGATAAAAAATGTAACGCGCCTTGGCAGCCACAAGACAACGCTGAAGGGCTCTGGTGTCAGCAAGCTCCAAAATATGAAGACGAAAAGTCCTATCGATATGCTTTAAGCGATGCAGATCTGTACCGGGTCGAGCGAGCACGTGGACTGCGTGCCCTTCCGTACAACACCGTGCCACGAGGTGCGATCCGATGAAACCGGCACCTCCAACGATCAATACGTTGGACATTGGGACGACTTTCAGTTTCGCCGTTTTGCCAGGATTAGTATAACGCGATCGCACAGTAAGACATGCCTCGCGATCCGTCACGTTACAGCCGCGGCAGCGACATGCAACTCACCCGATGGGATGCCGAAGATACTCAAAACGGCTATGGGATGGGGACGCTGGGCCAGACGCGTCCGCGCCCACAACCGTGTACTTACGAGGCGACTCACTTGCTTGCCTGCATCGTGGTCAACCAGCACCGAGACAAAGGTGGCCTAGATTTTCACACGTGATCTCCAGGGTTCTCTTCCGATGCTGGCTGGAAAGAGACGTTGTCGCTGTCGCCGAGTAGAGCCCGGGAGGAATATTCAGCCAGTGGATGCGGACGTCACTCTGCGCTATGAGATCTACGATCTTTCCTCGCCTCGGCATTTTCTACCAGGTAGACCACCAGGAAGAACACGACCACCCACATCCAGGCGAGCCCGCGGATCAGCAGTTCCGGGATCGGCACGATGTCGTAGAGCGTCATGACAAACGCAAAGACCATGACGACCGTGCCGATCGGCGGTCCGGCGCGGCTTGCCTGCGTCAGGTACATGCCGCCGAAGGTAAATAAGGCGATCAGTGCCAGGCGCGGTACCGGTTCGTCCGCCGCCAACATGAGGCAGACGATGGCCAGCAGAATCCCGATCGTCGCCCTGACAAGCAAGCCGATGGCGATCAGGATGCCGGCATCGGCTGTGAACGCGAAAAAGACGAGATAAAAGGAGATCGCTGCTTCGGGGACCTGCAGCGCCATCGCCGTCACAGCAACCAGCGTGGTGACCAGCGCCATGCGCAGGGAAAGGTCCAGCCGGCCCGGATAAGGCTGCAACTCGTCCCAGAGGATCGACGTGTAGCGGACGCTACTTCGCGGCTGGAACAGCATCGGCGTCGTTAGGCGCGGGCCCGATGACGACGACCGCGGAAGCCCCGACTGGCATCAGGTCCTCCGGCGGATTTTCAAGCCACACATGCACAGGAAGCGCTTGGCGACCCTCACCCAACTCAACGAGTCGGAAACGATCGGTATGCCGAGGATCGTCGCGGAATCTTCCGAGCGCACGCCCCAGCCGACACCCTCGACCGTGCCGGAAATACGACGTTCCGGACCCGCCATGACGAAGACATAGGCGCGGCTGCCTATGGCGGTCGCTCTGTTTCGCGGAAGAAGGCGACGGTTTCCCATTCGGCGGTATCGATTAAAGTGAACAGCGTTTTGGCAGGAACCACGCCCTTGCCGACCGCCGTGCGCAAACCGACGATCTTGCCGTCAAAGGCGCCCGCACGATGGTGTTCTCCAGGTCCCGCTCGGCAAGTGCGACCTTCGCGCGTGCTACGTCCGCCTCGGCTTTACGGACGTCGTTCGAGAAACGACCGGTCGTTGAGGGGCTGGTGATCTGTCGTTCTTGGGACGGACGGCTTGCCCCATATGGAGGCGGTCAAGGGTCGGGCTAGTTGTCGGCGCGCTCCGCCAGGCGCCGCAGCCCGGGAATGTCCTTCAGCGTCAGCTTCTGCCGTCCGCCGACGACCAGACCCTGCCCCTCCCAGGCGCTGAGGATGCGCGAAACCGTGTGCAGCGTTGTCCCGGTCATCTCGGCGATATCCTGGCGTGAGATCGGAAAGTCGATGCGGATGCCGCCGCTTTCGGGTTTGCCAGCCTGTTCGGCGAGCCGGAGCACCGTGTGCGCGACGCGGCGCTCGACCTCTTCAGTCGACATCTCGCGGATACGGGTATGGGCCTCGTCGAGCCGCTGGCCGATGGTGTGGAGGGCATTCACAGCAAGGTGAGGATTTTTCTCGACGAAGATGTTCCAGAGCTCCGTCGGCCAGGCGAGAACCAGACTTTCGGTCGCCGCCGTTGCGGTGCCCGGATAGTCGCTGCGCTGGAGCGCTCGGGCAAAACCGAAGAGATCGCCGGGATTGACGACCCGCACGATGATCTGCTGCCCGTCCTTGGTGACCTGGGTCACCTTCAGCCGGCCATTCAGCAGCAGGAAGAAGAAATCGGCCGTGGCCCCCTGTTCGAACACGGCTTCGTTCTGCGGCACGCGCCGCACCGTGGCGCGCGTCAGCAGCGTGTCCAGTTCCGGGTCGCTCATCTTCTGAAACAGGGGGAGCGATTTGACGAGTGTGCGATCGAGTGCAGCCACGTTGGCCCTATATCCTGCCGATTTGAAATTGCCTTTGCTCTAGCATAGTGCCGGGTCCTGCAAAAGGACCCGGCATTTATGCCCGAGCGACGGTTTTCCCAGCAATTTCATCGGCCGTCTCATCTCAGCCCGCACCGTGGAGCCGCCGTTCAAAGGCATAGAGGTAGCCCGAATACCAGCGGCCGTCGCGCACGAGCCGGAAACCGAGATTGTCGGGCGGCACGCCGACGGCGCAGCCGCCGCTCTTCGGATCCCGGATGAAGAAGCTCATCGACGCCCGGTGCTTGCCGTTGACGACGAAGATGCCGCAAGCGGGAGCCTCCTTCAGCACCTCGCCGTCGTCGCCGATCGTGACGCGGCGGTGGCAGGTCTCGGTCCATTCCCAGACATTGCCGTCGAGATCGGCAACCCCATACTCGTTCTCACCGAAGGCGCCCGTGGGCAGCGGCATCGGGTTCTTCGCCCTCTGCCGGCTGGATTCGCGCTCGTAGTCCGCAAGCCAGCGCAGCGCCGGATTGTCCTTGGTGCCGTCGATCCCCAGCGCATCGTCGGGGAATTTGGACCCGGCGGCAAACGCCCATTGCTGGTCGGTCGGAAGGCGCCAGACCTCTCCGGTCTTCTTGGTCAGCCATGCCGCATAGTCGGTTGCGTCCGTGTAATTGACCCCGGTCATCGGCACACCCGACAGGCCGGCGCCATGGCCGCCCTCCGGCTGCTGGCAGCCGCCATCGGCGACGCAGCGCTCGTAGTCGTCGCGCGTCACCTGATACTTCATGATCTCGAGCGGCTGCTTGATGGCTGCCACCACGATCGGCGCGTCGACGGCAAAACCGTTCTTCAGGAAGTGTCCCTCCGCCCGATAGCTCATCTGTCGCGGCGCGATCGTCACGGTCACCGGCGGCCTGATCGACGGATCGATGCCGTCCTTGAGATCGTCGAACAGCCCCACCTTCGCCGAAAGCACGCCGCCGATTGCCGCCAAAAGGACGACCGGTGCTGCTAGCGAGAGGAGCGAAACCGCAGTTTTCTTGGTGGTGGGCATGGAAGGTCTCCGGGGGAAGTGGCACGCGCCGGCAAGCGCGTGCCTTTGTTCGCGCGTGGGGTCGCTGTGAGCGCGGCCCCACGATCATCCGCTGTCACCCGGCTACATCGACGCCGGCTTGACGACCGATGTCATCAGATCGTCGTTCCATTCGCCGGTCACCTTGAAGTGGCCGGCGGCACCCAACTCGAACGCCTCGATCAGGTTGTGGTTGACGTAGGCGTACACACCCGGCTGGCGGAAGGTGTAGAAGGCAGCGCCCGCGGTTCCGCCCGGAATGAGCCAGGTTTCCTGGTCGAGATCCGGCGGGTTGCGGAACTTGCCGGTCGCCCAGACATAGTCACCATGCCCGCCGATCAGGTGCGGCCGCGTATCGCGGTTGGCCTGCGAATGGACGACGAGCACACGCTCGCCCACGGCCGCAGTCAAAGCATGGTCGCCGGTCAGCGCGCCGACCGCACCGTTGAAGACGATGTGGGTCGGGGTCAGCGTGCGCATCGCCTTGACAGCATCTTCATAGGCTTCGCCGGGGGTTTCGTACTTCTTGTAGTTCCCGGCCTCGTCCTTCGGCACGTAGAAGTCCTGCTCGCCGACATAGTAGATCTTGTCGTACGTCAGCGGCTGGCCCTTCTCGTCCTTCAGTCCGTCGCGCGGCAGCACCATGATGGCGCCGTTCATGCCCGAGGTGACGTGCCAGGGCACCATGCCCTCCGGCGCGCAATGGTAGACGAAGACGCCGGGCTTGGTCGCCTTGAAACGAAGCGTGGTTTCCTCGCCCGGGTTCACCTGGGTCAGCGCCCCGCCGCCGAGCGCACCGGTTGCGGCGTGGAAGTCGATGTTGTGCAGCAACGTGTTGGTGTCAGGGTTGATCAGCCGCAGTTCAACATAGTCGTTCTCATGCACCACCATCAGCGGACCAGGCACCGAACCGTTGAAGGTCATCGCGTGGATCTCAGTGCCCTCGCGGTCGATCACCAGCTTCTTTTCCTCGATCGTCATGGTGAACTCGACGACGCGCGGTCCGGTCTTGGCGACCTGGTCATGGGCGTGCACGAAAGGCGGCTTGACGAGGTCGACCTTCACGCGAGGCAGGGTCGAGATATCGACGGGGGCAGCACCGGCTGCCGCGGCAGCGCCAGCGGCATGCGCCTGAGCGGTGTGGAGAAGCGGCGCAACCGCGCCCGCCAGGGCAGCGCCGGCAAGCATCGTCCGGCGGGTCATCTGAAGTTTTTCAGTCATCTTGCTCTCCTTCGGCGCGTTCCAGCGGCCGGGATTGGCCTTCTGCGAAACGCGCCTGTATTCAACGAGTTAGGGTGGGCGGCGCCGACTCGGGCGGCCTCACCTCCGGTCTCGACCACCGGTCCCCCAGCAGTCACTAGAGAAGTAAAACCACAGACGAATCTCGTCTTTGTCTTGGAACAAATCGTTGCGAGGAGATCGCTTTTCTTTACGCCTTGCGACGTCGGCGGTCCGACCGGGCAGCGATACTTGCGTTTTCGCAAAGAGGGCCTTCGAACCCATTGATAGATCAAGCCTCATCCGCAAGTCCGCAAGGACGCACGACGAGGAACACGACCATGTTGGACAGATTGATAAGACCGAAACCGAGCGGCGGCATTCCGCGCGGACTCTCGACCACCGGCCCGGTGCTCTTCTCCTATGGCTTTCGGCCGTTCTTCCTCGCAGCCGCCCTCTGGGCGATCGGCGCCATGGCGCTGTGGATCGCCGCACTGATTCTCGGACTAGACCTAGCCGGCGACTACGGTGCCGCCCATTGGCACGCGCATGAGATGCTGTTTGGCTTTTCCTCCGCCGTTCTCGGCGGCTTTCTGTTGACGGCGATCCCGAACTGGACGGGAAGGCTGCCGGTTTCCGGCCGACCGCTCGCTGCCCTCTTCGGACTCTGGGTCATTGGTCGGGTTGCTCTCCTGTCGAGCGGCATCATCGGTCTACCCGTCGCAGCCGCTGTCGAGGCGCTGTTTCTGCCGGTGCTGTTGCTGATCTGCGCGCGCGAGGTGATCGTCGGTCGCAAGTGGAAGGACCTCAAGGTGATCGGCGGGCTCATAATTTTGTCGGCCGCCAATATCTGGTTCCACCTCTCGGTCCTCGGCAATCTCGATGTCGACGCCGCAGCGCGGCTGGCGATCGGGGCCTACACCATGCTGATCATGATCGTCGGCGGACGCATCGTGCCGAGCTTCACTCGCAACTGGCTGAACAAAGTTGGCCGCACCGATTTCCCCGTGCCCTACAACAGGTTCGACACCGCGGCGATCCTGATCGGCGTTGCAGCGCTCGGTGCCTGGACCTTCGCGCCCGTTCACATCGTCACCGCAGCGATTGCGGTGATCGCGTGCGCCTTTCATACGGTACGGTTGCTGCGCTGGCACGGATCACCGACCTGGCCGGAGAAGCTGCTCTTCGTTCTGCACGCGGCTTACGCCTTCGTGCCGCTCGGCTTCCTGGCCATATCGGCCGGCGCGATCGAGCTCCTCAGCGACTACCCGGTCATGCATGTGCTGACCGTCGGCGTGATCGCCTTCATGATGCTTGCCGTAATGACGCGCGCCACTCGCGGCCATACCGGGCGGCCGCTGGTGGGATCGACACTCACCAGCGCCTCCTATGTCGCGATCGCGGGCGCCGCGCTAATCCGGCCGCTGGCCGAGGTGCTGCCGGAGCATTATCATCACCTGATCGCGCTCTCGGGTGCATTGTGGATCGCGGCCTTTGTGCTGTTCACGCTCGAATACGGACCGATGCTGGTGCGCGAGCGCCGCGCGCCGCGCGCCTCACCCTGACCGGACGTCGATACCCAACGCAAAAGGCGCCGCAGATGCGGCGCCTTTTCTTTTCTAAAAGGCTGGTCCTAGAAGATGCTGCCGTGGCCAAGTTCCAACGCGCCGTCGGCGATCATGTCAGGCGTCCACGGCGGCTCGTACGTCAGCCGGACCTCGGCATATTCGACACCCGGCACATACCAGACGCAGTTCTGCACCGCTTCCTTGAGGAAGGCAGTCGCCGGGCAGCCCTTGATCGTCGTCGTCATGGTGACACGGGCAATGCCGCCCTCCTGAACGTCGATGTCATAGATCAGGCCGAGATCGACGACGTTCTTGCCCATTTCGGGGTCGATGATGATGCGCAAGGCATCGCGGATCCTCGCCTCGAGGTCCAGGGTTTCAGGCGCCGACATGGGAGCGCCTCCCACCGATTCGGATGAGGATCCGGTAGGTCTCGCCGGTCGCATCGAAATTGCCGGCCCATTTGTGGCCGCGCTTGGCGAGCTCCGGATAAAGGAACAGCGGTTCGCGCGCGAGCAAGGCGAACAGAACCTCGCCTTCGGACATCTTCTCGGCCGCTGCCAGAATGCGCACCATAGGCTCCGGCGGATCGAGCTCTGTCAGGTCGAGCTGGCGGCTCGGGTCGGGCCAGGCGTCGAGATCCGTTTCGCTGACCGAAAGCCTGATCCCCTCGACCTCGCCTTCGGGCGTAAACAGAACCTCCCAGTCGCCATTGTCGAGCGGGCGGTCCTGATGGGTGAAGCCGCGACCCGCCATGACGCTGAAGAGCGGAACGGGCCGGAAGGTCGCGATCAGCTTCAGCGCCTGGCCCGGCGCCAGGCTGTCGACTGCATTCATGATGGCCTGGAACGGGTCGCTGCCGCCGCGCAAGTGCGGTCGGACGTCGAGTTCATAAGGATCTTGGCTCATGGGAACCTCCGTGAGGAAAAGATGGCAGAAACAGGCCTGGTCGAACAAGTCCATCAGGCAATCGAAGTTCGGCCGGAACGTTGATCAGTCGCCGTGTTCGCACGAACTCCAGGATGAGCGCATTGACGGCAATCAACTGGCCGAGGCTTGCAAAACGAAAAATAGGCGCGCTGCCGATCAGGAGGGCGAGCGAGCCAACCGCGACCGTCAGATAAAAGAGCCGGAACCAGCGAAGGGCGGACGTTTCGCTGACGAGGTCCTGGACCCTCGGGGTCGGCATGCGCCCAAGCGCCGGCCCGTAACATTCGAGCCAGGTCATGAACGGCACGATCTTGTAGAGCTGGGCGAGCCCCATGCCCGTCAGCCATCCAAAGGTGGCGAGATAAATAACGGCGCCGATAGCCTCATCAAGGCGGCCGGCCGAGAGCAGCGCGACGAAGAGCATAGCCGCGGCGACCAGTGACACGAAGGCGCCGATGCTGGCGCGGCTGTTGAGTTCGATCGCCTTGCGCCGGCGCTCCCGATAGATACGCAGGATATCGCCGACATAGATCGCGACCACGGCCGCGCCGGAACCGACGGCAAGGAGGAAAAGCGGCGAGCGACCAACGGTGCCCACGAGAATGACGGGCACTGCGGCCGCCAGAACGCCGAGGCAAAAGGCACCAAGCATGAAGACAACACGGCTGCTTGTCCGCTCTTTGTCTGGCGACAGCATGAACATGGTCAAAAGTCGATAGCTGACGCCCATGGTGGTGAAGCTCAACCAGCCGCAGAGGCCGAGGGAGGCATGAAGCGAGAGACCATCGACGGTGAGGTCGATCGCGCCCGCCGCGTCGATCAGGCCCGAGAGCACGCCAGCATAGACGCCGCCGAGCAGCATCGTGCCGAAGAGAGCGGCAAGGCCGACCGCGACGAAGCGGGCCGGTAGTGGTAGGGGGCGTGCATGCCAAAGCGTGACTGCGAAGGAAAAGCCCAGCACCGAAAAGCCAACGATCGAGAAAGCGGCTCCAAGAGGAAGCAGCGTCACGGGAACATCGATCGCACCGGAAAGACCGACGAAGCCGAGGGTCAGGGTGGCGATGCCGACGATAAGAAAGAGGAGCGCCGGCAGGGCGACGGTCGGCAAGGACAGCGGCTGGCCGACGAGAACAGGTACGAATTGCAGCAATGCGCCGGTCATCAGCAGGCTTAGCCAACCGAGAGCGACAATATGGACGAGCGCCAGCGTTTCAGGCGCCTCAAGGGCTAAGACCGGATAACCAAAGCCGAGAACCATCATGGTCTCGCCAAGGACGAGGAAAATCAGCGCGGCCGCGAAATAGGACATGGTCCAGCGGGATAGCGTGGCTGCGAACATGGTGGTTCAACCCTTGGATCACGATGGCTCTGGTCGAGCCGAACAAGCGTGATCGATTCTGCTAAGTGGGAGCGGGATGAGAGCGGAAAATGACGCACGCTTTTTCTCACCCCGCTCTTGAAGGACACCAGGGGCTCAGTGCCCGCCGCAGCAGCAGTCACAGCCGGAGGACTGTTGCCGACCGATCTCAACTCGCCAGACCTCCGGCCCCTGCTCGAGGTATTCCCAGGTGAATTCGCCCGGATAGCGGGTTTCCAGCTGGTAGTGCAGTGGACGCGGATCGTGGTCGTTAACGATGATGAAGGCGCCACCCTCGGCAAGTGCGTTCAACATGCCGAAGATTTTCGGATGGCGTTCTACCGGCGGGATCGTCCGCACATCGATAAAGGGCTTGTCGGTCTCTGCAATGGTCATGGTTATCCGATTCTGAGCGCCGTGGTTTGATGATGATCCGGGAAACGCCGGCGCACACGCCCCGGATTTCCGCAACCTAGCGACAGCGCCGCCGCGACATTTTGTCGAAGCGCAAACAAATCTCGCTTTGGCCTCGACCAACCCCGTCCTTGACTTTTCGCAAAGAGGTGCCTGCCAGCGCGGCCTACAAAAGCTGTATCCATCGCCACCCAGATGAGGACGAAATGTTAGCTTCCGCGCTCCTGAAATACGGTGAAATGCGCCTGCCGCGCTACACGAGTTACCCGACCGCACCGCGCTTTGCCGCTGATGTCGACGATCACACCTACGGCGACTGGCTGAAGGCGATCCCCGAGGGGCAGAACGTGTCGCTCTACCTGCACATCCCCTTCTGTCGTTCCATGTGCTGGTACTGTGGCTGCCACACGACGATCACCAAGAAGGACGATCCGATCCTCGACTATCTCGATGTGCTCCGAGACGAGATCCGCATGGTCGCCGATACCATTGGCCGGCCGCTTCCGGTCTCGGAGGTACATTTTGGCGGCGGCACGCCGACGATCATCGAGCCACGTGAATTCCTTGCGCTGATGACGTTGATGGGCGAGCGCTTCGCGCTGTCACCATTGGCCAATGTCGCCGTCGAGATCGATCCGCGCCGGCTGACGCTTGCCATGGCCGAGGCACTCGGCGAAGGCGGCGTTAGGCGTGCCAGCCTCGGCGTACAGAGCTTCGATCCCGTCGTGCAGAAGGCGATCAACCGCATCCAGAGCGAAAAGCAGACGGCCGAAGCCGTCGACCATCTGCGCGGCGCGGGCATCGGTGGCATCAATTTCGACCTGATCTACGGCCTGCCGCATCAGACGGTGCGCTCCTGCGTCGAGACGGTCGAAGCGGCCGTCGCGATGCGGCCGGAACGGTTCGCGGTTTTCGGTTACGCCCATGTGCCGAGCTTCAAGAAGCACCAGCGTATGATCGACGAGAACGCGCTGCCCGACAGTGCCGCCCGCGCCGAACAGGCGATGGCGATCAGCGAAGCGTTGGTCAAAGCCGGCTACCGCCAGATCGGCCTCGATCATTTTGCGCTTCCTGACGACGATCTCGTCACCGCCCAGGAGGCCGGGCAACTCCGCCGCAACTTCCAGGGCTATACGACCGACACTTGCGAAACGCTGATAGGTTTCGGCGCTTCGGCAATCGGCCGCTCGCACGACGGTTATGTCCAGAACGAGGTCCCCCCCGGCGTCTATGCAAGCCGCATCGCATCGGGACGGCTCGCAACAACCAAGGGCTACCGACTGACCGACGAGGACCGTTTGCGCGCCGCGATCATCGAACGGCTGATGTGCGATTTCAGCGCGGATATGTCCGCAATCGCCGCAGCGCATGGCCGGGACTGGCAATCGTTCGTCGACGGCAATAGCAAACTGGCCGAACTGCGAAAGGATAGCGTGATCGATATCGCTGATGGCGTCATCACGGTGCGTCCCGAGCACCGCTTCGTCATCCGCGCGGTGGCGGCGGCCTTCGACGCCTATATCGACGAGTCCCAGAGGGTGCACAGCAAGGCGGCTTGAGTGCGCTGATCGCCGGGAAGGTTTGGTATTGCGAGCCTTCCCGGCGCAATCACGCCGGCAAAGCGTCATCCGTCTCTTCCGTCATGCTCGGGCTCGACCCGAGCACTTCGTTGTTTTGTGCCACGAAATACGTTCGGATGCGCCTTGGATCCTCGCCTCAAGGGCGACGATGACGAAGTTTGGGGCAACTGCGCTCCCTGAAAACGAGCCGTTTCCAAGCTTATCGCTGGCAGCTCAGCGATACACTTTGGCAAAACTGCCCATCCAACACGTCATGCCGGCTTTTCCCGAGCATCGAGACCCAGCCTCCTCCCCCCGAGAATAGCCGCGAGCGGATCGGCAAATCCGTCCCGAATGGCCGCGAAACGGCGCACGCGCGGCGGGCATACGGCTTCCGTTGAATCAAAGAGGCCCGGCGGTTGCAGGGCCTCTTGCTTCTCTCTCGACTTGGGGACCGCCCTACCCCACCAGATTGCGGTAGATCGCCGGCAGTGCCGCCGGCAGCCGCGAGATGTTGCCGACTACGGAATAGCCGTTCTGGCCGAACATGGCGGGCACGTAGGACTTCGCCTCCCGGTCGACCGTGACAGCGAAGGTGTTTATGCCGCTGCGCCGTGCCTCCGTGACCGCGCGACGGCTATCCTCGAGCGCAAAACGCCCCTCGTAGTGATCGATATCGTTGGGCTTGCCATCGGTCAGAACAAGCAAGAGCTTCTTGCGGTTCGGCTGCCGACGAAGCTCGGCCGAGGCATGCCGGATCGCAGCACCGATGCGGGTATAGTAGCCGGGTTTCAGTGCGGCAATGCGCGCTTCGACCAGCGGCCCCATAGCCTCGTTGAAGGCCTTCACGGTTTCCACCCGCACCCAGTCACGCCGCCTTGAGGTGAAGGTAAGGATCGAGTGGTTGTCGCCGCAGGCCGACAGCCCGTGCGCAAGGATGAGCAAAGCTTCTTTTTCCACGTCGAGCACCCGCCGGTTGTCTGACCAGGAATCGGTCGACAGCGACACGTCGACGAGGATCGTCACCGCCAGGTCATGCACCTGCGGCCGACTCATCAGATGGATGCGGTCGCTGCCCTGGCCGCCGGCGGCGAGATCGGTGCGGGCACGCACGACCGCGTCGAGATCGAGATCGGCGCCGTCAAGTTGTGCACGCAGCATCTCGTGCCGCGGGCGCAGCACTTCGAACTGGCGCCGCACCCGGCGGATCAAGCTCCGGCTTTCCTCGGTCAGTTCGCTCCGCTCTTCCTGGGCGGAAGCCGGCATTGCCAGCACGCGGCAATGGTCCTTGAGGTACTGCCCGGTCCGGTAGTTCCATTCGGGATAGGTCAGCTCGGCCGTCAGCGGCGTCGGATCGACGGCTTCCGGCGGCAGATCGAGATCGAAGCGGAATCGCGCCGAGGGCCGTCCCTTGCGCTCGCCGAGCGTCATGTCGTCCAGTTCCTCGGCAGCCTTGCTGTCGTGGTCGTCGCTGTCGTCGCCGGGACGGTCGACGTTGACCATCTCGGCCATGGCCAGGATCTTCTCGAAGCGATTGAGGATGAACGGGCTGCGTTCGCCCTTGCGGTTCTCCGGGTTTTCGCGCACCGCCACGTGGCGCTCAACCTCGACACCCTCACTCTGCGTGCCCGCTGTCGCGGCCACATCTTCGTCGCGCACGGTCGTGGTTTCGGCCCGCAACAGCGTGTCCGGCCATAGCGGCATCGGCAGCATCGGCAGGTAGCCGGGCGGCGCACGATGCGGGAAGATCACCGGCAGCGTCGTATCTGCCTCGCCTGTGGCCCTGCGCAACAGCCGCAGGACGCGGTTTTCAAGATGCTGCTCGATCGACGGCAGAGCGCCCCGCTTCCGCTCGGCAAGGGTAGCCTCGGCCAGACGCCGATAGCGCCGCCTAAGGCCTGGGAACCGCTGGAAGACGTCCTCGACCGTCTCCAGCGCGCGCGATATCAGCGCCAGGTCACGACGGAGCGGATCGGTCTCGCTGACGGGGTCGACCGGCATCGTCGCCATATAGGCGACGAGCCAGTGATAGAGATCCCGGTTCAGGTCTTTCGTCGGAAAAATGTCGATCTCGCCCGGCAGCATCAAGGACGCGTGGTCGCGCGCCGGCTGGACGAGTTTCTCTTCGCCAAGTCCCATGCGCTGCCGCCACCGCAAGCGATGGGTCGACGTGCGCCCGCGGGCGGGCACGATCTGCACCGCTGGCTCGCCGCCATGTCCGCGAAAGCAAACGCCGAGCACCGGCAGCATGTCGGCGAGCTTCACCGCCTCCTCCGGATAACGCCGCCAGGTTCTGGTGTTGCCGACGAAACGGTGCCAGGCTCGTCCGACGGTTTCTTCGAGCTCGAGGAAATCAAGCATGGCTCACCTCAGGCGATCAGAGAACCGGCCACTTCGAGAAGTGCTGAGCGCACATCCGGTTCGTCGGTCAGAGGCTCGATCATCGCGGCCCGCACCGCATCCTTCACCGGCATTCCGGCATCAATCAGCGAGGCGCAATAGACGAGCAGCCGGGTCGACACGCCTTCTTCGAGATCATGCCCTTTCAGAGCGCGCAGGCGCTGCGCGAGGTTGACGAGCGGCGCCACCTGGCTCTCCAGCAGTCCGCTCTCTTGCGAAACGACTGAAATCTCGGCGTTGCGCGGCAGGAAATCGAACTCGATCGCCACGAAGCGCTGACGGGTGCTCGGCTTCAGGCTCTTCAAAAGGTTCTGGTAGCCGGGATTGTAGGACACGATCAGCATGAAGCTCGACGGTGCTTCGAGCAGTTCGCCGGTCCGTTCAAGCGGCAACATGCGGCGATCGTCGGTCAGTGGATGCAGGACGACGGCGACGTCCTTGCGGGCTTCCACGATCTCGTCGAGATAGCAGACGCCGCCGTTGCGCACGGCCCGGGTCAGGGGGCCGTCGACCCAGACGGTGTCGCCACCCTTGAGCAGATAGCGACCGGTAAGGTCGGCGGCGGCCAGATCGTCATGGCAGGAAACGGTCGAAAGCGGCAGGCCGAGCTTCGCTGCCATGTGGCTGACGAAGCGGGTCTTGCCGCATCCTGTCGGTCCCTTCAAGAGCAGCGGCAGCTGTCGCACCCAGGCGCTTTCGAACAGCGCGCATTCATTGCCGGAGGGGCTGTAGGCGGGGATATCGAGCGCCGCGCGACTGACGGCAGATTGGACAGGGCTCATGGCAAGTCTCCATGCTGGGAATTCTTGGGGAGATGCCGGCGCGGCGAACCGCGCCGGCTGGTCGGTTATTCAGCGGGTTGGACGATGCCGGCGAGCTTCTCGCTGCGCTCGCGCCCGGGCACCAGAACGGCCCAGATGAACATCAGCGCCGAGATCAGGACGACGGCACCGGAACCGAGGCGGATCCAGTAGAACAGCGCCAGCTGGTCCTGGACGTCCATGTAGCTTTCGCCGAGCACGCGCTGCAGATGCGCCTGGAGAACACCGGCAAAGGTCAGCGCGAAGGTCATGACCGACATGGCGGTGCACATGATCCAGAAGCTCACCATCGACAGCCACTGGTTATAGGGCGCACGGCCGCGGATCTCCGGGATGGCATAGGCCATGACCGCGAGGTTCAGCATCACGTAGGCGCCGAAGAAGGCGAGGTGTCCATGGGCCGCGGTCACCTGAGTGCCGTGGGTATAGTAGTTCACCGAAGACAGCGTGTGCAGGAAGCCCCAGACGCCAGCGCCGAAGAAGGCCATGACCGAGCAGCCGATCGACCAGAGGAGGGCTGCGCGGTTCGGATGCTTGCGGCCGGCCTTCCAGGTCATCACGAAGGTGAAGACCACCATGGTGAAGAAGGGGGCCACTTCCAGCGTCGAGAACAGCGAACCGATCCACTGCCAGTAGCCCGGCGCGCCGATCCAGTAGTAGTGGTGGCCCGTGCCGAGGATGCCGGAGAAGAGCGCCAGGCCGACGATGACATAGAGCCATTTTTCGACGACCTCACGGTCGATGCCGTTGAGCTTGATCATCAGGAAGGCGAGCACCGATGCCATGATCAGTTCCCAGACGCCTTCGACCCAGAGATGGACGACGTACCACCAGTACATCTTGTCGAGCGCCAGGTTGATCGGATTGTAGAAAGCGAAGAGGAAGAAGATCGCGACACCCCAAAGCCCGAAGATCAGGATGTTGGTGACGGTCGTCTTGCGGCCTTTCAACACCGTCAGCGTGATGTTGTAGAGGAACATCAGCGCGACGATGACGATACCGACCTTGATCGCGAAGGGCTGCTCGAGGAACTCACGCCCCTCGTGGATGTGCATGAGGTAGCCGACGACGGCAATGGCAGCGGCGATCAGGAAGATCCAGAACTGCGCGATGGCGATCTTCGTGCTGTAGAGCTCGGTTTCCGCCTCTTCCGGCAGCAGGTAGTAGGTCGCGCCCATGAAGCCCATGAGCAGCCAGACGATCAGCGCGTTGGTGTGGACCATGCGCACGATGTTGAAGGGCAGCAGCTCGGAGAGCGTGTTGGGCAGGACGTAGATGGTGCCGGCAAGCACGCCGAACAGCACCTGGGCGAGAAACAGGCCAAGCGCTCCGTAGAAATAGAGCATCGCGACCTTTTGGGTTTGGTATTTCATGGTGTCACACTCCACTCGGTTCGCTTAACCTGCCTCGTTCGGCGGCCAGTTCTGGGTCTTGATGCGGCTCGTCCATTCGAGGAAGTCAGCGAGGTCGTTGAGTTCCTGTTCGGTGAGATTGAACTGCGGCATCTGCCGCCGTCCCTCGATGCCGGTCGGCTGGGCAGCCATCCAGGCCTTAAGCGTATCGCGGGCGCCATCCGGATCGGCCTCGCCGCCGAATCGCTTCCAGACGTTGCCGAGCTCAGGCGCGAAATAGGCGCCCTCGCCGAGAAGCGTGTGGCAGTTGATACAGGAGTTCTTTTCCCAGACGTGTTTGCCGCGGGCGACCGCATCGGTCAGCGTCGACTCATCCGTCGAAGTCGTCCGCATGTAATAGTGGCTGTGGGCGGTCAGCCCGACGAAGATTGCGAAGAAAAAGAAGGACCCGCCGTAAAAGACGTTACGGGCCCCGGTTTTGGTGAGGCGTTCTGCCATCACGTGGTCCTTTCGATTTCAGTTGGCCGCTGAGAGTGCGGCCGGCTGATCTGATCCCCTCCCCGTGCGGCGCAGCCGGCAACAATCGGGGCGACCTCATGTCTAGGGAAATCGGCGGCGGCTTCTTTGCGTTTCGGCAAACAAGTCCGCGGCTAGCCTCAGCTGATGAAAGCAGTGCTCAGGACCAGCTTCGCTGCAGCGACGAGGACGAGTGCTGCGGGCCAGATCAAAAGGCCAAGACGAAGGGCCGACGGCGCCTGCCGGAGCCCCATGAAATCGAGCGCGACGAACCGGCTTTTGACGATGGCGAGCCCGAGCAACACGACGATGACGAGGGTGGCCGGCCCGGCGACCGCCATCAGCGCCATGCCCGACATCACGGCTACGGCAAGCAGCAGCCAGGTCTTGAACAATTGTCTGGGATTGCGATCGGTCATGGCACTCACACGAGATAGACGAGCGGGAACATCACGATCCAGACCAGATCGATCACGTGCCAGAGCGTGGTGATCAGCTCGACATTGCCGGGTTTCGGTCGCCAGGCAACGATGATGAGCACGAAGGCACCGAAGACGACGTGCAGCAGATGGAAGCCCGTGACGAGAAAATAGAGCTCGAAGAAGGAGCCGAACTGAGGATCGCCGGCAACGCCGGCCTCGGCGCTATATTCGAAGAGCTTGATCCCCACGAAGGCGAAGCCGAAAAGTGCTGCATTCACCAGCGCCCGCCGACGCTGCTTAAGTGATGCACTCGGCCTCGTCGCCAAGGCCGCCTGCCAGCCGCTTGTCAAAAGAACAAGCGTGTTGATACCGGCAAGCAGCGGATCGAGATGCGAGCGGGCGGCGGCAAACGCGTCCGGCTGGAGAAGACCCACAATCAGGAAGCCGACAAGCAGAATACCGAACGCGGCAAGTTCACTCCAGACGAGCACCCAGAGCAGCAAGGCGTCCGTCGTATCCTCTTCCACCGTTGCGGCAATCGGATGACTGCGGGCATCCATGTCAGCGCCTCCGTTCAAAAAACATCGTTCGAGCTAGGCGCGAGCGCGCACCCTGTCTTTGCGATTGAGCAAAGAAGCCGGCAGGGGGCGGGGCTATTGGCTGACAACAAAGGAGCCTTCCGATGACAGACGCACAGATCGGCCTTTCCGTCGCCACCCCCATCATCATCGTCTTCGCCCTCGTGCTCTATCGCATGGGCGTGCTTCAGCGCGGCGCGACGCTGTCGGCGATCCTCTCCTCCGTTGCGATCGCCATCGTTCTGTTTCTCGATCGCTGATCTGCAGACTTTGAGAAATGTCAAAGAGGATCATTGCCGTCGGGTGTAGTTCGAACCAACACTCAACGGAGCAGATCGATGCAGCAGCAATTTTCAGAACATCACGAGCTGGGGCAGGCTTACCGCGAGCTTTTATCCCTGTGTGATCGCCTCGAGACGCTGGCCGATTCCATCCCGCGCCGCATCGACCTGACGAGCTGCCGCGTGATCCTGACGGAGCTGCCGGAAAAGCTCAGGCGCGTCCACGCGCTGGAGGAAATGATCCTGTTTCCAGCAGTCGAAATTCAGCGGGCAGACGACGGCCGTTACGCCTTGATCGCACGGCTGCGCGCCGAGCATGACCAGGACGATCGGGCAGCCGTCGAGCTGGTACGTGTGCTGAAGGCGGTTCTCGACAACAGGCCATCGCTCAGCTGGGATGCGATCGGCTACATGCTGCGGGGCTTCTTCGAAACTGTTCGCCGCCATGTCGCAACGGAGCGCCTGCTTCTCTGGCGCCATGCGTGAGACAACCGATATGACCTATTTTCTCCTCGCCTTCGCCGTCTTCCTGCTGCTCCATCTGGTGCCGGCCTGGCCGGCGTTACGCCAGGGCCTGATCGACCGGCTCGGTCGCTCGACCTATTTCGCGGTGTATTCGCTTCTTTCCGTGCTTGCTCTCGGCTTCGTCTTTCACGCGGCCCTTCAGCTCGATTTCATCCCGCTCTGGGAACCGGCGGCCTGGCAGGCCTGGGTAACCTTCGTGCTGGCGCCACTCGGCATCTTTCTCGTGCTGGCTGGCCTCTTCAGCGAAAACGCGCTGTCGATCTCCATCTATCAGGGAAACGAGCGGCCCGGCGCCATCGTAACGATCACCCGTCACCCGGTGCTCTGGGGCTTCCTGCTCTGGGCCGCCGGTCACATCGTGCCCAATGGCGACTTGCGCGCGCTGGTTCTTTTCGGCGGTTTCGCACTGTTTTCCGCCGGTGGCTTCTTGATGCTTGAAAAGCGTGCCCGCCGGCGTTTGGGTGACAACTGGCAAGCGGCCTCGAAGGGCACGTCAGTCTGGCCCTTTGCAGCCATCATCCGAAGCGAAACCCGTTTGCGCGCCGATCCCGTGATGATCATCGCCGCCTTTGCCACCGTCGCGATTGCCGTGTGGCTGCTGCTTGGCGGTCACGAGGTCCTGTTCGGCGCCGATCCGCTGCTTCAGGCCACCGTCTCCTAGATCACGATGATTTTTGGTCCTCACCCTGCCAGGCCATAGCCTGCGGGGTGATCGGCAGTGCCAGCAGGTCGATCGCTCGGGCCGCCAGATGGTCGACGATGGCCGAGACGCTCTCAGGCCGATGATAGAAGGCCGGCACCGGCGGCATGATAATCGCCCCCATTTCCGTGACGGCGCACATATTGCGCAGGTGACCGAGATGCAGCGGTGTCTCGCGTGCCATCAGCACCAGCCTGCGCCGCTCCTTCAGATGCACGTCGGCTGCCCGTACCACGAGGTTATCGGCCATGCCGGCAGAGATCGCCGCAAGTGAGCGCATGGAGCACGGCGCGACGATCATGCCGGCCGTCGAAAACGATCCGCTCGCAATCGCCGCGCCGATATCGGCGTGGTCATAGGTCCGCGCGGCCAGACGCAGCAGGGATGGAAGAGCGCCTGCGCCGACCTCATGCGCGAGCGTGCGGTGCGCCGCCGGCGACAGAACCAGATGCAGCTCGACGCTTTCGATTTCGCTGAGCCGCTCCGCGATGCGCACCGCAATCGCAGCACCCGAAGCCCCGGTGACACCGAGGACGATCTTCAACCGGTTCATCGGGTCAGCCCTCCAAGCCCGAGACCGGCCCAGATCGCATCGACCTGACCCACGACCTCCGGCGACATTTCGAGCACCCGCCCCCATTCACGGTCGGTCTCGGCGCCGATCTTGTTGGTGGCGTCGAGCCCGAGCTTGCCACCGAGGCCGGAGCGTGGCGACGCGAAGTCGAGATAGTCGATCGGCGTGCCCTCGATCACGGTCACGTCGCGGCTGGCATCGAAGCGGGTCGCAAGAGCCCACATTACGTCGGACCAGTTGCGCACGTCGATATCCGGGTCGACGGCGATGATCAGCTTGGTGTAGCTGAACTGCGGCAAGACAGACCAAAGCCCCATCATCACGCGCTTGGCCTGACCGGGATAACGCTTGTCGATCGCGACGACCATGGCTCTGTAGGAGCAGGCCTCCGGCGGCAACCAGAGATCGGATATCTCCGGAAACTGCTTGCGAACCAGTGGCACGAACAGCCTGTTCATCGCCTCTCCGAGCCGCGAAGGCTCGTCCGGCGGTCGGCCGGTATAGGTGGAAAGATAGAGCGGATTCCGACGCATGGTGATCGCCGACAGACGCATGACCGGGAACGGCTCCACCGAATTGTAATAGCCGGTATGGTCGCCATAGGGGCCCTCCTCCGCGGTCTTGCTCGCCGAGACCGTACCCTCGATCACGATCTCCGCATTGGCCGGCACTGAAAGTGGCACGGTCTTCGCCTTCACGAGTTGCGTCCTGCCGCGCCGAAGCAGGCCTGAGAAATTCAGCTCGCTCAGTCCGTCCGGCAGCGGCATGACCGCAGAAAGGATCGTCGCTGGGTCGGCACCGATGACGACCGCGATCGGCATGTCCTGACCCAGGCGTTGCCAGAGACGATGGTGGCGGGCGCCGCCGCGGTGGGCGAGCCAGCGCACGATGGCGCGATCGGGCCCTAGCACCTGCATGCGATAGATCCCGACATTGACATCGAACGGATCATCCGGCGCGCGCGTGATCACCAGTGGCCAGGTAATCAGCGGCGCCGGCTCTCCCGGCCAGCACCATTGAACCGGCAGGCGCCCAAGGTCGATTTCCTGATCGCGCCAGACGACCTCCTGACACAGCGCACGCGTTACCTTTCGTGGCCGCATATACATCGCCGATCGGAGCAGAGGCAGCCGATCCCAGGCGTCGCGCAGCGACTGCGGCGCTCTCGGATCGCGCAGCTCCGCAAGTTCACCCGCAAGCGCATCGAGCCCGCCCGGCGCCAGGCCGAAACCACGCTCGATCCGGCGTTCCGACCCGAAGAGATTGGTCAGAAGCGGGATCGGTTGTGCGGCGCCTGTCGCATCGACCGGCCGCTCGAAGAGAAGCGCCGGCCCGTCGGCGGCAAGCACGCGGCGGTGGATTTCGGTCACCTCATGCACCAGCGAAACCGGTCGCGAAATCCGCTTCAAATCGCCTTCGCGCTCGAGCGCGTCGATAAAATCCTGAAGCGTTGCAAAGCCCTTTGACGGGCGAAAGGTCCTGTTCATGGAGCCTGTTTGTGGCGGCGAATGGCCCTTGTCTTTGACGTGGCGCAAACAACGACCGGCAGCAGGCGACTAGCATGCGCCGCATCGTTCGATTCCGACGCTCCACAGGTAGCAAATGACACTTCCGCTCGCGATCACCGCCCCCCTTAGCTTCGTTCCCATCGTCGCCATCGAAAGCGTGGTGCAGCGCGTCTTTGCCCATGTGATCGCGAGCCATCCGGGCCTCTTCGACCGTCTCGCGGATCATGCAGCCAAGCGCTACGCCTTCCAGCCGTCTGACCTGCCGATCGGCTTCCTTGTCGAACCGGCCGTGCCGCGCATCTCCGTACATCGCAAGGAGCGCACGCCGGTTTCCGATGCCTGCATGGAAGGCGAGCTCGTACTGCTCTTGGCGCTGCTCGAGGGCCGCATCGACGGCGACGCCGTGTTCTTTTCGCGCGATCTTGCCGTCAGCGGCGACATGGAGGCGATGCTGGCGCTGCGCAACGCACTCGACGACTGCGAGATCGACCTTCCAAGCGATCTCGCTGACATGGCCGGACCGCTGGCCCCGCTCGTGCGCCGCGCGGGAGAAAAGATCCGCGAACGTGCGCTTGGCCGCGTTCTCAAGGAGGAGGCTCCCCAATGGAACTGATCTGCCCCGCCGGCACGCCAGCTGCCTTCCGCGAAGCCGTCGATGCCGGTGCCGACGCGGTCTATTGCGGCTTTCGCGACGAGACGAACGCCCGCAATTTTCCGGGGTTGAACTTCTCGCGCGACGAACTCCGAACGGCAATTGCCTATGCCAAGCAGCGCAGGGTGATGACCTTTGTTGCGATCAACACCTTCATGCGCGCCGGCCAGGAGACGCTCTGGCATCAGGCGGTGGATGACGCCGTGGCACTTGGTGCCGATGCCGTCATCCTCGCGGATTTCGGCCTGATGGCTTATACGGTGGAACGCCATCCGCAGCAGCGGCTGCACGTTTCCGTCCAGGCCTCGGCCTCGAATGCCGACGCCGTGCGCTTCCTCGTCGAGACCTTCGCGGCAAAACGCGTTGTGTTGCCGCGCACCCTGACGATCGCCGACATCGCTCGCCTTGCCAAACAGATCGATTGCGAGATCGAGGTCTTTGCCTTCGGCGGCCTCTGTGTCATGGCCGAGGGGCGCTGTTCGCTCTCTTCCTACGCCACGGGCAAGTCGCCCAACATGAACGGTGTCTGCTCGCCCGCAAGCCACGTGCGCTATCGCCAGGACGGACGCGAGCTGGTGTCCGAGCTCGGCGATTACACTATCAACCGCTTCCCGGCGGGCGAAGCCGCTGGCTATCCGACGCTCTGCAAGGGGCGCTTCGACATTGCGGAGGACCGCGGCTACGCCTTCGAGGACCCGGTTTCACTCGACGTCATGGACCATATCGATGCCCTGCGCAGCGCCGGCGTCAGCGCGCTGAAGATCGAGGGCCGGCAGCGCGGCAAGGCCTATGTCGCCGAGGTCGTGTCAGTGATGCGGCGGGCGCTGACCGCCAGCGCCACCGAGCGGCCCGCATTGGTGTCGCGGCTGAAGGCGCTCAGCGAAGGCCAGAAGACGACAACAGGCGCCTACGAAAAGCGCTGGAGGTAATCGGCCCATGACCATATCGACAAGCCCATCCAAGCCCGTCCTGAGCCTCGGCCCGGTCTACTATCTCTGGGATGGCCCCAAATGGCGCGATTTCTATTTCCGCATCGCTGACGAAGCGCCGATCGCCCACGTCACGATCGGCGAGGCCGTCTGCTCGAAGCGGCTGCATTTCATCGAGCCCCATGTCGGCGAGGTCATCGAACGGCTGGAGAATGCCGGCAAGCAGGTGAGCCTCGCCTCGCTCGCGCTGGTGACGCTGGAACGTGAAAGCCAGTTGGTGCGCGGGCTGGTGCGTGACAGCGCCCATCCGATCGAGGTCAATGACCTATCCGCGCTGCACCTGCTTGCCGGCAAGCCGCATTCTATCGGGCCGCTGGTCAACGTCTATAACGGCGCGACTGCCCGGCTCTTGGCCTCGAGGGGCGCGATGAGCATCTGTCTGCCGCCAGAACTGCCGATGACGTCGGTGCGCGGCATTATCGAGGAAAGTCCGGGGGTCGCCTTCGAGGTCTTCGCGTTCGGCCGCGTACCGCTGGCGATTTCGGCGCGTTGCGCCCATGCCCGCTCCAAGGGGCTGATCAAGGACAATTGCCAGTTCATCTGCGGCGAAGACCCTGACGGCCTGACCGTCGAGACCCTCGACAGCCAGGCTTTTCTGGCGCTGAACGGCGTACAGACCATGTCGCACACCTGCCAGGCGCTGATCCAGGAACTGCCGGAGCTTGCCGCCGCCGGCGTTTCCCGCATTCGGCTGTCGCCGCAGGATTGCGACATGGCGGCCGTGGCCCGCATCTTCGACGATGTCATCGCCGGGCGATGCTCACCACGTGAAGCACAGGCGGATCTTGGCGGCGTTTACCCAAACAGGCCGTTTTCGAATGGTTTCCACCACGGTCAGACAGGAGCGGCATGGATATCCGCCGAAGCAAGTTAGCGAGGTGAGGAGGCGCATACATCGCCTCGCATTTGCGAATTGCGTCCTTCGCAGGATCCACCTGTCGGTTACAGCGCTTGCGCAGGCTGATGAACCGACGCATTGGCGACAGCGAGAAAGTTTGCGCATGCCGCGTTCCGATCATTGGTGCGCCAAAGCAAGCCAGTTTCAACTGTCGGGACGCGCCCGGAAAGCGGCAGATAGGTCACCCCGTCTCGCTGCAGCCTGGTCATGGACTGCGGAACCAGTGCGACACCCATCCCGGAGCCCACCAGTCCGATGATCGTCTGCATCTGTATAGCCTCCTGGAAGACGGAGAAGGCTGAGCGATGCTCGGCGAAGTAGCCCGAAACAAGGTCGTGAAAGATCGGCGCGGACCGCCGTGGAAAGAGGATCAGTGGCGCGGCGAAGAACGCGGCAGGTTGGAGTATCCCCTCGCAGAAGCCGTCGCGCCCTTCGTCTATCCAGGATGACGGGACCGCGGCAATCAGCGGTTCGCGAAGGATCGGGCGATAGCTCAGGGTTTGGCTCAGCGAACTGGATGGCGGAGCGATGACGATGCCGACATCGACTTCGCTCCTTAGCAGGGCATCGATCTGCACGTCGCTTGTCGCTTCGCGCAGAGAGAGCTCGACGTTTGGATAGGCAGCCCGAAAGCGACCGACGGCTGCTGGCAGCAGGCTATAGTCGACAGTACTGACGAAGGACAGGCGCAGGAGCCCCATTTCGCCGCGTGCAAGCTTTCTCGCGATATCAGGCAGCGCTGTCGCCTCTGCCAGAACGCGTCGGGCATGCACAAACCATTGCTCGCCGACGGGCGTGAGTTTCACCTCGCGTTTGGTGCGATCGAAAAGCCGCAATCCGAGTTCTCTTTCCAGCGCCTGGATCGCTTGACTGAGCGGCGGTTGCGTCATGTTGAGGCGTTCGGCGGCGCGGCCGAAATGAAGTTCCTCGGCAACCGCCACGAACTGGCGAATCTGTCTCAGGTCCATGTTGCTCATTAATATGTTTAGCGACCTAAATTGGCGTCAGAAATATATTTCACAACTCTTTTGCGCGCCAGTAGGTTGGTCTCGATTTCGGGAGGCCAATTCGGGAGGCCAAGATGCACAACCAACGATCCAGACAGATTACAGAAGGCGTCGCCCGTTCGCCGAACCGGGCAATGTATTATGCGCTCGGATACAAGAAGGCCGATTTCGCCAAGCCGATGATTGGTATTGCCAATGGCCACTCGACGATCACGCCCTGCAATGCCGGGCTGCAGCCACTCGCGGACGCGGCCGTAACCGCGATCAAGGCTGCTGGAGCTAACCCACAGATATTCGGGACGCCGACGATTTCGGACGGCATGTCCATGGGAACAGAGGGCATGAAATACTCCCTCGTCTCGCGTGAGGTAATTGCTGACTGCGTCGAGACGACGGTGCAGGGTCAATGGATGGACGGCGTTCTGGTGCTCGGCGGCTGCGACAAGAACATGCCGGGCGGCATGATCGGCATTCTCCGCGCCAATGTCCCGGCCATCTATGTCTATGGCGGCACGATAAAGCCCGGTCTCTGGAAGGGGCAGAGCCTCTCGGTCGTTTCGGCATTCGAGGCCGTCGGCGCCTACATGGCAGGCCAGATGAGCGCGGAGGATTTCGAAGGCATAGAGCGAAATGCCTGTCCGACGACCGGATCCTGCGGCGGCATGTACACGGCCAACACGATGAGTTCCTCGTTTGAAGCCCTGGGCATGTCCCTGCTCTACTCGTCGAACATGGCCAATCCCGACCGGGAGAAGATCGACAGCACCGTCGAATCGGCACGCGTCCTGGTGGATGCCGTGAAGAAGGGCATCAGGCCGCGCGACATCGTCACGCGGCAATCGATTGAAAACGCAATCACACTCGTCATGGCGACGGGTGGCTCGACGAACGCCGTGCTGCACTACCTGGCGATCGCGCATGCGGCTGAGGTCGACTGGACGTTGGAGGATTTCGAGCGCGTGCGTCGCCAGGTTCCGGTGATCTGCGACCTGAAGCCGTCCGGCCGCTATATGGCCGTCGACCTTCACAAGGCCGGTGGCGTGCCGCAGGTACTGAAACTCCTGTTGAACGCGGGCCTGCTCTACGGTGATTGTCTTACGATAACCGGCAGGACAATCGGAGAGGAACTCTCGCACGTGCCGGATAGGCCCACCGCAGAGCAGGAGGTCATCCGGCCGCTCAGTGCACCGCTCTATCGCGAAGGACATCTCGCGATCCTCAATGGCAATCTCGCTGAAGGCGGGGCGGTCGCGAAGATCAGCGGGCTCAAGCGCCCCGTCATGACCGGTCCGGCGCGGGTCTTTGAGGACGAGCAGTCCGCCATGGATGCCATTTTCTCCGACACAATAAGGCCAGGTGATATCCTCGTCCTTCGTTATCTCGGCCCGAAAGGCGGACCGGGCATGCCGGAAATGCTCGCTCCCACATCGGCGATCATCGGGCGCGGTCTCGGCGAGAGCGTCGGCCTTGTCACCGACGGGCGGTTTTCCGGTGGCACATGGGGCATGGTCGTCGGCCATGTCTCCCCGGAAGCGTTCGAAGGCGAAACGATCGCCCTCGTCGAGGATGGTGACCAGATCACGATCGACGCTGGCAAGCGGCTCCTGCAGCTTAACCTGCCGGTAGACGAGATCGCCCGACGGCGGGCGTTGTGGCTCCAGCCTGCGCCGCGTTATCGGCGGGGCGTGCTGGCAAAGTATGCGGCCCTGGTGCGCCCGGCCAGCGAAGGTGCGGTCACCGGCTGACGTTGCTGAGCATTTTCGACAGCCGTCGGAAAACCGGGTCATCGACGCCGACCCAGAGGCGGGTGGGCGCCGCAGCCTCAATCTGCAACGCCGCTGACCGGTACTCGGTTGGAGAACAGGTTCAAGGCGGCGTACTGCAGAAGCATGATCGTCTTGCCATCGCGGATGGCGCCAGAGCGGATCATGGCAAGCGCCTCGTCTATGCCAAGTTCGAGAACTGCGATATCCTCGCCTTCGTCTTTGTTGCCGCCGCCCTGGGATGTGCGGTCGTCGGGCTGGTACTCGCCAACGAAGAAATGCAGGCGCTCGGTCACCGAGCCTGGGCTCATGAAGGCGTCGAACACCTGTCGCACGTCGCGCACGCGAAAGCCCGTCTCCTCCTCCGTTTCCGCGCGGATGCGCGCTTCCGGTTCGGCGTTGTCGAGCAGTCCCGCCGGCGCCTCGACGAGCAGGTCATCATGGCCGTTGACGAAGGCTGGGTAGCGAAACTGTCGGGTCAGGATCACGGTGCGGCGGACCAGATCGTAGAGCAGGATCGTCGCGCCGTTGCCGCGATCGTAGGTTTCCCGTGACTGCCGCTGCCAGCTCCCGTCGCCGCGCAGAAAGGAAAAGGTGGTTTTCTTCAGGACGTACCAATCATCCGAGAGAATAGTGACGTCTTCCACTTGAATTCGGTGCGCAATGCTCATGCTGCCCTCCATTGATAATGGTTGTGATGCGGTCCAGTAATTTCGTGCACGTTCGTGCAATGTCAAGATTTTTCGTGTACGGACGTCGCCATGCGGCAGGGATATCGGGCGGCGTTTGTTGCGGAAACGGCGAGTGCCGCGGGCGCAATCCCGCGGCACTCGCGTCAGTCGATGGCCTAACGGCATCCGCCTATCGCAACGGGAAGGCGACCGGCCGGATCGGAGCTGCGTCGGCGCCACGGAACTTCAACGACGCACCAACGAAGGCGAACTCGTAGACCCTGTCCTTGGACAGTTGTTCGAGATTGATGAGCTCGATGATCGGAGCGCCTTGCTGCGCGAGCAGGTAGGTGTGAACGGGAATGTAGTTGTTTTCCGTTTCGGCCGGAAAGGCTTCGAAGCTCAGGTTATCTGCGCCCACCACCATGGCGCCGCCGTCCTCGACGAGGAACTTTGCCGCGTCGATGCTGAGGCCGGGAGGGTTGCTCATATAGGCGGACTTGTCTTCGTAGTTCTGCATGCGACCCGTGCGGATCAAGGCGACATCGCCCTCCGCCAGCGTCACGCCCTGGCTTTTCAGCGCGTCTTCGAGATCCTTGCGCGTGATCCGGTAGTTGTCGGGCAGCATCTGCATGCCTTTGGCTGCCGCGACGTCGATCATCACGCCGCGCGCGACGATCGGCGGCAGCTTTTCGGCGCCGGTGATGGTCCAACCCTGGTCCCCGAGGTGATCGGCAGCGGCATAGCCATTCCAGATCTTGCCGTTCAGGCCGAAGTGATTGAGCGCGTCAATGTGGGTACCCATGTGGGCATACATAGAAACCGCCGAGCCGGTGTAGCTGACATGGGCGTTCATCTCCTTGCCGACCTTCATCGGATCGGAGACCAGAGTGCCATTCGGCGTGTGCGTCATCCACATCTGGTAGGGCGGGTCCCCGGCCGCCTCCCAGCTGGGCATGCCGATGAAATACTCGACCGCGAGGTCGTAGGACTTGCTCCCCTCGATCCGCGACAAAATGGCGGCGCGGGAATCCGGCGTGATGAGGTTGAGGCGCCCGATCTCGTCCTTCGGCCCCCACGGGCTCTTGCCGACCTCCTGCGCGAAGGCCGGGCCGCCGACGAGGCTGGCGACGAGAGAAGCGACCAAGACACGCTCCAGGACTGCGGTGTTGAACATGATGAACTCCTTCTTCTGGTCTTCCCGCGATATCAGGAAGCTGGGCTCACCTTATTGCTGGCGCTGAAGAGAATAATCAGCGATGAATTGAAAATATAATTTACTCTGGAGAAAATATGGATCTGCTGGCCGCCATGCGTTCGTTCCGCCGCGTCATCGAACTTCAGAGCTTCAACAAGGCGGCGGAGGAGCTCGGACAGTCGAACGCGTCGATCAGCAAGCAGGTCCGGCAACTGGAAGAACGGCTCGGGGCCGTGCTCATCGTGCGCACGACCCGGCGCATGAGCCTGTCGGAAAACGGACGCGCCTATTTTTCCGAATGCTGCCGGCTTCTCGACGAGCTCGATCATCTGGAGCGCACCACCTCCGGCGAGGCAGGCGAGATCAACGGCCGGCTCCGGCTCAATGCGCCTCTCTCCTTCGGATTGACCGTGCTTGCGCCGATGCTCGCGCGCTTCATGACACTTCATCCGCAATTGAAGGTCGACATGACGCTCGACGACCACGTGCTCGACGTCGTTTCGGAAGGCTTTGACGTTTCCATCCGGGTGCGTGCGGCTCTGACGGATTCATCGCTGATCGCCCGGCGGCTCGGCGACATTGGCCAAGTCATCTGCGCCGCCCCGGCCTATCTCGCAGACAATGGCACGCCCGCGACCGTTGCCGATCTCAAGAGCCACCATTGCCTCACCTATCGCCTGGCCGACCAGCCCGGCAGCTGGAGGCTGGAAGGGCCTGACGGCGCCGTCATGATCGACCTGCCGGCACGTTTCGTCGCCGACAACAGCCTGATGCTCAGCGAAATGATTCAGGCGGGCATCGGCATTGGCGTGTTGCCCTCCTTCATCGCCACGCCGTTGCTTGCCGAGGGCAAGCTCTGCCAGGTGCTGCCTGGTCACAAGCTCGCCGAACGCGGCATCTACGCGGTCTATCCTACCAATCGGCTGTTGCTGCCGAAGGTGAAGGCCTTCACCGAGTTTCTGGCAAGCGAGATGCGACAGGCCGGGCTTTAAGGGCTCGGCGTGACAAATACCTCAGAACCGGGTCGTGAGGTTCACGCGGAATATGCGCCCCGGTAGCCGCATTCAGATAGCTGTCATGTTCGGCCAACTGAAGATGGCGCGGGCGCCGTCGATCGCGAACGCCTCGTAATCATGTTACCTGGGTGACAGCTCAGATTATGGAACGGCCAAACTTTCCAAATTCGTTTGACAGCAATCGGCGGCGCGAATATTTTGGAAAGCATAAAGTTTCCTTATTTGGCCAACCGTTCATTTCGACGCGCGCCGCACCGGTGAAAGGAACCGGAAATGAGCCAGCAGTCATTCAGCATCGAAAATGCCCAGCCCATGAAAACGATGGAGGCCGTGCCCGGCGTGGAGGCACAGCGGACGCTGCCTGTCATCCCGACTGTGATCGCCACGAACGCTATCGGAACCCGCAGGCGCTGGCTTCGCAATGTGCTTTTCGCATCCGTTGCCATCGCAGCCGTCGCCGGCGCGACCGATTTCGGTTGGGCCTACTGGACGACGGGTCGCTTCGAGGTGTCGACCGACGACGCCTATGTGAAGGCCGATAGCACGACCATTGCCCCAAAGGTCTCGGGCCATATCGCCGAGGTGCTGGTCACCGACAACCAGCAGGTCAAGGCCGGACAGGTTCTCGCCCGCATCGACGATCGGGACTTCACAGTCAGCCTCGAACAGACCAGGGCCGGCGTCGAAGCCGCCGAGGCCAATATCGCAAACAAGCAATCGGCTCTCATCGCACAGCAATCCGTGATCGATTCGGCCAAGGCGACGGTCGAGGCCGACAAGGCCGACCAAACCTTCGCCGAGCAGGACGACAGGCGCTATTCGGAGCTCGCAAGGCAAGGCTTCGGTACCCTGCAGAACGCGCAACAGGCGGCCTCACGCATTGCCGCCGCAAGGGCCGCGGTGACGCGCGACACGGCAGCGCTCGCAAGCGCGGTCAAGCAGCTCGACGTGATCAAAGCCGAAGTCGCACAAGCAAAGGCCGCGCTCGACAGCGCGAAGGCGGCCGATCATCAGGCCGAGCTCAACCTCTCCTACACCGCGCTCGCAGCACCGATCGACGGCGTGATCGGCAACCGCACCTTGCGCGTCGGTCAATATGTGCAGGCCGGGACACAGCTGATGGCAGTCGTGCCCACGCACGCGGCCTACATCGTTGCCAACTACAAGGAAACACAGCTTGCCGATGTCGTTCCCGGCCAGACCGTGGCGATAGAGGTGGACACCTTCCCGGGCCAGGTCTTCGAGGGCCACGTCGACAGCATCTCGCCGGCAAGCGGCCAGGAATTTGCGCTGCTGCCGCCCGACAATGCGACGGGAAACTTCACCAAGGTGGTGCAGCGCATCCCCGTCAAGATCGTGATCAATCGCGACAGTCCGCTCGACGTGGTGCTGCGGCCCGGCATGTCCGTCTACCCGACGATCGACACCCGAACCGCAGGAACGGCGGTGGCCGCCGTGTCGGCAAGCATAAACTGAAGGACGCTCAGACGCCGTTCCCAGCTTTAAGGGCTGGCAGGAGGATGCAATGTCCACCACCACGATGCCCATGGTTTCGCCCGGCGTGCGTGAGCCCGCAGCAACGTCGCCCGACAAGGCAAGTACGACGGCCTGGATTTCCGTTCTTGCCGGCCTGATCGGCGCCTTCATGGCGATCCTCAACATCCAGATTACCAACGCCTCGCTGCTCGATATCGAAGGCGGCATCGGTACCGGCGTCGACAACGGCGCCTGGATATCGACCTCGTATCTCATCGGCGAAATCGTCGTGATCCCGCTCACCGACTATTTGAGCCGGGTCTTCTCGTTCCGGCGCTATATGCTGACGAACGCCATCCTGTTTCCGCTGTTTTCGGCGGCCTGTGCGTTTGCCCATGATCTAGGCTCGATGATTGCGCTGCGCGGTCTGCAGGGCTTTGCCGGCGGCGTGCTCATTCCGATGGCCTTCACCATGGTGTTGACCCGCCTGCCCAAAGCACAGCAGCCGCTCGGCCTGGCGCTGTTTGCGCTCTCCGTTACCTTCGCCCCGGCGATTGGCCCGACGATCGGCGGCTATCTCACCGAGAATTATGGCTGGCAGTCGATCTTTTTCGTCAACGCCCCGCCGAGCCTGGTGATGGTAATTGCGCTCTACTTCACCCTTGAAAAAAAGCCGATGCAATTGTCCCTGCTCAAGGAGGGCGATTGGGCCGGCATTATTACCATGGCCATCGGCCTTTCGGCGCTGCAGACGGTTTTGGAGGAAGGCAACAAGGACGACTGGTTCCAGTCGCCGTTCATCGTCAAGCTCGCTTTGACGGCGGCCGTGTTCCTGATCGCCTTCATCATCATAGAGCTCAGGGTCGAAAAGCCGCTGGTGCAATTGCGCCTGCTCAAGCAGCGCAATTTCGGGGTCGGCGTTCTCGTCAACGTGCTTGTCGGCGTCGCCCTGTTCGGCACGGTCTACATCCTGCCGCAGTATCTCGGCCAGGTGCAGCGCTACAATGCCGAGCAGATTGGCCTCGTGCTTGCCTGGACCGGGCTGCCGCAGCTTCTCATCATCCCGCTCGTGCCGGCGCTGATGAAGCGGTTCGACGTGCGCTATATCGGTTTCGTCGGCATCAGCATCTTCGCGGCCAGCTGTTTCATGAACACGACGCTGTCGCTCGACAGTGCCGGCGACCAGTTCTTCGTCCCGAATATCGTACGCGCCATCGGTCAGGCGCTGGTGCTGACGCCGATCACGGTGATCACCACCGCCCGTATCGCCCCGAACGACGCGGCAGCCGCCTCGGGCCTGTCGAACATGCTGCGCAATCTCGGCGGCGCCGTCGGCACGGCCACCCTTGCGACGGTGCTGACCAAGCGTGAGCAGTTTCACTCAAACATCATCGGCCAGTCGGTGACCGTCTATCGCGACGAAGTCCGCGACCGGATCGGCGATCTGACGCGGCATTTCATGGCCCATGGCGTCACCGATGCCGCCGTCGCACAGCACAAGGCGATCGCCGTGATCGGTGCTACGGTTCGCCGGCAGGCGCTGATCCTCGGTTTCAGTGATACCTTCGCGGTGATCGGGATCGTGCTGGCGCTTGCAGCCATCGCGCTGCTCTTCACCCGCAAGATCCAACTCGGCGGCGCCGGCGCGGGTGGCGCACACTAATTCGAAGATACGATGGAAGGAGGAAGGCCCATGCATGGTTCCAGACCGGATCGTCTCTATCTGGAGGATCTTCACGTCGGACAACGCTTTACCAGCGCGACGCATACGGTCGACGAGGCGCAGATCAAGACTTTTGCCGCGCAGTTCGACCCGCAGCCGTTTCATCTGGACGAGGCGGCCGCCAGTGACACGCTCTTCAAGGGCCTGGCCGCAAGCGGGTGGCACACGGCGGCGATCACGATGCGGCTGAACGTGGAGACCGGCCTGCCTTTCGCCGGTGGCCTCATCGGCGCGGGCGGAGACATCACTTGGCCGGCCCCGACGCGGCCCGGCGATACCCTGCGTGTCGAAAGCGAGGTGGTCGAGATCATTCCCTCGCGCTCGAAACCGGACCGCGGCATCGCCGTCGTCGTCAGCCAGACGATCAACCAGCGCAACGAGGTCGTGCAGATCCTCAAGGCGAAGCTCGTGATCGCGCGCAAGCCGGGCTGAAACGGCCGGCCGTGCTTGGCGATCCTTCGGGGTAGCGCCGCGCGACGCGCTCTGGATTTTCTGTCGTCGGGACCGTATTTTCCCCGGCAGGCGCCCCGCGCAGCCGGACAGCAGCAATGGAAGGCTGTGCAAGAAAGCCTGCAAATGACAAGAATGATCAATGTTACCGAACAACCGTCCGTTTCTTGAACGACCCTTTTTTCTTGCTGCCCTTTGGTGTCTCCTCCTGCTTGTCGGGGCCGTGGCCCTCGGCGCTCGTGAGCGACAGTCCCTCGTTGCCGAACTGGAGCAGGAAAGTACCGTGCTCCATGGGCTGGCCTCCCAGCGCGCCGATCAGCACGATGCCCATTTGACGGCGCTTTCGGCCGTGGCGGTTGCGTCCGAAGGGCGCCGGCACGATCTCTTCCTGGATGTCGCGCGCACGATTACCCGCTTCTATCCGCGCATTGATGAAGTCCAGCTTGTCTCGCTTGATCCGGAGACAGAGACGATCGGGACCGGTCCGCTGGATGCGGCGACGGCCAAGCGCATTCGTGCGGCGGCCAAAGCTTCCGACGGCCGGATTGCGCTTCTGCCGCATCCGCAGCGCCCCGATCATTACATGATGGTCAAGCGCAGCCCCAACACGAACGAGGCGCGCTACGGGTTGATGCTCGCCATCGATGCCGGCAAGCTGATCGGCGATGGCGGGCCTTTCTGGTCCCGATCGAGCACGGCCGTCCGGCTTTCGCTGCCGGACGGGCACAATCTGCTTCAGCCGGCCACGCTGCCCAATGCCATCCGCTTCTCCAGGCCGCTCAGCAGCGCGTCACAACCGCTCTTGCTCGAAACCGGTATGGATATCGGTCTCTCCGATATGTTTCCGCCCCTACAGACTGGCCTGACGTTCGTCGCCCTGACGCTCGCCTATCTCGCAGGCTTGGCGGCCTTGCGCCAACGGGCGCGAACCCGCGCGGCGGAACAGCAGGCACGGCTGAGCGCGCTCGATTCGCGGCTTAGCCATGCCTCACGGGTCAATGCGCTTGGAGAGATGGCAAGCGGCATGGCCCACGAGTTGACCCAACCCTTGACCGCGATCCTCGCGCAGGCTCAAGCCGGGCGTCGCCTCCTCAACCAGGGAAACCAGGCGGCGCTCGCCTCCGTGCTCGACGATACCGTCAGTCAGGCGCGCCGGGCTTCCGGTATTCTGGAGCGGTTCCGCAACTGGTCGCAGCCGAATGCGGTACCTGTGAGTGCATTCGACCTGCGCCGAGCGCTCGGCAATGTCGAGGCGCTGCTGGAGCAGGACGCCCGGTCCCGCAGCATCCTGCTGGAGTTCCACCTGCCGGAAACGCCGGTGATCGTGACAGGCGACCCGGTCGAAATCGAGCAGGTAGCCTTCAATCTGGTGCGTAATGCGATGGAAGCACTTGACGGTCACGCAGGCGAAGCGCCCGGCGTGGTCGTGACCTTGAGGCAAGAAGATTCCATGGTGGTTTTCGATGTCGTCGACAATGGCCCAGGTATTCCCGAAGCCTTGCGCCCGCGCCTTTTCACCCCGTTCATGACGACGCGGGCGGGCGGCACGGGACTTGGCCTCGCCCTCAGCCAACGCCTGGTGGAACGCGTCGGCGGCGAGATTACATTGGTGGCCGGCGACGAGGGCGCCACCTTCCGGGTGACACTGCCCAAGGCGCGAGCCCGTCTGGAAGAGACACAATGACCGTTCCCGTCTATCTCGTCGACGACGACGATGCGGTCCGCCGCGCGCTCGGCCTGCTGCTCTCGACGGTCGGCATCAAGGTCATCCCCTTCGCCGATCCGCAGGCTTTTCTCGGGCAATTGTCGCGCCTTGAGCCGGGTTGCCTGATCCTCGACATCCGCATGCCGGCGATCTCCGGGCTGAAGCTGCAGGAAAAGCTCCGCGAAAATGGCGTGGACTGGCCGACAATCGTCATTTCCGGCCATGGCGATATCGAAGCTTGCCGGCGCGCCTTCCGCAACGGCGCCATCGACTTTCTCTCCAAGCCCATAGACGAAGAGGACCTGATCGACGCGATCCACAAGGGGCAGGAAATACTGGTGCGTACGATGCAGGCACGGGCGGAAAAGGCGGAAACTCTTGCTCTGTTGGCAGCGCTCACGCAGCGTGAGCGCGAGGTTCTCGATCGCATCGCTGCAGGTTTCACCACCCGCCAGATCGCCGAGGGGCTCGGCCTCTCGCCGCGAACGGTGGAAAGCCATCGCGCGGCGATCGGCGCCAAGCTCGGCAGCACCTCGCAGGCGGAGTTGACCCGCATCTGGCTCGAAGGGACGCAAACTCCGTAGAACTACGGATGGTGATGGAAGAGCTACGAATATCGATGGGCGGCGTCCCGCAATAACCTTTCCATATCAACAGGAAAGGAACCCATTGATGATCCGCAATATCGTGCTTGCAGCAGCTCTTCTCGCTCCCGTTGCCGCCACCGCCCAGGAGCTTCCGACCGCCGTCTACCTGCCGCTCGACATGGCCGTCAAGGCGGCCGACGCAGCGCTGAAGGCATGCGCCGCCGAAGGCCACAATGTCAGCGTCGCGGTCGTTGCACGGGACGGTTCGACCAAGGTGCTGCTGAAGGCCGACAATTCCGGTCCGCACACCGGAAACAGCGCCCAGGGCAAGGCCTTCACCTCGGCGGCCATGGGGCGCGACACGGCTGGCCTCGGCGAATTCATCGCTTCCAATCCCGCCAATGAAGGTCTCCGCGACATGGACGCACGCATGGTCATCCAGGCCGGCGGCGTGCCGATCAAGTTCGGCAAGGCGCTCGTCGGCGGCATCGGTGTCGGCGGTGCGCCGTCGGGCGACGTTGACGCAAACTGCGCGACAGCAGGCCTTGCTGCAATCGGCGCGAAGTAATTCGCTCCAAGGGGGGCTCTCGCCCTTGAAAAGGCGGCGGGCCTCTCCATTTAAAGGCCACTACCCGTTTCGAGAGCTCTCAGCCGTCGGCGCCTTTGGCGTGCGATAGCGGCACTCCGGGTTAAAAACAGGGCGCTCCCCGGCACGGGTCGAGCGCCCTGTTTGCTTTAGCAGGTCATCGATCAGCCGAACGATCTCACCAGGTCTTGCTGAGCTTCAACGTGACCGTACGCGCATCGCCATATCCGCAAACAAGCAGGCCATTGCAGCCGCTGACATAGTGCTTGTCGAACAGGTTGGTGACATTGAGGGCAGCGCCCCAGCCGTCCTTCTCGTAGCGCAGGGCTGCGTCGAAGACGGTCGACGCCGGCACCTTCGCGGTATTTTCCTTGTCCGCCCAGCTCTCGCCGCGATAGCGCACGCCGGCGCCGAGGCTGAGGCCTTCCAGCGCGCCCTGCTGCACCGTGTAGTCGAGCCACAGCGAAGCCTGCGTATCGGGGACGAGATAGGGCGACTTGCCGATCAGCGCACGGTTTGCGTCCTCGGTCACCTCGATATCCATGAAATCGAGGCCCGCAATCAGCTTCCAGCTTTCGTCGAGATTGACCTTGCCCTCAAACTCGATGCCGCGGGAACGCACTTCGCCGGTCTGGGTGGAGATGCTGGTCAGCGGATCGGTGACGAGAGCGTTGCGCTTGGTCAGCTGGTAGATGGACGCCGTCAGCACGCCATCAAAAAAGGTCGGTTCGTACTTGATCCCGGCCTCGAACTGCTCACCCTCCTCGGGCTTCGTGTTGCCGGTCGCCGTTACCGCCACGACCGGATTGAAGAAGGTCGCGGCGCTGACGTAAGGGGTGAGGCCGTTGTCGAATTCATAGGCAAGGCCGGCGCGGCCGCTAAGCGCGCCTTCGCTGTAGTCGAAACTCGAATTCTGGGTCGGCGCCCAGAAGGTCGGCCCGTTGTCGGTCTTGGTGTCGACATAGTCGTAACGGCCGTTGAGCGTGACGAGCCAGCCGTCGCCAAAGCGGATCTGGTCCTGCGCGTAGACGCCGATTTGCTGCTGTGTGATCACCTGGTTGATGTAGATGGCGTTCGCGGGTTGCGGCGCGCCATAGACCGGATCAGTAGCGCTGATCGGCGTTCCCGCCGACGACGCCTGGACGTGGTCCAGCCGGAAGAACTTGTAGTCGAGGCCGACGAGCAGCGTATGCTCGAGCGCTCCCGTCTCGAACTCGCCTTCGAGCCGGTTGTCGACGGCGAACGTATCGACCTTCGACGTCGCCTCGAAGCCGAGGCGATAAAGCAGGTTGTCGGGGGTCGCCGGCGTGTTCGAAACCGGAAAAGGAAGGCTCGGATCGTAGTAGCCGTAGGTGTAAGGCCCGTTCTCGTGCTTGTAGAGATGACCGTAGCGAAGGTTCTGACTGAACTGCCAGCCGCTGTCGAACTCGTGCTTGAATTCGTAGCCGAGCATCTGCTGCACATAAGTTCCGGTATCGATGTCCGGCTCGCCAAAGAAGGCCTTGCGGTCGATCTTGCCGAAGGGCGCATCGACGACCGAGCCGACATAGGGCAGGAAGCCGCCACCGGTATGAACCTGGTCGAGGCCCTGCAGCAGGCCGTAGACGGTCAAGCTGGTCGCGTCGTCGGGCTGATAGGTGATCTGCGGCAGGATGAAGCCGCGCAGATCCTCCGAATGGTCCACATAGTTGTCGCCACCTGAGATCTTGCCGGTGACGCGATAGTTGATTGCGTCGTCCAGCTGCCGGTTCACGTCAATCCCGAGGAAGGCATTGCCGTTGTTGTTGATGCCGGTCTCGACATAGGCGGAGTTTTCCCCCGTCGGCCGCTTGCTGATGAGGCTGACGATCCCGCCCGGATTGGCGCCGCCATAAAGCACCGAAGCCGGACCTTTCAGCACCTCGACACGTTCCAGCATGAAGGGATCGATCTGGAACCCGCCAAAGCCGTAGGAAAAGAGGTTGAGGCCGTCGAGGAACACGCCGGTCTGCGTCGCGTCGAAGCCGCGGATGTAGAACCAGTCGGTATCCGGATCGACGCCGAAGGGCTCGGCCATCACGCCCGGCGTGTAGCGCAGCGCTTCGTCGACCTTGTTGACGACGCCGCGGTCGTCAAGCTCCTCGCGTCCGACGACGGAAACGCTCTGCGGGATCTCAGCGATCGGAGTTGCGGATTTCGAGCCGGTCGTCGTCGCCTTGGCGACATAGCCGTCGACCGGACCTGTGGCGTCGTTCTCCGTCCTCGCGCCGGTCGCCTCGATCGTTTCCAGCCTTGTCGCCGGCGCATCCTGCGCCATTGCCGCGCCGGTGGCCAGAACCGCAATGGCGGCGACCCCGCTTGCCAGCCACTCCGTCAGCCGTACTGCCTTACCTCTTACCATCATCTGTCTGCCATCTCACCCGAACCACCGCAGTGCCTTACAGGCGGCGCGGCTTACACCCTCTAATAAGGTGAGTGTTTATATCAACTATTCCGGTGGCTCTTGTCGCGATCAGCGGAAATTGAACGTTTCTGGGCTATTTGATGCGAACAACCGCCCTTCAAGATGGAACTTGCTCAGCTCAATCGGCTGCGTTTCCAAGACGCAGGCGTCGCGCCCACGACCTTGCGGAAGACCCGGGTGAAGTGCGCCTGGTCGGAGAAGCCGGTCTCGGCCGCAACCGTCGTCAGCGACGCCTCGTTCTTCAGCAACAGTTGCTTGGCTCTCTCAACCCGCGCATTGGTCTGCCACTGGTGCGGTGCCATGCCGGTCGACGCCTTGAAGGCGTGACTGAAGTGCGACTGCGACAGTCCGGCAAGGGACGCCAGCTCCTCCAGGCGGATGTTGCGCCCCCAGTTCTCGTCGATGTATTCGACCGCCCGGCGGAGTTGCCAGGTGGCAAGCGCGCTGCGTTTGCGGGCATCGCTGCGATTAAGCTTCATCAGGTCGATGAACAATGCGACCGTCAGGCCATCGCCGTAGAGATCGTGCAAGGGCTGCGGATTGAGGCACTCGGCGGCGATCAGCTGTGCAAGCTGCAGGAAGCGTTCGTCGTAAAACATCAGCCGTGGCGTGTCGCATCGCCCCGCATCGAGCTCCTCCTCCAGCCGTCGGCCGAGAACCTCGAGATTGAAATGCAGGTCGAGGTGGCGGATACGCCTGACATCGACCATGTCCGCCCAGATTTCCATGCCCGCCGGGATATAGGAAAGCGCCTGCTGGCGCTCGTTCTCGACCGCGCCGCGCCCATCGGGCGAAAGTCTGACGTTGCAACGGCTACCGCCTTCAGCGTCGAGCACGATGAACATGCGCGGATCATCCGAGAGGTAGTGGCCACCTGCCCTCGCCTCGCATTCGACGTCCCAGACGTCGGCGATGATGCCGTTCCATTCGCGCCGGTGGAGCCCGCCGATCACCTTGAACCCGGAAATTTTGTTCTGCATCCGCGGTTGAAACGACATCTAGGCGTATCCAATGCTCTAGGACGAGGCGACGCCTCCGGCTAATTCCTTCCTGTATTACTCATCTTTAATGTTTGACGGAAGCCCGTAATCTTTCCAACGCGATTTAAACGGTCAGAACGCACATGGACCGGTGCATATCGGGAGCGGAAAGGCAGCGGTGGAGCGCCGGTTCGGGCAGCCTGCCTGCCCGAACCGGTTGCGCGCGATCAGAACCGGACGCGGGCGCCGACCTTGGCACCGGCCGACTTCGAACCGTCGCCCTCGATGTTGAAGAGCAGCGAGAAGTCGAGGTCCCAGTTGTCGTTGTTGCTGAGCGCAAGCCCGGCCGACACCCGCCCGAACAGACCCTCGCCGTCAAGCGAGGCAAAGCCGACATCGGCGCCGACTGTCGGCGACAGGATCAGCCCGTTTTCTAGCTCCAGGGTGCGTTCGACGTCGAAGCCGATGCTGAGACGGGCCTGTTCCTCGATGAAGCCCTTGAGATCGATCACCTCGCCGAGCGGGTTCTTGACGGTGTAGTCCTCGGTCTCTTCATTGAAGTAGACGGCTCTCAGCTTCGGCATCAGCACCGTCGCCTCATCCAGTTGCCATTCGCCGGTCAGCTTGACGTCCGCCATCCAGCGGGTGGTGTCGAACGTGCCGGTGAAGATGCCGGTGTCGATGTCGTTGGACGAACCGCCATAGAGCAGGTTGGCGTCGAGGAAGACGCCCTGGCCGATCTCGAACGAGGCATAAGGACCGGCCAGCCAGCCGTTTCCTTTAAGCTCGGCATCCGCGTCGGTCGGATCGGTCATGTAGTCGTAGTGGAACGACAGGCCGATGAGCGCCCGATCGCTTAAGAGATAATCGGCGCCGAGCGAGAACAGGGCGAAATTGCCCCACTTGTCGTTTCTGTCGTCTTCATCCTTGTGGAACAGGAAACTGCCGTTCACCCAGATGTCGAACGGCCGGTCGGTCGCCACGAAGGTTTGACCGGTTGCTGCCGCATCGGCGGCATCGCGCGCCGCCTGGATCTGCGACAGGCTGGAGGAGAAGCCGAGGCGGGCACCCTTTTCCGACGGCGTCACCGCCGTCGTCACCGGATCGGTGCTCATCGCCGCCCGCCGCCGTTCGATCAGGCCGGGCACCTTGACCGTCGACGACAACAGGTTCTGGCGATTGCGCACAAAATCGCGCACCAGCCCGTCGATCTCTTCGCCGGCAGCCACCCGATCGAGCGCGATCTTGTAGGTGACGGAGCCAATATTGGACGAGCCTAGCGAGCTCCTGAGCGTATAACTGACCACCGCCGAGCCGGAATAGGACGGGTTCGGCGTGAACTTCAGATAGAAGCCGACCGGCGTGAAGCTGGTGGCAGCGGCAAGCTCGCCTTCGATGATTTCGGCCGTGCCGGCAAAGGGCGGCGAGACCGAGGCAACCGATGCGTCGGTGAACGGACCGCCGGTCGCGCCACCGTTGAGATAGACATCCTTCGGCGTCGAACCGGCCGGAACCTCGACGACGACATTGGGCACCGTCACCGCACGAGCGTTCAGTTTCAGCGTATAGGCGGCCGAACCGCTGGCGCCGCGGCTGTCAGTCACAGCAATGGTGAAGTGATAGCTGTCAGGCACCGCATCGTCCGCGAGCGGTCCGGTCAATTCGCCAGTGGAGATATTCAGCACCATGCCATTCGGCAGGGCGCCGCTCTTGAGGCTGTAGACCAGCGCGCCGGTGCCACCGGTCGCCGAGACGCGTTGGGAATAGGCTTCGCCGACCATCGCGTCGGGAAGCCCGCCGGCCGACGGGGTAAAGACGAAACTGGCGGAGGCAACGGCGATCTGATAGCTGGCCTGGCCTGTCGCGCCATTGGCATCGGTCGCCGTCACGGTGAAGGCGAAATCGCCATCGGCCGAAGGTCGTCCCGAGATCGTCCCGCTTGAGGCATCGAGCGACAGACCGCCCGGCAGAGCACCCGACGAGACCGCGTAGTTGTAGGGGGCCGTGCCGGCGCTGGCTGAGATGTTCTGGCTGTAGGAAACGCCGGGCACGCCGTTGGCAAGCGCCCCGCCTGCCGGCGACAACAACAGCATCGGCGGCGAGACCGTGACCGAAACGGTTGAAGGAGCCGACGTGCCGGTCGCGTTCGTTGCCGTATAGGTGAAGCTGTCAGCGCCCGAATAGCCGGCATCAGGCGTGTAGAGGATCGTTGTCCCCGTCGCCGTAGCTGTGCCATGCGCGGGCGCGGTGGCGATCGCCACAGATGTTGCCGCCCCGCCCGTCAGACTGAGGCTGATAGCATTTGGGCTGGAGTTCGCAGCAACAGTCGCTGCAACCGGACCGGCCGATGGCGCTTCGACGGCGACCGCGAGACTATAGTTCGCGGTGCCCGTCGCATTGTTCGCGTCGGTCGCCGTCACCGTGAACGTTGCCGCTCCATCGGCGGTCGGCGTTCCGGACAGGCGACCGTCGGCAGCAAGCGTCAAGCCGGCCGGAAGTGCACCACCGGTGACCGCGTAGGTGTAGGGAGCCGTTCCGTTGGCGGCGATGATCGTCAGGTCATAGGCGTCTGCAACGGTCACGCCGGCAAGCGCACCCGCAGCCGGCGTGAAGGCGAATGTCGGCGGAGACACCGTCACCGTGACCGTCGCTGCAGCGGATGTTCCGGTCGTATTCGCCGCCGTGTAGGTGAAGCTGTCGGCGCCGGAGAAGCCGGCCGCCGGCGTATAGCTGAATGTGTTACCCGCGACCGTGGCCGTACCGTGCGATGGGGGCGCTGCGATAGCGACCGAAGCGGCCGTGCCGCCCGTAAGGTTCGGCGTAATCCCGTTGGCCGACGAGTTGGCGGCAACGGTTGCCGTCGTGGCGTTGGCGATCGGCGCCTGGATGCGAACCTCCAGGCTATAGCTGCCGCTGGTTGCGGTCGCGCCATGGGTATCGGTCGCCTGAACCGTAAAGGTGAAGCTGCCGTCCGCCGTTGGCGTGCCGGACAGCGTACCGGCAGCGTCGAGCGAAAGTCCGGCCGGAAACGCGCCGCTGGCCAAGGCGTAGCTGTAGGCCGCCGTGCCGCCATTGGCCGTGAAGCTCTGGCTGTAGGTCGTTGCCACGGTTGCGGTCGGCAAAGCGCCGGCCGCCGGCGTGAAGGCGAATATCGGCGCGGAGACGAGGAAGGACTGGCTCACATTGGACGCGGCCAGGTAAGCGCTATCACCGGCTTGCGAGACTTCGATGGTGCAGGTGCCGCCATTGCGGAATGTGACATCGCCGGTTGACGTGACGACGCAGACGGGCGTCGTCAGAGACTGGAACGTGACCGGCAGAGCGGAACTGGCGCTCGCCGAAAGGGTCACCGGCGTTGCATAGTCCTGCGGGCCGGGATTGGCGAAGGTGATCGTCTGTGGCGCCTTGGGCGTCACCGTGTTCGACGCACTGGAGGCCGGTCCCGTGCCGACAGCGTTGGTCGCCGTCACCGTGAACGTGTAGCTGGTGCCGTTGCTCAGACTGCCGACCGTGACCGGGCTCGACGTGCCCGTTCCAACAAAACCACCGGGATTGGACGTGACCGTGTAGCCGGTGATCGATGCGCCGCCGGCGCTTACCGGCGCGGTAAAATTGACGGACACCTCGCCATCGCCAGCGATAGCCGTGCCCACCGTCGGGGCGTCCGGAACAACAGCGTTGACGGTAAAGCTCTGGGTGACAGTCGTCGCAGGCAGATAGGTGCCGTCGCCGCCCTGGTCGGCAGCAATCGCGCAGGTCCCCGCTCTGTGGAAGGTCATGCTGCCACGCGGCGTGATCGTGCACACGGCTGCGGTCGAGGATGTGAAGGCAACGGGCAAACTCGCGTCCGACGATGCCGTCAATGTCGGCGTGGTCCCGAACGTCTGCGCGCCCGGATTGGCAAAGGTGATCGTCTGGGTTGCGCGCGGCGTGACGGCGTTCGAGGCCGCCGACGCAGGCCCCGTGCCGGCACTGTTGGTTGCCGTCACCGTAAATGTATAGCTGGACCCATTGCTGAGACCCGTCACCACGACCGGGCTTGACGACCCCGTCCCGGTGAAGCCACCCGGGTTCGACGTCACGGTGTAGCTAGAGATCGACGCTCCACCCGTGCTCGCCGGCGCCGTGAAGGCGACGGACGCCGAAGCGACATCGGCGGTTGCGGTTCCGATCGTCGGTGCGCCGGGTTCGACGGCATCGACCGTGAACGTCTGTGAGACCGTCGGTGCAGCCAGATACGTTCCGTTGCCCACCTGATCGGCTGCGATGGTGCAACTGCCGGCCTGATGGAAGGTCAAATCGCCCTCGGGCGTCACAGTGCACACGCCGGCAGTCGACGAGGTAAAGGCAACAGCCAGGCTGGAGCTTGCCGTCGCCGTCAATGTCGGCGACGTGCCGAACGCCTGCGTACCCGGATTGGCGAACGTGATCGTCTGTGCGGATCGCGGCGTAACCGCATTGGAGGCGGCCGACGCGGTGCTTGTCCCGGCGCTGTTGGTGGCGGTCACGGTGAACGTATAGCTCGTGCCGTTGGTCAGGCCAGTCACCCTGATCGGGCTCGTCGTATCCGTGGCCGTCATGCCGCCGGGGTTCGACGTCACGGTATAGCCCGTGATCGTCGCGCCGCCGTTCGACGCCGGGGCGGTGAACGACACGTCTGCATAGGCATCACCCTCCACGGCCGCACCGATGGTGGGCGCGTCGGGCACGGTCGGCGCAACGTCGACAGTGAAGACTTGGCTGCCGGTCGCGCCATAGGCGTCCGTTGCCGTAACGGTAAAGGTGACGGCGCCACCGATCGATGCAGTGCCCGACAACACCCCGTTGTTCGCCAGCGTCATGCCAGCGGGCAAGGCATTCTGCGTGACGGCGAATGTGTAGGGGCTTGCGCCGCCTGATGCCGCCAGGGTTTGTGAATAGGCGGTGCCAGCGGTCGGATCAGGAAGCGTCGCCGGCGAGAGCGCGATCGTCGGCGCAACGATGGTGATGGAGAATGCGCGCGAGGCGGTCGAGCCTTCGGGATCGGTCGCTGTCACTGTGAAATTGAACGGACCGCTTGCCGTTGGGGTGCCGGAGACGACGCCGCCGCTCGAGATCGCCATGCCGGCGGGCAGTGCACCGGAGGTCGTTGCGTAACTCAAGGTGCCCGATCCCCCGGTGGCACTTAGCGTTTGCGCCGCATAGGCCTGGTTGTAGACCGGGTTCGGCAGCGTTGTAGTCGAAATCGCGATCGGTGCGTAGGCAACCGAATTGTCGGTGCTGGTGGATAGGTCGTTGGTAAAGCCGGCCGCGCTCATGGCCTTGCCGGCGGGTATGGACGCCACGACCGTGCCTGCCTGCGTCATTCCGCTGACCGAAACGGTGTAATTGGCGCCCGATCCCGAAACACTCGCCGTCGTCGCGCCGGCCGTGCCTGAAATCTGGACGTCGCCAGCGGAAAAGCCGGTGACGGACTTGCTGAACACCACATCGAACGCAACGGATGTCTTGGCGCTGGGATCGGATTGCGAGCCTGCCTGGTTGATCGCGACCGTCGGTTTGGTGTCGACCCAGTGGCTGGCGCCGGTCGCAGTGCCGGTGCTGCAGCCGCTGCCGCCACCGTAGCTGGCGGAAACCGCGTGCTGTCCGAGCGGCAGCGTCGATGTCTGGAAGGTCGCAGACGATGCCGTGCTGACGGGCCCGGTCGGCGTCAACCCAAGGGTCGTCGACTGCGATCCGATCGTGATCGTCACGTTCCCAGGCGGAGACTGTCCGGCGTTACAGCCCATCGACGATACCGTTGCCGTCACCGAAACCTGTTCGCCCGGCAGCGACGGTCTCGGGGAAGATACGACATCAACGACAACCGGTCCCCCTGTGGCCGCCTTGACGACGATGTTGTTGCTGTTGGCGGTGTAGTTGCCGCCCGTGCGCGTGCCCGTGAATGTGACCCAATCGGAAAACTGGCCGGACATCGCATCGAGGGAATCGACCTGATAGGAGCCTGTGCAGGTCACGGAAGACGTCGTGCCGCCGCCCGGGATTGCCGGGCATGAAACGACGACGCCCTTGTTCGCGGTGGTCGCAGGCGCGATGCTGAGAATATTGTAGGATCCGGGGTTCAGCACATAGCTGAAATTGATCGTGTCGCCAGCCGCATTGAAGGTCGCCGGGTTCGCCGAAATCGTCACAACCTGCGCCGAGGCACCAATGGCAGAAGCCAGAAGAATGCCAATCGCTGCGAAAAATGTCCTGAAATACAAACCCTGGAATGCAGACGAAAAAATCTTCCCGCCCGCGACGCTTCCGCACCGCAGCCCCATAAATACCCCCAATATATGCCGGGAAAATTAGCCCCATCTCCCAGTCGAGGCAGCTAATAAAGTGGAAGGTACCGAGTCAATCGCACAACTCACCATTGCCGGAGAAAATGCGGTCGGCCGTTGCCATGTGGCTTATCGATCACACTTTTTGGCGCCGCCGCCGACTGAACTTCAGCTGCGCCGAGTGACGGCCCCAAGGTCAGCAACTTCAGGAGGAGTGCGCGAAAATGGCGGCCAGCCGTCGCGAAGAGAATCGTTATTCCGCGCTTGGCCTCTTCCGGCTTCGAAAGACGAGGTATGCGCCCCCCACACTCATGGCCGCCAGCGCGAACCAGGTCAGCGCGTAGACAAGATGGCTGTTGCGGAAGCTGACGACCGTGAGACCGCCGATCGGTAGGCCGCCTGGGTTTGGCGTCGCGTCCGCGTCGATGAAATAGGGCGCGACATCCGTCAGCTGTTGTGCTGCCGCGATTGCCGCGACATCGCGGGAAAACCAGCGATCGCTAGCCGGATCGTTGGAGCGAAGAAAGGCGCCGCCGGGTTCGCTGATGCGCAAGAGCCCGGTGATCCCGGTGGTGCCGGGCGTTTCGCCTGCGGCGCGGGCAGTCCGATCGCGCCGGTCGGCGGGCACGAAGCCGCGATTGACGAGAACCGTCGTGCCGTCTTCGCGGCGCATCGGCGTCAACACCCAGAACCCGGCGCCCCGCTCGGTTACCGCCTGCACCAGAACCGACTTGTCGTGGCTAAAGGTACCCGTTGCCGTGACGCGAAGGTATTCGTCGTTCTCTCGGGTGATGCCACCCCAGTCCGGCCGCGACGGGGCCGGGACGGCGTCAGCGTGCACACGCGCATCGACGCGAGCGATCAGATCGAGCTTCCAGAAGAGCCGCTGGATCTGCCAGGTCCCGAGCGCCACGAAGATGGCGCAAAGAAACAAGAGCGCGCCGGTCAGAAGGAATCTGGCGCGAGAGGACGCTTTCGCACCCTCCCCTTTCACGTCGCGGCCGCCGGTCATGTTCGCGTCTGCCCGCCCCTGATCAGGGCATGTTCTTCATCATCTCGTGTGTCATCGGCATCATGTTCGTATTGAGGTGATGCATGACCCAGAGCGAGCCGGCGAGCGCGATGCCGACGATGATGATCGTGAAGATCAGCGCCATCAGCGTCCAGCCACCTTCCGAACGGGCGTTCATGTGCAGGAAGTAGATGACGTGCACGACGATCTGGACGACGCCGATACCCATGACGAGCACGGCGGTCAGCAACTTGCTGTCGAGCGCGCCGCTCATGACCAGCCAGAACGGGATCGCCGTCAGGATGACCGACAGGATGAAGCCCGTCATGTAGCTCTTGAGCGAACCATGCCCGGCAGCGTCGCCCGGATGGCTGTGCGCGTGGTGAGGCTCGAACGCGCTTTCGTGGCCAGGATGCTGCGAACTCATCCGAGTACTCCCAACAGATAGACGAAGGAGAAGACGCCGATCCAAATGACGTCGAGGAAGTGCCAGAACATGGAGAGGCACATCAGGCGGCGGCGGTTTTCCGGGTTCAAGCCATGTTTTTTGACCTGCACCATCAGCGTGATCAGCCAGATGATGCCGAAGGTGACGTGCAGGCCGTGGGTGCCGACCAGCGTGAAGAACGAGGACAGGAACGCCGAACGCGTTGGACCGGCACCCTCGTGGATCAGGTGGTAGAATTCATAGAGCTCGAGCGCGAGGAAGATCGCGCCGAACACGCCGGTGACGCCGAGCCAGAACAGCGTCTCCATCTTGGCGTTGCGCTCCATCTGAAGCATGGCAAAGCCGTAGGTGATCGACGAGAACAGCAGCATCGCCGTGTTGATGGCGATCAGGTTGAGGTCGAACAGGTCGGCTGGTGCGGGACCTGCCGCGTAGTTGCGCCCGACCACACCGTGCGTGGCGAAGAGAACGGCGAAGATCAGGCAGTCGCTCATCAGGTAGAGCCAGAAGCCCAGCATGGTGCTGTGCTCCGGGTGGTGCTCTTCCTTCAGGTAGAACTGCGGCTTTTCTGTTTCTTGGACTTGGGTTTGGCTCATCGTTTCAGATCCGTTCCGCAAGCAGTTTCGAGCGTGCGTCTTCTGTCGCCGCGACGGTTTCCGCGGGAATGAAGAAATCACGGTTGTAGTTGAAGGTATGGCCGATGGAGACCGCAATCAGGGCGATGAAGGATACCGCCGCCAGCCACCAGATGTACCAGATCAACGCGAAGGCGAGCACGACGCTGATGCCGGAGAGAATGATGCCAGTGCCGGTGTTCTTCGGCATGTGGATCGGCTTGAAGCCTTCGAGCGGACGCTCGTAACCCCGGTTCTTCATGTCGTACCAGCTGTCATGGTCGTGAACGACGGGCGTGAAGGCGAAGTTGTAGTCCGGCGGCGGCGACGAGGTCGACCATTCGAGCGTGCGGCCATCCCAGGCATCGCCTGAGGTTTCACGCAGTTGGTCGCGACGCAGGAAGCTGACGACAAGCTGGATGATGAAGGACGCGATGCCGATGGCGATCAGGACCGCACCGAAGGCGGCGATGATGAACCAGATCTGCAGCGAGGGATCCTCGAACTGGCTGACACGCCGGGTGACCCCCATCAGGCCGAGCACGTAGAGCGGCATGAAGGCGAAGAAGAAGCCGATCTGCCAGAACCAGAAGCTCATCTTGCCCCAGAAGGGGTCGAGCTTGTAGCCGAAGGCCTTCGGCCACCAGTAGACAAGGCCGGCCATCAGCCCGAACAGCACACCGCCGATGATGACGTTGTGGAAGTGGGCAATCAGGAATAGCGAGTTGTGCAGCACGAAGTCGGCCGGCGGGATCGCCAGCATGACGCCGGTCATGCCGCCGATGACGAAGGTCACCATGAAACCGATCGTCCACAGCATCGGCAGTTCGTAGCGGATACGGCCGCGATACATGGTGAAGAGCCAATTGAACATCTTCGCCCCGGTCGGGATCGAGATGATCATCGTGGTGATGCCGAAGAAGGCGTTCACCGAGGCACCTGAACCCATGGTGAAGAAGTGATGCAGCCACACCAGGTAGGAGAGGATCATGATCACGCAGGTGGCGTAGACCATCGACGTATAACCGAAGAGGCGCTTGCCGCAGAAGGTCGCGACGACTTCGGAGAAGATGCCGAAGGCCGGCAGCACGAGAATGTAGACTTCCGGGTGGCCCCAGATCCAGATGAGGTTGATGTACATCATCGGATTGCCACCAAGGTCATTGGTGAAGAAGTTGAAGCCGAGGTAGCGGTCGAGCGACAACAGCGCAAGCGTCGCCGTCAGGATCGGGAAGGTCGCGACGATGAGGATGTTGGTGCACAGCGACGTCCAGGTGAAGACCGGCATCTTCATGAAGGTCATGCCCGGAGCGCGCATCTTCACGATCGTGGCGATCAGGTTGATGCCGGATAAGGTCGTCCCGACGCCCGCCACCTGTAGGCCCCATATGTAATAGTCGACGCCGACGCCGGGACTGTAGTCGGCACCCGAGAGCGGCGGATAGGCGAGCCAGCCGGTGCGCGCGAATTCACCGACGAACAGCGACATCATGATGATGACCGCACCGCCCGTCGTCATCCAGAACGAGAAATTGTTGAGGAAGGGGAACGAGACGTCGCGCGCGCCGATCTGCAGCGGCACGACATAGTTCATGAAACCGGTGACGAAGGGCATCGCCACGAAGAAGATCATGATCACGCCGTGGGCAGTGAAGATCTGGTCGTAATGGTGCGGGTTGAGATAGCCTTCGTTGCCGTTGAAGGCGATCGCCTGCTGTATGCGCATCATGATCGCGTCGGCAAATCCGCGCAAAAGCATCACGATCGCCAGGATGATGTACATGATACCGATCTTCTTGTGATCGACCGACGTGAACCACTCGTTCCAGAGATAGCCCCAGAGCTTGTACTTCGTGATCAGCGCGAGGATCGCCAGGCCGCCGACGGCCACGGCTGCGAAGGTCACGACAAGGATCGGCTCGTGGTATGGGATCGCTTCCCAGGTAAGCCGCCCGAAGATGAATTGCGTGAGGCTGGTGTCACCAAACATGGGTCTTCCAATATGTCTCGAATTGCGGCCCGAAGGGCCCTGGCGCTCGCTGGATCAAGGCCGGCGAGCGCGCGAAAGTCCTAGTGCGTCTTGTGCATGTCGTGGTTCATGGGCTCAGCCGCGGGCCGCTCTTCCTTGACGCCCTCGGCCGGTTCCTCGCTCTTGGCGGGGTTACCGGTTTCGGGGAAGGTCGCGGCCGGTGCGGCCGCTTCGGTCACTCCGCCCGTATGGCGGTTGTCATGCTCGAGTTTGGCGCGGTTCTCATGGCTTTCGACGCCGGCTCCGCCCATCATGTCGATGTGCATCATATCCTTCATGCACATCTGGCCTTCGCGCACGCACATGTTGAGAACGGCTTCATAGAGGCCGTTTTCGACGGAAGCGTAGTAGCGCACCGGCTCCTTCACGCTCGGTTTTTCGAGCTTCAGGTAGGCGTCGCGATTGAGCATCGTGCCGTTCTGCTTGACGCGGGCAACCCAGGCGTCAAAGCCCGCCTGGTCCACGCCGTGGAACTTGAAGCGCATGTGCGAGAAGCCGTCGCCGCTGTAGTTGGACGAAAGGCCCTCGTATTCGCCTGCCTTGTTGATAACGGCGTGCAGCTTGGTCTGCATGCCGGGCATGGCGTAGATCATGCCGGCGAGCGCCGGAACGTAGAACGAGTTCATCACCGACGAGGCAGTGATCTTGAAGTTGATCGGCACGTCGACCGGCGCCGCCATCTCGTTGACCGTGGCAATACCGTATTCCGGATAGAAGAACAGCCATTTCCAGTCGAGCGCGACGACTTCGACCGTGATCGGCTTCGTCTCTTCGGTCACCGGGCGCGCCGCATCGATCCGATCGAGCGGTCGATAGGGGTCGAGCTTGTGGGTGCTGACCCAGGTGATCGCGCCGAGCGCGATGATGATCGCGAGCGGCGCCGACCAGATGATGACTTCGAGGCCGGTGGAATGGTGCCATTCCGGATCATACTTGGCGGCCGTGTTCGACTGGCGATAGCGCCAGGCAAAGAACAGCGTCAGGAAAAGGACGGGAACGATGATCAACAGCATCAGGACCGTCGAAATAACGATCAGATCCCGCTGCTGCGCGGCGATATCACCGGAAGGCGACATGACCACCATGTTGCATCCCGAGAGAACGGAGAGCAACAGGACGGCAATCGTCGATCGTCCGGCTAAACTGTATGGCTTCGGCATTGCGGCCTCAACTTGCGTTTTGTCTAGTCGGCATTACTCGGGCATGATCGGGCATGGAAGTGAGGTCCATCGTCGCAGCGCAACATTTTGCCGCAGTGCAGTGACGACCGTATCGCTCTATGCGCGTTTGTACGGGCGCAAAGGCATATTGTCGGTTCGATGCCGGCTGTTCCAGCGAACGTTAGGCACGAACTCGAATGAGGCATGTGCGCAGGTACGTGCACGGCATTCTTGATATCAGACGCCAATTGGTCAACACTCTAACGACAAGACGTTCGATCGTCGGAGAAATTCATGGTTTCGGTCGCTAACCCAACATCGTCTGGTCTCGAGCGGGATGCACGTCGCATTCACGAGGACGACAAGCCTCTGTCCCCGGGCAGCATCGCCATCGGCGTGGTCATTGGACGAACCTCGGAATTCTTCGACTTCTTCGTCTACGGCCTCGGCTCGATCCTCGTTTTTCCGAAGCTGATTTTCCCGTTCGCGCCCAATGCGGTCACCGCGACGCTCATGTCCTTCGCGCTGTTCCCGCTCGCTTTCCTCGCCCGCCCGGTCGGCTCCTTCGTCTTCATGTGGGTCGACCGCAACTACGGGCGCGGCACGAAGCTGACGATCGCGCTCGTCATTCTCGGTGGCTCGACGGCGTCAATCGCCTTCCTGCCCGGCTATGACACGATCGGGTATTGGGCGGTGGCGCTATTGGCGCTGTTCCGGCTGGGCCAGGGCTTTGCGCTCGGCGGCGCCTGGGACGGCCTCGCATCGCTGCTGAACCTCAATGCGCCGCAAAATCACCGCGGCTGGTACGCGATGATCCCGCAGCTCGGCGCGCCGATCGGCTTTGCGCTTGCGAGCATCCTCTTCGGTTATTTCGTCAGCAACCTTTCGCAGGAAGATTTCCTCGCCTGGGGCTGGCGCTATCCGTTCTTCGTCGCCTTTGCGATCAACGTCGTGGCGCTTTTCGCGCGCCTGCGCATCGTCGCCAGCAAGGAATTCGGCGCCGCCATGGAGGCCAAGGAGCTTGAGGCGAGGCCGATCTTCGAGATGCTGAGCAAGCACAGCATCGACGTCGTGCTCGGCGCCTTCGTGCCGCTCGCAAGCTTCGCAATGTTCCACCTCGTCACCATTTTCCCCTTGAGCTGGGTGACGCTCAATGGCGGCCAGTCGGCGGCTGAATTCCTGTGGGTGCAGGTCGCTGGTGCCGTCGTCGGCGCCATCGGCATCGTGCTTTCGGGCGTAATTGCCGACCGGGTCGGTCGCCGCAACCAGCTGATGATCGGTGCGATCCTGATCGCGATCTTCAGCTTCTCGGCCCCCTTCCTGCTCGATGCCGGCGGCAAGGGCCAGGACGCTTACATCCTGATCGGCTTCGCCATCCTTGGCCTTTCCTTCGGCCAGTCCTCGGGCGCCGTCTCCTCGCGCTTCACCCAGTACTATCGCTACACGGGTGCCGCTCTGACGTCGGACCTCGCCTGGCTCGTCGGCGCCGCTTTCGCGCCGCTCGTGGCACTCGGGCTTGCCAGCAGCTTTGGCATCATCTTCATCGGCGGCTACCTGATTTCGGGTGCGATCTGCACGATCGCGGCGCTGAGCCTCAGCCGCGCGCTCGACCAGCAGTAAGATCCAGAGGCAGCGGGGCGCAGTTGAAGGCGTCCCGCTTGTTCGTCCTTTCCTCGCGTGACCTTGATTGCGAGGAACGGAAACGCGACCGGATTGACCGGTCCTGCAGCCGTCAAAGGCGGACTTCGACCTCAAACCCCTGCGTCTTGCCGCGCGCCGGCGAAGCGATGAGCAATTGGCCCTGCATCTGCGCGACCAGCCGCTCAACGATGGCAAGCCCGAGCCCGGAACCGGAGGCCTCGGTCGGCCCGCGGACGAAGCGCTTGGTCAGGTTGGCGCGGACGTCCTCGGCGACAACAGCGCTTTCGTTCGTGACGCGGATACCCATTGGGTCGACATGGAGATCGACCCGGCTGCCCGGCGGACTGTGGATCAGGGCGTTTTCGAGAAGATTGCGCAAGACGATCGCAAAGGCGTCCACGCGGATCGGCCGTTCAAGTACGGTGCCCTTGGCGACCTGAACGTTCAGGCGGTTGGCGCCGAGCGCGGATCGCTCCAGATCCTGCATCACGACCATCAACACCGGCAGCAGATCGTGCTGCTCGTCCGAAATGGCAATCTCCGCTTCGGCGCGCGACATCTGCAGCAACTTCTCGGCAAGCCGGCTCAGATGCACGAGCGCACGTTCAATCTGGGCGGTTCGCGGTTGGTATGCCGGCGGCACCTCGCGCGCCAGCCGTTGGGTCTGCGCGAGCGCACCGGCAATCGGGGTCCGCAGCTCATGGGCGCTGTTCGAGGTGAATTCCCTCTCCGCCTCTAGGCACGCCTTCAGCCGCGCCAGAAGCAGGTTCACGGAACGCGCGATCGCCCGCAGTTCGCGCGGCAGCGTCGCCTCGTCGATCGGCGCCAGATTACCGCTGTCCTTGGTCAGGATATCGTCGCGCAGCTGCGACACGGGCGACAGCGTGCTGCGAACGACGAAGACAATCGCAAGGATGCTGCCCGGTATCAGCACGAGCAGCGGCAAAAGCAGCGCCGTTCCGCCTTCCATGAGCGCTTCTGTGCGATGTTCGATCGCATCGGCAACTTGCACATAGAGTGATCCGTCAGTCGTTCCGGCCGTGTAGATCCGATGGGTGGGGGTCTGCGAGAAGCCGGTCGCAAGGGGAACCGCGAAGGGCTCCGGCGCGCCGTCGTCAAACAGCACGCGGCCGTCGCGGTCGCGCACCTGGTAGGTAAGGAATTGCGAATTGAGCGCGGGCGCCGTAACCGACGCCTGGGCCAAGCCGCTGGGCGCGTCCCTCGTCGTCTCGTTAGCCACGATCTGCAACAATCGTTCGGCGGTTTCCTGCACGCCGCTGTCGAAGATTTCGGTGAACTCGTCCTGCATCACATAGACGCCAAGCCCGAGCGCAACAAACCAGAAGAGGGCGACGACGCTGGTGAGCGCAATGGCCAGTCTGCGGGTCATGCTCCTCTTGTCGGACATGCGATCACCTGAGGCAGTAGCCGAGGCCGCGCACGGTCTCGATCCGGTCAGACCCGATCTTCTTGCGCAGGCGGCTGATATAGACCTCGACCGTATTGCTTTCGATCTCGGCACCGAAGGCGTAAAGCGCATCGTGCAACTGCGCCTTCGACACGAGGGCGCCGGGATGCGCGGCCAGCTTGTCCAAAACGGCCCATTCCCGAGCGCTCAGGCTCTGGCTGTCGCCATTAACGGCGATCTTGCGGTGAACCTGGTCGATCTCGATGCCGGGCAGCTTGACCGTCGGCGTCGCGTTGCCCGTATAGCGCCTGGAAACGGCCAGCATGCGGGCCGTCAGTTCATTGAGATCGAAGGGCTTGACCAGATAGTCGTCCGCCCCGCTGTTGAGCCCCTCGATCCGGTCGGATATTTGGTCGTGCGCCGTCAGAATGATTACGGGCGTGCCATCGCCGCGCGCGCGGAGAGCGCGCAGGAGCGTCAGCCCTTCGCCATCGGGCAATCGCAGATCGAGCAGGAGTAGTCCGTAGGTTACCGTATCGGTCGCCGCCACCGCATCGAGGATGCGCTTGAACCAATCGACCGCGTGGCCGGCGGCGGCGACATGGTCGCGCAGCGCCTCCCCCAGAACCTGATCGTCTTCGACTAGTAGGACTCTCAAGATATCACCGGACACTTGTTCGTCCTTGCCTAGGGTCGATCGGGGATGGCCGTCAAGTCCTTGAGCGCCCAAGCGGCGAAATGCGGTGAGGCTGCCCGTCTCGGCCGCCGCATACAGGGCGCAAGAATGGGAGGATTTCAGGAGGCGACGGGATCGCGAAAAGCCCCGCGCCTCTTCTTGTAGCTGATCACCGCCGTCGCGATCCCGACCAGAGCCATCGCGCCGCCAAGAACGGCCAGGACGCCAACATTCCGGCCTGATGGCTCGTAGGTCGCGAGCTTGTACATCTCCGTTCCGAGCACCGCGATCATGGCCGCCGAGACGGTCGAATAGTCCTTGCCGACGACACGTCTGATGTTGAACGCCATGCCTTCCGTGGATTGGCTGAAGTTTGAAAGGCGCAGCGCCCAGCGCGGCACGTCACGGCAATAGACCTGATAGGCTTCGCCGAAGGTGCGAAGAAGAAAAGCCTCCTCCGCATAGACAATGCATTGGTACATGAAGGCAAAGAGCCCGATGCCGATCACGATGAGCAGCGGGTTGCCGTGCAGCAGGAAAACGCCGCAGTAGAGCAGCATGTTGCCGACATAGAGCGGGTTCCGGCAAACGCCGAACATGCCCTCGGTTACCAGGTCCTTGGCGTAGACCCTCTTTTTCAGGCCGCCACGCTGGATGTACTTATAGCCGACGACCGTCGCGCGAAGCGCGAGGCCTGCCAGAATGACCAGGATCGCGACCGCGTCCTTGGCCAGCGTCAGCAGCGGGTTGTCCAAGACCAACGCCGGCGGCGGCATCAGCAGGAACAACACCACGATGATCGCGGGAAAAAGCTGGTTGCGGAAGCGGAAGAGAAAATTGCCGATCGCGATCATGGTCGGTCCGTCCTACTTGATCGCGACAATGCCGCAGAAATTATACCAGCGGAAAAAGACCTCGACGCTGCGGAAACCCACTTCCTTCAGCAGCTGGAAATTTTCCTCCAGGCGGTACGGAATGAGCACGTTTTCAAGCGCCTCGCGCTTCCTGGCGATCTCGATCTCGGAATAGCCGTTGCGGCGCTTGTAGTCGTAGTAGTGCTCGATGAACAAGCGGTTGAACGTCGAGTCTTCGCTGGTCAGCTTCTCGACGAGCAGCAGAGCGCCGCGCTCGTTGAGGCCGTCATAGATCGAGCGCATGACGCGCTCGCGGTAGAGGGGGCGCACGAACTGCAAGGTCAGAAGCATCAGGACGACGCTGGCATTGTGGATTTCGATGCCGTGGTGCAGGTCGCCGCCCCTGAGATCAATCGCCCGGTTGGAATTTGCCTGGACGATCTTTTCCTTCGCCTTCTCGATCATGTCGGGAGCGTTGTCGATGCCGACGAAGCGCACGGCGGGATCAACCATGGCGTCGAGCCCGAGCAGCGTCGTCGCGGTCGAGCAACCGATGTCGTAGAGGTTGGTATCGGCTTCGGCAAAGTCGCTGGCGAGTTCGCAAACCATCCGCTGGATTTCGCCGTAGTAGGGAACCGATCGGCTGACCATGTCGTCGAAGACGGCGGCCACGGTTGCATTGAAGGCGAAGTCGCCGACATTCTGGTCCGGTGCGGCGAAAACCTCGTCCCGGCGGTGGTTGTTGTCGTGCACGTGTAGATGCGGGGCCTTGCCAACCATTCGCACTTTCCTTTCTTTTCCGGAGCACGCCAAAGGAGAGGGCAATCGCCTCTGTCCCCGGAGCGATCGATGCACCACACAAGCCACCCTAACCTGACACGAACCTGAAAGGTTTGGCCGCAGTGGGTTCGGCAGATCGGGGTGCCGGGCGGGGATCACGGCGTGATCACGCGATTTTGCCGGCAGGTGCGCGCGCTTTTGTCGATAATCGGCGGCGCGAAACCGGAGCAACGACCATGCGGCCGAGACTAAGGTGTACAGCGTTGATCGCCAGCCTCGTCATGTCGACGGCCGCTATGGCGTGGGCCGCGGAGCTGCCACGCTCCGGCGAGCCGACATTCGACCGGGTGATCGAACTCGTGAACGCGAACTTCTATGACGGCAAGGCGCTCGACCGTTTCAATACCACCGCCCAGGCCGAGATCACGGATCCCGTTGCGGCACTATCCAGGACGAGCGCGTCTTCCCGCGTCGATGCGGCGATCGCGTCCGTCCTTGCAAGTCTCGGGGTTTCCCATACCGGACGTTTCAAAGCCGACACGATCGACTATTTCGAGCTCGCCGACATTTTTCGCTTCGCCATCCGTGACGATATGCGGCGTCTTTTTCCGCCGGATGGCGCCGCGCGCTATCCCGGCATCGGCATGGTGACGACGGTTAAGAATGGGCAGCGGTTCGTCAGCGATGTTTATGACGGATCGGCTGCAAAGAAGGCGGGCCTCCTCGTTGGCGACCAGATCCTTTCGGTCGACGGGCAGGCTTATCATGAGATCGGATCCTTCGAAGACAAGGTCGGCCGCACGGTCGAACTTCGGCTCCGCCGCCACCGCGATGCGGAGCCATTGTCGCTGCAGGTTCCGGTCGAAAGCTTACGACCACTTCAAATGTTCGAGCGCGCGATCGAAGAGAGCATCGCACTGGTCGAGACCGGCGGCCGGAAGGTCGGCTATGTGCGGCTCTGGACCCTTTCCACGCGAAACGGGCTCAATCTCGTCGCCGAGGCGCTTTCGAGCGGCCGCTTGAAGGATGCGGAAGGCCTCGTCGTCGACCTGCGCGGACGCTGGGGCGGCGGGCCGGCAGACGCAGCCGAGTTTCTGGTCGGTGGTACGCCGACGTTCCGGCTGATTCCACGCCGGGGCGAAGCCACGCTTGCCAATTTCCGCTGGCAAAAGCCTGTGGTCGCGCTGATCGACAACGGAACCCGCAGCGGCCTCGAACTCTTTGCCTACACGCTGCGGCAACACGGGATCACGCTCGTCGGCGAGCGGACGGCCGGTGCTCTGCTTGCCGGTCGTGCCTATTTGCTACCGGACGACAGCCTCTTGGAAGTGGCGGTTTCGGATGCGGTCATCGGCGACAAGCTAAGGCTTGAGGGGGTGGGCATCGCGCCGGATGTGCAGATGGCCTTTCCGCTTGCCTATGCGGCCGGCAAGGATCCGCAGCGGGAAGCCGCGATCGCTGAGATGGTTCGCGTTCTCCAAGCCACGTCGGCGCCCGAAACCGCGCCGGCGCAAGAACCGGCCGCAACCCGGTGACGCCCCGCAGGACTATAGCGTCAGCCGATGCCGCCGCCTGAGACGATCTCCCGCCCGGGCCTGACAACTTCATTCACTAACAGGTCCAGGGCGTAACGGCGAAGGTGCCGCGGGGCGCGGCCGCATCTCGAACGAGAACGCAGCTCGCCTCGAAGGGGGCATACAACCAATTGTGCGGATCGAGCGCGACAGAATCTGCCCTTTCGATGCCTGCGACGCGCCAGGCAAACTCAGACGCAATCCGAAACAGGGCGCCGAAACAGCCGTCGACGTGGAGCCAGAGGTCTTGCTCGGTCGCCAGATCGGCGAGAGCTTGACTGTCATCGAAATGGCGCCCGTGTTCACCGTCCCGGCATTGGCGATCGCGCCGCGCAAGGCATCAATATTGATGCGCAGGTCCGCATCCGTCCCGATGCCTCCATCCTAAATGCTCTCAATCTGATCTAGGCGATCTACTTCATAACCCACGTGGGCTTTGTCGGCCCGATCGTACCCGTTCGCAAATAAAATCAGCAATTGCGGGAACCGTTCCAGTGAAATCGATTTCGCTCTTAAACGCACCAAAGTGGATTTCCGGGATCTCGGTCGCTTTAGGCTCCTCCACTACCACCGTGCCGCCAGCCTCCTTAATGGCCCTCAGTCCTAGCCTTCCATCCTTCAACAGCCCTGTAAGGGTTACACCAATTACCCGTCTCCCGGCGCTATGGGCGAGTGACGTAAAGAGCGCATCTATCGTGTACCCTCGGTAATATCCGTCGGCGAGGAGGTGCGTGCGGGGTCCGGACCCGACGGTCAGGAGCTTGTCCGGCGGTCCGACGAAGCAAGCCCCTATCTCAAGGGGAGCTCCCTCGATTGGAACAACAACACGCAAATGGGCCACCCGCCTCAAAGTCTCTGGCAGAAAGCTATCGGGGAATGGCGAGCGGTGAAGAACCACTAGGACGGCCGCCGACAGGTTTTCCGGCAGTCGCCCAACGAGATCCGTGACGCCTTCTACCCCTCCAGCAGGCGCGCCAATTGCCACAATGTCAGGTCTCATGATTCAAACTGATACCAGCGCTACGATATATTAGGTGTAGCTTATTTTACCGCACTGCGCGACATCATTTCAACAGGCGACGCGCGAGGCGTCGCCATGCGCGAACGCCCAGTCTAGCGATCAGCGCATAGCGCTGAGGGCGGACATAGCGGATGTTTGTGGGACCACTTATCGACTGCATTTACCGTCGAATCCCGCTGCGAAGCAGTTCTGGTCGCTAACCTCCTGTCGAACGCGCGCCAGATTGCGGTAACGAAGCAGGGGCTGCCGGACAGTTACTCGCGTAAAGATCTATGTATCGGCCCGTCGACCAGGGATCGCGGTCTCTCGTACTTCGCATCCGAAGAAGCACATCTTGAAGGCATCTCTGGACAACTCAAGGCCGGCTCGTCGGCAAAGCAGACGTCCTTCGCCCGCAGAAAGCGAGAATTCGGCTTGCTACAAACGGCTTGATTTCGTCGACAAGCGGCAGTCGACAACCGTATGGACCTGAAGGATAATACCCACATGGCACGAGAAAATGACACGGTTTCACCTAGAGGGGCGGAGTATACCGCAAGCCTTCGACGGGCAACGCTCTTCCTTGGGTTCCTTTACCAGTTGATGCAGTTCGTCATCAGCAACACGCTCTGGGCTTCCCTCGGATACGACCCAATAGCGATCTTGCCGATCACGCTCATCCTAATGCTGAGCGGAACACTCATGTCCTATGCGATGGCGGCGGTGCTCTTTCGCTTCCGTGACCAGTCTATCCTCTTCAAGCTTCTGCTCGGCTCCGCCCTGTCGCTCGGCGCCGGAGCGATCAACGCCGGCGTCGATTTCCTCAGTCATGGGCTGATTGAGCATGGCGACCAGATCGGGACTGTCTGGACCAACGTTAGCTACAACGTCATCTATTGCACAGCGCTGTTTCACGGATGGGCTTTTCTCTACATCGCGCTTCTGGCGAATTTCGAACTACGCGAGCGACGCTGACTGTGCAAATGCGGGCGCTGTGCTACCAGGTCAATCCGCGCTTTCCGTTCAATAGCCCGGCGATTTTTGGCGTTACTACAACCAGACCTCCTACCCTGGCGGCATATTCTTGGCCGCGGAAGAGACAGTCTGAATGCTCCGAAAGAGCGATTGCGCCGAATTTAAGGACGCCATAATATAACTGAAACGAGCTGAGAGTAGCGAAAGTGCAGGACTCGGAGTGGCGGACCTCGCAGGCGCGCGCATAACCATTATTGTTCCTGCACTCGGCGCCGGCGGCACCGAGCACGTCGTCAGTCTCGTTGCCAGCCACTGGGCCTGTCTCGGCTGCACCGTCACGGTGATTACGCTCGAAGCGCCGACCTCCGAACCCTATTACAGGCTCGATCCGCGCGTCACCATCGAGCGGCTTGACGTGCCGGTTCAGAAGGCCGGCAAGCTGCGGGCCGCCTGGCTGGTGGCAAGGCGGCTCTACCGACTGCGCTCGACGATCAGCCGCACCCGCCCCGACTTCGTGCTGAGCTTCCTGACGCGCACGAACGTGTTGACGCTGCTCGCAACACGAGGCCTCAGGCTTCCGGTGATCGTGTCCGAGCGCAACAACCCCGCGGTGCAGCCCTTTGGCCCCTTATGGAAATGGCTGCAGCTTCGCCTCTACCCGCGCGCTTTTGCGCTGGTGACCATGACCAAAGGCGCACTGGATTATTTCCCGCCGAATGTGCGCCGCTCCGGCTGCGTGATCGCCAATGCGATCAATCTGCCCGACGGCTGGCAAAAGAAGCGCGGCAACAATGTGCTCACCGCCGTCGGGCGCCTGACTGAGCAAAAGGGCTTCGATCTGCTGCTCGAAGCCTTCGCCAAGGTGGCCAGCGACCACCCCGAATGGAAGCTCGTCATCTGGGGCGAAGGCGAGGCGAGAAAAGCGCTGGAAACCCAGCGTGACGCGCTCGGGTTGGCCGATCGGGTGGAAATGCCCGGCGTCACCGCAAAACCCGGCCTCTGGGTCGAAACCGCCGACCTCTTTGTCCTGTCATCCCGCTACGAAGGCTGGGGCATCGCCCTGCTCGAAGCCATGGCCGCAGGCCTTCCCGTCGTCTCCTTCGCCTGCGAATGGGGCCCGACCGACATGATCGCCAACGGCGACGACGGCATCCTCGTCGAAAACGGCGACATCAACGCCCTGGCCGAAGCCCTCTCCAACCTGATGGGCGACGAGACGTTGCGCTCCCACCTTTCCGCCAAAGCCGAAGCCAATGCCCGGCGCTACGATGCCGAGCATATCCTTTCGCTATGGGACACCGTCGCGTTGGCGGCGCGAGAACACTCAGCCGGACGCAAAACCGAAATTCTGCGCCGTCCCCGTCTTCGGCTAGACGCTTGATGCTCGCTTGCAGGGAGCCCAGTGTTGAAGTCCGCGCGGAGTGCGCATGCGAGATCGACATCGCCAAGAGGTCGCTTGTTCTGTTGAGAGCACAGACAAGAACTCGGTGCCCTCAATTGCGGAAAATTCGGTCGCTCTTTGGATGGCCTGTCGCTCTGTTCAAACCATCCCGCTACGGATTCACCGAGATTTCCTCCAATTCATCGACGTCCGTCGACCACCTTGACTCGTGCAACCCACGATATAATCTTATTTAAGTAAATATCGATGTTACAGAGGCCACGCATGTCGACATCGGTCACCTATTCGCGTCCACGGTATAAATCCGGCCCCCGGCAGCACAAGCTATTCCCCTGTTCGAACTGTGGCAGGCTATGGAATGCGTAAGGAAACGAAGGTCAAGGGAAGGGCCAAAGTAGATCAGCACATTCATCATTGCGCGCAGCTTCGAGATCGCAACTTGACGTCGCCGTCCAATGGCCTGGTGTTCACCTGCGGACTGCCTCGGTTCACCACTGACGCGTTTGATGGGCAGATCATCGCGTGGGCGGCGGTAGTTGGAAGCAGTCGAGAAACGCTTCGGTGGCAGGCATGGCTCCACATTCCATCGAATATCTGCCTACACAGCAAGGGAAACAAAGGCGTCTGCTCAGGCCCTCAATCTGGTCCCACACTTCACGCCGGTCGCCAGCCCTCAATCAAGCGGTATGTCGAAGGCTTTCGTCAAAATCCTGAAACGCGACTATACGCATCTCGCATTCCCGACGCTGACAAGCACGTAACTCGATAGATGGATAGAGGTTTACAACGGAATCCATCGCCGTTTGGCGCAGAAAGTGGATCTCCCAGGGAACTAATCTGTATTAATAGCTCACTCCTCCTGGAGAAATGGGGCGCACGCTGGCGCTTCGTCAGAGAAGCTCGGGAGCAGTATATGTAAATAAATATCTACACGACTTTAGTGAGTTACCTGAAAATTTAAAAGAATTATCCAATCGGACGTTAGCGCGATGGGTTCTAGAAAAACTTCGGCGATCTTATGTGGGGCACTTGCATCCTATTGGCTGCTGAGCCCAGTCTACGCGGTTTGGCATTTCGATGAGTATGCCTCCACCGGCCCCCTCCTCGTGCGATACGTTCTCGTCCCTACGGCATTCGCGCTGACCGTCCTTTGTGTGGGACTCCGTGCTCCCCCAAGGGTGGCAACCGGCGTGGGTATCTACGGCTTAAGTGTCCTGATGGGGCTTTTTCTCTTCGAGGCGCTGCTCACCCTGCGCTCCATACCGGTTCGTCTATCGATGCTCGGGCAGCTATCACAGCAGCAAAGCGAGGCGATGGCGCAACGGGAAGACATGGTCCGAGGATTCACGCTCGCACAGCTCAACCAGCTATCCGGCGCAACCAAATTGCGCGAAGCGATTCTGTCAGGCTTCCCGAAGACGCAGGTCGTGCTTTGCTCTGGACCGGATAGTATTGTTAGTTACCGCGCCGATCGGTACGGCTTCAATAATCCAGATGCACTGTATGAGACAACGCATTTAGAATCGATGTTGCTAGGTGATTCTTTCGTTGAGGGCTTTTGTTTGCGTCCGGAAGAAAACATGGTGTCGCAGCTGCGCCGAAAAGGCGTTCATGCCATCGGCATGGGAATTCGCGGTAACGGACCGCTGACAGAGCTGGCGACGCTGGGGCGGTTTGGCCCGATGTTCAAACCACGCCACGTTTTTATGGTCTTTTTTGAGGGCAATGACTGGGAAAACCTCCAAGCCGAACTAGGGCGGCCCTGGCTGCTTCCGGCTCTCGTCGAAAGCGCCGATTTTGGAACGCCTTCAACCGCGAACGAGATGATGCAGCGCGCTAAGTCGATGATGGACGATATCAATAGCCGGCCAGTAACAGCCGCCGACCTGTTTACAAAAACTGAGATCCTTCGGAATTTCATCGCGCTGCAGCAAACTTTCACCCGACTGGGCCTAATCTTTCCGAAAGCGACGCCCGCGATTCCCGAGTTTGGCGAAGCCCTCCGGAGAGCAAAGACCATCGCGATGGGCTGGAGCGGGTCATTCACATTGGTCTATGTGCCGCAGCTCGACCGATATATCGGACCTCTGTCCGCGGCGCACGCGTATGAACCGCTGCGAACTCGGGTTCTGGGAAGCGCTTCCGCGGCAGGGGTAGACGTAATCGATCTAACGTCAGCACTCGAGAAAGAACTCCAACCAGAAACCTTTTATGGGCCGGACGGACATTTCAACAGCCGGGGCGCTGCATTCGCCGCCACGATTTTGGCCCGCCATTTGCGGGACCTCGGGGTAGTGCCTTCGGTAGCCAACATTAAACCTTAGCGGTGTCGTTTTTCAGCTTTCATTGCAGCCAGGCAAACAGACTGGCGACGCCGCGTCAGTACCCAGTGAGAACAAAAAGTTGGAGAGACACGCTGCGGCAGCATGCGATCTCGCTGGTCGGCGAGCGGATGGCCGGTGCTTTGCTTGCCGGCCGTGCGTGCGTATGTGCTACCGGACGACAGCCTCTTGGAAGTGGCGGTTTCGGATGCGGTCATCGGCGACGAGCTGAGGCTTGAGGGGGTGGGCATCGCGCGGATGTGCAGATGGCCTTTCCGCTTGCCTATGCGGCCGGCAAGGATCCGCAGCGGGAAGCCGCGATCGCTGAGATGGTTCGCGTGCTCCAAGCCGCGCCGGCGCCAGAAACCCTGCCGGCGCAAGAACCGGCCGCAACCCGGTGACGCTTGGAGCCTCGCAGAACTATGTGTCAGCCGATGCCGCCGCCTGCGACAATCTCCCGTCCGAGTCTCACAACTTCGCGCACAAACAGGTCCAGGTCCTCCCGTCGCGTCCGGTGATTGTTGACTGCCACGCGCAGGCAATGCTTGCCGTGTACCGTCGTGTCGGAGATGACGGCGGTCCCCTCGTCCTGAAGCCGCAGCATGATTTCCGTGTTCACTGCCTTCAATCGCTCAGGCGTCATTTCCTCCGGATGGTAACGGAAGCAGACGATGTTGATGTTGGTCGGCGCCACGAGTTCGAGTTGGGGCTCTGCCTCGACGAGGCCGCTCAGATAATGGCCTTGAGCAACATTCTGGTCGACGAGGCGGCCAAACTTCTCGATGCCGTGCTCCATCAGCGACACCCAGATTTTCAGGGCACGAAAACCACGCGACGTCTGCAGGCCATAGTCATAGAGCCAGGGCGCCGAAGCGAGACCCCGCACGGTTGACTCCAGATATTCCGGCGTAACGGCGAAGGTGCCGCGGTGCGCGGCCGCATCGCGAACGAGGACGCAGCCTGCCTCGAAGGGCGCATGCAGCCATTTATGCGGGTCCAGCGCGATGGAATCTGCCCTTTCGATGCCTGCGACACGCCAGGCATTCTCGGGCGCGATCCGGAGCAGAGCGCCGATACAGCCGTCGACGTGGAGCCAGAGGCCAAACTCTGCAGCCAGATCGGCGAGAGCCTGGATGTCATCGATGGCGCCGGTATTCACCGTTCCGGCATTGGCGATGATGCAGATGGGCAGCCGACCGGACGCGCGATCCTGCTCGATCGCACGGCGCAAGGCCGCGATATCGATGCGCAACTCGGCATCCGTCGCAACGCGCCGGAGGGCGCGGTCGCCGAGGCCGAACAGTTCCACCGCCTTGCGATGGCAACTGTGGCTCTGGTCCGAACCGTAGAAGCAGAGCGGCCGATCGCCGATGCCATGCGCACGCACATCGATCCCGGCTTTGACGTTGCGGGCAACCGTCAGGCCGACAATGTTGGCGACCGAGCCGCCGCTGACGAGCGTGCCGCTGGCCGTCGTCGGAAACCCCAGCATTTCCTTGCACCAATTGACGACCTGTTGGTCCATGAGTGCGGCGGCATGGTTGCCGCCGCCGACGTTCGACCCCTGGACGGCAGCAAGAAATTCGCCAAGCGCCCCGGTGAAGTTTCCCGACCCCATGTACCAGGCCCAGAAGCGGGGGTGGATGTTGCCCATGGGATAGCCGAGCACGTTTTCCGCGACCGACGCGTAGATCTCTTCGAGCGGCTTTGGTGTCCTGGGAAGCGGGGCAGAAAAGCTCTCCCGCACCATATCGGGCATGTTGCGCCATACCGGCCGTTCCCGGACCTGGCTGAGATAGTCTATCGCATCGTCGACGATGCGATGCGACAGAGCCCGCAATTCAGCCCAGTCTTGCGGGTCGAGCGTTTCCTCCACCCTGCTGGACGCTGCCGATCGCTTGTCCATGGAAACCTCCCCTCCCCGTCGTTCCCTTCTGCTATGGTCGCGTGCCGGCGACGATCGTTGCCGTCGCGCACAGTTCCACCTTGCCCGCCCGGATCGCCTGGCCTGCCAGATCGAGAACCTCGCTGCGGATGCGGTTGCGCGTCTGATCATCCGCCTGTGCCAGTCCGGCGACGACGGGTGCGGCGATCTCGGTCATGAAGGCCCAGTAGTCCTCCGGGGTCTCGTGGACCATCGTGGTGGTGACCTCCTCCTCGTGGATGTCGTGCAATCCCGCATCCTCGAAAACGGCCTTCATCAGGCCTGCAGACGCGCAGCGAAACAGGCCGGGCGCGCCGGCCGGAGGCTTCGGCATGTCGACGTGCCGGGCGATCGTCGCCATGATCGTCGTTGCCCAGGCGTTCTTTTCCGGTGCACCCCACACGGCAGCGCATACACGCGACTGGGGCTTTGCGACCCTCGTCAACTGTTGGGCTGCCGCTGCAACGTCGGGAAAAAACATGAAACCGAACCGGCAGAGGACGGCGTCGAATGTTGCTTCCGGAAACGGCAAGGCGCCAGCGTCGCAGGCCCTCGTTTCGAAATTCGTAAGACCGCGATGCCTGGCGTTCTCCGTCGCCACCTGCAACATGCGCTCTGAAAGGTCGGTGACAGTCACGCGGCCCTTCGGTATCGACGCCGCCACCGTCAGGCCTGGTTCTCCAGTTCCCGCAGCGACGTCAAGCACCCGGTCGCCGTCCTTGATGGCCGCCTGCCGGATCATTGCCTCGCCGAAGGGGGCGAGCCATCCAAGCACCAGTGCGTCCCACTTCTTCCAACCGGCGGAGAAGCGGTCCCAGGTCTCTCTTTGCTGATCGCGGATTTGATCGAGATGCGCCGACATGCAGGCTCCTCCCTCGGTGCCGTGTTCCGACCTCGCTCACGAAACTATGGACCCTCTGCGGAGGGTTGCAATTCAACTTTCCCGCCGCAATTCGGGCAGTGTGCCGCATTGTCACGGTTTTTACGATCCGCCCTGTGACCGCGGTTACATGTGGGCGCAGACAATCCGCGCTAGGGAGAGAGGGTAAGGCAGGCTATATTCTACTCGAGGAGACCGGGAAGGAGAGATTCGCACCGATGTCGAACCGGACGAACGGCAAAAATAGCGGCCGGATAGAACCCAGCGACGAACAATCCCTCGGTGATCAATTGCGGATGATGCATCGGGCCTTCATGGCCTCGCCACTGCGCAACAAGATCATCTGGCTGAGCATAAGCATCATCGTTGTCATCGTTGTGACAGCCTTTGGTCAGATCATCCTCAACCGATGGTACAAGCCGTTCTACGACACGCTCGAGCGACGCGACCTTCCGGCCTTTCTCCATCAGCTCGTCGTCTTCGCCCAGATCGCCGGCGTGCTCCTCGTTCTCAATGTTTTGCAAACCTGGCTCGGCCAGGTCATCAAGCTGCGCTTGCGCGAAGGCCTGACCCAGGACCTGATCACCGAATGGATGCGCCCGACGCGCGCGTTCCGGCTGGCGAATGCCGGCGCCATCGGCATCAACCCGGACCAGCGCATCCATGAGGACGCGCGCCACCTGACCGATCTCTCGGCCGGACTTTCGATCGGCCTCTTCCAATCCGGTATTCTGCTGGTGAGCTTTATCGGCGTGCTGTGGTCACTGTCCGACGGTTTCGTCTTCCATGTCGCGAGCTATTCCTTCGACATTCCCGGCTACATGGTCTGGGCCGCGATCCTCTATGCGGGCACCGCCTCCTGGCTGAGCTGGCTCGTCGGCCGGCCTCTGGTGGCGCTCAATGGCGAACACTATGCCCGGGAGGCGGCGCTGCGCTTCTCGCTGATGCGCGTCAACGAACATATCGAGGCCGTTTCGCTTTCATCAGGCGAGGCCAATGAGAAAAAGCGGCTGCAGCGCGACCTCGCCTCGGTGCTCGAGATCAGCTACGGCCTGCTGCGTGCGGTTACGCGGCTCACCTGGGTGACCGGCGGCTATGGCTGGATCACCGTCGTCGCACCGATCGTCATTGCCGCACCAGTCTATTTCGCCGGCGACCTCAGCTTCGGTGGGTTGATGATGGCCGTCGGCGCCTTCAATCAGGTGCATGCGTCGCTGCGCTGGTTCGTCGATAATATCGGCGCGATCGCCGACTGGCGCGCCACATTGCTGCGCGTCGCCGCCTTCCGCTCGGCGCTCTTGATGACCGACGAACGGCATGAGGGCGACAAGCGCATCGACTTCAGGACCTCCGATACGCCGCAGATGAGCTTCGACAACATCGAAATCGTCTCGCCGACCGGCTGCATCCAGCTTCGCGAGCCGAGCGTCACCATTGATCCGGGCGAACGCGTGCTCGTCACCGGCGCGCCTGAGGTCGAAAAGGCGCCGTTCTTCCGCGCGATCGCCGGGCTCTGGCCCTGGGGGCACGGCCGCATTGCACTGCCGGTCGACGACGGCCTCGCCTTTGTGCCGAAGTCTCCCTATTTCCCGCCGGGCACGCTTGGAGAAGTGCTCGCCTATCCGAGCCCGCCCGATACCTACAGCAAGGGCGAACTCGCCGCCGTTCTCTCGAAGGTCGGCCTTGGTCGGCTGAGCGGCCGGCTCGACCAGGATGCGCGAAAGCAGATGAACCTCAGCGAGGCCGAGCAGCGCCTCCTCGCCATCGCTAGGCTCAGCCTGCACAAGCCGCGCTGGCTGATCATCGACGAAGCGCTCGATACCCTTGAGGACGACGCCTACCAGCGCGTGCTGAAGTTCATGGACGACGAGCTTCAAGGTGTTGCGATCGTCAACATCGGACGCACCGAACGCGGCAGCGACTTCTTTACCCGCGTGCTCCACCTCGACAAGAACCCGACCGGCAACACGCTCAGGCGTCTCCAGCCGCGCAGCCTGCAGCCGGCCGATCCGCAACTGGTGGACTGATAGTCCGGTCCACGGTTGGCAAACGGCGAAGCGTTGAGAGCCAGGATCTGGAAACGGCTTTATCTGGCGGAAAAAAAAGAAAAACCGCGCAATCCCTGGAATGCGCGGTTTTTCTTGGCCTAAGGTGAACTACTCAGCGTGATTTCAGCTTCATGTGGCGGTTCACGTCCTTGTATAGCAGGTAGCGGAACTTGCCCGGACCGCCAGCATAGCAGGCCTGCGGGCAGAAAGCGCGCAGCCACATGTAATCGCCGGCCTCGACCTCGACCCAGTCCTGATTGAGCCGGTAGACGGCCTTGCCTTCGAGCACATAAAGGCCGTGTTCCATCACGTGCGTCTCGGCAAAGGGAATGATCGCGCCGGGCTCGAAGGTGACGATCGTCATGTGCATGTCGTGGCGCAGGTCCGTCGGGTCGACGAAGCGGGTCGTTGCCCACTTGCCTTCCGTGCCCGGCATCGGCGACGGGGTGATTTCGGCCTCGTTGGTGAAGAAGGCCTCCGGCGCGGACAGGCCATCGACGTACTCGTAAGCCTTGCGCACCCAGTGGAAGCGAACGATCGCTTCACTTCCGTTGCGAACGGTCCAGTTGCTCGCCGGCGGAATGAAGGCGAAGCCGCCCGGCTGCATCTTATGCGCCTTACCGTCGAGCGTGATGGTCAATTCGCCCTCGACGACGAAGATCGCGCCCTCGGCGCCTTCGTCGAGTTCCGGCCGGTCGCTGCCGCCGCCCGGAGCGATTTCCATGATATATTGTGAAAATGTTTCAGCAAAACCGGAGAGCGGCCGGGACAGTATCCACAGCCGGGTCTTGTCCCAGAACGGCAAATAGCTGGTGACGATGTCCATCATCGTCCCCTTCGGAATCACCGCATAGGCTTCGGTGAAGACCGCGCGATCCGAAAGGAGTTGGGTTTGGGGCGGGTTGCCGCCATGCGGTGCATAGTAACTACGGTTGGTCATATCTTCCTTCAGTCTGCTTGCAGGCACCGCCTCCTCTAAAGTGCGGTGCAATGGGTCGCGCGCGCCGCATCAAAGCAATGCGGTGCGAAGATCGCGGGGCTGGTCTTTCTCCTCGTCCAGGTCCAGCTCCGCTTCGACGTGGTTCAGGTGCTCGGCCATTTCCTTGATCGCGCTCGCGACGTCGCGTGACGCGATGTACTCGACCACGGCCAGATGTTCGTCCGGTCCGCAATTGTGCAGGTGGTTCGACCGGTACATTGCGGTGATCAGGGATGTCCGGGACACGAGGTCGCGCAGGATACCGAAGAGGAAGGCAGACCCCGAAAGTTCCGCGAGCAACAGGTGGAAACCACCGGAAAGCCGAACGATATCAGAGAGATTGCCGGATCGGCCGGCAATGCGCTCCTCTTCGATATGGGCGCGCAACCGGACGATATCCTTGGGATTGGCGCGCTCGCAAAGCCGCTCGACGACCCGCTGTTCGATCGCCCTGCGGGCAACGAAGACATCGCGTGCCTCGTCTACCGAAGGCTCGGAGACGAAGGCGCCCCGGTTCGGCATGATCGTCACCAGGCCATCGCGCTCGAGCGCGGTCAGTGCCTGGCGGATGCGAGCCCTGCTGACGGAGAATATTTCGGCAAGTTGTTCTTCTTTCAATCGCGTTCCCGGCCGTAGCCGACGCTCTGCAATCGCAAGCCAGATCTTCTCGCAAATGATCGCCGTCGGAGCACCGGCGACTTCGTCCGCGTTATACATGAAATCTCCCTTAGCCGTTCGCTTACTCTCGCCGTGCGGCGCTCAAAGTCAATTCCATCCGCTGCAGTTAGATATTGACTACAAAATTGTAGACAATATTGTGTACCGCAACTTGATGTGCAATGGCAACCGCTTAAACACGACCGTGCGACCGGCAAATAGACCGGGCCGCGGCGCCAATTGAGAGCTCCGATGGACTTCGATTTCACAGAACTGCCGGCCCAGGACCGTTACCGCCTGCTGACGAACTTCATCGGTCCGCGACCGATCGCGCTGGTCTCGACGCTCTCGCCGAGCGGACAGGACAATGCCGCGCCGATGAGCTTTTTCAATGTCTTCTCGCACGACCCGCCGATCGTCATTCTCGGTATCCAGACCCGCCCGAACGGGGAAGAGAAGGACACGGTCGCCAATATCCGGCGCACCAACGAGTTCGTCGTCAACATGGTGGACATGGCGATCGCCGACCAGATGCTGGTCTGCGGCCTGTCCTTCGAGCCGGATGTCGACGAAGTGGCAATCGCCGGACTGACGGCGGCTGACGGCCTCAAGGTCGGCGCCCGCCGTATCGTCGAGTCACCCTGCTCGATGGAATGCCGCGTTGAGCGGCTGATCGAATATGACCGCCGCGTCATCGTTCTCGGCGAGGTCGTTCATATGCACGTGCGTAAGGACTGCCTCGACGAGGAAGGCCGCTACGTCGACCCCTCCCAATACCAGCCGATCGCACGGCTGCACGCCAACAACTACATCACATCGGATCGTCAGTTCGTCATGCCGACGCCCGACATTACCGCCTATGCCCCCCTTGCAAACGCCATGCGGAAGACGAGCTGATCCATGCGTATCCTGCTGATCAATCCGAACTCCACCCGCTCGATGACCGAACAGGCGCATCGCAGCGCCGAGCGCGTCGCTGCATCCGACACCCAGCTCGAATCGATCAACCCGACATCGAGCCCAGCCAGCATCGAAGGCCATGCCGACGAAGCGATGGCTGTGCCAGCGATGCTTGCGGAAATCCGCAAAGGCGAAGCGCGCGGCATCGATGCCTATGTAATCGCCTGCTTCGACGATCCCGGACTTGGCGCTGCACGCGAGATCGCTCGCGGTCCAGTCATCGGCATCTGTCAGGCGGCCGTGCAGGTCGCGATGAACATCGCGACCCGCTTTACGATCATCACCACCCTGCCCCGCTCCGTGCCGATCATCGAGGACCTCGCCGAGGCCTACGGTGCCGGCCATCGCTGCCGCAAGGTGCGCTCGGTCGACATGCCCGTGCTCGCGCTGGAGGAGGATCTGGCCCACACCGAGGAGATGCTGGTTCAGGAGATCCTGAAAGCACGCCAGGAGGATGGCGCCGAAGCGATCATCCTTGGCTGTGCGGGTATGTCTGAGCTCTGCGACCGCCTGAAGGCGCGTACCGGCATGCCTGTGATCGACGGCGTGACGGCAGCCGTGAAACTTGCCGAGGCGCTGGTCGGGGGCGGCTATGCCACCTCGAAGGTGGGTGCGTACGACTATCCGCGCGCCAAGGAAGCGCCGGCCTGCCGACTGGTCGACGCCAGCTGAGCGCATCCGAATATGTCCCGGGCGCACATGGCGCCCGGGACATTTTGTTTCCGGTGCCGTGCTGTCAGCGCGTCAGGGCGTCAAGCTGCTCCTCGAGCGTCGCCACCTTCCGCTCAAGCGCTTCCAGTCGTTCTTCGAGAGCCGATAGGGCCGAACCGCTCGGCGCCGACGACACGGCCGCCCTTTCGGCAGGCTGCTCGACTTCACCACACAAGAGATGCGCGAAGCGGTCTTCGCGCTGGCCGGCACCCCGGTTCAGTTGAACGATGAGCGGCGGACGGCGGCCCATCATCAGATCCAGATTGTCCTTCAGCTCCTCGATCGACGAGAACCGCGCCATGCGCTCGCTGCGCGCCCAAAGCTCGTAGGCCGTCTGCGGGCCGCGCAGAAGAAGCAGGCCGAGCACGACGATCTGCGGCGACGTCAGCGAGAAGCGGTTGGCTGCGAGGTGCTCGTAGCGCTCGACCCGCGAGGCAAATGCTTGCCGGACCAACCCTTTCTGCCCCAGAGACGAGAGAGCGCGGTGGATCTCGACCTGCTCGAGCGCCATGACGGGATCGCGCGCCGTTTTCTGGTTGGCAGCCGAATGCGCCGAATTGAGCGTCAGCGGATAGACGTCGGGCGTCGTTTCCTTCTTCTCGATCAGGCATCCGAGAACGCGGGCTTCGACGGCATTGAGGACGGGGAAATCGGTGTCGGAGGTGTTCATAAGCCAACTCTTCAAATCAACGCATTTCGATCCCGGCCGGATGTCCCGAGCGGGAAGCGGTCCGACCATTGGCCCCTAACCTAACGTGAGTGTTGGAGCCCGGGAATGGTCATCGGTCTATTTCGTTGAATTCCGGTTAGCAGCCTAGCACTTGCCCCACGACAGCGATGCGAAAGGGGCATGCGAACTGCTTGGCGCAAATACTGAAAATCGTCGGCGGCAAAAAAGAGGCTCCGCGACTGGTACGACACGGAGCCCAAGTCTTCAGGGAAAGAGGTGGGCGTTACGCTGCGTTGATCGCCTTCACAGTTTCTTCGATGCGGTGGCAGGCGGCACGCGAGCCGTCAGCGAAGCTGCGCATCTCCGGCCGCTCGCTCTTGCAGCGCTGGTCTGCAAACGGGCAACGCGGATGGAAGGTACAGCCGGACGGCGGGTTCAGCGGGCTCGGCACTTCGCTCGCCGCAATGCTGCGCCCGCGCTTTGGATGGGTAATATCCGGGATCGTCTCCAGCAGCAGCTGGGTATAGGGATGCCTCGGATTGGCAAAGAGCGTCTCGGTGTCTGCCTCCTCGACGATGCGTCCGAGATACATCACGGCGATCCGGTCCGACATGTGGCGAACCACGCTCATGTCGTGGCTGATGAACAGATAGGTCAGCCCCATCTCGTCCTGCAGCTTGCGCATGAGGTTGAGGATCTGCGCCTGGACCGACACGTCGAGCGCCGAGGTCGGCTCGTCGCAGACGAGGAACTCCGGCTCGCCGGCAAGCGCGCGGGCAATCGAGATACGCTGGCGCTGGCCTCCCGAAAACTCGTGCGGGAACTTGGCACCGTCCGAGGGCGCAAGGCCGACGATCGTCAGCAGTTCGCCGACCCGGTCCATGATCTCGGCTTCGGAGTTGCGCAGCTTCAACTCGCGCAGCGGTTCGGCGATGATGTTGCGCACCCGCCAGCGCGGATTGAGGCTTGCATAGGGATCCTGGAAGATCATTTGGGCCGAGAGCGGCTCGCCGTTCTTGCTCGGTGCAAACCGCACCTCGCCTTCGCTGGCGCGATAAAGACCTGTGACCAGCCGCGCCACCGTCGACTTGCCGCAGCCAGATTCGCCGACGAGGCTCAGACAGCCGCCCATGGGCACGCTGAAGCTGATGTCGTCCACGGCGCGCACGAACTGCCGCGGTTTGCGCTCGATGACGCGGTTCAGCCAGGGTGCCGAAACGTCGAAATTGCAGGTCAGGTCGTTGACCGTCAGGGCATCACTCATAGCACTCCTCCTGCATTGAGCCAGCATGCGGCGACGCCGGTCCCGACCGGCGCCGGTTCGGGCCGATCCTTGCGGCAACGCGGCCCGGCATCCGGGCAGCGCGGGTTGAAGGCGCAGCCGGCGGGGATCGCGTTCAGCCGCGGCATGGAACCGTCGATCTGGTTCAGCCGCTCGACGCGGCGGCCAAGCGCCGGGATCGAGCCCATCAGGCCCCGCGTATAGGGATGACGGGCGTTTTTCAGCACCTCGGCGACAGGGCCGATTTCGACGAGCCGCCCGGCATACATGACCGCGACGCGATCGGCCGTCTCGGCAATCACGCCCATGTCGTGGGTGACGAGCATGACCGCCGTTCCGTGATCATCGCAAAGACGGCGAAGCAGCGAGGTGATCTGCGCCTGGATCGAGACGTCGAGCGCCGTCGTCGGTTCGTCGGCGATGATCAGCTTCGGTTCCGCGGCAAGTGCCAGGGCAATGACGACGCGCTGGCGCATGCCACCCGAGAACTGATGCGGATAGTGGTCATAGCGTGCCTCGGGCGCCGGAATGCCAACTTCCTTCAGGAGCTGGATCGCCCGCGCCTTGGCATCGGCCTTGGAAAGCTTCAGGTGAAGGCGGATGGTCTCAACAAGCTGCGCCCCGACGGTGAAGAGCGGGTTCAGCGAGGTCAACGGATCCTGGAAGATCGCACCGATCTGACGGCCGCGCACCTGCTGCATCTGCTTGTCGTCGAGCTGGTCGATGCGGCGGCCGCCGACCCAGACCTCGCCGCCGGAAATGCGGCCAGGCGGCTCCAGAAGACCCTGGACGGCAAGACCGGTCATCGACTTCCCGGCGCCGGATTCACCAACGACGCCAAGAATTTCGCCGGGGCGAATGCTGAGCGAAACGTCGGATAGCGCCTGCACTGTTCCATGGCGGCCAGGGAATTCGACGCAGAGACCGCGCACGTCGAGCACGGCCGATGAGGTATGTTCAGTCATCGCTGCACCTCCAATGGGTAGCTCGGCGGGAAGATCTCGCTGACAGGCGGGTGACCGAAGCTCCGCTCCGGATACTTGGCAATCAGGCCATCGAACTGGACCTGTGCCTGCGCGCGTGCCGCGTTCATGTCGAAGCCTTCCACCTCGCCATCGCGCATCGACAGACGGCCATCGACGAAGACCGCCTTGGTGACGCGTCCGGAACCACCGACGACGAGCGTCGTGATCGGATCGATCGCCGGCGCCATGTGATGGTCCATGAGATCGAACACGGCAATATCGGCACGGGCGCCCGTTTCCAGGCGACCGAGATCCGAGCGACCGAGGGCCTTGGCGCCGCCAAGTGTCGCAGCATCAAAGAGATCGGCGCAGCTGACGGCTGACGGGTCGCCTTCGACGACGCGGGCAGCGATCAGGCCGACGAGTAGGTTCATCAGCATGTCCGGCGGCGTCGTATCGGTGCCCATGGCAATATTGACGCCCCGCGCCTTGACCGAGCGGAACGAGTTGAGCGTGCTGCCGCCGCGGGCCGAAACCAGCGGGCAGTGCACGATACTCACACCGTTTTCGGCATAGAGACGCAGATCGTTGTCGGTCGCCTGGGTCGCATGCGGCGCAATCAGCCGGTCGCTCAAGAAACCGAAGCTCGCCAGCCATTCCGGCGCCGTCTTGCCATGCAGGCGGCGGACGGTGTCGACCTCCATCGTGCCCTGCGCAGCATGAAGCCGGATCGGGCAATTGAGGTCGCGCGCCGCATCGGCGGTGCGCACCAGCAGTTTCTCGGTGCAAGTTTCCACCCGGTCGGGAGCCAGCAGGCCCTTCACCAGGCCACCATGGCGACCTTCATGGTCACGGATGAAGCCAATCGCGTCGTCAAGGCCCTTCAGACCCCTTGCCTCGTCGAAGATCGCTTCGAGCTGACCCGGCGCCGTCACCATCATGCCGCCGGCGCGATAGGCCGGGCTCAGATAAACGCGAAGACCCAGGTCACCTGCGGCGTCGGATGCGGCGGCGAATTCAGCAACGGTCTCGCCCCATTCGCGATAGAAAAGCGAGGCGATCGGCGCTGCGGTGGTGATGCCATTCAAGAGAAGCTGCGCGAAGGCGAAGCGCTTCTGGAACGCCAGCTCCTCCTGCGTGTACATCTCATAGGGGCCGCGCTCGATGTAGCTCAGCGGCCAGACGCGACCCTTGGCCCAACCAGGCTGATGGTCGATCGCTAAGATCGTCGTGTCGAGATCAGACAGCGCATCGAGGTCGATGAGCCCGGGGCTGATCATGGCTGCGCCGAGATCGATGCGGCGTGCCACCTCTCCTTCGAAACGTGGGCCGACATAGAGCAGCGTGCCGCCCTCGATGACGACTTCGCCGTTCGGGATCAGCCGGTGCGAACCGTCGCGGTGCCCGAGAACCCATTGCGCTGTCAGAAGCGTGCGTCCTTCGGCGCGCTCACCGAGCGTCAAATCCTTGATGTTGGTCATGGGATCGCCACCTCCGCAACGCCGTTGCGGGCGACGACGCGGCCACGCTTGACGACCAGCGGCCGCGGCGCGACGTCGACGACGGCATGCGCCAGCGTCTCGCCGATGAGCAGGGTGAAATCGGCATCGCAGCCAACGTCGAGGCCATATCCCTTGATATCCATGACGTCGGCGCCGCCCTTGGAGCAGACGTAAAGCGCATGTTCGAGATCGACGTCGCGGCGCAGGCCGTTCTTCATGCCGAGGATGCGGGCGCGATCCATCATGTCGGGTTGGCCCCACGGACCCCAGGTGTCGCGGATACCGTCGCAGCCGGCAGCAACCTTCACGCCGGCATCCTTCAGACGCAGGATCGAAGGCACGGTCGAAGACGGAGAGCCTGTCGTGACGATACGGATATCGAGTTCGGCGATCTGTTCGATGAGACCGCCGACGCGCAGATAATCCGGTGCGCCGAGCGCAAAGGCGTGGCTGATCGCGACCTTGCCCTGCATGCCGAGCGCGCGGATGCGCTCGAACATCATCTCCATGCTGAAGGCGCCGAGTTCGCCCTGCTCATGCAGGTGAATGTCGATCGGCTTTCCATGTTTTTCGGCAAGGCCGAAGATCGCGTCGAGATGGCCCTTTGGGTCGCGATCGATGCCGCAAGGATCAATGCCGCCAAGGACTTCAGCGCCATTGCTCAGAGCCTTGTCGAGCAACTCGACAGTGCCGGGCCGCGTGACGAGGCCCGACTGCGGGAATGCGACGATCTCGATATCGATGACATCTTTCAGCACCTGGCGGGTCTCGATGATGCCTTCCATCAGCCGAAGGCCGTGGGTGGTGTCGATGTCTACATGGCTGCGGATGTGGCTTGCGCCATTGGCAGCGAGCATGATCGCCTGGCGCATGGACTGACGGTGCGGATCAATGCCGATTTCCAGCCGCTTTTCGCGTTCGAAATCGATGCGTTCGCGCAGCGTTGCGGTCTTGGCGTTGACGTGCCAGGGCATGCCCCAGACCGACTTGTCGAGATGGGTATGCGCCTCGATCAGACCGGAGATCACGATATGACCGTTGCCGTCTTCCACGGCCACGCCATCGGCGGCGAGGCCCTTGCCGAAGGCGGCGATCTTGCCGTCGCGCACCAGGATGTCGGTCGCTTCGCCGGCGTTGGGCCTGACGTTACGGATCAGGAGATTGGACATCATTCACCTCAATTTCGGATTGAGCGCATCGCGCAGCCAGTCACCGAGAAGGTTGACCGAAACCACGAGAAGGCAAAGCTGGACGACGGGGAAGAGCACCACCCACCATACGCCCGAAAACAGGAACTGGTTGCCGAGACGGATCAGCGTTCCAAGGCTCGGCTGGCTCGGCGGCATGCCGATACCCAGGAACGAAAGCGTCGCTTCCGTCAGGATCGCCATGCCGAAGTTGAGGGTCGCAGCGACCATGATCGGCGTCAGCGTGTTCGGCAGGATGTGCTTCAGCATGATGCGCCGCGCTGGCGTTTTCAGAAGACGCGCCGCCTGAACGTATTCCTTGCCGCGCTCGACGATCGTCTGGGCGCGCACGGTACGGGCATATTGCACCCAGGCGCTGAGCGTGATCGCCAGCACCAGAACGGCGGCAGAGCCAACGTCCCGCAGTTCCGGCGGCAGCATCTGGCGCGCGACGGCACTGACGAGAATGGCGATCAGGATCGTCGGGATCGACAGAAGCACGTCGCCGATGCGCATCAGGAAGTTGTCGATGAAGCGGCCGAAATAGCCGGCAACGAGGCCGAGGCTAAGGCCGACGGCGAGCGAAAGCACAACCGAGGCGACGCCGATCAGGATCGAGATGCGCGAGCCATAGAGAATGGCCGAGAGCATGTCGCGCCCTTGCGTGTCGGTGCCGAGCACGTAAGGCCATTGGCCGTCGGCCTCCCAGATCGGCGGCAGCTCGGAGTTCCAGAGCTCGAGCTGAGCCGGATCGAAGGGGTTCTGCGGCGCAATCAAAGGTGCTGCAAAGGCGGTCGCGATCAGGAACGTAAGGATGATCGCGCCGATGATTGCCGAAGGCTTGTGGGTGAAGGACCACCAGAGATCGCTCTGGCGCCAGCGGGCAAGCCGCGAAGGCTTGCGCGCAGGTGTGGTTTGCTGGACGTGATCTGTCATGGCAACGACCTCAGCGGGTTGCATCGCGCAACCGCGGATCGATGACCGCATAGGCGATATCGACGAGCGTATTGAGCGTGACGAAGATGAAGGAGACGATGCAGAGATAGCCCGCCATGACCGGCATATCGAGGAAGGTGACCGCCTGGATGAAGAGCATGCCCATGCCCGGCCACTGGAACACGGTTTCGGTGATCAGCGCGAAGGCGATCAGCGAGCCGAAGTTCATCGCCGTCATGGTGACAACCGGCATCAGACAGTTCCTGAGCGCATGTCGGAAATAGATCCGCCACCGCGGCACGCCACGGGCGCGTGCGAACTTGATGAAGTCCGAGCGCAGCACTTCCATCATTTCTGCGCGCACCAGACGCATGACCAGAGTGATCTGGTAGAGCGCGAGTGCGAGCGACGGCAGAAGCAGCGATGCGCGGCCCGACGACGTCAACAGGCCGGTGCTCCACCAGCCGAGCTGCACCACATCGCCGCGCCCGAAAGCAGGTACGAGGCCGAGCGTTACGGCGAAGACGAGGATCAGAAGGATACCGACGACGAAGCTCGGCAAGGAGACGCCGATGATACTGACGAACTGCAACCCCTCGGAATACCATCGCCCTCGGTGGATAGCGGTCAGGACACCAAGTGGAAGACCGATCAGGAGCGACAGGACGGTTGCGACCAGCGCCAGTTCCATCGTTGCCGGGAAGCGCTCGGCAATGAGCTTCATCACGTCCTGGCCGTTGCGGTAGCTGATGCCGAAATCGCCCTGGGCGGCATTGCCGACGAAGCGGCCGAACTGGGTGAGGAACGAATCGTTGAGCCCGAGCTTTTCGCGCAGCTCGATACGGTCGGCCTGCGACATCTGCTCGTTGGCCATCAACTCGACCGGATCGCCGGCGAAGCGGAAGATCAGGAAGGCGAGCAGCGCGACGGCGAGCATGACCAGCACGGCATTGGCCAGCCGCTTGATGAGAAAGACAATCATTGGGTTTCTCGCTGAATGAGGAGCCCCGGCAAAGCACGCTCTGCCGGGGCAAGAAAACTCAATCGCCGATACGGGTCAGCCAGTGACGCGGCTTGTTGTCGGCCCGAATGGTCACATCCGTGACGTTCTTCGACATTGCCCAGGCCATCGGCTGCTGATGCAACGGGATCATGATGACCTCATCCTTGGCGAACTTCAGCGCCTCGGTTTCGATCGCCAGACGCTTGTCGTGATCCATCTCGAGCGCGGCCTTCTTCACCATCGCGTCGAGTTCCGGATAGGACCAGCCGCCATAGTTGGCGACGCCGGCCGCGCCTTCACGGGTCGAGAGAACCTGAACCAGGATCGAATAGGCATCGAGGGTCGGCTCGTTGGCCCAGCCGATCATGTAGGCGTCGGACTTGCCGCCGGCGCGCTTCGGCGCCTGCACGGCGCGCGGACCGATGTCGAGGGTTGGCTTCAGGCCGACGCGCGACAGCATAGAGACCAGTGCGCTGCAGACGTCTTCCTCGTTGACGCTTTCGTCGTTCATGCATACGAGCGTGAACTCCTTGCCGACGGCGCCTGCCTCTTCGAGCAGCTTCTTGGAGAGTTCCGGATCATAGGCGGTCGGCACATCGAGTTCGGCGCTGTAGCCCGGGATTTCCGGAGCAACCATGGTGCCGGCGACATGCGACTTGCCGCGCATCACGCGCTTGAAGATCAGTTGGCGGTCGATGGCATGGTCAATCGCCTGGCGCACCTTGATGTTGTTGAAGAAGTTTTCGCGACCGTCGGCGAAGGTCTCGTGACGGTTGAAGACCATGTGCACGGTGCGCAGGTCAGTGCGCTCGATGACCTTGATGTCCGGCGAGCTCTTTAGGCGCTCAAGATCCTGCACCGGCGCACCATCGGTCAGATCGATTTCGCCCGAAAGCAGCGCTGCAACGCGGGTTGCGGCCGAGGTAATAGGCATGAATTCGATGCGGTCGAGATTGTGCTTCGGCGTATCCCACCAGCCGTCGTTCTTGATGAGAACGGTCTTGCTGTCGGGCACGCGCGATTCGACCTTGAACGGGCCGGTGCCGTTGGTGTTGTAGGTGGCGTAGCCTTCGACCTTGGCGCCGACATCGGTCGGCAGCTCGGACTTGTTGTCGACCAGCCAGTCCTTGTCGAACATGAAGATGTTGGTCATGTCGTTGAGGAAGAGCGGGTTCGGCGAATTGACTTCGATGTCGACCGTGTAATCGTCGACCTTGGTGGTCGAGACATAGGCCGGAATGTTGCCGCGCAGCGGCGAGGTCGGATGGCTGACGCGGGCCATGGAGGCGACGACGTCGTCAGCGTTGAACTCGGCGCCGTTTTGGAACTTTACGCCCTTGCGCAGATGGAAGCGCCAGACCTTGTCCTTGACCATCTCCCAGCTCGTGGCGAGGGCCGGCTCGACCTTGAACTCCGGCGTATAGCGGGTCAGGCCTTCGTACACGTGGTTGAGGAAGGCCAGGTTCGAGGTGCTGCCATAGGAATAGGGGTCGAGCGAGAAGATATCCCGCGGGCTACCCCAACGCAGCGTTTCGGCGGAGGCCGAGGATGCGAGAAAGGCAAATGCCAACCCCGCGAGGAGATGCTTTCTCAGTTTCATATCGTTCCCTCTGTTTTCTCATCAGTCGCCATATGCAGGCGCCCTTACCCACTCGTGAGCAAGTTGCCCTAGATTTGAAGCTGTCGGCGACAATGTCAACTATTTTGTCGACAATTTTGTATGCATGATTGTTCAAAGTCGCATACGGCGGTGAAAACGACGGCCCACCAGCGGACGAGGGCAAGGGAAAAATAAGGGGGAAGCGGCAACCATGGAGCGAATCGAAACCGGAGAAGCGCCCTTGCAAACCGGCGGCGGGCATCCTGGCATGTCTGCGTGCAAACAGGATTCGTTAGGAAACACCCGTATTTAGGAGTGTTTCCGCATGTGAACGTGGCAGAGACCGAGCCACCAACGACCCGCGAGCCTTCCCGTGGGATGGTGCGCGCGCCGGTGGCGGCGGTTGCGTTCGCAGCCCCCGCTGACATCGGCTGCAGATTTTGACACGTCCGCATGTCCAGCTCGCCCGCGTGGCATGCGCAAATCTCCGGAATTGGCCGAAGGTGGCACATGGCGGGCCACGGGCGTCTCCACCGGTGGGGCAATGCGCTCAGCCAGCATACCTGCTTCCCACGCTCCAAAAAACCGTGGGCAAGCTGAAGTCCATGGCTAGGCTCGGCGGCCGCTCGAAAATGTGAGGAGAAATGCGCGTGAAAGTCTATCTCGCTGGCCCGGAAGTGTTTCTGCCCAATGCGGCGGAGATTCAGAAATTGAAGGCAGAGTTGGCGCGTGCAGCCGGGTTCACACCGCTCGTGCCCGGCGATCTTGAGATTCCGCCGGCTCCGACCAAGCATCAGCGCGGCCTTGCGATCTACGCCGTCGACGAAGGCATGATGCTTGCCGCCGACATGATCATCGCCAACCTGACACCGTTTCGCGGCATCAGCGCCGATGTCGGCACGGTCTTCGAACTCGGCTTCATGTGCGGTCACGGTAAGCACGTCTATGCGTATACCAACACCTCCCGCAGCTACTACGAGCGCATCTTGCACGACCACTACGGCGGCAAGGCCGGCTTGCGCCTCGACGGCCGCATGGCCGGTCCTGACGGGCTCAGCATCGAAGACTTCGACATGGCCGACAACCTGATGCTCGATGGCGGCGTTCTGCGAAGGGAAGGCAGGCTCGTCCAGCGCGAAGTGCCTGAGGCCGATCGCCTGACCGACCTGCAAGCCTTCAAGGAATGCCTTGCGATTGCCGCAAAGCGGCATTTGGCATAACGACCGATTGGGCCGCGGCTTTGTGACGGCTATCAGTCGCTGGCGCAGGGCCAGCCCGCCGGCGTGCTCATGCCGGCGGGAAGCTTGGTCGAGCTGTCACCGCAAGTCATGTCGACCTGCTCCTGTTCAAGTCCGGTTGCCTCGGACAGGTCGACGCCCTCGATACGTGTCAGGAACATGAACGCCCCCTGGAAATCGATCGGGCCGGAAAAACTCGTGCTGGTCAGGTCCGCGCGCGAAAGGTTGGCATGGGTAAACCGGGTTCCGGTGAGCTCCGCCTTGTCGAAATTCGCCCGGCCGAGTTCGGCCTTCTCAAAGCTTGCCCCCGTCAGGCGGGCACCGCTGAAATTGGCCCGCTGCAGCTCGGAATTGACGAACGATGCCTTCTCGGCGGAGACGCCTGCGAAATTGCACCGATAGGCTTCGATTTTGGAGAAGTTCGCGCCATTCGCGGTAGCCCCCGCAATCGAGGATCGAACCAGAGTTGCCTTTTCCAGATTGGCTTCTGTCAGGTTCGCACCGCGCAGATCCGTCAAGGTGAAGTCGGTGTTGACGAGATTGGCACCCTGAAGGTCGCTGCCGCCGAGCATAAGCGCTTTCTTGTTGCAGTCGGTCCAATCGGCTCCAGGCGATGCGGAATCCTTGCAACTGGCGGCATGCGCCATCGACGGCGCTGCGAACGCCACTAGGCCTATAGCCGCCGCCGGAACGACCAGTGCCTTCATGACGTCGGCCACGATCCTCGATGCCTTTGCGCTAGCCGGGCGCAGCGTACCGCGCTCCTGGCCGAGATTGATTTTGAGGATGTTCATGGCGCCGCTCCAGGACCCGAGGGTCGAATCGATTGCATATCAGGTGCTTCGCGCGCCTTTCCGCCGACTGGCATCGCCGGTCATGCGCGCGTGTTCGTTAAACGTATGACGTTGCTCGCCTTTATGCAAATGACAGAAATGAAAACGGTCCGTTTCAGATCGATTCGGCCAGCAGCCAGTCACGCAACGCCGCGCTTGGTCCATGGTCGCCGATCGCTGACGGCGACAGCAGATGATAGGCCGTACCGTCTTCGATAAATCCGCATGGCGCGGCCAGGATGCCATTGTCGATATCGTCGCGGACGAGTTGCCAAGGCCCGATCGCCACGCCGATCCCGGCGATGGCCGCCTGAAGGCTGATATAGAAATGCTCGAAGACTTGGCCGCGCTGTTCGGGTGCGGCGCGGTCTGCCGTCGTCCCCCAGGTCTCCCACGCATTTGGCCGCGTTCGCGTATGCAAGGGGATCGCGTCCTTGCGCAATTGAGGCAAAGAGCCGGCCTCAGCCTCGTTAAAAAACAGGGCGATTTTGTCCGTTCGGCAGACCGGACCTATTCGCTCTGGAAAGAGCGGCACGGCATGAGTGCCGCCCGATCGAGGAAAATCATCGCGCCGGATCGCCAGATCGATGCCACGGCCCAAGGACACCGGCTCACCTCCGGCAACGAGGTGGATAGACACCTCAGGATGCCGCGCCTGGAAATCAGGAAGGCGCGGTATCAGCCAGCGCATCAGAAGGGTCGGCTCGCAGGACACCACCAGCGCCGGCGTTCGCGCCACGTCCCTGATCTCCCGGACGGCACTCTCCACCAGACGAAACCTTCGCGCACGGCCGCCGCCAGCTTTCGCCCCGCTTCTGTCAGGAAGACACGCCGGCTGCGGCGTTCGAACAGCGCCACGCCGAGTTCGTCTTCGATAAGCCGGACCGCGCGACTGATCGCGCCGTGCGTCAGATGGAGCGCGTCCGCGGCGCGACTGAAGCTCTCGAGTCTGGCCGCCGCCTCGAAACAGCGCAGCGCCGCCAGCGGCGGAAGCCGCGTCGCCGACATCTGTGAGTGCAGCTCACCAAAATGGTCAGAACTCATCGTTAGTCGCTTCTCATCGATCAAGTTATTTAGACATTAATGAAAGAGACGAACGGGAAAGACAATGACTGAACTGTTAGCTGTAGTAACCATTACAATCTTTGCCGTCGTCAGTCCGGGACCGGATTTCGCGATGGTGACACGCAACAGCCTGCTTTTGTCGCGGCGGGCCGGCGTCCTGACGGCGCTCGGTATCGCCGCCGGCGTCTGGGTCCATGTCGCCTACACTTTGCTCGGCGTCGGCCTCTTGAGCCAGTCGCTATTTCTCTTCACAGTTCTGAAGTTCGTCGGCGCCGCCTATCTGATCTGGCTTGGCATCAGGATGCTACGCACCAAGCCAGCCGAAACGACGGGCTTGGCCGCACATCCCGCCCTCTCCGACATCGGTGCGCTGCGTGTGGGGTTTCTCACCAACGCGCTCAACCCCAAAACGACGATCTTTGTCGTCAGCCTGTTCATGCAAGTCGTCGGGCCGACCACGGCTCTGCCCGTCCAGATGGGTTACGGCGCGTTTATCTCTGCCGCACATCTGATCTGGTTCGCAATCGTTGCCCTGTTCTTTTCCTCCGGGACGGTACGGCTTCGTCTTATCGCGCTTCGCCATTGGATCGATCGCACCTTCGGCGCCCTGCTCGTCGGCTTCGGCGCGTTGCTGGCAACGGCAAGCGTGACACGCTAGGCGACGCTTGGTCGCGGGCGCGCCGCTGCATTCCCACTGTTAACACTTGCCCTCAATCGGATAACCATGCAATATCCATACAATTAGCATGAGGTAATCGCGATGGTGGACGTGCGCTTGGGAATTTCGTGGCAACCGGTAATCCGTAAATCGGATGGACCGCTTTATCTCGCGATCGCCGACGCCATCGCTGCCGATATCAGCGAAGGGCGCCTGTCCGAGGGGATGCGTCTGCCGCCGCAGCGCACGCTTGCCGAGGCGCTGGGGATCGACTTCACCACCGTCAGTCGCGCCTATAACGAAGCCCGGCATCGCGGCCTCGTCGAGGGCCGGGTCGGCCAGGGCACCTACGTGAAAACGCGACGCATCCGAACCGGCAGTACGCCGGCAGGCGGCCTCATCGACATGAGCATGAACCTGCCGCCGTTGTTCGACGACCCGATGCTCGCCGCTCGGCTCTGGGACGACATGGCGGCGCTGCAGGCCGATCATGGGCTCGAACTCCTGATGCGATACCAGCCGCCGGGCGGCACCCTGCACAACCGTGCTGCAGGCGCCGCATGGCTGAAACCCAGGCTGGGCGAGGTTCCGGCTGAGCGCGTTCTGATTGCCGCTGGCGCGCAAGGAGCTCTGCTTGCCACGCTTGGCAGCCTGACCAAGGCCGGTGACATGATTTGCGCCGAGGCAATCACCTACCCCGGCCTGCGCGCGCTCGCAGCACATCTCGGCATCAGGCTGCACGGCCTCGCCATGGATCGAGAGGGCCTCCTGCCCGAAGCATTCGAAGAACTCTGCGCGAAGCAAACGCCGAAAGCGCTCTATTGTAATCCGACGCTTCACAATCCCACGACAACGACACTTTCGCTCGAACGGCGCCAGGCGATCGTCACAATTGCCCGGCGGCACGACGTAGCGATCATCGAAGACGATGCCTATGGCGCCCTTCCCGTTTCGACGCCGCGCCCGTTGGCGGCGCTGGCGCCTGACCTCGTCTACTATGTCGGCGGCCTTGCGAAATGCCTGTCGCCGGCCTTGCGCATCGCCTATCTTGTCGTGCCGGACAGCCGAAGCTCGGTCCGCGTCGAAGGCGCGATCCGGGCCACTGTCGGCATGGCGTCCCCTCTTGCGGCCGCTATCGCCACGCGCTGGATCGAGGACGGGACGGCTGACGCCGTGCTCGCAGCCATACGTAGAGAGACGGCGGCGCGACAGCGCATCGTCTCCGAGCTTCTTCCAGCCGGCGTCGCACAAACGCATCCGCATGCGTTTCACGCCTGGCTGCAGTTGCCGCCGCCCTGGACACGCGGCGAACTGAGCGCGCGATTGCAGGCAGCCGGCATCAGCGTCGTTGCAAGCGACGCCTTTGCGCTCGGCGCGCCACCGGAAGCCGTCCGCCTCGGCCTGGGCGCCGCTGCCGGCCAAGCGGAGCTGCGACGCAGTCTTCTCGTCATCAACGACCTCATCGGCCGGCCCCCCGCCGCCTCAAGCTTCGTGGTGTAAATGATCGGCGGGCGAAATTGTCGCAGACATGTATGCATACAATAAATTGACAATGTATGTTTTTCGGCGCCTAATCCTGGCGAGCCTGATGCGGCCCCAAGAAGAAGAAGCGGCCGCATATCCAGGCAATCTCGGCGCAAAACTCCAGCGCCAACCGGAACGCCTGAAAGGAACAAACATGTCTTCCGATAGTGATTGGCCGCCGATCCCGCCCATGCAGACTGGCTTGCGCGGCCGCTGCCCGCGCTGCGGGCAAGGGCACCTGTTCAACGGCTTCCTGAAGATGCGCAAGGAATGCGAAGTCTGTGGCCTGGATTACTCCTTTGCCGATCCGGCCGATGGCCCCGCTTTCTTCGTCATCTGCTTTGCCTGCGTACCGAGTGTTTTCCTTGGCGTCTGGCTGGAAGTTCAATACAGCGCACCGCTCTGGATACACCTACTGGTGACCGGGCCCTTCATGCTGCTGACCTGCATTCCGCCGCTTCGCCCCCTGAAGGGCTGGCTCGTCTCAAGTCAGTTTTTCTACAAGGCTGAGGAAGGCAAGGTCGTAAGGCGAAACACCGAGCCGCCGGTGGCGACGACGCAGTAGGTCCTGAGTGCCGGAGAAGCCTAGAACCTCCAAATAGATCGCTAGAAAATAATTGCGCCGCCTACTGTTCATAGTTGACGGCGCTTTCACCGGATGTCTCTCTTCTTAAAGGCCGGCTCTACCAAACGAGGTTTGGAAGAGGATGAAGCCACCGATCTTGAGGCAGATTTCGGTGCCCGGGATGTAGAAGTATCCAGTGCCGAAGCGTCGCAAACGCGAACGTATTCCATGGCTGCGGCTCCGCTGCAACGATGGGATCGGCGGCCTGGGCGCCGGAAAATGCTGCGAGAGCAGCAGCGGAGCCGAGAGCGATCTAGGTGGCAGTCGGACGACCAGGTTCTCGGCTACGTCCGTCTGCAGCGTAACTTCTAACCCGATTAAACTCGGATGAAGGAGGCCCGCAACATCTCTCGACCTTGCGGGCTCTCTATGTGTTGTGCCAGTTACGGCGGATCGCGTGAGCGGCTTAGTTTGCCGGTGTCGGCTCTCCAAGTGAGAGCATCAGCCGGTTTGCCCAGTTGAAGAAGGCGGCACCATGGATGACGTCGGCGATCTCCAGTTCGTCGAGGCCCGCTGCCGAAAGTCGGGAGATGTGCTCCTCTCCGAAGGCGGGCGGGGTCGCCGTCAACGCCACAGAAGCGGCGACGATTGCATTCCAGCGCTCGCCGAGATCGGTTCCGACGCCCTCGTCGAGGAGCTTCTGCACATCCTCTGTGCGCTTTGAGTGATGCGAAGCGAAGCGCGAATGTACCGAGGCGCAGAAGATGCAGCCGTTATATCTAGACGCGGCGGTCGCCGCCAGTTCGCGCTCGGCGCGCGGCAGGCCCGAGCGGGTGTTGTAGAAGATGTCCTTGTCAGTTTTCGTGCGCGCTTCAAGCACTTCCGGATCGCGCACGAGCAGGCGGAAGTAGGGCGACTTTGCGCGCCCAGCCTCGACCAGGCCTTTGAGGTGACGCTCCGTCAGTTCTTCCTCAGGCAAAGGCTGCAGCCACGGTGTCCATCCGATCTCGGCCTGCGTGAAGGTAACAGGAGGATTTTCAACGATCGGGATGATGGCATGTTCGGTCATTCGCATGTCCTCTTGAGTTCTTAAGCCGCAGCGCGCTTCGTGGCGGTCGACAGCAAGCCAAGACCGGTGATGACGCGGATCTGAAACGCAACGAAGGAAATCAGCTGCGACAGGGTCACGACACCATTTGTCGTCCAGCCAGCGTCGAGCAAGGCTTGCAACGCCTGCGGGCTGGCATCACGCAAATGGAAGACGAGCAGGTGGGTGTGGTCCAGCGCGGCGGACAGCTTACGGCCGAGCACCTCGCGGCTTGACCGTGATACTTGATAGAGTGGGCCGGCTTCATTCTCTCCATTAAGGGGCCCGTCCGGATAGTTGCCGTATGGCCCTGTTGCCCGTCCTGACCCGATCTCGGCCTTGATAACCTCGATCAACCAGCGATCGGTGTCGCTATCCTCGAAAGGACTGCTGTAAAATTCGAAAATGTCCGGCTGACGGTGCAGGCCGGCAACGAAACTTGCGATCGCATGCCGCTCCGCCGCCGACACGTCGCCGAAATCCGCGGGCTGAAAGAGTGCAAGATAGCTTTTCTGCGCCTGTTCGCGGGTTTCCGGCCGTTGGGCGCGAATGCGGTCGAGCGCCGACCCGGCGGTGATGCCGGCCAGCAGATCGATGATATCCGGTGACGTGGTGGTCATGACGTCGTCTCCTTTGAAAAATGGAACCAGCTGTCCGTTTCAACCGACGGCGCCGAAACGCCGGGCATGGAATTTCTCCTGTGGCGACCAGCCGAGCGCCGGAGCGACCTTGCTGGCGATGAGCTCGATGGAGCGCAGAATCAATGGGTGCGGCGGATCAACGGAATGAACCTGGAACACCAGATCGGTGACACGCTCCAGCGTCTCATCTGCGCTGAGACTGGCGATGACGTCGTCAACGGAGCCGACATGCACGTCGAAGGCCGCAATCAGATCGGCAAGTGAATTGCCGGGAACTGTATGACCGCTAGCGATCAGTCGTTCCGCACCCCGTCTCAACCCAACCTCGGCAAGCCGCAACGCTTCGGCGCGGCTGTCGGCAACGAACAGGCTGCGAGAACCGAGGATACGCGGCGCGCGGCCGGAAGGAAGCGCATGCAGATAGGCGTCGATGATCGGGTTTTGCAACTCCGCCAGCGAAGCGTGCGGATTGTCTTCTGGCCGCGGTTGGGTGCGTGACAACATCAGGCCGTCGCCGGCCCGCCCCGCCCGCTCGCCACCCGCCACCGAAAAGGTTGCCTGCCAGATACGGCCGAGCAGTTGCGGCGCTGACGGGTAGAGGCGATCTCCGCCTGGAAGGCCACGACCTGCCCAAGCGTCGAGAACCGTTTGGAGATGCCTGCCGAAGATCGCGCCGCGATCGGCGCTTTCCAAGCCAAAGGCCGTGAAGGAGGACGGCGTGCCGCCGGTCCCGAACCCGACCTCCAGTCGCCCGCCGGAGAGCAGATCGAAAACGGCGGCGTCCTCGGCCACCCGGATCGGATTTTCGAGCGGCAGCGTAATGACACCGGTCCCGAGGCGGATGCGCGTCGTCTCCGCGGCGACATGAGCAAGGAAAACCAGAGGCGCCGGAAGGCCGCCTTCGTCCGCGTGGAAATGGTGCTGCGCGACCCAGGCCGTGTCAAAGCCGAAACGCTCGGCGGTGACGATCTGCTCCTTTGCGTAGTAGTAGCGGGTGCCCGCCTGAACGTCGTCGAGCAGCCGGGTAAAAAAGCCAAGGCGTTTGCGTGGCGTCGTCTCAATCATGGTCGGTCCTGTCTGTAGTCCGCTGCTTCAGGCCGCAGCCCGGCGGTTGCGTCCGGGAATGGCATTGATCAGCTCACGGGTGTAATCGCTGCGAGGGTTTTCGAAGACGTCGGAAACGGTTCCGCCGTCGACCAGACGCCCATCCTTCAGAACCGAAACGGTGTCCGAGATCTGACGCACCACGGCGAGGTCGTGGGAAACGAAGAGGTAGGTGAGCCCGAGGTCGCCCTGCAGTTCGTCCAAGAGGTCGAGAATGCGGGCCTGCACGCTGACGTCGAGTGCGGAAACCGCTTCGTCGAGCACAACCAGTTGCGGATCGAGCACGAGCGCCCGGGCGATGGCAACACGCTGGCGCTGGCCGCCGGAAAGCGCATGGGGCCGCCGTGCAAATGCGTCCTCAGGCAAACCGACGCGGCCAAGGATCGCCCTTGCCTTCTCCTCACGATCAGAACGTAGAAGTCCCGGGTAATTCGTCAGCGGCTCGGTCACGATCTTCAGCACGCTTTGACGCGGGTCCAGCGAGCCGTAGGGATTCTGGTAAACGAGCTGGACCTTGCGGCGGAACTGCCGAAGCCCTTCTCCGCTCAGGCCCGAGACATTGGTGCCGTCGATCTCAATCCGCCCGGCCGTCGGCCTGTCAAAGCCGACGATGTTGCGGATCGTCGTCGTCTTCCCAGAACCGGATTCCCCGACGATCGCATGGGTCGTTCCGCGCCGGACGCGAAAGCTCAGTTCGTCGACGGCGCGTAGCGGGGACCCGCCGTCCTTGCGAACGAATTCGCGGACAAGGCCCTCGACGACGACGATATCGTCCGGAGCCTCCGCAACGGGTGGTCGAACCGTTGCCAACCTCGGGGGGGCGGTAAAGGATGGCGCGTCCGAAAGCAGTTGTTTCGTGTAGGGACTGCGTGGTGCGGCCAGAACAGCGCCCGTTGCGCCCTGCTCCTGAATCCGGCCGCCCTGTAGGACGACGATCCGATCGGCCCGGTCGGCGGCAACACCGAGATTGTGGGTCACCAGAAGCACGGACGTACCATACTCCGTTCGCAACTCGTCGATGAGATCAAGAATGCGCTTCTGGACTGTGACGTCGAGCGCGCTCGTCGGCTCGTCTGCGATGATCAGCTGCGGCTTCAGCGCAATCGCCATAGCGATCAAGACCCTTTGGCGCATGCCGCCCGACAGTTCATGCGGATACTGCCGCGCCCGAAGTGCCGGCTCGCTCAAGCCGACGCGGGCCAGAAGAGAGAGCACCCGGGCCTCGATCTCGTCGGATCTCAGCGCGCCGTGGATCCGGAACATCTCGCCAAGTTGCGAGCCGATCGTCTTGACCGGGTTGAGCGAACTTCCCGGATCCTGAGGCACGAGGCTGATCCTCGCGCCGCGCACCGTATCCAGTTGCCGATCCGTCCAGCGGGCAATGTCGGTTCCATTCAGCTTGATGGTTCCGCGTTCCACTCGGCCATTCGCAGCGAGCAGACCGATGATCGACTGTGCGGTCGTCGTCTTGCCGGAACCGGATTCACCGACAAGGGCCACAACCTCACCTGGATTGATGCGAAACGAAACGTCATGAACGGCGCGGCGTTCGCCGCTGCTGTCAGCGTAGGCAATGCAAAGATCCTCGACCTCGAGAACGGGGGGAAAAGATCCAGGTATGACGGTCATGCTGCGGCCCTCCCGAAAGATTGGCTGACGCGATTGGCAGCCAGCACGACGAGGACAACCACGATGCCGGGCGCGGTGGTCAGCCACCAGGCGGTCGAAATGTAATTGCGCCCCTCGGCGATCAGCAGCCCCCATTCCGGGGTCGGCGGCGGCGCGCCGTAGCCGAGAAATCCGAGCGTCGAAATCTGCAGTACGGCCGATCCGAATTGCAGCGCGGCAAAGGCGACGACCGAGTTTAAGGAATTCGGCAGAATATGGCGCCACAGAACCGAGGCAAAGGTCCCGCCACTGCCGAAGGCCGCCTCGACATAATCGCTGCGACGCACGCGCACGACTTCCGCCCGCGCCAGCCGGGCAAAGCCTGCGACCGAGGTGACCCCAACAGCGATTGCCGCGTTCACAGTTCCAAAGCCGAGCAGGATAATGATGCTGAGCGAAAGCAGCAGCGGAGGGATCGACAGGAGCACGTCGACAACGCGCATGATCGCATCGTCGAAGCGACGCCGCACCGAACCAGCGACGACGCCGAGACCGGTGCCAACCGCAAGTCCCAGCCCAACGGCGACAAAAGCACCTGTCAGGGAATGAACTGCCCCGTAGACGATGCGCGCATAGAGATCGCGCCCGAGCGCATCGGTTCCGAGCAGATGATCAGCGCTCGGCCGCTGCAACTGCGCGCCGCCGACGCCCTCAAGCGGGTTGTAGCCTGTGAAGAACGAGGGGGCGACCGCCCAGAGGAAAACAGAACCGAGGATAAGCCAGGAAAGGGCCAGTCCTACGGGTACACGGCGCAGCCGCGATGCCGCGCCAGAACGCCGCTCGCTCCTTGCCCTTGGCGCCGCAACGGCGTCATCGTGAAGCGTATCGAAGGTCGTCATGCAACGGCTCCTGTTTTGGTCCTGAGGCGTGGGTCGAGCACCGGATAGAGCAGGTCCACAGCGAGATTGATGATCACGAAGGCCAGCGCAGACAGAACGACGATCGCCTGAAGCACGGCTGCGTCCTGGCTGCCCACGGCGCGTTCGGTCAGCCCGCCAATGCCGTTCAGCCCGAAGACGGTCTCGGTCACCACCGCCCCGGCAATCAGTTCGCCGAACAACACGCCGGCAATCGTCAGCGTCGGAAGCAGCGCGTTCTTCGCGACGTGCCGCCAGAGAACCCAAAGGCGAGTGGCGCCCTTTGCCCGCGCCACGGCGACGAAGGGGCGTGTCATCACCTCGTCGATGTTGCGAACGAGCACCTGCGCCAGTGGCGCGGAAATCGGCACGGCAAGTGTTGCGACCGGCAGGATCAATTCCTGCCAGGGACCAGGGTTGATGACGGGCACGAGTTTCAGGCGGAAGGAGAAGATCTGGATGAGCATGATGCCGAGCCAGAAGGTCGGGATAGAAATGAAGAGCGACGGAACCGACTGCAGCGCGCCACGCAGCCACGCAAACGGCGCGAGACTGGAGACGAAAGCGATGACGGTCGCCAGGATCGCAGCTAGCAGGAAGCCGAGCCCCGCGAGCTTCAGCGTTGCCGGCAGATGCGCAGCAAGCAGACTTGAAACCGGAACACCGGCTTGAACCGAGTAGCCGAAGTTGCCGGCCAGGAACTTGCCGATAGTCCGCGCGTATTGCACCGGCATGGAGCTATCGACCGCATAAGAGGCGCGGATTTCGGCGACCTGTTCGGCGGTCAGGCCGAGATCGGGGTTCTGGAACTTAATGAGGATCGCATCGCCGGGCATTGCCTGCAGCAGCACGAAAGAGATCGTGAATGCGGCCCAAAGCACAAACAGAGCCTGAGCAACACGATTGAACAAATAGGCGGACATGATCCGTTCCTCGCAGGCGGATTTCAGAGACGACGGCCACCGGCGTTGCGGTGGCCGTCGAACCGATCAATGTTCAGCAAGCCAGGTGCTGTAGAAGCTTGGACGCCCGACGGCCTCGAATGCCACACCCTGGACGTAGGGCGCACCTGCATAGGCCTGCGGCTCCTCGAAGATCGGGATCGCATAGGCTTGATCGACGACGTAATCCTGAACCTCGCCGGCAATCGCGAGGCGCTTCTGGCGATCCGGCTCGGACGCGAGCGCATCGAGCAGACCATTCAGCTTGGTATCGACGAAGCTCTGGACCTTGTCGCTAAGCCCGCCCTTCTGGCGCAGCACATCGCGGTTCTTCGGATAGTACTGGCTCTTGATCACATCGGGATCGGCACGGCCGACCATGGCAGGCGACACCGGCGTCTTCAGCGGATCGAGATCATCCACCGTCTTGCTGCCGCTATCGCCGGCAAGAACGCTCAGCTTGACGCCCACCTTTCCCCACTGCTGCGCGACCAGTTGCAGCGTTTCCTTGTTCTGCGGCTGCGGCAGCGATTCATAAGCTGTCAGCACCAGTTCCTTGCCGTCCTTCTGGCGCAGACCGTTGGCGGCGACCGACCAGCCCGCTTCATCGAGCAGGGCCTTGGCCTTCGCCGGATCAAAAGCGAGCTTGGCCGAGATATCCTTGTAGCCGAGGGCCGACGACGCGATGATCGAGGTTGCCTGCGGATAATTGGCAGAAAACAACGTGGTGACGATTTCCTTGGTGTCGGTTGCATGCAGCAGCGCCTGACGCACCCTGATGTCGGACACCAACGGGTTGTCCGGGCGGAAGACGACACTGTTGTTCACCCCGCGGGTGGAAGGCGCGTAGATCTGATAGTCCTGCGCCTCGACTTGGCCCTCGTCATAGGCCTGGACCTGGCGGATGAAATCCGCCTGCCCTGCGAGCAGTGCACCAATGCGCACGCTGTCTTCACCGGTGATGATGTACTTGATGCCGTCGAGATAGGCGCGGCCCTGGTGTTCGAGTTTGGCCGGGCCCCAATTGTATTCGTCGCGCGCCTTCAGGTTCAGTTCCTTGCCGATCGTCTCGCTCTCGACGACGAATGGGCCGGAGCCGATGATTTTCGTGGCGTCGCCGAGTTCTTCGAAGGGCAGTGCCAGCGTGCTTGCCGCGACCAGGCCCGAACCGATCACGGACGTTCCCTGAAGGAACCCCGGCGACGGCTTCTTGAAGTAGAATTTGACCGTCAGCGGATCGACGACTTCGCTGCGCTCGTAGTTGTTGATGACCTCGGAGACCGGCTGCTTCAGGGCTTTGTTGCCGAGGCCGAAGACGTCGTAGTTCTTGGCAACGGCAGCCGCGTCGAGCGGCGAACCATCGGAGAACGTCACGCCGGGACGGATCTTGAACGTATATTCGGTCGCATTCGCGTTGACCGTCCAGGACTCGGCGATCCAGGGCTCGATCTCCAGCGTCTTCGGGTTCTGATAGGTCAGCTTGTCGGTGATCTGGTTGAGGATGCCACCGTTCGGATAAAAGCCGCCGGCCGGCGGGTAGAGGTTCGTATGGGCCTGCTGCTCAAGATAGATCAGCGTACCGCCCTTGACCGGATCTGCCGCTTGCGCCTGCGCGTCGCTCAGAGCCAGGCCAGTGGTCGCAAGTGTGGCGAGCGTCAGTGCCAAGCGTTTCAGTTTCGTCGTCATGAGAGCCTTCCTTCAGAAATCTGGAGGCTATGGTACGACTGCGGCCGGCGTAATCAATTAAATCTAGTAAATTAATATGCTATATGTTTTACCCGAACCGAAAGAAGCATCTAGCGCGCCGTCGCCGGGGAGATAATTGTCCCTTCCCGCATTTTTCCCACCAATTTTGAAGGGCCGGGATCGACGGAAGTGTGGAAAGAAGCCCGCTGGTAACCACCGCCACATACGCGACATGGACACGTGCTTGATTGCGCGCGGCATTGACACCATTGTCGTCATCCGTTGAAAAATCTTGGCAATTTCTCTGAACCTCCCAAGGATCGTAAGCATCATGGAAAGCAATAAAGTCCTCGTCGTCGGCGGTGCCGGCTACATCGGCTCGCATACGTGCCTCGAACTCGCCAACAAGGGTTTCGAGCCTGTCGTTTACGACAACCTTTCGAACGGCCACGAAGAATTCGTCAAATGGGGCGTGCTGGAAAAGGGTGATATCCGCGACCGAAAGCGGCTCGACGAAGTCCTTGCCCGTCACAAGCCACGCGCCATCCTGCATTTTGCCGCGATGATCGAGGTGGGTGAATCGGTGAAAGACCCGGTTTCCTTCTACGACAACAATGTCATCGGCACGCTGACCTTGCTTTCGGCTGCCCTTGCCGCGGGCGTCGAAGCTTTCGTCTTCTCTTCGACCTGCGCCACCTATGGCCTGCCGGAGAGCGTGCCGATCGACGAACAGCACCGCCAGGCGCCGATCAACCCTTACGGCCGGACCAAATGGGTGTGCGAACAGGCACTGAAGGACTACGGGCAGTACAAGGGCCTGCGCTCGGTGATCCTGCGCTACTTCAACGCCGCTGGCGCCGATCCGGAAGGCCGCATCGGCGAGTGGCACGAGCCGGAGACGCATGCCATCCCGCTCGCCATCGACGCGGCCCTCGGCCGACGCCAGAGTTTCAAGATCTTCGGCACGGACTACGACACCCGCGACGGCACCTGCGTGCGCGACTACATCCACGTGCTTGATCTTGCCGACGCCCATGTGCGCGCGGTCGAATACCTGCTTTCGGGCGGCGACAGCGTCGAGCTCAACCTCGGCACAGGCACCGGCACGACCGTCAAGGAACTGTTGACGGCGATTTCCGAGGTTTCGGGACGCGAATTCCAGGTCGATCTCGTCGACCGCCGCGAAGGGGATTCGACCACCCTGGTCGCCAACAACGACAAGGCGCGCGACATTCTCGGCTGGGTTCCGAAATACGGTCTCACCGACATCACGCGCACGGCCTGGAACTGGCATTCCCGTCGTAATCAGGGTGTCTGAGATACAGACCACGTCTGGCGCGGCGGTGATCGCCGCGCCAGACGGCTCCGATTTGTCAGGCCGTGTGCTGCACCGGCCTTGAGAAAAAACCCGAGCGCAGCCGTGTGGCCAGCGGCTTCTCGATCAGAAGATAGCCGAAAACGCCAAGCGCAGTCCCCGCAATGACCGCCAGCAGCGCCGATGTGAGCAGCCCTATACCCATCATTCCACAAGCCTTGACCACGACCGAAATCGCAAAGGTGTGCCAGAGGTAGATCGAGTAGGATGCGTCGCCAAGCATCATCGGCAGCCTGCTGGGGCGGAACCAGCCCTGCGCTTCGAGCGCCAGCGTTCCCAAGACGAGCATGACGGCCAAAGGCCCGAGGATGAATTCGTCGAAAGGCAGGCGAAGCACGGCGACCGCCGCAAATCCTGAAAACGCGCCGGCGACAAGCATAAGGCCGGACATTGCGCCGGGCACCCTGCCTCTCAGCCACAACTCGGCGACGACCATGCCTGCCACAAATTCAAGAATAATCGGCCGCGTATAGGTGACGAAGAGCGCGTTGTCGCTGTCGACGGCAAAGCCGATGGCAACCACCGCCGAGAAACAGCCAGCGATCGCCGGCAACCGTCTCGACCGCGGCAACAGCAGTGTCAAGGCGAAGATCGCATAGAAGAACATCTCGTAGTTCAGCGTCCAACCCTGCACTAGCACTGGCCAGATTTCGTCGCTGCTTGGCGATCGCATGGGAATGAACAGCAGTGAGGAAAGCACATGCGCGTTGCTCAAGACCAGATTGGGAAACAGGCCAACAAGGCCGCCGATGACCATGACCGCGGTTGCGAGCCAGTAGATCGGCGCGATCCTCTGAATGCGATCACGGAGGAAGGCGAGCGGTGACACCGGCCGCCGTTCGCTGATCACCCACATGATGAAGCCGCTGATGACAAAGAAGACATCGACGCCCGCAGCACCAATTGCGAAGTGGTGCCCGGTGCGCTCGGCGGCATGAAAGACGACGACCCCGAGCGCTGCGACGGCCCGCAGATACTGAATGCCATAGATCGTTGTCGTCGGGGCGCTGATCATTGATACCTCAGTCGTAGCGGGATCTCCGATACGGCCGGCGCCGGACGATCTTCGACGCTCTGGTGCGTGCGCGCTTCCGGTAAAGTCAGCTTTCCGGCGGCGAAATAGAGCAGGAACGAGCCGATGTGATAGGGGTTCATGATGTCGATTTCGACGAAGGACCGCACCAGCAGAAGCAGCGCTATGCCGAAGAGAACGGAAGATTGCGTGTCATGATCCTGCGTCAACAACCGCTTGGTATGCCCGAGCACGGTTATCAGAAGGATGCCGGACAGAAGCACGAGCCCGATCGCGCCGGTCTCCACCATCGCTTCGATAAAGGTGTTGTGGAAGTGGAAGCCGGAGCGCGTGGCAATATAGAACTCTTCCCACAGGCGTTCGGGCTCCGAGAAGCCCTGGACCCAATAGGCCTGATAGCCGACACCGACCAGCGGTGACGACATGGCCGCCTCGATGCCCTGCTGCCACAGATAGGTCCGTCCGGTTAGGGTGGAATCCTTGCCGAAAAGCCCGAGGACAAGATCGACGCCCCCACCATAGATGGCCGCAATGGCGACCATGACGCCACAGACGGCGGCGGCGAGGAAGAGCCCCTTGCGGTGTGCCGGCGACAATAGTCCGACCAACCGCATGCCCAGCCACAGCCCGATGATGACCACTGTGGTCAACACCGACGTCGCCGATTGCGAGGCAAAAAGTGAATAGGCCGACAGCAACGCGACCAGGCTGGCTGCCGCGAACCACAGGCCGCGTTCGCCAAGCGCGATCGGCGCGACAAAGGCGAAATAGATGCCGAGCGAGGCGTAGAAGCCCAGCTGGTTCTTCGAGGCGAAAGCGCCGACGAAGCTGTAAGTGCCGTCGAGAGGATCGAGGTGGTAGACGCCGAAGACGAGTGAGTAGACGAGAACGACGCCGGTTCCGGCAATCGCGCCGCGCACCAGGGTCCTGATGTCGACAACCCGCATGGCAATCAGGGCGCAGATCACGTGGGAGAGATACTGTATCCCCGTTCGCGCCGTCATTCCGGGCGCCGCCGACCAGAAGACCGACAGGCAGGCGAAGATCGCAAATCCTAGGATCCAGAGGCGGATTCCGTAGTTGCCGAGCACACGACGGTAGTCGACCAGCACCAGTGGCAGCCACAGGCCATAGTAGAGCAGGATCGACGCCTGTCCGAAGCGCGCGGAATAGGCGAAGACGAAGAGCGACAGCGCGATCGCAACGGTGCCATAGACACCATTGCGATCGGGAGAAATCAGGCTCGCCTTCGAAATTTTCATCCTACTGCGTTGCCAGGTTGGCTTCGACCTTGATCACGTCACCCGGCAATACAGGCGTATTTTCGTCGGCGGAGATCTCTGTCGGCTTTCCGTCACGCTCGCGTATGATCGAATAGGCGATCGTCGCCTCCTCCGTATTGTCTTTCGACTGCGCGGCTTCGGCCGATTGCAGCAACGCTTCGGCCATCAAGTCGCGGCTGGTGCCGAGCTTGATCGAAAGCGTGTCGAGTTCGGCCTCGGTGTTCTGCAGGTCCTGCGCCAGCTGAGCGTCCCAATCGTTGCGAAGATTGGTTTCGTCCTGGCCCGCCTTGCTGACATCCTGTTTCGCCTTCAGCGAAGCAGTATCGATGTCGAGAAGGGCGGCCTGCAGTTCGGCCACGCGCTGCTCCAGGGACAGCTTGCGCTGGCTGAGCGCCAGGCCCTTTTCGGCGAGGCTTTCGACCTTCTCGCGGTCTTCAACGACGAGCTCGAGCTGGCGGTTCTGGGTTTCCGTCTTCTTTGCCAGCGACTGGATTTCGCTTTCGAGCAAGGACTTCAGATCGGCGAGCGACTCCAGTTGCAGCTTCTGCTTCCTGTCACGCGAGGCCATCAATGCGGTCTCGTTTGCGAGAAGCTTGTCGATACCGGGAACACCCTGAAGGTCCTTCGGCAGTTCGATGCCATCCTTTTCGGCGATCTCAGCCTGAAGGCGGGCGCGACGGATCAGCAGCCGGTTGCGCTCGGACGTCTGGACGCTCGAATCGCCATGCGCATTTATGTAGTCGCGCGCAAAGCGCTGGCCGCTTTCCGAACGGCGCAATCCGCCGCCAAGGCTTACGGCCTTCAGCACCGTCAGATTGGGGGCAAAAGGATATTCGCCGGGCTTCTGGACCTCGCCCGCGAGATAAACCGGGCGGTACTGCGCGAGTTCGACGGAGGCGGACGGCCGATCGCGCAGACCGAAGAGCGTCTGCATCTTCTCGCCGATCGCTTCACCAACTTCGGTCGTCGTCTTGCCCGCCGCCGGCAGGTCGCCGATGAAGGGCAAGGATAGAGCACCCGAAGGACCAACGGTGTACTCGCCGCTGACGACCGACCAGTCGCGGACAGCCCCCTCCGCGGTCTGCCATTCGGCCACGCGAATTCTCAGCCTATCCATAGTGCCGAGCTGATACTCATCGGCCCAAGCCGGAAAAGCACAAGTGAGCGCCGCGGCGATGAGAACCGCCCGGCGCAGGAAACGGGGTAGCGTGCGCGGCATGCGCGACTTTCCCGACAGATGATGTTCTCTCATTTGGGCTTCCCGATTGAAGGCGCCTTCCCGCGACCGGTCGCGCGGGCTTTCCAGGCGCTGTTTCGTCAGTAGCTGCCGCGCGAAAGGCAAACGGCGGGAATGGTTCTGACAACGATGGAGAAGTCCTTCAGCAGCGACCAGTTCTGGACGTACTGGGTATCGAACGCGATGCGGGTTGCGTAGGATACGTCGTTGCGCCCGCTGATTTGCCAAAGGCCGGTAAGACCGGGTCGGGATTGCAGGTAGTAGACGGCGGCGCTGTCGTAGAGCTCCAGTTCGTCCTCCACCACCGGGCGCGGGCCAACCATGCTCATTTCACCGCGCACGATGTTGACGAGCTGCGGCAGTTCATCAAGGCTGAGTTTGCGCAGGACACTGCCGACGACCGTGACACGCGGGTCGTCCTGCAGTTTGCGCGTCGCGCGCCATTCCTCGTAGGCGGCCGGATTGGCCTTGAGGTAGTCCTGCAGGATCCGGTCCCCATCAGGGCGCATGGTGCGGAACTTAAGGCAACGGAACGACTTGCCGTTGTGGCCGATGCGGCGGTGGCCGTAGAAGATGCTGCCGCCGTCGGAAAACTTGACCAGCGCCATGAGCATCAGGAACAGCGGGCTTAAGAAAACGAGGGCGAGGGAAGCGGCAAGCACGTCGAAGCCACGCTTCGAAACGCCACCCACGGGTGGGATTGCCGCAAACTCTGCGGCACTGAAAAACGGCGAATTGGCCGATCTGGTCGCAGACTTCATAGAGGTGACTCCATTTACGTTTGGCGATTTGTCGGTCTCCCCAGGGGGGCCTACAGCCCACACTGGGGCGCGCTCATCGTGAATAATGAACGTCCGGTAAGGATTTGCTTTTTGAAGGCGAAATAAAGGCGAGTATCCGAGCAGGGGCCAAAATGCGTATATCACCACTTTCGAATATGAAATATTTCTCGTGACAGGCGCTGTTATATTATTGCGAGAAACAGTATCACCTCGCACGTATTCCTGTATTGTTTCTGGCGAGCCAAATTACATTTCCGGAGAAGTGGCGATATCTTCGCAGGCCGATGTTTTCCTTGAGCTTCGGGAGCGTGATTTCCCCAGCTCCAAAATTATCGGTCGTCCGTATTTCCCAAATTTTGCTGCGTCGCACCAAGTCTTCGCGGCGCACACAAAGACTCGCAACATCGTTCAAACTTGTAATAAAAGTTGATCAGCACGTGAGTGTGGCGGCAACCATCGGGCGATGCGGAGACCGTCTCCCGACGGGAGGTGGAAAATCAGCTGCCGAGCGCAGGCTCGCGTCACAATGGCGCTCGAGGCTGATCAACTGATTTTGATTCGATCGACGCTGCTCGAAACGCGACATAAAGATTTGCCTGTTTCTATGTGCCAAAGCGGCGGCTATTGCCGGTTGCAGCCGATGTCCGCCGCCAATATATTAACATTTGCAGAGGAAAGGCCGATTTTGCGATGACGTCTGCAGCGATAGAATCGATTGCGAGCTAGTGCCATGTACGCACCACGCGTCTTCGTGAGTATGATCGGCGCCCTGACGGTTTTTGCGGTCGTCACCTATTTCCTCAATGGCTCTCTCACATCCACGCTGATCCAGACGGCGATCTGTGCGGTCCTCATTCAGATCGGCTATTTCCTCGCGGTCGTTTTCCTAATCTGGAGGAAAGCGCGTGAGCGCGGAAAAAAAGCGGCTGAAGTGCTGCAATCGGCCAATGACGACAAGCCGGGCAGCAATAGCCACCGCCTGGACCGGCCCGGTCACTTCAATCGTTGACCGCACGACCGGACAAGCCTGCCTCGCTATTCTTCAAAAAAATCGCCTTTGACGCGGTTGCGACATGATCGCCCTGCATGGTGCGGCCCGTTACGGCAAGATTCCATGCCGGGCTGCATGATCTAGCGGGTTGCCAATGACCCGGCTGCGTCATGCAGCGATCGAGAACTGGTGCAGTCCACTTGGCCCCTAGGCGCCGCGCTGCCCGCGAGACACGATACTGGAGGCCCTCATGACCACAGTCGCCCGGACAGATGTCTGCGTCATCATTGCTGCGAAGAATGCCGAGGCGACCATCGCCCGCGCGGTCGCGTCGGCGCTGGCCGAACAGGAAACCGCCGAAGTGATCGTGGTGGATGACGGCTCCACCGATCAGACCGTCGCCGCGGCGCGATCTGCCGACGATCACAGCGGACGGCTGACGATCGCACGCTTTGAAAGCAATCGCGGTCCTTCAGCAGCGCGCAACCATGCGATTGCCATCAGCCGCGCCCCGGTCCTGGCGATCCTCGACGCCGACGATTTCTTTCTACCGGGCAGGCTCGGCAGGCTGCTCGCAGTAGAGGAGTGGGATTTCATCGCCGACAATATCGCCTTCATGGGCGAGGCCGCAGTGACTGGTGCGGCTCCAAGGGTCGATGACTTCCCGCCACGGCCGCGCCTTCTCGGCCTCATTGATTTCGTCGAGGGCAATATTTCGCAGCCGGGCGTGAAACGTGGCGAGATCGGCTTCCTGAAGCCGCTGATGCGCCGCCGCTTCCTCGATAAGCATGGCATCCGCTATCAGGAGGCGCTTCGTCTGGGGGAGGATTATGACCTCTATCTTCGCGCACTGGCCAAAGGTGCACGCTACAAGGTCATTCAAAGCTGTGGCTATGCGGCGATCGTGCGCGGCAATTCGTTGAGCGGCAGCCACCGGACCGAGGATCTAAAGCGCCTCTACGAGGCCGACCGCGTCATACTCGCGGCAAACGACCTCGACGGTGAGGCAGCGGCTGCCGTGCGACGGCATGAGCGTCACGTGCGTGGCCGCTACCAGCACCGCCACTTCCTCGACCTCAAGAAAGAGCGCGGTGCTATGGCTGCGATCGGTTACCTCATGCGGCGCCCGGGCGCCGCGCCGGCCGTCACCGCCGGTATCTTCGCCGACAAGACGGAGCGCTTCAGGCCGCGCCAGGATGCGGCACCGGCGGGCGGAGGCGCGGCAGTGCGCTACCTTCTGCCCATCGGCGCGGAGCACGCGCGCTAGCACCACGCGTTGCGGCGTCGGCGCCACGTCGAACCATCGCGAGCGGAATACGCTCCGGCATCTCGTCCGGAGCGCCGTTTGTCACATCCTAGAAGTAGGCGCGCCGTACGGCGGCCAACGCATCCTGGAAGCGTTCCTTGCGTTCGGCGAGCCGGCTGTCGCTGCTCAATTGCGGCTCTGCGCGAGTGGCCTGCCAAAGTGCAAGCGTCGACGGCGCCGCAAGCACCTGCTTGGCCGCGCTGCGCAAGAACGTCTGACGCGGTTCTCTGGCCGCGACGATCACCTCGCCGTCGGCGGATCGCAGGTTCGCAGCCTCCGGCACGGTCTGCGCCTCGAAGCCCATGCCCCAGAAACGTGCGCCCTTGATCATGGCTTCGGTGCGGCTGGAGACCGGAACATGGCGGGGACGGTATTCGACGCCGACGGTTTTTGCCCAGTCGTTCCACTTGAAGCTGTTGATGCTGTCCGACGTCGTCACCGCCACCCAGGGAACGCGGAATGCATCGGCAAGAATCGCCCCATGCATCGATTCGGCGACAATGAACTCCGATTGCGCGATCTCGCGGATCACGCTCTTGGCCTCGCCGCGCGGGTCGATGTAGTGCAGGCCGACGGTGCCGCAGGTGACGGGCCACATACCGGCGATCGCACTTTCCCAATGGGGAATGAAACTGCGCTTGTATTGCTTAGGCAGGTTCCGGAATTCCGGCATGTCGGCGACCATGACCGCGGGATCGACAATACCGCGCTCCGGCGCAAGGCCGATCTTCTCGGCTGTCAACGGCCCGCGCACGCAGCGAAGGTCCCATTCGGCGGCATCCCGCATGTCCGGCAAGCTGCCGTAGCCGAAACCGCTGCCGATAACGAGCTTGCGGACGCCATCAGGCAGAAGCGCGCGGTTGAGCACCGTGCCGACGCCGACGAGGAGGATGTCGTCGTGGACATCGCGAAAACCCGGCAGCAGGAAATCCCAAAGCCAGAGGTTGAGGTCGTCGCCGAAATTGCCGTGCTGAGATTCCCAGTAATAGGGCTTCATGGGCGGTCCCTTCTTTCAAATGCGAGATAGGTTCGATGCCGCGCCTGGCGGGCTTGTTCTTCCTCCAAAAGGAGTTTCTGTCCGGATCAGCGTGAACGGGAAAACTTGCCGACGGCAAGCTCGAATGCGCTTTGCAACAGCTTGGGATCGCGCAGGACCCAACGTGCCAGCAGTCGAAACTGCGGCGACTTCCGCCGCTTCAGCCGGCGCGCCTGGCTCCAGAGCGCCTGACGACGGGCCGTGTGCTGGTAGGACTGGATCGTCGCGACGGCCGATGGCTTGCGCGAAAGCCGGTGCTCAAGCGTCTCAAGGGCAACAAAGGTGTTGAACTGCTGCTGCAGGAATTGCGGCGAATCGTTGTCGATCGAGTGGAAGATGTTGATGCCCTCCCCGCGCATGGCACCGGCTGCATCACAAAGCACGACACGATTTGCCGCCAGAATGCAGTCGCAGAAGAACAGCACGTCCTCGGCCGCGAGACGCAGCTCGGCATCAAAGCGCACCGTCTCGAAAAGCCGGCGACCAACCACCATGCAAGACAGGTGCAGGAAGCTCCAGTTCCGCAGCATGACATTGGAAAGATCGGGAATTTCGACGACAAGCGGGCTTTCCTGCAAGCGCACGACCGTATCGCTTGCCTCGAGATCGGCGATGCCGAAATGGTAGTAGAACGCCTCGCCGCCTGTTATCGACGCCCAGTAGCAGTCGGCACCAAAGCAGCTCATGCTGTCGACGGCATTCTGGAGATGATCGGTGGTCCAGATGTCGTCGGAATCGAGGAACGCGGCGAACGCGGCGTCGGCCGGAACGTTGTCGAGCCCGGTGTTGCGCGCGCCGCCTGGACCCTTGTTGTCCTGCCGGATCACCGTCACGCGCGCCCGCTCGCCATCGGCAAGCGGCCTCAACTCCTCGTCGATCGAGTAGGGAGATTGATCGTCTATCACCAGGACATGGAAGTCTTGATAGCTTTGGGCAAAGACGGACGCGAGCGCGCGCCGAAGAATACCCGGCTCCTTCTGGTAGTAGGGAATAATAACAGTCAGCTTCGCCATCTTTTCGCCCCTGCGGTTTCTCTAAAAGAGTATTTCGTGGTCTCCTCCCACCGGGTCGCGACCTCAAATCTAGCGCTTGCCCTTTGTCGGAAATCCTTCAAAGGCATCACGGGATGCTCACATGCCTTCAAACGTAAATGCCAAGTCTGTGACTCGGAACGTCGGCTGGAGCGTCCTTTCAAAGACAGGCACATTCGGGCTGAAGTTTGTCACCGTGCCGATTCTTGCCCGTATCCTGACGCCCGAGGAGTTCGGAACGGTCGCCGTCGCGCTCACCGTCGTGCAGTTTCTGGCGATGATCGGCGGCGCCGGTCTTGCCTCCGCTCTGATCATCCAGCGCGACGAGGACATGGAACTCATCCACTCCGCTTTCTGGGCCAATCTGGTGGTTTCGCTGATGATGGCGCTTGGGCTTTTCGTCTTTGCCGGACCGCTGGCGAGCCTGCTGGGTGCGCCGGAGGCAAGCCATCTGCTCCAGATCATGAGCCTGCTCATCCCGTTGCAGCTTGCCGGCGATGTTGCCTATTCACTGCTTGCCCGGCGGATGAATTTCAGCAAGGACGCGGTCTGGACCATGCTCTCCGAAATCCTCGGCGCGCTCATCGCTGTCGGGGCGGCGCTTCTCGGCTTTGGGGTGTGGTCGCTGCTCGCCCAGCTTTTCGTTTCTGCATTCATCCGTTTGGCCGGTCTCTACGCCGTCTCCGGCTATGTCCCGCGTTTCGTGTTTTCGGCACGGCGCGTACTTTCGCTCTGCCGCTTCAGCTTCGGCATGATGGGCTCCGAGATCGCCAACTTCGTCACCTTCCAATCGCCGATGGTCGTCATCAGCCGTTATCTCGGCCTTTCGGATGCCGGCGCCTATTCGGCGGCGAACCGCTTTTCCAGCATTCCGAACCAGATCGTCCTTTCAGCAGTCATGGGCGTTCTCTTTCCCGCCTTCAGCCATATGGGCGAGGATCGCCAGCGGCGCTCGCAAGCGCTGATGCTCAGCACGCAGGTCACCACCGTGCTGCTCGCGCCGATGATGTTCGGCCTCTGGGCGCTTGCCGAGCCGGCGATGCTCGTGCTCTTCGGACAGCAATGGGCCTCAGCCTGGCCGGTGCTCGGCCTGCTCGCCCTGTCGAAGGGCCTGCTGACACCCTGCAGCACCTACATTCCCTATCTCAAGGGTATCGGCCAGGGCACGACCCTCTTCTGGTGGGCGGTGATCCGGGCAATCGCCACCACTGCCGCCGTCGCCTATGCCGCGATCGGCGGATCGCTCGTCGAAGCGATGATCGCCCTCTGCCTCGTCAACCTAGCGACGCTTGTCGGCTATTCCTGGGTTGTCTTTCGCGCCGACCAGCTGCCCTTCCTGCGCGGGTTCCTGATTTCGGTGAGGCCGCTGGTCTCGGCTTTCATCATGGCTGTCGTCGTAAGGCTGCTGCTGGACCACTACGGCACGCTTCTTCCAAGCGCGGTGCTCCAGGTTCTTGTTGGCGCCGCGATCGGTGCCCTGATCTATCTGGTGTTGGTACTCGTTACCGAACGGTCGCTGCTGGCAAAGCTCACCGATATGGTTCGTTCCCGCGGTGCTTCGAGCTCGGTACCAGCCGCCGCCGAATAACGGCTGGAATAGCGCTAAAGACTGCCCCACCCTTGCCGCATTTCGGCGAGGAATGAGATCCGCGGCATTGTCTCAACTGAAAAACAGAAGAAAAAGCGCACAACTTTTCGGCGTTACATATGCGCTTTAACAAGCAGAAGCATCAGAAAATCAGCGGCCGTTAATATTCCGCAACTGACGCCCACGTCATGGTTTTTTCCCAGTCCAAGTGCGGGGATAGGCCTATTTTCCTAGTATTGCCGCGATTTCTAATGCTGCACCGCAGCAAACCAAGGCCGATTCGTTTGCTGCGGCGCCATATTTTGATCCGTGCCCGAGCCTAATCTTCTGGGTGCGGGCTCTGGTCTGCTCTGTTGAAACGGCCGCTTCTAAACGCGCTGCCAGATGGGGGTGACGGATATCGTTGATGTGAACGCGAATATCTCCTCGCGGATCAATCTGATGCGCATCGTGCTGATCTCAGGCATTGTCTTTGTGCATGTGCCTTATGATCCGGCGACCAGTCCGTATGTCGGCACCTATGGCGGCATCGACTGGTTGCGCATTTTCCTGGGTGACAGCCTCTTCCGTGTCGGCGTCCCCTGCCTCAGCGCGATTTCCGGTTATCTCCTGTTCCGTCGCGGTCTCGAAAATTTCGACTATGGCCGGACGCTGAAGACCAAGGCTCGGACGGTACTTTTGCCATTCCTTTTGTGGAACCTGGCGTTTCTCGCGCTGGTTTTCGTCGCGCAGAGCAAGGACATCAGTTCGGGCTATTTGCCGGAGGTCATCGGAGCCAGCCCAATTGAGTGGCTGAGCTTTGCCTTCGCGCTCGAGGATCTGCCGATCAATCTGCCGCTCTATTTTCTGCGCGACCTCCTGCTTTGTATCGTTCTTTCGCCAGCGCTCGCCTGGCTGATCAAGCGCTATCCGGCACAGACGCTCGCCGTCCTCTTCGCCTATGCGGTGCTGCCCGTTCCGAACGGCATCTTTTTGAAGAAGTCGATCCTCTTCGGGTTTAGCGCCGGCATCTACATGAGCCTGCATCGCATCGATGTCCGCAGCTTCGATCGCTTTTCCTGGCCGATTACCATCGCGTTCCTGAGTGCAGCCGTGCTCCTGTCCATCCTGCTCTATCAGTTTGGCCCGAATTTTCCGGTGTGGCTCGAAATGCTGCGCAGTCTGATTGCGATTTCCGGCATCGTCGGTTCCTGGGCGGTTTCGGCACTTCTCGTCCGAACCAACATCGGCGCTCAGCTTTCGCGCGGCAGCGGTCTCAGCTTCTGGATCTTCTGCACGCACTTTCCGCTACTCGTGCTCTTCTGGATGATCTGGAACCGCTCGGACATCGGCTACTACCCGGCGTTTTACTGCGCGGTTCCGCTCATCACGATCGCCTTCCTCGCCGGCGCCTACGCTCTTTCCGCGCGCTGGCTGCCAGCCCTCACCGCTATTCTCACCGGCAGCCGGACCGGCTCCGCCCGCGACATGCGTGCGCGGACAGCTGCTGTTCGCGCCGGTCCCTCCCCCCAGCAAAGGACCTGACCATGAGATCGAAACGACCTCACCGCCTCGCCCTGCTCACCCTTGTCGCCGTCGGCCTTGCCGGTCCGGCCCTGGCCGAAGAGACCACGACGGGTGCGTCTTTCATCGACAACTTCGATACACTCGACACCGCCGTCTGGTACGTCTCGGACGGCTGGAACAATGGCGCGCATCAGAACTGCACCTGGTCGAAGAAACAGGCGAAGGTCGTCAACGGCATCGCCGAACTGACGTTTGCTGAAGGAAAACTCGGCGAGCGCAATTACGCCTGCGGCGAAATCCAGACCCGCAAGCGCTTCAGCTATGGCACCTACGAGGCGCGGATCAAGACGGCCGACGGCTCGGGGCTCAACTCGGCCTTCTTCACCTATATCGGGCCGGCCGACAAAAAGCCGCATGACGAGATCGATTTCGAAGTGCTCGGCAAGAACCCGGCAAAGGTCCAGATCAACCAATACGTCTCCGCCAAGGGCGGCAACGAGAAGCTGGTCGACGTGCCGGGCGGCGCCAACCAGGGCTTCAACGACTACGCTTTCGTCTGGGAGAAGGAGCGTATTCGCTATTACGTAAATGGCGAACTGGTCCACGAGGTCACCGACCCAGCGAAGATCCCGCCCAATCCGCAAAAGATTTTCTTCAGCCTTTGGGGAACCGATACCCTGACGGATTGGATGGGCGCCTTTTCCTACAAAGGCCCCTCGATGATGCAGGTCGACCGGGTCGCTTTCACCGCGCCGGGAGACGAGTGCCAGTTCCCCGAGTCGATTGCCTGCAAAACAAACTAGCCGACGATCGGGAGCCGCGCCCGTGGGCGTGGCTCTCGCCGCTGCAAGGCGCAAAATTTGAACCATGTCCGGCGCGGCCGGGCAGAAAACTGGATGTTCATGCTTCAGATACTTTACTTCGCCCAGGATCTTGCCGACCCCGCCGTTCGCCGACGCGTGCTGATGTTGCTTGCCGGCGGCGCAAAGGTGACGCTTGCCGGGTTCAGGCGCGACGCAAACCCGCTGGCGGCGATCGATGGCATCGTACCTGTCGAGCTCGGCAACACCCATGACGGCCGGTTCGTCCAGCGCGTCGGTGCGATCGCGAAGAGCTGTCTCTCGCTGAAGCAGGCGCTGCGCGGCGTCGAACGTCCAGACCTGATCATAGCCCGCAACCTCGACATGCTGGCCATCGCCAGGAAGGCCGTCAGCCTCTTCGGCGGCGACGTCCCAATCGTCTACGAATGCCTCGACATTCACCGCCTACTCCTTTCCCCCGGCATCGCTGGCAAGGCGTTGCGGACAAGCGAGCGCCTGCTCGGCCGTGACGCGCGCCTTTTGATCACCAGTTCTCCCGCCTTCGTCGAGAACTATTTCCGCCCGTTATCGGGTATCTCGGCACCGACCATGATGCTTGAGAACAAAGTGCTCGAGCTCGACGAAACCGATGCGCGACCATCGGTGATCGCTGCCGCCGCACCGACACATGGCCCATGGCGGATTGGCTGGTTCGGTGCTCTGCGCTGCCGCAAATCACTTGCGCTGCTGGCGGCCTTCTCGCGCCGCATGGAGGGTCGATTCGAGATCGTGCTGCGCGGCCGGCCGGCCTATCGCGAGTTCGACGACTTCGACGGCTTCATCCGCAACGAACCTTTCATGACGTTCCACGGCCCCTATCGCAGCCCGGAAGAGCTTGGCGCGATCTACTCCGACGTGCACTTCACCTGGGCGATCGACTTCTTCGAGGAAGGTCAGAACTCCAAATGGCTGCTCCCGAACCGGCTCTATGAAGGCTGCCGCTTCGGGCGGGTGCCGATTGCGCTTCGCGGCACCGAGACCGCGCGGTTTCTGGCCATACGTGGCCTTGGCGTGCTGCTCGAAGAAGCTGATGCCGACGCGCTTGCCGCGCTCATGGGGTCGATGACCTCCGAGATTTACGACGCCACATCCCGGCGGATCGCCGCCTGCGCGCCGGAAACCTGGATCTTCAATCGCAGCGATTGCGAGGGCCTCGTGCGCCGTCTGTCGGCCGTCACGTCCGCCGCTCCGCCGCGCATCGCGCTGGACTTCCCGCAAGCACATCAAAACACCTCAACGCCCCAGAACGAAGGTGGATTGTCATGAGCATACGTGTCCTCATCGTCATTCCCTGCCTCAACGAGGCGGAACATCTGCAGGGCCTCGCCGAAGCCTTGCTACCCGCGGCAAAGCGCCTCAACGGCGCCATCCTGATCGCCGACGGCGGCAGCACCGACGGCACCCGTGAGATCGCGGCGCGTCTCGCCGAGAAGGATCCGGCCGTGCTGGTGCTCGACAATCCGAAACGCATCCAGAGTGCTGCGATCAATCTCGCCGTCGCACGCCATGGCACCGATTTCGATTATATGATCCGCATCGACGCGCACGGCACCTATCCGCATGACTATTGCGAGCGCCTCGTCGAGGAGGCTCTTCTGACCGGCGCGGACTCCGTCGTCGTCGCCATGCAGACGGTTGGCTTCACGCCCTTCCAGAAGGCCACGGCCTACGCCCAGAATTCCAAGCTCGGCAATGGCGGCGCCAAGCACCGTCTCGGCGCGGCGAGCCACTGGGCCGATCACGGTCACCATGCACTGATGCGCATTTCCGCCTTCCAGGCGATCGGCGGCTACGACGAGATCTTCAGCCACAACGAAGACGCGGAGTTCGACTATCGCTTCCGCCAGGCGGGCTATCGCATCTGGATGACCGACCGGACCAGCATGGTCTACTACCCCCGCGCAAAGGTCGGGCCGCTCTTCCGCCAGTACTTCGCCTATGGGCGCGGACGCGCGCGCAATGTGTTGAAGCATCGCGCCTGGCCGAGCCTCAGGCAGTTGCTGCCGCTTGCCGTCGCTCCGGTCGCTGTCGGCGCACTGCTCGCGGTCGTCAGCTGGCTTGCGGTCGTTCCGGTCGTGCTCTGGGCTGTGGCCTGCATCGGCTACGGCATGTGGATGGCGCTCGGCCAGAAGAACCCCTACGGCCCGCTCGCGGCCATCTCGGCAATGGTCATGCATTTTGCCTGGTCGGCCGGCTTCTGGCGGGAATTGCTCACCACGCGTAACCGGAGGGTGGCACCATGACCAACACCGTCGCCCGGACACAGATCGACATAGCGGTGTGCACGTTTCGCCGGCCGGAGCTTGCAGAAACGCTGCACTCCCTCGCGCTAATCACCGTGCCTGCCGATGTGGCGATCCGCATTATCGTCGCCGACAACGACGTGACGCCGAGTGCCGAGGCGCTCGTCAACCAGATGCGCCCGACCATGCCTTGCGAGATCCTCTACGTGCATTGCCCGGCGTCGAACATTTCCATCGCCCGCAACGCCTGTCTCGACAACAGCACCGGGCACTATCTCGCCTTCGTCGACGACGACGAGACGGTGTCGAGGACCTGGCTCGTGCAATTGCTCGATACCGCCCTAACGACCGGCGCCGATGTCGTGCTCGGTCCGGTTCGTGCCGAATACACGCTGTCTGCCCCGAACTGGATGCGCCGCGGCGATTTTCATTCAACCCGGCCGGTCTGGGTCGATGGCGAGATCCGCACGGGCTACACCTGCAATGTTCTGATCGATCTCACTCGCCCGGTCGTCTTCAACAGGCGGTTCAATCTGGCGCTCGGGCAGACAGGCGGTGAGGATACGGAGTTCTTCCGCCACATACATGCGGATGGTGGGCGTCTGGCCTATGCGCCCGATGCGCTGGTCTTCGAACCGGTACCGGAGAAACGCGCGCGACTTGCCTGGCTTGCAAAGCGTCGTTTCCGTTCCGGCCAAACCCATGGCCGGCTCTTGAGTGAACCGGGCCAAGCCGGCAGCCGAGTGGCCGAAATCGTCCGCGCGACGGCGAAATCAGGCTATTGCGCCATCGCAAGTCTTATGCTGCTCGGATCGCCGGTCGCTCGCTCGCGCTACGCGCTTCGCGCAATCATGCATGCGGGCGTCGTCAGCGGCCTCATTGGTGTGCGCGAACTCCAGCAATACGGAGCGGCGACCGCTTGATGACGCAACGCGCCCCCGACGTCAGCTTCGTCATCGCGGCCTATAATGCTGCCGACACGATCCGACGCTCCATCGACAGTGCGCTTGCGCAGACGGGCGCCGACGTCGAGGTGATCGTCGTCGACGATTGCTCAAAGGACGAGACCTGTGCGGTCGTCGAAGAACTCGCTGATCCGCGCGTGCGGCTGCTGCGACTTGCCGAGAACCGCGGGCCCGGCGGCGCGCGCAATGCCGGTCTCGAAGCGGCCCGTGGCGACTGGATCGCCATTCTTGACGCGGACGACACGGTTAGCCCTCAGCGGCTGTCGCGCATGATCGGCCTTGCTTCCTCGACCGAAGCTTCGATTGTGGTCGACAACATCGACGTCCTCAATCTCGATGGGCGGCTGGAGCGCATGTTTCCCGAAGCCGAGCTTGAGCGCCGTCGGACGCTGACGCTTGCGGCCTTCATCGGTTCCAACGTGCTTTTCCGCTCCACCTTCAATTTCGGCTACATGAAGCCGATCTTTGAGCGCCGGTTTCTGAACGAACATCGCTTGCGCTTCGAGGAAACGATCCGCATCGGCGAGGACTACATCCTGCTCGCCTCGGCGCTTGCCCATGGCGGCCGATGCGTCATCGATCCCTCGGCCGGCTATTGCTATCACATCCGCGAGGGCTCGATTTCGCGCGTGCTCGAACTGCGCCACATCGACGCGATGATGACGGCCGACCGGGAATTCCTTGCCAGGCACACGCTCGATGCCGAGGCGCTAGCGATGCAGCGCCGGCGCGACAAAAGCCTCGTCGAGGCGCACGCCTTCCTTCGCCTTGTCGAACACCTGAAATCCAAATCGTTGGCCGGAGCCACCCAGGTGGCTCTGACCAACCCCAGAGCGCTTCGGCACCTCAGAATGCCGATCGCCGTGCGATTGCACCGGCTGCTTGCGCCAATCGCACGCATGAAGCCTGCCACCTCGACGGTGGCGGCCGAACGACCCACCTCGGGCGAAAGCCCACACGTAAGTAAAGGATAAGACCATGGACCGTATCAGGACCGTCAGGAAAGCTGTGATCCCGGTCGCCGGCAATGGAACGCGGTTTCTTCCCGCGACGAAGGCGATACCGAAGGAGATGTTGACGATCGTCGATCGTCCGGTCGTGCAATATGCGGTCGATGAAGCCCGTGAAGCGGGCATCGAGCACATCGTTTTTGTGACCAGCCGCAACAAGCAGGCGATCGAAGACCACTTCGACGACACGCCTGAACTCATCTCGTCGCTGACCCGCTCCGGTAAGAACGCCCAGATTTCCGAACTGGAGCAGATGCTGCCGCGCGCCGGTTCCGTCAGCTTTACCCGCCAGCAAGCGCCGCTCGGCCTCGGCCATGCCGTCTGGTGCGCCCGCGATCTCATCGGCGACGAGCCCTTTGCACTGCTCCTGCCGGACATGCTCTGCCACGGCGGACGCGGCTGCATGGCCGGTCTTGTCGACCTCTACCGTCAGACCGGCGGCAACGTTGTCGGCGTCGAGCAATGCGCTCCGGAAGATGCCTCGAAATATGGCATCGTCGGCAAGGGTGCGGCCGTCCCCTATGGCTTCGAAGTCACCCAAATGGTCGAAAAACCGCTTATGGGCGAAGCCCCGTCCAATTTTTATCTGAACGGTCGCTACATCCTGCAGCCGCAGATCTTCGACACACTCGCCCATCAGCCGCGCGGCGCCGGAAACGAGATCCAGCTAACCGACGGCATGCTGAAACTCTCGCAAAATCAAGCGTTTCACGCTCATCCCTATGATGGGCGCACGTTCGACTGCGGCTCCAAGGAAGGCTTCATCGCGGCCAATGTCGCCTTCGCGCTGGCGCGTTCCGATCTCGGCGACGCGGTCTATGCCTCGGTCAAGGACATGGTCCTGTCTCACGAAGGCCGCATCCGCGCCGCATAACTGGCTTCGGCGCCTCTTTTGAAAAGAAGAGGCGCCAGCCTTCGGACCAAAGGGAAACGGACAGAGCGACCCAATGAATCAAAGAAGTCTCCCCTTCAACAGTGTCGTACCGCGCAACGTGGAGGAGCCCGACGGCTTCATCGACCTCGATCGTCTGTTTTCGGTCGTCTTGCGTCGCGCCAGAATGGTCGGCCTGTTTGTGGCGCTCTTCATCGCGCTCGGTGTCGCATACCTGGTCTTCGCAACACCGCTCTACACATCGGCAACGCAGGTCCTTCTCGACGAGAACCTGTCGAAATTTGCCGAAGAACAGGCGCCGCCACAAAACAGCGCCCTGCTCGACACCCAGATTGCCAGCGCCGTGGAAATCCTGAAATCCGGCGAACTCGCCCTGCGTGTCGTCGACAAGATGAACCTTGCCGACAACGACACCGTCCTCAATCCGCCGCGCTCGCCGTTCGACGTCGTCAAGGACGGGCTGAAGTCCGTTACGGGCATCTTCTCGAGCGGGCCGGAGATTTCCGAGGATATGGCCCGCAACGGCCGCAGGCAAAAGGCGGCGGCACTGCTCCAGCAGGGACTGGCCGTCGAACGCGTGACGCGAAGCTCCGTCGTCTCGCTTGCCTATCGTTCCAGCGATCCGCAGCTTGCCGCCGGCATCGTTCGCACCTATGCCGACGCCTATCTCAACGACCAGCTCAACGCCAATTTCGAGGCGACCGAACGGGCCTCGGTCTGGCTGCAGGAACGTCTTGCAGACCTTCGGCAGCGCACGCAGACCGCGTCTCTAGAGGTCGAAAAATACCGCAGCGAAAACGGCCTGACGCTTGCGCGCGGCGAACTCATGTCGGAACAGCAGCTCGCCGATCTCAACAGCCAGCTGATCATTGCCCAGGCCGATAGCGCAAGCGCTTCGGCGCGCTACAAGCAATTCCAGGCGATCGTCGACCAGGGACCGGAGACGGCCGTCAAGAACGCCACGATTTCCGCCAAGGAAGGCGACAACTCGGTCATCCGCGATCTGCGCACGCGCTACCTTGCGGTCAGCAAGCGCGAACAGGACGTGAGCCAGAGCTTCGGCGCCGACCATCCGCAGGCCGTGTCGCTGCGCAAGGAGAAAACCGATGTCGGCCGCCAGATCTTCCAGGAACTGCAGCAGCTGACGGCAAGCTACCGCAACGAATACGAGGTGGCGCGCTCACGCGAAGCGTCGCTGCGCGAAAACATAGAAGGCACCACCGGCCGCAACGCAAATGCAAATGTCTCGCTCGTGCACCTGCGCGAACTGGAGCAGCGGGCAGCCGCGCTGAAGACGCTCTATGAGACCTATCTGAACCGCTACGAGCAGGCCTCGCAGCAGCGCTCCTTCCCGATCGCCAAGGCGCGGGTGATTTCCAGCGCCGGCGTCCCGGCCTCGCCTTCGAGCCCGAAGAAGACGATGGTGCTGGCCCTTTCGGCGGTGCTCGGCCTGATGGCGGGCGGCGCGTTTGCTGCCTTCCAGGAGTTCCGCGAACGGACGTTCCGGCTCGAAGGCGACGTGCGCGCCATCCTCGGGCACCGGTCGTTCGGCTACATTCCATTGGTCGGCCCACGTCACCCTGGAACGACGGATCTCGTTCGCGCCAAGCTGATGAAGAACAAGATGCCGCCGCCGGTAACGCAAGGGGCGCCGTCGTTCGAGCGCCTCAGCCGCATCGTGCTCGACGCTCCGCGCTCGTCCTTCACCGAGACCTTCCGCAACGCCAAGCTCGCCTGCGACCGGATGCTGACCGGCAACGGTTCACGCGTCATCGGCATCGCTTCGGCGGTGCCCGATGAAGGCAAGTCGATCATTGCCGCGAATTTTGCGGCCCTTCTTGCCGCAAGCGGCAAGAAGACCCTTCTGATCGATGCCGACATCCGCAAACCGGGTTTGAGCAAGATGATCAATCCGCCGCCGAAGGCGGGTCTGGTGGAAGCGTTGACCGGGCAGGCATCCTGGCCGGCGGGCATCAAGATCGACCAGCAGACGAAGCTTGCGATCCTGCCGGTCGGCGGTGAAGCAGTGGACGGCAACGGCCCGTATGACAGCCATGAGCTGCTTGCGTCGCCGGCCATGGCCGAGCTCATCGACAATGCACGCAAGTCCTTCGACTATGTCGTCGTCGATCTCGCGGCACTCGCCCCGGTCGTCGATGCCAAGGCCTTCGCGCCGCTTGCGGACGGCTTCCTCTATGTCGCCGAATGGGGCCGGACGCCGTCGCGCCTGGTGCGCGACCTCTTGCATTCGGAGCCGCAGATCAATGCCAAGATCCTCGGCGTGATCCTCAACAAGACCGACATGCAGGAACTGGCAAAGTACAGCGACTTTGGCGGTGCCGAGCATTATCGCCACCGCTATGAGAAGTACTACATCGAAAGCGCCGGCACACGCCGCAAGACCGAGGCTGCATGAGGCTCAGCATCCGCCAAAACTGCGTACCTCGGATCGGAAATGGTCCGAGGATGCTGAGAGTGCATGGGAGCTGCGGGATCGCGTATGTCATTTGCCGCGTGAGCCCCATAAAATATGATTGTTATTATCATGTTTAAATGATACGTGCCGCAAACCGTGAGACCGTGGCGATGAACAGCGATATGCCGAAATATGACAGTGAGCTGATTGCGATCATTTTAGCGACGCTCGGAGCGCTGATTCTGGTCGCAAGCGCTTTGCTTTTTGTCGTTGTCTGAATCGGAACGTGAGCTTGGGGGCATCCAGGCGGTCTCACCTGAGTTTGGAGATTGATGCATTTCTGGACGCCCGAGCCCTGCTGGCTCCCTACGGTACCAGGTCGAGTGAACGGGCCATTGTCGTGGCGTAGCGGCCACGTGACGCTCGCTCAACGAGTTCGTTAAAAATGTTCCTTTAGCCGGATATCAGAAACTAACGATTTTCTCGTATGGATTTCCTCAGGCCTTAGCGCCGCCGAAATCCAAACGGGGAGATAAATGGAGAAGCAACGAGAAAGCAGGATTGATCTTCTGCGTGGGCTCGCTCTCCTCTTGATCTTTGTCGGCCACTCCGAGTTCACGTTTTCGGGTTTTGTGCAGCATTCTCGCGGTTTCGCAGATGCTTCCGATGTCTTTGTTCTCTTGGCTGGAATATCCGCTGCCCTTGCCTACTATCGCACCGATGGTTCGGTCCTGTTCCTGCGACCGTGGAAACGCGCCTTCGCCTTGTATCTCGTCCACGTCTTGTTGTTTTCGGTGCTGGCAAGCATCTCGGCCGCACTGATGCTGGCCGTTGGTCCATCGACTTGGTCCGATATGAATTCATTCTGGAGCGCGCCTTTTCAGCATGGAGCCGAGGCCATTCTGCTCATGTACATGCCGGGAAATCTCGATATCCTGCCTTTGTATATGGTGCTGCTTGGTCTCACGCCGTTTGCCATCTGGCTTCACAGTCGCTCGCGAACGATGTTGCTGAGCTTTTCGTGCCTGGTCTGGTTGGCCGCTGGGATTGGTCACATCAATCTTCGGAACTGGGCCCTAGATGGACGTGAGTGGTATTTTGATCCGTTTTCTTGGCAGTTTTTGTTCATCATCGGGATCGTTGTCGGCATTGGACTGAAACGGTCGATGCCCGTGCTCAGCTACAATCGCGTGGTGTTCCTCGTGGCCGCCATCTTTGCGATCACTGCCATCCCGATAAATCTTGCCGTGTATCTTCGCCTTACAGAGCCGCCGTTCAGCGAGCTGTATCATCAGCTCGTTTCTAAAACGAACAGCGGCCCGCTGCGCGTCCTAAATGTACTGGCGATCCTGTATCTTGCCTGGAACATCCGAGCCGTGCAGCTCGCGGCCCGTCAGCCAGCCTTTCGCCTGGTCTGCGCTGCCGGTAAGCACAGCCTTCCTGTTTTTTCCGTCGGCGTAATCCTTGTTTGTGTAGCCAAGACAGTTGTGGCCGCCACACCAAACCCGTCGCTTCTGGTACAAGCGATATTACTGGTTGCCGGTTGCCTCTTGCAGTTGGCCGTCGCGTGGTTACTTGAGGAGCGACAGCGAAAAGCCACCTGGCATGCGCATACCGCAATATCGATCCCAAAACGGTCTTGACCTTATCATTCAGCTGGCGGCCGGAGCATTGCTCCAGATAACAGACACATTGTTGCCCGCAGCACTTAAACCCTGAGCCTAAAACCGGCTAGTTCGACCGCTTCTCGAACTTACGTTCACCTCGCAGATACGCGGGGATCCCGCGCCTTAAAGTGTGCAGACAAAGTCGGATCGCGTTCGAGTAAGTCCCGCCATTCCTGCTCAGTGATGAGCCCGAGCCTAAACTGCTTCAGGAGAAATTTCTGCTCTTCGCTAAGTCGTGGGAGTTCGTCGGGCTCTGACCGCCCGAACAACATGTAGTCAACCAATTTCCGTAGAAAGTGCCTCGTCCCCATTTCATTCCTAACCACAAGGAGTTGATGCAAGAAATCTAGCATTGCGTGCACGTTTCGCGAAAGCGTCAGCTCCTACACTCAGACGAGTTCATAGCAGCTGGGACAAACCATGATTTCAGACGAAACTGCCATGATGGCCTGGAGCATTTCAGCCCGACATCTGGCACGAGGACAACGTGACCCTACGACGATGGTTGCTGAGGCGATTGCCTTGGAGCGGCAACGCTGTTTGGGCATTGTCACCGAATGCTGCGGAGAAAACAGCGACGTCGCCAGAAAGCTACAACGCTCTGACAGATAAGGTCCAAATTTCGATTAGCCTATTCGCCCGGTTGTAGATGGTCTTAGCCTGCCGCCGCCTCGCTAGTTGTAGGGGTCGTACGACCGACCGCGAAGCACCGGCTCATGCACAACGCAACCCGCCGGATGAGCAACCCTTCTCCAGTTGACGGAAGGAGGATGATTTCAAAACAATCACGACAGTGCTCAATCTCTCCAGAAGAGCGGTGTCAGGATGACCAGCACCGTCAGGATTTCCAGACGGCCGAGCAGCATCATGAGCGACAGGAGATAGAGCGCCGGGTCGGTCAGCGTCGAGAAGTTGCCGGCCGGCCCGATGATCGGGCCGAGCCCGGCGCCAACGTTTGAAAGCGCCGTTGCGACCGCCGACACCGCCGTGACAAGATCATAGCCCATCGCCCCCATCGCCAGGCTGCCGAAAGCCCAGATGAACATGTAGGCCGTGAAGAACATAAACACGGTGCGCTGCACGTCTATGTCGACAAGTGTCTTGCCGTAGCGCACCGTGTGGACCGCATTGGGGTAGATCAGCTTGAAAAGACCGGCGCGGATTGAATTGAAGATGATGATGAAGCGGTAGGCCTTCATGCCGCCTGCCGTCGAGCCGGAGCAACCACCCATGAAGGTGGCGGCAAAGGCAAGTGCGACGATGAACTCACCCCAGAGCATATAATCGTCGCTTGCAAAACCGGTCGTCGACAGGATCGACGAGACGGTGAAGAAGCCGTGCGCCAATGCCTCGTGCGCCGAGACCCCGTTGACGATCCGCTGGTAGAGGCTTGCGGCGAGCGCAAGTGCCGTCAGATAGGACAGAAAGACGATGATCTGCGGATCCTTCAGCGTATCGAGCCGCCCACGAACGATAAACAGGATGAGCACCGAAAACGGCAGGCTGCTCAGCGTCATGAAAAAGGTTGCGACCCAGAGGATCGGCAGGCTGTTGAAGTAGCCGAGCGAGGCATCGTGGGTGGAGAAGCCACCGGTCGCGACCGTCGACATTGCGTGGTTGATCGCGTCGAAACGGCTCATGCCCAGATAGGAGAAGATGATTGTGCACGTCACCGTCATCACGACATAGATCAGGATGAAGGCGCGCGTGAAGGTGACGATGCGGGCGAAGGGCTTTTCGGTGGTGTCCGAGGACTCCATCTTGAAGAAGGACATGCCGCCGACCCTGAGATAGGGCATGACGAAGAGCCCGAGCGCCACGATCCCGATACCGCCGAGCCAGTGCAGAACCGAGCGCCAGAGAAGGATACCCGGAGGCGCATGGTCGAGGCCGCTGATGACGGTCGAGCCCGTCGTGGTGATGCCGGAGACCGATTCGAAGAAGGCCTTGGCGAAATCGAGCTTCAGCGACGACAGCCAGAAGGGCACGGCGCCGACGAGAGACACGACGATCCAGAGAAGATTGACGACCAGAAAGCCCATCTTGCGGCTGAACAGCGGCGAGCCGCCCTGCGTGGCGGCGATCGCCAGAAGCGACAGACCGCCAGTCGCAAAGGCCGAACCGGCAAACACTCTCCAGTTGGGATGACCATAGAACAGATCGACTGCGGCCGGCAGCAGCATCGCGAGCGACAGATAGAACGCGGCCTTCGCGGCAATGTTGATCGCGGTCTGGTAGAGGGGTGCATGCAACGGTTGATCGCCTCAGCGCAATGTCCAGGACCGAATCGGTCCTCTGGATCTGCGGCCATTCAACCTCAAAGGCGCGCGATTCGCACCGGCTCGGGGTAGAGAACCCTCTGGTAACCAACAGTCAGTCCCGTATTTTCGCCGATTTTGTCCCATGGGCGCGGCAATCGGGTCCACGCGTTCCCGGCAAATGCCGCGCGAAAGGCGCCATTTCCATGCTGCACTGCGGCATTTTGCCCAATCAATTCTAACTCACGAAAAGATCACGTCTTTTGGCCGCGGCAAGTCATCACCTTGACTTATTTCCACGTGTAAAGCCTGCTTCATTCATTCCACATGCAACCTTGAGCACAACCGATGACCCCCGCCCGTTTCACCCAATGCCTTCTCGTTCTTCGTTGGACGCCGATCAATCTGGCAAGCGCCCTCCATTGCAACCTGGCGTGGATCGAGGCGATGGAGACCGGGGACGAAATGGTCCCGGAGGAACTGGCGACCTGGCTGGAAACGCTGGCGCGAACCCACGAGGAACTCGGCATTCCCGTCACCTACCGCGGCAAGGGGCTTGAACCGGCGACGAGCCGCGCAACGCGCCGCTGATCGACAAGGGCGCTTCGCTCCATCCAGCTCACAGCTAAAAATGCCTTGCATCAATCACCCTTGGCCGGTTCGATCGCAAGCGCGCCGGCCGGGCTTAGAGCACCGCAGCGCCATAGCCGGTAGTTTTGCTGGGTGTCCCAGTCGTAGTAGTAGGCCGCATTCAGGCGATTTTCTTCGGAAAACCGCTCGAAGACCGTCCGCATGGCCGTCATCGCCCCTTCGCGTTCGCGATCATCGACGGGGCAGCTGCGCAGTGTATTGGCAATCCCCCATTCCGTCACCCAGCAGGGCCGCCCTCTGTCGGCAGGCGCACAGAAATCGAGAAGTTTGGTGACGATCGAGGTGATTGCAGCCTTATCCTTGCGCGCCGGGTAGATGTGAATGCCATAGGCATCGACGAGCGCGTCCATGCCCCGCGCCTTCAAAAGGGCAATCACCTCGCCCGGATCCAGCCGCTCCATTCCCTGGCGGTCCGCTTCCTTGGCCCCCATGTCGGAGAGCCCGGCGGAGACGATGATCGCCTTGCTGTTGGCGCTCGCTCTTACGGCGTCGCGGGTGATCTTCAGCGCCTCGACGTAGTTGTCGAGACCCTTGCCGAACGCGTGGGCATCCTTGAGTTCGCCGAGATGTCGCGGCGTCGCTTGGCCCGGCTTCTCGTAGACGGCGAGGCCCCCGTTATAGCCGGCGAGGTTGATCTCGTTTCCGGGTTCCACCGCGTCCAGACGGATGCCAAGGGCATCGATGCGCTGCAGTGCTGACGCCAGGCCCGCGCGGTAACGATCAAGGTCCAGATCGGACAACCGGTTGATATCCCAGATGCGCCCGAAGCCGGTGCGCGGGCGAACGCTGTCCGGATAATAGCTTTTGTTCGACAGCTGGATTTCGAGCAGGATCCGCAGACCCAGCCGGTTGGCGATCTCCAGCGCGTCGATGCTTTTGTCGACAGGGCGCGACAACGATAGCCGCACATGCGTCGCGCCGCTGTCGGCAATGGCGCGAAGGATGCGTTCCTGATCCGTGCGTTCCAGCCAGGCGAGATTGAGCCGATTGATGCCGTAGCGCGCGGCCGCAGTCTCGCCCGCAAACGCCGGAGCGCCACGCGAAAGCCCCGCCCAGGCGATCAAGGCGGCCAGGAGCAGCGCCAAGGGCGCTGCCCGGTTCAGGGGCAGATTAAATGCCAACCTGTTTAAGCGCACTTTGGAAGTTCGCCTCGCATGCCGAGTAGCGTTCGGTAACCGCCTGCGCATCGATTTTCGACAGGAAGTTGGCGAGATGAGCCTTCTTGTCCGCCTCACGGTTCCAGACGCCCGCTTCGATATAGGGGAAGCCGATGAATTCGAGCATCTCGCGCATACGGTCGTCGACGGCGATCATCAGCGAGGGCGTGCCCGCCTGCATGCCGATGACGCATCCATGGAAACGCCTACCGATGCACAGGTCCCGGGTCGATGACCAGGCGCGCCACTGGTTGGTGTCGAAGAACACCATCAGTTCGTTCTGCCGCTGCCATTTTTCCTGATGCTTGTATTCGGTCTTGCCGGTGATGCGGCCGCTGGAGCGGTCATAGACCGGCGCGTTGTCATCCACGGGAAGGGTGAGGTTATAGGCGACGACTTCGTCCTGGATGACGTAGCTGGCCACGCTCTCCGGCTTCAAGAGCGCGTGGGCATCGACGATGGTGTCGGCGACGCTACCGAGATAGCCGCCGAGCGCGAGCTTCTGTGCCGAGGCAAGGTCTGCGTTGGCAAGCGACGTCAAGGAGTGGCGCATCTCGTTGGGAGCGAAGAAGAGCGAGGGGCAGCCGGTCGGCTTGACGAACTTCATCCCCTCCGCGCGCAGAAACTCCGCGGTGAAATAGCCGCGGGTCAGGAAGAAGCTTTCCTTCTGCTTCAAGACCTCGAGGAACCGCAACGTACCGGCCGGCAGGTTTTCTTTCAGACCTTCACGCTTCTGGATGCCGATGCCCATCACCAGAACCGGCATCTTCAGCTTCTCGAACACATCCGCTTCGAGATCGGCCGAGTATCCCGGACGCAGCAGGTTCGCCGAAGCGAACACGCACATGTCAAATTCCTTGTTCAGGGCATCGTAGACGTCGTTGGCGCCGCGGCTGTTGACCAGATGCCAGAACGGCACATAGGTCACGTCATGACCGCGCAAGGCATAAGCTGCGCCCTCGCCGATCAGGTAGTTGCCGGTGTTGGCGATCTTCTTGACCTGGTCGACCAGATCCTTCTTGCTTCGGATATCGTCGAAGTAGGGTTTGTGATGAACCGTCGCACCGGAAACGCGCGCCACGGTACGCTGGAGGTAGGAAGGGATTCCGGTGAGCAGGATACGCATCGATACACCTGGTTTGTGGACTGGCCCACAGAGTTGAGGAAGAGGGAGGGCGGCACGAGGAAGCGGATCTGCAAACCTCACCGTGCCGCCCGAACATCATGAATTGAGCGCCTCGGATCGAACGCGTCCGAGGCATCCCGGCTTAGAGGCCGATGCCGATCTCGCGCAGCACCGTACGGAAATTGCGTTCGCGATCGGAGTAGCGGTCGACCAGTTCCGATGCGTTCAGCCCGGCCAGATGGCTGGCAACGAACTCCGCCCGGTTTTCCGCCTTTTCGAGCTCCTGGACGTCGACCGACGGCAGGCCGGTAAAGCCCAGCATTTCGCGCATGCGGTCGTCGACGGCCACCATCAGGCTCGGCACGCCTGCCTGCATGGCGATGATCGAGCCATGGAAACGACGGCCGAAATTGAAGTCCATGTGCGAGGCCCAGGCGCGCCACATGTTGGTATCGAAGAAGGTGCGTACATCGAAGGGCACCTTCTGGCGCTCAGCGCCCGGAAAAGCCAGTTCCCCGAGCATCTTGCCCGAGCAGGAATCGAAGACCCTGCCATCGGCATCCGGCTCGACCTTCATATCGAAGTGCAGGAATTCGTCCTGGATGATGTATTGGGGCTTGGCGCCTTCCGGGTTCAGCGCGATCGCATCGACGATGCAATCGTGATTGGCGCCGAGATAGCCCGAGAAGATGGTCTTTGCCTGACCGATCTTGACGTCGGGCAGCTTCTTCATCGAGGCACGCATATTGTTCGGCGCGAAATAGACCGAGGGGCAGCCGGTCGGCCGGACGTATTTGAATCCCTGGTCCTTCAGGTAGCCGGCGGTTTCGTAGCCGCGGGTCAGGAAGTAGTGCTCGCGGTCCTTGAGAACATCGAGCAGGCGCTTCGTCCCCTCCGGCAGGCCTGTTTCCAGGTCCTTGCGGTTCTGGTGGCCGATACCGAGCATGACGATCGGCATCTTGAGCTTGCTCAAGACATCAGCCTCGGCATCCGCAGAAAGCCCCTTGCGCAACAGATTGGCGCAGGTGAACACGCAGATGTCGAAGTTGTTGTTGAATTCATCGAAACCGGTGCCGTTTTTGTGGGCGTTGTAAAGATGCCAGAACGGAATCTGCTTGGCGTGCGGCGTGATGGCGCGCAGAGCCCCCTCACCGATCAGATAGTTGCCGGTGTTGCTGATGTTGCGAAGCTCCTGAAGAAACTCGTCCTTGGATTCGGGCTGTTTTTGCCGTTCCGAATAGGAAACCGACAGGCCATTGGCGCCGTTTGCGAGGCGCGTGTAATGACCAGGAATACCCGTCAGGAGGATTCTTGGACGCATGCGTAAGTCCCTTCTTTTTGAAAAGTCGTACGGGTCGATCAGCCTGCAGCTGCGACGCCGGTATTGGATGTCTCACGCGCCCGGATGACCTTGGCGCGCGAAAGCGAGGAATTGTTCACGGCGCCGTCGCACCAGCCGAGGAACTCCGAAAAGGAGTTCGCCCAGCCGCGACGCGCCGCTGTTCTCAGGCACCCTTCCATGATCGGAGCCAGCAGGTTGCGATCGCGCGAAACCTCGGCGATCGCCTTGACCATGTCGCGCACCACCTGGGGATCGGAGGAGGCATCGATCAGGATGCCGTCCTCGCGATCGACGATCAGTTCGTCGACGGCGCCAACCGCGGTTGCGATCGGCACGCACCCGAGCTGTTGGGCTTCGGCGATCATCAGCGGGGCACCTTCCCAGCGCGAAGGCATGATCAGAACATCGGCCCAGCCGAGCGCCTTGATCAGGTCGCGGCTGGCAAAGACCGGTGGGCGCACGTCGACGCCCAGTTCCTTGAGCCGGTCCGTCCAGGAGAACGAGGCATCCGCCAGGATCTCGCCACCGATCGCCCGCGCGTCGAACGACACGTGCGCCGCACGCAGCTCTGCAATGGTCGCGGCCAGGCGGTCGATGCCCTTCTGCTGGTCAAGACGACCCATGTAGAGCAGCCGCAGCCGGTCGTCCTTGCGCTCGATCCGCCGCACCTGCAGCACGTCTGCAAGCACCTTGGGCGGCACGGAGAAACTTGCGCCGTTCGGAACGGCAAAGATCTTTTCGAGCGGCACGCCGAAGCTGTGCAGGTAGAACTTCAGTTGTTCCGAGCAGGTGAGGAAGGCGTCGTAGCAATGCTCGTGGGCGATGGCTGCAAAGGGCTGGCCGGCCGGGCGCTTGAACGGCGTGTTGTCGACGACGTGCAGATAGCACGCCGTGCGTGTCCCTTCCGAGCGCAGCCGCGCGATCAGCGGATGCATCGCCATCACGTGGTTGTTGATGACGAGATCGAAGCCCGAGAGCTGACCTTTAAGCGCACCCCAATCGACTTCATGATGGTCGGCAATGAAATCCTGGCCGAGGAACGAGCCGGAGCCGCCCCAGGCCGGGATGCCCTGATCCCAGAAGTGAACATAGTCGAAGCTCGAATCGAACTCGTCGATCACGTCCATCCGGCTGGTGCCGAGCACGAACAGATGCGTCTCGTAGCCCGCGGCCCTAAGTTCACGCGAGGCGGCGTAGATGACCTTCTCGGCGCCGCCAAACGACGCGTTCGGCACGAGAAGCGCTGCAGTTTTCTTGCCGGCTTCGCTGTGCCCGAGCGGCAGCACCGGCGAGCCGCCGATTTCCGTTCGCAAGGCCTTGTGCAGGTCTGAATAGGGCATGAGCCGCGCGGGGCGCCAGGTCCAGCGACGGCCGGCCGTGCGGCGAAGCGGACTGGTGGCGATCGCGTTGACGCAGTTGATCATCACCTGTTGCGGCGTGATCAGCGTGCGGCGCGGCAGGGCGCGCGGGAACGGGAAGCGCACATTGAGAACCGCCGAGGTCGGCCATACCTGCTGCGTGCCGATAGAAGCAAACCAGTCGAGCGCATTGTTGCGGATGACGTCGCGCAAGAGCGCCGTCGAAATGAAGATGAGATCCGGTTGGCCGAGATGCTGGGCGCCGGCGTCGAGGAAGGTCGGCTCGATCTTGCGCTGCGTCGCGTCGTTGCCGAGATGAACGAAAACGACGTTGGCTTTCTCACTCAGGCGCTCCAGGTGACAAAGCACGTTGGGCAGCATGCGCGAGCGCAAAAGCAGATCGATCGTCGCACCGCTGCCGGCCATGACGAAGGGCGGAAAATGCACGTTGTCGGGCTCGCCGGTGCTGGCCCAGAAGGCTGGGATGATGTCGTCGAGGCGCAGCCGCTTCGGTTGCTTCGTCGGATCTGTGAAGAACGAGATCGCCGCGTCTTCGGTGCGCGCGAAGAGATAACGCGGGCACTCCTCATGCTCGAAATCGACGAGCATCGGCCGCTGGAACAGCGCCTTGTGGCGCTTTCTGAGGAAGCTCACGGATGTCGCGCGGTCGCGGTTGGCTTCCTTGAAACGGCTTTCGGCGCGCAGGCGGTATTCGAACGTCGTGTCATGGCAGGGCGTTCCGACAAAGCCGTGCTCGACGCAGGAAAGCCAGAACTCCCAATCCTCAAAACCGTTCTGTCGGTCGTCGTTGAACCGAACGCCTTCCTGGAAGACCTCGATCGAGATCATCGAGCCGGTGTCACAGATGTTGTCCGTGATGCAGTGGACGAGCCGCGAATACTGGTTGCCGTAGTGAGCCCGCCAGCTCACCGAGAAGGTGTCAATGTTGGTATAGACCCAGCCGGCGCCGCTTTCGTGCAGGCGCCGATAGAGGGTCTCGATCGTTCCCGGCAGGACTCGGTTGTCGGCGTCAAGGAAATAGACGGCCTTCGCCTCGGGCAGATTTTCGAGCACGTAGTTGATGGCGCGGTTGCGCGCGCCGCCGGGGCCGGCGTTTCGCCCGAAGACCACATGGATATCAGGGTGGGCCCCGGAATAGAGCAACAGCTGATCGAAGGTTTCCTGCCGCGGGTCGCCGTCGACCGAAACGACGATGGCAATACGGCAGCCCTCGAGGTCCGATGCAAGCGCGGATTCGAGCGCTTCGAGCGCCAGCGCCGCATGGCCATAGAGCGGCATGGCGATCGCAACGAGGTCCCTTGGATCGCTATTGCTGGACATGAGACGCACCACTCGACTGCTTGACCATCCGGAAGCCCGACACCTTGAGCCAGGAGAAATCGACCGAGTCGGTTACGGCGCGGCTGAGGATCATCAGATCCATGGGCTGGCGCACCGGCTCGTCGAGCTGGAAGTTGATGTTGATCGGCTGCTCATTGGTGACCTCGCGCCAGCCGCTGAAGAAGGCGGACGGCTTGACCACCCCCTTGCGAGCCAGTTCCGCCACTTCGGAGCGCGCGTTCGAGCCCGCTGGCGCGAGCAGGAAGCTGACGGCTGCCGGGGCGCCCTTGGGATGATCGACCACAGCGCTTGCGGAGAAGGATATGGTGCCGGGCTCGACAGCGCGACCGACGGCGCCGGCCGATACCCCATTTGCAAGCGGATGGCAGACGACGGCGTGTTCGTGTTCGAGAAAGCGCACGGTCTGGAATTCCGGGACGACCGGCGTCACCGATACGTCAACGATCTGGCTGAGCAGATCGACCGAAAGCCGGTAGTCCTCGATGAAGTGGCCGTCGAGCAGCGCGGTCGGCGCGATCATGTTGGGCATGCGCGTCGGCTTGACGCCGGGCAGGCCGGTGTAGACGCGGAACGCTAGAGGGCGCAGATCAAGGTCGGCGTGTCGGGTCTCGGACCGAGCCGTATAGTGTTCACTGGCGATGGGATAGCCGAGCGAAAGCCCGATCGTTTCACTACCGGTCGTCGAAACGCGCAGCCGCAGTGTCTTCGCGCCTCCCCCGCAGGTGCGCGGCAGGGCAAAGAAGTTCCAGCTCGGAACGAGCTGCGAGAATGGAACGGCCCACTCGGCAACCCCCTCGCCGCTCTCGACATAGCTCAAGACAACGACCAGTTCGCCGCCGTCCCGCGGGACCGAGTTGAAGTGAAGCCCGATGCCGGCGACGCCATGGCTGGAGACCGGCAGGAGCTGTTCGACAAAGGCATTGGCAATCAGATGGCCGATGCCCTCGTCCTTGGGATCGACATAGGGGTCGTGCGCAAAGACTTCGGCGACCGGTTCCCAGTTGCGTGCCTGGAACGCATCTTCGAGCGCGCGGTAGTTTTCAAGCAGCGTTTCACGCTCGCGGCGAAGCAGCGCAAGCTCGGATGTGATTGCCGACGAGAACCGGGCAAGCCGCCCGACACCACCATCGACCAGCGTTTGAATGAGCCCAGCGCTTTCGCTGACGGCCTCGGCGCTCAAGCGCTTGATCGGGATATCCGGGACGGTGCCAAGTGCTCGCAGCGAGACGATGCCGTCGGCCAGATCCGCCTCGCCCTCGCTAGAAAAGGCGAGCCCGATCAATGGAAACACGTTTTCCAGGGTCGCATCAGGCCGATCGCCTGCCGGAAGAAAATGAACCAGGTGCTCGATGCCACTGCCCTGGACACTCGCCCTATCGTGATCCGAGGCCAACACCAGCTTTCTCTTCGCCTGCGAATACCTCACGCCAGAAGACACCAACCCTTGCACGCGCCACCCTCAATTCAACCGAATTCTCTCTGTAGTTGAATCCCCCAATCCGAAATAAACCGGCGAATTCAACGACCTAGAGAAAGCATATCAAGGTTATTTGCACTGCACAATAAGTTATATTTGCGTTTTTCGTGAAATAATAGTTCGGCTTTTGAAGTATTATGCAGATGAGACCCGTAATATTTGAGTGGATCCGGGGGTTCCCATTGCCTTATCCAGCAATGTCATCTGTCGCGCAATGCAATCGCCCAGACGGAACCTTTGCTCGACGGTGCGGCGGGCGGCTGCACGCAAGTCGGAATACTTCTCCGGTTGCTGCAAAGCGCCAGAGATCGCCTCCGCGAGCGCATCCGTATCGAAGAACGGCACGAGCAGGCCGTTGCGGCCGGAGCTCAACACCTCCTGCATCGGCGCGGTGTCCGATCCAATGACGAGAGCGCCGCAGGCCATGGCCTCCAAGACCGACCAGGAAAGCACGAAAGGATAGGTCAGATAGATATGGGCGGTTGAAATCTGGAACAGCTGCTTGAGGACACCATGCGGCACCACGCCTGGAAACAGGAACCGGTCGGCCGGGATATTCAGGGATTGAAGCAGATAGTCCTTCCACGAGCCGCCACCGGGCGGTGGGGCGCCGTAACTGACGCCGTCGCCACCGACGAAAACGAAAAGCGCATCGGGATGGCGCTTCGCGACCTTTGCGGCCGCCTCCAACGCCTGCGGGAAGCCGCGATAGGGCTCGAGATCGCGGGCGACGAAAGTAACGATCGGCGGATCACCCGCCTTTAGCACCCGTCCGTCCGGAAGCTTCAACGATGCCGACGGATCGGGACGGAAGACGCGAGTGTCGACGCCCTCGTGGCAGACGGCGATACGGGCGCGATGCTCCGCCGGATAAAGGCTCCGTTGCCATTGGGTCGGGCTGAAGCCGCCATCGATCGCATCAAGCGTCAGGAGTTGCGACATGTTGCGCAGCCGCAGTCGCTTACGCGTATCCTGGTCGGGCTTGTCGTCGGGGGCAAAGCCGATATCGGCCCCTTCGGCGCGGTAGAAAAACTCGCAATAGCCGAGTGCCGGGACATTCGGCAACACATCCTTGACGAAGGTCATACCGCCCCAGCCGATGTGCCCGACGATAACGTCGGGCACCTGCCCCTGGCGGGCCATGGCATCGAAGGTTTCGGCGACCCGGTGACCGATCCGGACATGATGGTCAGGCACACCAAGGTGCCTTCCCATCTGCGAATTGGCCTGCGGGCCGGGTTCTGCTCTGTGGCGAACGACACGCGTTGCCGGAATCCGCTGATCCACGGTTTCCGTCACGAGTGTCACTTCATTTCCCGTCTGCGCCAAATGAGACGCGAGAGCGGCGAACTGGCAGAAGCCGCGCCGGTGTACAAATGCTACGTGCATATTCCCTGCCTATAGCCGTTGAAAGGACAGCCTGTGCGCGGGCATCTCAGATGCCGTAGCGCGTTGCATTCCCCCAAACCAGCTCGAGCCGGTGCAGTGTTTGAAATGCGGTTTCGAGATTGCGCCGGTCCTGCTCGCCGTGGCTGAGGACACGTTCATAGGCGCCAGCCGCCTTGCGTAAGGAATCGCACAATTGCTTGCCCTTCTCCGAAAGCTTGATGCGGGCCGAGCGCCGATCGCGCTGGGAGGCGGCCCTGTCGATATACTCTCCGTCGCCCAACTGCTTCAGGTAGTAGGAGACGTTGGAGCCGACATAGTGGCCACGGTCCAAAAGCTCCGCCACCGACACTTCCGCATCGCCGATCGCCAGAAGGACCATCGCCTGTGCCGGGCCGATATCGTCGACGCCAAGCTTCGTCAGCTCGGCACGCAACAGGCCGGTAAAGCGCCGGCTGGCCCGCTCCATCATCCGTGCCAACTCGAAATATGTGACCACGGACGCTTCGCTCTCCTGGTCAATATTGTCATGTTCAGGGGCACTTCCAGCTGCGTCATCCCCGGGGCGGATGGCAACAGCGCCGCCAAAATCTGCGAACGGATAGAGAATCCTTTGATTCATCCCTCTCTCCAACTGAGCATTACTACAATATTCAAAAATTACTTCAAATTTTGAAGCAATTTTTCGCCCCCTTTACTCCCCCCGAATACGACTATCTTGAGCATTCCACCATTATTGTGTCACACTTATCACGGCAACACTGTGATTTAAGTGATAACAAACAAAATAGCTTCCTCAAGACCCCAACGAACTTATCCAGAAAATCGCCACGCGTGACAGCAAACGAGGCAATATGATTAGCAAGAACCAAATTGGGCCAAAGAAGGCGCAAAATGGAGCAAACGATCCGCGGCTGCTTATTTTGAAGGCGCGCCGCGTGTTTGTTTTGGCACTTATTTATGCAGCCCTGCTGAGTGCTTGCATCGGCATATTGCAGCTCTCGACACCACTCTACATGATGCAAGTTCATGACCGCGTTTTGAACAGCCAGAGCATGGACACGCTGACCATGCTGACGATTCTCGTCATCGGCGCACTCGTGATCTACGGCGTGCTCGAATACATCAGGGCTTTGACGTTCCAGGCGATGGGTAGTGCGGTCGTGCGCTGGCTGAACCTGCCGGTGCTGACCGCCGCCGTTCAGGCGGCCGCCGATCAAGGGCTGACCCGGGCGACCCAGTCGCTACGGGACCTGGCGGAATTGAGAAGCTTCCTCACAACCTCTGCCGTCAGCGCCCCACTCGATGCCGCCTGGTCGCCGATCTTTCTCGGGGTGCTCTTTGCGCTGCACCCAATGTTCGGCCTTCTTGGCGCCATTTCCATTGCCCTGCTCGTATGCTGTGGATTGCTGACTGATTTGCTGACTCGCCGGCTGATGAAAGAGGCCAATCAAGCCAATATCGAGGCCGTTTCGAAAATTGGTTCAAGCTTGCGCCATGCCGAGGCGATCGAGGCGATGGGCATGCTGCCGGCACTTGCCCGCCGCTGGCGCACCGCACAGCTGCACGCGCTCGACGCGTTGGAAACCAGCGGAAGCCGCAGCAAGGCGATGGCTTCGATCACCCGTTCGCTGCGCTTCATGATCCAGGCGGCCGCACTGGCAACAGGCTCTATCCTCGTGATGAAACAAGAGATTTCCCCCGGCGCGATGATGGCGACGACCATCCTCGTCGGACGCCTGCTCGCCCCGTTTGATTCGATGATCGAGAACTGGCGTCAGTGGGTGCTCGCCATCGCAAGCTGGCGCCGGATAGAGACTGCGCTGAACCAGGATCTGGCCGTACGCCAGACCATGCCGCAGCCGCGCACGCAGGGCGATCTTGTTGTGGATAAGCTCGTTTACGCGGCGCCCGGCCTCGATGTGCCGATCATCAAGGGCGTTTCCTTCTCGCTCTCGCCCGGCGAAGTTCTCGGCATCGTCGGCCCCTCGGCGGCGGGCAAATCGACACTGGCCCGGCTCCTCGTCGGAATTCAAAAGCCGACCACCGGCGGCGTCTTCCTCGACGGCAACAATGTCTATCTGTGGGAGCGCGCTTCCTTTGGCCAGATGACCGGTTACCTGCCGCAGTCGGTTTCGCTGCTCGAAGGAACCATCCGCGACAACATCTCGCGCATGGAGGAAGGCGAACCCCAAAAAGTGCTCGAGGCGGCTCGGCTTGCTGACGTGCACGACATGATCGGGCGCCTGCCGCTCGGCTACGACACTCCGGTCGGCGATGGCCACCTGACGCTTTCGGGCGGCCAGCGCCAGCGCATCGCTCTTGCCCGCTGCCTTTACGACCATCCTCGCCTGATCGTTCTCGACGAGCCGAACGCCAATCTCGACGCCATCGGCGAGCGCGCATTGATCCGCGCGATCGAGCGGGCGCGCAACGACGGTGCGATCGTCATCATGATCGCCCACCGGCCGACGATCATGCAGGCCGCCGACAAGCTGCTCGTTCTTGAAAACGGGCGCATCACCCAGTTCGGCCCGCGCACCGACGTGGTCGCATCCATGACACCCGGCGAGCCGAGACGGGAAGGCGTATCCGCATGACGAACAAACAGAACCTGCCAGCCTCTCGCGACGCACGCATACTCGTGGCCAAGGACGACCGCGCGAACTTGCCCGCGATCCCCGAGCGGCCCCACCCTCTGCACGGGCTGGATGCGGACGCAGAAGGAAGCGCCACCGCGCCGCTGCGCGGCGTGGTCCTTGCGGGCCTGACGACGATCCTCGTCGCCTTCGGTGGTTTCTTCGGTTGGGCGTTTTCAACGGAACTCAGCAGCGCGTCGGTCGCAAGCGGCACGATCGTGGTCGATTCGAAGCGCAAGACCGTCAGCCACTTCGAAGGCGGCATCCTCGACCGCCTCCTCGTCCAGGAAGGCGATCGCGTCACGCTCGGCCAGCCGCTGGTCAAGCTTGCCGACACCCGCGCCCGATCCGACCTTGAGGCACTGCAAAGCCGGCGCCTTGGGCTGATCGCAAAGCTTGCCCGCCTCAGGGCGGAGCAGACCGAAGCCGCGCAGATAGATTTCCCAGACGAGCTGATGGGCACCGCGGAAACCGCTGCCGACGACGCGGTGAAGGCGGAGACAAACTTCTTCGACCGCCGGCGCGAAGCAAAGGCCGGCCGGCTCGAGGTTCAGGGCAAGACCATCGAAGAGTACTCGGAAAGGGCCAAGTCGCTTGCCGAGCAGATTAGAGCGACCGATCGCCAGATCGAACTGATCACCGAGCAGCGCACCGCGATCGCGACGCTGGTTGCCAAGGAATTTGCCCAGCGCTCCAAGCTGATCGAGATCGATGCCAAGCTCAGCGAACTTGCCGCTTCGCGCGGTGAGCTTGCCGGCAACAAGGCCCAGGCCGAAAAGGCGGAAGCCGGAGCGGAACTCGGGCTGACCGGTATCGAGAACGAATTCCAGTCGGAGATCGCCGGCGAAATCACGACCGCCCGCCTCGAACTTGCAGATGTGGGACAGCGCCTCGTCTCGGCCAAGGACGTCTTGAGCCGCCTCGAAATCCGCTCGCCGCAGACCGGTATCGTCACCAACATTCAGTTGCGCACACCGGGCAGCGCGGTCTCTGCCGGCCAGCCATTACTCGACATCGTGCCTGAGGACGAACCGCTTCTGGTCGAGATGCATGTCGGCACCCGAGACATCGACAGTATCGGCATCGGCTCAAAGACGCAAATCCGGCTGACCGCCTACAACCAGCGCTCGCACCTGCCGCTCGATGGCGAAATCAGCTACGTCGCAGCCGACCAATCAGTCGATGAAAAGTCGAACGTCTCCTACTACGTGGCGCGCGCCCGCATTGCGCCGGCCTCGCTCACCGCCAACCCGGACATCCGCCTCTATCCCGGTATGCCGGCGGAAGTGCTGATCGTGCACAAGCCGCGCTCGGCGATCGATTACATGGTTTCGCCGATTGCAGAGAGCCTCAATCGAGCCTTCCGGGAAGACTGATCCAGAAGGCTCCAACACCGCCTGCGCCGGCGAAATTCAATTTCGCCGGCAATTTGTTTCTAAATTTGAATTTATTTCTAAGTAATAACAAATCTATGACCCCTTAGATATCAGGGATAATCATCAAACTGATACAAGATATACATCGTAGGTAGCAGATAATAATACAGTGCAGCTGATTTTATTTCTTTTTTGCTGTTGCCATATGTTTTTTTGCAGTGCAATGTCGCCGCGCTCGCCACCGGTTTGAGACCGAGGATGAGCGCAAGCACAACCAAAATGACGTACGCAACAACTAAGAGGAGTAGCATATGGCCACGTTGGAAGGCGGCGCGTATGATGACGCCCTTTTTGGCTCACGCTTCGACGACTTCATCCATGCCCGTGCTGGCGATGACTTCGTGAACGGAGGCAATGGCGACGACACCATTTTCGGCGACGAAGGTGATGACATGCTGTTCGGCGGTAACGGCAGCGATACCCTGTTCGGCGGCTGGGGTGACGACGTTATCCATGGCGAGAACGGGAACGACGTTCTGTTCGGCGGCCAGGGTGATGACCTGCTTTACGGCGACAACGGGAACGACATTCTCATTGGCGGCGGCGGCAGCGACCTGCTGATGGGCGGCCGAGGCAGCGACATCCTGTTCGGTGGTGCCGACAACGACATCATCAACGGCGGCCAGGGCGACGACGTCATGACCGGCGGGGAAGGCAGCGACGTGTTCGTGTTTGACGGCGGTGGCGGCAACGACGTCATCCTCGACTTCACGCCCGGCGAAGACCTTCTGCAGATTTCGAAGGACATCAACGGCCTCGACATTTCGTCGCCTGAAGATCTGGCATCGCGCGTCACCCAGGTTGGTGGCAACGTGGTCATCGACTTCGGCCATGGCGATACGCTGACGCTCGTCAATGCGGACGCCGACGACATCCAGGCGAACCCGAACCACTACTTCACGATCCATTGAGATTGACTGGCGCGCCCCACTTCCTCCCGGTGGGGCGCCCTCCCTTTTCGTCCTTCAGGAGTAGCGCGTGACGGCAGACGACCGTATCAGAAGCTTCGGCCTCGACTTCACAAGCGCCGCAGCATTCAGGCTCGGCTTCGACGTTGCTGTGCTGATCTGGGACGCACCTTCCGAACTCTCGGCAAAGACCAAATACGCCCTTTCTGCGTCGCGTTCCCTCGTACCTCTCGTCAGCATGGCGCTTCCGCGCGCCCAGGGGGGCCAACGGATCTTCTGGGCGATGCGCCCCGGAAACGACCGCGAACTCGCCGAAATCGCGGCGGACGGCGAGATCTTGCAGACGGTGGTTCTGGAACCGACCGCCAAGCTCCCTTTCCTCGATCTGGCGGCCCAACTTTCCGATCTTCAGCCCGATGGTCGTCTCAAGTTTCTCAACAATCTGCTGACGGTCTGGCGAAGCGCGTTTCGCCTGTCTCGTGACGAATTCTTTATTGGCCTCGTCGATGACGTGATCCACGCCCTGAACCTTGGGCAGCGCCCCGCAACCATCGCCTGTCAGCTCGCGCATGGACGCTATTTGGCAGAGACGACCGTCAATGCCGAACTCGGCGAGATCAACGCTATCTATGCGCTCGGCGCCGAGGCAATTTTACCGCTGCCGCAGCAATTTGCCGTAACCGGCCGAACCGAGCGCGGCCAGCGCCGCTGCCATTTCGTTCTTGAATCGTCGCGCGCGCCTCAGGCGCTCTCACTTATCATCATGGGAAAGCGCGGTATCGCGGTGCGTGAGCTTTCGCCGCGCGGTTCCCGAATTCCCAACCTCCAGCGATGGTGGCCTGAGCACGGCGCAGCGCCTGGCTTGCGCGAGTTCGTCGTGCGGTCCTTGAGCGAGGTTCCGGAAAGCGGGACGGCCCTTGCGATCGACCTGCAGCTTCGCTCCGCCCTGCCGGCAAAGCAGGCGGGCAAGTCGGCACTGCATCCGGGTGCTGAGATCGACCTCGCCCTTGCCATGTCGGAAGGCCTGCTCATCGGCGGATGGACGCGGGACGCGAACGGCGTCCTTGCCGGCATCGACTATCTCCAGGAAGACGGCACGGCCTTGCCGCTCGATGGCAACTGGTATGAATTTCCGGGCTGGGCCCGCGGCGCCGAAGAAGGCTCCAAGACCGACGTGACCGGTTTTGTAAGCTGGCTGCCAATGCGCGATCCACTTGGTCCCCTTCTTCAGCCGCGCTTCCAGTTGCGGCTGGCGTCCGGCGCAGTCAAGCCGCTGGTGCCAAAACCGCAACCCTTCGATCCAGCAACACAACGCAACCGCATCCTGCGCGCCGTTCCGCCCCAGCACGCCAACGATCAGGCATTCCGCACGATCCTTGCGCCGGCGCTGAAAGACGTGGAACAGCGACTGGGCAAGACGATCAGGGTCGACCAGACCAAGGACTTCGGCCCGATGATGGCCGCGCCTCTCATCTCGATCGTCGTTCCCCTCTACCGCGTGCTCGACTTCCTGCGCTTCCAGCTGTCGGGACTTGCGACCGATCCTTTCGTCGCGGCCAACGCCGAGATCATCTACGTGCTCGATTCCCCGGAGATCCACGACGAGACGGAGCACCTGCTCGGTGGCTTCCATCTGCTTCACGGGCTTTCGATGAAGCTCGTGGTGATGAACCGCAACGGCGGCTATGCCCGCGCCTGCAATGCCGGCGCACGCTTTGCCCGCGGTTCTGTCATCGTCATGCTCAACTCGGACGTCGTGCCCTGTGGGGCCGGCTGGCTGGAAAAGCTTGCGATGCCGGTGCTGAAGGAAAAGTCGATCGGCGCCATCGGCCCGAAACTGCTGTTCGAGGACGGCTCGCTGCAGCATGCGGGCCTCTATTTTGCCCGCAACAAGCAGGACATCTGGCTCAATCACCATTTCTACAAGGGCATGCCGGGCGCCTATGCGCCGGCGCAAGAAATGCGGAGCGTCCCGGGTGTCACCGGCGCCTGCCAGGTGATGCGCAAGGAGGTGTGGGACCTCGTCGGCGGCTATGCCGAGGACTTCGTCATTGGCGACTACGAGGACAGCGACCTCTGCCTCAAGATCCGCCAAGCCGGCTTCGACATCGTCTATGAGCCGGCAGCCTGTCTCTATCATCTGGAGCGACGCTCGATCAGCCGCAGCCAGGATTACACGCGCGGCGTCGCCAGCCAGTACAATGCATGGCTGCATACCGAGCGCTGGAACCAAGACATTACCACCCTGATGCCATCCTACCTCGGCGCCGAAGAGGCGGCAGCGCCGAGCACCCGTAAGCCTGCCGCCAGGAGCGCCGCATGAACCAGCCCGCACTTCGCCACGCAGACAACCTGCAGCCGGCCTGGCAACAGAACGAAGACCGTATCGAAGGCATGCTTCAGACGGTTCTCACCAATCGTTTCCTGCCGCAGCCGGACCAAAACAGCGTCTTCGTCGGAGATGGCAACTACCGGGCTGTCGGCGCGGAGTTTCTCGGCCACTTCATCCGCATGGGCGGATTACAGCCGAAAAGCAGCGTGCTCGACATCGGCAGCGGCATCGGCCGCATGGCCGTTCCGCTGACGCAATATCTCGATAGCGATCACGGGCGCTATGTCGGTATCGACCCGGTGGAAGGCGGCGTCACCTGGTGCCGTCAATCCGTCACGCCGGTCTATCCGAATTTCACCTTCCAGCATGTCGACATCGCCCACGAACTCTACAACCCATCAGGCAGGATCAACGGCAAGGCGCTGAAGCTGCCCTACCCCGATCGCCAGTTCGACTTCGCCATCATGACGTCGATCGTCACCCATCTGCCGCCGGACGAAGTGCTCGTCTATTTCAGCGAGATCAACCGGATGCTGAAGCCCGGCGGACGGCTCTTCGTTACCGCCTTCGTGGTCGATAGCATCGCCGCGAAGGATGAACACGGGCGGCGGGATCCCCGTCTTGCCTTCGTTCGCAGCGGCGACGGCCCCTGCTGGTTCGTGCCCGGCCTGCCGCCGCTTGCCGCCGTCGGTTTCGACGACGGCTTCCTCGACCGGGCGCTGGAGCGGGCAGGCTTCACGACGGTCCTGAAATCGCTCGGTCACTGGCGGGGCCAAAGTGCCGGTCACTACCAGGATGTCTTCGTCGCCGAACGCCGGAGTGTGAGCGGATGAAGAAGCGTATTTTGGTCGCCGCGCACAACCATCCGGCGCTTCACCCCGGCGGCACGGAGATTTTCGCGCACGACCTCTTCCGCGCCTATCAGCGGGCCGGTCACGAGGCGCTCTTCCTCGGCGCCACCAACCAGACGCACCGCCAGGTGCGGCCCGGCACAAGCTTTCAGGCGATCGGCCCCGAAGGCGACGAGGTGCTTTTGTGGTCCGGCCATTTCGATCGCTTCTTCATGAGCCAGATCGACCTCTATGGCGTCGTGCCTGACCTTACCGAGCTTTTGCGCGATTTCCGGCCGGACGTGGTTCACATCCACCACCTGCTGCTGCTTGGCGCCGAGTTTCCGCACATCGTCCGCCGCACCCTGCCCGACTGCCGGATCGTGATGACTTTGCACGACTACTATCCGCTTTGCCATCACGACGGGCTGATGGTGCGCACCAGCGGCAAGGAGCTTTGTCACAAGTCGACCCCGGACCGTTGCCATAGCTGTTTCAAGGACATTCCGCTCGATCGCTTCGTGCTTCGCGAGCAGCATCTGAAAGCATTGCTCAGGACCGTTGATCGCTTCATCTCGCCGAGCCAGTTTCTGAGGCAACGCTTTATCGACTGGGGTCTTAACGGCGACCAAATCGACGTGATTGCCAATGGCCTGCCGCCACGAGACGCGCCGTCGCGCAAGGGCCAGCCGGAGAACGATCGGCCGGTTTTCGGCTATTTCGGCAATCTCAATCCCTGGAAAGGCACGTCCGTGCTTCTCGAGGCTGCGCGGCAGTTGATCGACGAAGGCCTGCGTTTTGAGCTGCGGGTGCACGGGGGCGCCCCCTTCCAGGCCGACAGTTTCAAGGATGAGATCGCCCGCCTCTTCAAGAAGACGGCGCCTTCGGTCCAGCAGCGCGGCGCCTACAGGCGCGAGGACATCGGCGAGCTCATCGCGGCGGTCGATTGCACCATCGTGCCTTCGATCTGGTGGGAGAACGCACCGCTGGTCATCGGCGAGGCCCAGTCTCAGCGCAAACCGGTGATCGCCAGCAATATCGGCGGAATGGCCGAAATGGTGCAGGACGGCGTCAACGGCATCACCGTCTCACCAAACGATCCGCGTGCGCTGGCCGCCGCCATGCGCCGCATGGCGGAAAGCCCTGACCTTCGGCGCCGCCTTTCGGCCAATGCCCGCAAGCCCAACGATATCGATACCACTGCCCGGCGCTATCTCACGCTCATCGACGCGATCGAGCCCCGAGAAACCGTCGCCGCCTAGAGGGAAGACCATGTCTGTAGCAGCCGACAAACCGGACGTCGCACCGGAGCAAAACAATGCAAAGCCGCTGAAGGGCCGCGTGGACGCGATCGACCAGGGCCGCGTCTTCGGCTGGGCATTCGACCCGGAAACTCCGGAAAAGCGGCTTGCCATTCGCGTGCTTCTCGACGGCAAGGTGATCGCCGAGGCGCTCGCCGACCGCAACCGGCCCGATCTCAAGCGCAACGGCATTGGCGACGGCAACCACGCGTTTGAAATCGCGTTGCCCGAGATGGCGAGCGCGCGCAGCGGCGAACTCGTCGTGCTTGCGGCGACCGGCAAAGGCGGCGAACTGCCGCTTCGTGTTCCCAAGCCCGATGAACAGGCGGCCGAAGCGCTGATTGCAGCACCGCTTGCAAAAGTGCTCGACAAGCTCGACGTGCTGATGGCAGCGCAACGGCAATTGCAGGTCTCGCAGCGTTCCGCCCTGCGGTCGAAAGTTGACGACGGCGATGAAGCCGAAAGCCCCGGGCTTGCGGCAATCAGCGACGATGTCGCGAACCTCCGCGGAGAGATCACCCAGCGACTGACCGATCTCGACGTCCACCTGATGCGGCTCGACGGTGTAATCGCGGGCATGGAAAGGAGCCTCAACGCACTGAAGCAGCGCTCGAACGGCGATTTGAAGCCCGCGTTTCTGCTACTCTTCGTGCTTGCGGGCTTTGCGGCAGGTGCGATCCTTTCCGTCTTCCTTCGGACCTGAGGCGCATCTCATGCCCAGTTCGGAACTCAGCCTTTCCGCAAGCCCAGCACCGCTTGGCCGCATCGCGCGTAGTGGACGGATCATCGCCTGCCCGATCGACGAAACACTGTTGCTCGTTATCGGAACCGGTGGCCCGATGGCCGATCAGTTGCCGGTTGAGATCAATGAAGATGCGTCAAGCCAGGTCATGGCGTCGGTCGTCGGCTGGCGGCTGGCGGCACCCCAGTCTTCCGCCACGCATGGCTTCGCCGCGCTGTTGCCGGTCGAAGGTTCTGAGCTGCTGCCGACTACGCTCCGCTTCGGCAAGGCGGGTAACGGCAAGCGCTATATGGTTGCGCCACGCACTGTTTCGATCGGTGAAGTCACGGCGATGCTGAAGGATTTTGCCGGTCCGCAGTTTGTCCATGTCCTCGGCCGGCTGGTCGACGTGCTGATCAAGCCACCGCATGCCGATCAACGGCTCGCGGCCATTACGACCCTGCTTAAAACGGGAGCGGCGAGCGACGGATATATCGAACTGCTCGGCGAGGGCCATGACGGGACCATCGCCCTGAAAGGATGGGCGCACGACCTGCCCGCCGGCGTCTGCCGGGCGATCGTCAAGAGCGACGATACCGTCCTTGCCGATTGCAACGTCGCCATTTTCCAGCGCAACGACGCGCCTGACGGCTCGGCCGGCTTTGTCGGCCTCCTGTCCGCAAACGATCTGCCCCGAGCGCGCGACATTAAGGGCATATTCTATCGCGGCCGCGGCGCCTGGCGTTATGTCGGGCTCCACGAAAGCCGGGTCGTGACCGGTCCGCTCGAGACACCCGGCCATATCCGCGCGATGCTGCTCCAGAGCCAGAGCTCGCCCCAGGTCATGCTTCGCCTGCGCAATGCAGCGAGCGGATACGATGGCACCGAGACGATCTCAAGCCTTCCGGTTCCTGTCCGCCTTGGCGTGGATGCACTCTACCAGGGTGAGGATGGTGCCTTCCTGATTTCGGGCTGGCTTTTAGACGCGGAAGGCCATGTTGAAAGCGTACGACTTTGCCGGCAGGGCGGCGGCGCAAGGCTGGACGCGAGCTGGACCCGAACCGAACGGTCCGACGTCGAAGAGGCCTTCGTCGATCGGCCGGAGTTCAAAAGCGCGATTTCCGGCCATCGCCGGTCCCATGGCTTCATCGGTCAAGTCGAGCCGCTTGGTGGCGAGGCAGAAGGACCAGTTCACCTCGAACTCACCCTTCGCGATGCCCGCCGCGCCTACATGCCACTTTTCCCCGTCCGGCTACCGGCACGCGCCGCCGCCCTACGGCTGCTTGGCTCGATCGATCCGACAAGCTGGGCCCTGCCCGATATTATCGACCGACAGATCGTCCCGTTCCTGACAAGGGCACGTAGCAGCGCACCAACTGTGGAAACCACCGTCGACATGGGCCCCTTCGACCAGGCCGAGGGTACCGCCATCCTTCTTGTCGCCGGAGAAACCGAGACGGATTTCGCACCGCTTTTGGGGCTGCTCGCGCTTGATCCGCAAACGCGCCGGGCCCCCATCGCGCTCGTGCTCCAGGCCGAGCGGTTCCGAAGGCATGCAGTCCACATCCGTCAACTCTCCGAATTCTATCGCTTGCCGCTGCGGCTCGTCTCCGTCGAAGGCGCCGGCGATGCATGCGACATGGCGCAAGCGGCCGCCGAAAGCGTGAACAGCGACGCGGTCGTTCTGCTTTCCGCGTCGCTGACGCCAGCCAATACCGGGTGGTATCAGGCACTCGTTGCCGCTTACGAGGCAAAGACGGGAAGCATCATTTCGCCGACCCTTGCCTACGAGGATCACTCTATCCGCTGGGCCGGCAGCACGTCGCTTGATCGCCCCGACCATCTGCAATCGAGCCGCTACGCCGGCTATCCTGTCGGCGCCGTCAATCGCCTGAAGCTGACCCGGGTCGCAACTGCATCGCTCGATTGCTGCATCCTGCCGCGTAAGGCGCTTTTGGAGGACGCTGGCCTGTCGCAGACCTATCTCGGCGCAGCGCTGAAGGGCCTCGATCTTGCCCTTCGCCTCAGCGGCAAGGGCTATGAAGCCTACTGGCTTCCTTCCCTGCAGATGGTCGGATCGGACGACATGCCCGGAGCGGGCTCCGCCGCCACCGCCCGGTTCGTGGAGCGTGTCGATCGGACGCTCTTCCGCGCCCGATGGATGCCCGCCTCCGAAACCGCCCAAACATTCTTCGAGGAGACTGACGCATGAGCGAAAAACTCCGCGTACTGGTGGTCTCCCATGGCCACCCGACCCATTCGCTTGGCGGGGCCGAAATTGCTTCGCATGGCCTTCACAAGGCGCTGAACGGCCTATCGGGCGTGGAATCGATCTACCTTGCCCGTGTCGGCAGTCCGGTTCCGCGCCATGGCGCCTCCGCGCTGATGAGCCTGCGTCTTGCCATGGACGAAGTGCTCTACCACGCCGAAGACTTCGATCATTTCTTCCTCTCCAACGGCGATACGGACGCGATCCGCCGCGACCTCTTGCGCTTCGTCGGCGACATCAAGCCGGACATCGTTCACTTCCATCATATCCTCGGCTTCGGCCTGGAAGCGCTCTACGCCGTTCGTGATGCCCTGCCCAAGGCGCGCATCGTCGTGACGTTCCATGAGTATCTGCCGATCTGCCACAATCACGGGCAAATGGTGAAACGCCCCTCGGGCCAGCTTTGCAACGGCGCCTCGCCGATCAGCTGCCACACGTGCTTCCCCGAAATCCCGGTGTCGCGCTTCGTTCGCCGCGAACAGTTCGTGCGCGGCATGCTCAATCTCGCCGATGCCTTCATCGCGCCGAGCGCCTTTCTCGCCAACCGCTATGTCGAATGGGGGCTCGAAGCCGCAAAAATTTTCGTGATCGAAAACGGCATCGTCCTGGGCGACAAGGCGCCGGCTCGTGAATTGCCGTCACCAACGGCGCGGCGTAACCGTTTTGCCTATTTCGGGCAGATGACGCCATTCAAGGGCGTTCACGTGCTGATCGACGCGGTATCGCGTGTGCCGGACGACATCTGGGGCGATGATTCCTCGCTGATGATCTTTGGCGGGAACCTCGAGCGTCAGCCGAAGGACTACCAGGAGAAGGTGGCGAAACTGATCGAGGACGCCGGTCGCCGTGTGCGCTTCTATGGCGCCTACCAGAACCAGGACATGCCGCGGCTGATGCGCTCGGTTGACTGGGTGGTGATGCCCTCGGTCTGGTGGGAAAACTCGCCCGTTGTCATCCAGGAGGCACTACATCACGGCCGGCCGATCCTGTGTTCGGATATCGGCGGCATGGCCGAAAAGGTTCGCGACCGGCTGGATGGCTATCACTTCCGCGCCGGCAGCGCCCAGGATCTCGCCGACCGCCTGATCGACGTTTTGGGCGCGCCACGGGCATGGGACAATCTGCGTGCGACACTTCGGCGACCGACGAGCCATGTCGATTGCGCGCGGGAACATGTGGCGCTCTATCGGAAAATGCTCAAGGGCGAGCAACCGGCCCTGCCGAGCGCGGCAGTGGCCTGAGATAGGCCAGAAGCCCACACTGCTCAGCCAGATCGCGAAGCACGGCCAAGAGCGCCCTGGGCTTCGGCTACGTTCGATGCCGCGGCGCCCGACCCTTTGTCGTCGCCCCACCAATGATGAAAATGATGCACCGGCCCCCGCCCCTGTCCGATAGTCAGACGATCGGCAGCGACCAACGCGTCATGCAAGTAGGCCTTGGCAGCGACGACCGCATCCTCGATCGACTTGCCCTTGGCAAGACCCGCAGCGATTGCGGCCGAGAGGGTGCACCCGGTGCCGTGATCGTTCCTGGTTTCGATCCGAGGCCGCGACAGGTTGAGGACGTCCCGCTCGCCAAAGAGAACGTCGGTTGCATCCTTGCCCTTGCCATGCCCGCCCTTCATCAGCACCGAACGCGCACCGAGTTTCAGAAGCATCTCGGCCTGGCGTGCGATCTCGGTCTCGGTTTCAGCGATTGCGCGTCCGGTCAACAGCGCCGCCTCGGGCAGGTTCGGCGTCAGTATGAGCGCCAGCGGCAGCAACTCCTCCCTGAGCGTCGCGATCGCGTCGGGGTGCATCAGGTGATCGCCGGAGGTCGCCACCATCACCGGGTCGATGACAGCCAGCCGGCCATAGCGTTTCAGACCGGCCGCAATCACCTCGATCGTCTCCCGCCGCGAGGCCATTCCGATCTTCACCGCACTAACGGCGAGATCGGAAAATACGGCATCGATCTGAGCCGCAACGACGGTCGGGGAGATATCCTCCACCGCAGATACCCCGCGGGTATTCTGCGCCGTGACCGCCGTGATCACGCTGGCGCCATAAACGCCCAGCGCCGAGAACGTCTTCAGATCCGCCTGGATGCCGGCCCCGCCGCCGGAATCCGAGCCTGCGATGGTGACGGCGATCGCGGTCATAGCCCCACCTGCTTGAGACCTGAGCCCTTTCGGTTTGATTTAAGAACAGACACGAGCAAAGCGACCTCCCCGACATGGACGGAGATCCGGTCGACAAGCGCAGAGACGGCTGGTGAGCAGAAAGGCCCTCGCCGTTCCTACGCCGGTATGATCCGGATCAGGTTCAAGGGTCTGGCTCACCGCCATCTCAGCACCGTGATAGTGCGCCCCTCGGCGGGAGGGATGCTAGGGGAGCGTAGGCGGGGATGTCAATTGCCGGAGTTTAGAGCCGGAGCATCCGGCTAACGCAATTGGGGAGAATCCAAAGTGTCTCACTGAGAAAGAAGGCCCCTCATGCTCTTAGAGCACGAGGAGCCTTCTGCCTGAGCGTTCGACTTCACAGACATTTGGACTTTACTTCTCTCAGACGACGACGCAAGCGCTCATGGGCCCAGACAGCGGAGATTTGGCGCGTTAATGTCCAAGTCCTAAGCGCACGTGTACCGGAAAAACGCCGGCGATCACCCGCTCCTAAAGCGGTCTCTTAAAGCGAACGCCAACACCGCCACCATTCTCGGGAATGAACTCTATTCCTGCGTCTTCGAGCACGCGTTGCACGCGTACGAGCGTCGACGGACGTAACTTATCGTCTCGCTCGATACCCGCGCAACGTTTCACCATTGTGGTCTTGCCGGCGCCGGCACGACCAACAACCGCAGCAAGTCGGCCAGCACCGGTAACATTGGCTACGGCCGCCTGTTGCTCTGGGGACACTCGCGAGGCTGACATCCCGCGCGTCGGCTCTTTCCGGATGCCGTGGGTTGATTGGCGCGCCAGCCAAGCAGCACGCTCAGCGATTTCGGCTTCCAGACGGATCAGTTTCCGCGTCGTGTAACTGGCTGGGACACGAGCACTGGTCGCAAAGTCTAATCGCTTGCGGTCGATGCGGAAGATCTCGGGGGATCGGAGGATACGTGCCATAAGTTGGGCAAACACCCTCTCATCATCGGTGTATCGATGGAGAATTTTGGCGATGTCACGTTCGTCAAAGACACTTTTTTGGCTGACAATCAGGTCAAGCGCTATTTCCGGCCGGCGGTGAATGCGGCGAGTGTTTTGCGCTCGCCGCCCCGCTTTCAACTCAATCGACTTCGGTTTTCGCAAAACGGGTGTCTTTTCGCCATCTATTATGCGCTCAATTGCCTTCGTTTCAGCGCTAAAGCGGATGATCGGCTCAAGGTCGATGCCTTGGCGCTTGAATGATGTTCCATCAATCCGGACATCGAGACCAGCAAGCGCCAAATGACGGTTTTGGCAGGCGAACCAACCATCCCCTAGTGGCATCACGTTCGAAGTACATCGTAGCTCGATGCTTGTATGCTGCCGCAGTTAACGCGCTACGTCCTTTCCCACGACTGATGACTTGAACGTCAAAATGAGGGCTGACCACTGCACTTGCTCCCGCCTCGCGTGAGTTCTCATTGCATCCGGTTGGCGCTTATTTCGGCGACTCAAAACGCATTCTGACCGGTCCAGACGTCTCGCTACTGGGGCACCTCTCGGAGTTTGCCCCAATGGTCTGATATTTTGCCTTTCGAGACCATTTGGCAGCTTCTCTAACTACTTTTTTTCGCAACTTGACATTATAGATATCGTCTCGCTCGTGGCGACTGCCACCGCTCGACACAAACAATGGCGCCGCGAGGTATTCGGCTAGCGCCTGATGACGGCGCACCTTCATTGACGTTTTGGCCGTGGCCGCTGACTGCAGCACTGCTCCGGAAACAGCCTCCTTTTACGACGACCGTCTCGACTTTAGATCTTTGATCTTTGATTTTATATTTTCGACCTTATATTTTAGATCTTAGATCTTAAACCAAGGGACCTTGAGTACGAAAAACGTCAAGATCGTTGACGCGAGAAACTAACTCGGTCCTAATCTTACGGACACGTCAAGCAAAAACACTGAACGGTACTGACTTACCTTTCGTGGAATTCTTATCTTTACAGAAGACGTAGGCGCGTGGCGACTTGACAGTCAGAGGTTGGGCAAGGTTACTTTACTATCATGTTAACAGTGGGGACGGTTCAATGATGCTTGACGACATCGGACTGAAGAACGGTACCGACAAGGCCTCCGATCGTAACGATTTCCTGCGCCGCTACGAACCTTTCTTGGAAAGACACCGCGATAGGAAGGTCAAACTTCTGGAAATCGGCGTTCTCGGCGGCTCTTCGATACGCACGTGGCGTGACTATTTCAGCGAAGGCGAAATCATCGGCGCTGACATCAATCCTGAGGTCACACAGTATGCCGGCGAGCGCATCAGCATCGAGATCATCGATCAGGGGAAACCGGCAGACCTTGACAAGCTGGCTTGCAAAGGCCCGTATGACGTCATCATCGACGACGGTTCCCACCTTTGGGAGCACCAGATCCTTACGCTCCGCAAGCTCCTCCCGGCTTTGAAGCCAGGCGGAGTTTTCATCATCGAGGATTTGGATACGAGCCATGGCAAGTACCGCAAACAATACGGCACGCCCGGAACGTTAACCGCGACCGAATACCTGCAGCGTATCTCAGATTGGGTCATTGGTATTTGGGTTTCCAGTCGTGAAGAAGTCGAAGATAACTTCATTATCGAAGCTGGGCGGGACCTTGAGTTCGTGGCGTTTCTTCGCGGTGCGGCAGTCCTTCGCAAAAAGCTCCCCGAGCTTAAATAAACCGGTAGGCAACCTGCCATAAACGCATACTGTTTGCTGGCATCAGCCGGGCACGGTTCCCTAAAGTTTTGGGTTCTTGCCGCCTAATTGCCGTTCCGCTGGACAATCGCCCGGCAAAGGGCGTAACGAAAGATCGCCTTCATCCATTGAATACAAGGAATACCAATGTTTTTGCGACCAATCGTAATCGGATGCCCGTCCATCGCTCAAAAAGGTGATTTAAGCAATGCGGAGCTTGTGCAACGATTGGGCGGCAACTCGGGGAACATGTTGTTCACGGAGGCAATCCTGCGAAACATTGACAGAAGTTCGTTCTACCATGGAGGTCACCTACCGGATGATGCAGATGGTATTATTATTGCCGCAGCAAACTGGATGAACCCGGGCGATGATTTTAGCGCACTAGCGTCGCTGATAGAAGCTACGGACCTCCCGGCTGCCATTATAGGGATCGGCGCACAGTCGAGCGTAAGGAAAGAGATGCCTAGGGTTGAGCCTGGGACTATTCGACTTATGAAGATTGTATCCGAGCGCTCTAAAGTGATCAGTACTCGGGGACCATTTTCGTGCGAAGTCCTCGAATTTTATGGCATCAAGAACTCTATCCCGACGGGCTGTCCGTCCCTGCTGATGTGCGGCCCCTCCGGCCCAACGGTCAGATCGCGCGCATTGGGAAGAGGAATTGTAATGCATGGAACTCGCCACGCAGACAATATTCCAATCGATTTTCAGTCCTACATTTATAATCAGGCATATAAACTTAAGGCTGACATTCTATTACAATCAGAGACCACAGACCTAGAAATAGCTTACGGCAGGGCTCCTTATGACATTCCTGGGCAATCCGCTCACATTGCTGGCGTCACTTACAGAACAGAAAATTATCCCAATCTTGTAAATTACCTCAGAAACAAGGCCGCGTTCTTTCACAATCTAGACGAGTGGATCGAGTATGCCAAAAGCAAAGAGTTCTTTGTCGGAACTAGAATTCATGGAACAGTAGCGGCTTTGATCGCTGGAACCCCCGCCCTTTTAATAGCTCACGACTCCCGCACTATTGAACTCGCTCAAACCATGGGCATCCCTTACATTTCTTCAGAAAAGATAGATGTGTCAAAAGATTTGGATATCTCCGCGTTATTCGAACTGTGTTGCGGGTACAATTTCCCGCGCTACAAGTTTTATCGCGATGGCTTTAGATCATTTTTTGAGGCAAACGCCATACCGTTTAACTGGAACTAAGCAATAAGCGGCAACGATGCGTTAGCTGCAATCGCGCGGAAAATATCGGAAGGTCAATGATTTGATTCTCGCTGTATCGTTGGCACTCCCGCTAGATTTTGGCTTTCAGTCTGTCGCCATCGGACTTGCAGCTATATTGCCGATAGATGTAGGAAACGGGAATGGCAACATCGGTTCAGCCGCTGGCGTTTCATTTCGCAATCCATCCCGTGTTGCGAGAGCCCCGTTCCTTCACATACAATGTAGTGTTCGTGCCCCCATCTAACCGAGTGTAGAGCGATCCGACGGGTGCCGAAAGGACACCCTCTGGGCTTCCAGTCCCGGAGGTCCAGATTGGGCTAGATACACCCGGTCCCGGTCGGAAGTTCCGAGAGAAGACGTTCAGGAACTTCTCCGTACCTGTGCCTAGGCTCATAAACATATCAGTTACGAGTTGGAAGAAGTCACCATCAGGAGTAAAGCGAGCGATCGTTACCCCACCAACCTTGAAGGCTAAGGCCTGCTTCGCTTTGCCTTTTGTCCGGGTTGCCGCAACAAAGGCATCCGCGCCGTCATAGCCTAGCGCAACTCCGGCTGCTCCAGAATTCCGATTGCCGAAGAATCCGGAAACCTTCTCCTGACCGTAGACCGTTCTTTCGCCCCTCGCGGCCACCATGCCACGCGGAACTTTAATTCCGGTCGGCTCTACATAAAGTGCATCGTCTTCGATGCCAAAGTTCTGTCTGTTGAAGTCGCGGCTACTGTTACCAAAGAATTTACCACCCGACCATCGTCCAATTCCGAAGTATTCAAATCGAGTAATCGCTCCGGCCTGATGTGTATTCCCCGAAATTACGGGCATTTGATAAACGGTCCCGGCACGCTCATTGACAAACTCTATGTCACACTTGCCGGGAGTACCGTTGTTTGGATCTAGTGTCCGAAATGTGCAGCCGACGACCGAACTTTCCACGTGATACGTTGTGGAATCGTCCATAAATGTATCGAAGCGCAACCCTACACACCAATTCCCGTCAAAAGTACATCCAATGAAACAAGACCGCTTCGTGTTCGCCGACTTAGCGACTGTCATACCCACAGTTTGAGACCGCTCGAATTGGCAGCCAATGTAACGAACTTCTATCCCTCTATCTACCGCACCGTTCCCACCAGTGAACTGGCAGTCTAATACGGTACTGTCCGACCAACTGACGTCCAAGGTATGCATTGAGTTTTCATCGGGCAACCGGACCTTGACGTTTGACATCCTGTTAGACCAACTTATGTCCGAAAGATTTTTCTTGTAGCCGTGAAAGCCCGTTGTTCCGGTATGCGTGGTCTCCAGCTTTATGTCTTCAAACGTCATTTCGATGCATTGTCTGAAATTCATCAGATAGCGGTAGCCACCGCCAGACGTGTCCCGCAAAACGAAGCCGCCGATTTTAGAGTGCGTCGAAAGTCCGTCTGAATCATTAGTTCCGATGCAATGTGTGCCAGTCCCTGTAAAGATAAGCTTGGGCGCACCCGTCGTACCGTCGCTATCGCTGTTCGCCATCCCAAAGCCAATAATACATTGGAAACGGGGGAGATTCAGTTGTCCGTGCAGGCGGTAGTTGACGCCGCCGCGGATCAGATAAAGACGTCTAGAGAAAGCTATCGCACTCTGAAAGGCTGGCAGATCATCCGTAATACCGTCGCCCTTTGCGCCAAACATCTCCGGCGTCACGCCGAGCTCGGACAATTGATAATAGGCCGTTGTAACACCATCTGCGAGGCTGATCTCAAAGAAGCCGTCGTGCGACGGCACCACATCTACTTGCGTGTAGAGTGCACCACCAAAATCACCGGGCATTGTGTAGCCGGCTGTACGAATGAGGGTTGGAGCGAAAACGGGGTGATAATTGGCAACCGCCCACTCCCGACTGGGCACCTCGTCCACCATATCCAGGCTTCGACCACTACAATGAAAGCCGTGCTCTTTCTGTTCCGGCCATGGTACATGATCGACAGCAGCACCACTCTGCCCTACGGCAACCATCCCGACTTGGAGAAACGATCGTCGCCTCATGAACCTCCCCTAACGCGCTCGTCGGTGGAGCACCTCCATCCGAAGATACGCCACGAACCTATTGCACCCATTGCTGCACGGCTTCTGCCCACGTAGGAATGAACCGACGCAGCTAGCTAGTGCGATGTGGTAATGTTTCGCACGCCTCCTAGACTAGGCTATCTCGCAATGTTGCAACGATAAGGCTAACGATTGCCCAAACGACGAAGCAGCCAAGTCCGATTAAGCCACTATCTGTAAAGACTTCGGGATAGAGCGGCGAGTCTGGCAGAACACCAGGAACAACAAGGGCGACGTAAAGCTGCTTCTTTTCGACCTCCTTTCGAGCGTCTTCATATCCTGTTCGGGCGAGTGTGTAGATCTTCTCCGCAAACTCTTCTTTGAGACGTATGATCTCATATTCTTTCAGTTGAAATGAGACCGAATTGCTACCATCCCCAGTCAGACTGGTATTCAGAGAATCCAATTGCTCGGCAACAGCTGCGAGGCGTGCCTGGTCGTATCGTTCACCTGGGCGCCCCCCTACACCTGTCGTCGTAGCGGTCGCAAGCCGCGTCTCAATCTCTATCTTCTTTGCAGTTAAAGTCGCGATATTTCCTATTATAACCTTAGCCGTCTCAAGCGGATCAAGGTTGCCGCTCCGTTTCTGGAATTCAAGCATCGCCGTCCGAACATTCGCTAATTCGGTTCCAGCCTTTTCGACTTCCGCTATCGCTCTTGAAAGTGCGTCCGTACGACGCCTTCCAGAGATTTCATTCACAAGATGCTCACTTCTCTCTACCAATCTCTGTGACAGATCTAGAGAATCTTGCGGACTATAGGCCCTGACTCGCATAGTAAGAATATTCGAGATTGTATCGACAGACGCTGTAATATGCGTTTTCCAATAGTCCCAGCTTTGTTCTAGATTTGCAGCCGATTGCAATCTAGAAAACCTGTCTATATCTGGCCTGCCGTACCAGCCTTTGAGCGTCTCAACACCGCCGAGATCCTGAATTACAGCACGGCTTTTAAGGTAATCCAGCACCATCAAAGTGTCCTGCCCGGTGCCCTGCGAGGATGGCCCAAGTCGGATACTACCGAGGATTGATTGCGCGAGAGATCGTCCGTCGCCCCGGGCTGCCTCTCGAACAGTTAACTTCACTTCTGTGACATAAACGGGCGATGCAATTGTCGCATAGTAAATGAACGCAATCAGTGTCGGAAAGAGAACAAACAGACTGAAAGTGGTACCTAAGGATCTACCCGACCCGCTACTCGAGGCCACCGATTGGTTCTGCCCGGACCGGCCTCGCATGGCCGGCCGAAACAATAGGTTCGATGCGCGCTGCACACGAGACAATGTGCGTCGAGCGCTCGAACTTAGGAGCGCAACTTTCCGGTCTTGCGTATTGATCCCTTCATGGTCCGCTCTCAAGCCGGGGTCAACGAGACCTGTTTCAGTGGGACGCGAATTGTTTGTCATATGCGTTCTTGCATTCGATTAGGGCTTCATTGACAAAATTATGAAGGGCAATGTCCTCGTCTAACAAATCTCCAATCAATCCGATATCCGACAACATCCGCGCTAGTTCTGCGGATCCTGGCAGCACATCAAGCTTTACGTCTTCAAAGCCCGTTGTTCGGAGATACCCTGAAACGACGTTCGAAAAGTCATCGAATCGATCACGCGAACCGACAATGTTCATATCAGCCAAATGATCAAGAGCCACGCTCACGTGCTTTCTGTTGACGTCTTCTTCTGGAGCACATGCGAGCGCAGCCGTCATTGGAGACCTTAGTAATTTGCGCTGTCCAGCGTTGAGCTTTCTAAAACCGGCCAAGACGGCTCTCGGACTTTGGAGATCGATGCTTGATAAAGCGGGAGCGAGATCGCCAAACCTATCTAGTTGTTCTCGCATTCTAGGATTATTCGCCCGTTGGCGATCCAAGGTCTGTATGAGCAACAACCGTTCCGCAAGCTCTTCATATGGGTCTCGGGTTAGTGCAACTGTAAGGAAATCGCGCTCCTTCGCATATCCACCGTGACGCAACCAATTGAGTTGACCGTATATAAAAATAGAGTCCGAGAAATTATGGGTTATCGTAGCATTGATCGTATCAAGCGTTTGCCTTTCCAGGAAAGGGTACCTCAGCGCAAAGTTCGACATTAGCACTCTGAGCATATTTACTTGAGGCAACGCCGAAACCTCAAGAAACATTACTTTCTTGGAGAAGTGCGTTCTAAGATCACGGCGTCGATAAATCGGATGCCCGGTAGTTGCTTCGCAAATCGTAAAGTCTGATGTTTCAATATCTGCAACAAGACCAGCGTCCACTTGAAATCCTGCCATACCAGTGGCGTGGATTCCATGGTGCACCAGATCTGAGCGGAAGACATTCGCCTTAAACAAGATTGGCGCTCGATCCGGAAATTTTATCGAGAACTCCGGTGTTACAGTTATGTTTTCCATTACCAACCATCCGGTAACGGCTTGTCCTGTGTCTGCATCAACGTTGAAGTACATGAAAACACTGCTTTCCTCAGGAGGCCGCCATGTGGTCACGGACCATCCAGCCTATCCCGGCCAATATGCCCCAAATTAGCCCTCCGAGCAAAAATACAGCCAAGCTAAAGAGAATGCGACGCGGGTAGAGAGCTTCCTCGGGAAGCCGTGGCGTAACGTAGGTTAAAAGATATGAGCGCTTCTTCTCGAGGGTGATCCTAGCTCGTTCGTACTCCAAAACGGCATCAGCATAGATCGATCGTGCGATTTCGGCCTGCACCTCCCGCTCACGTATACTAGTCGCACGCGTCGCCAGAGAAACTTCTCCCCCAGACATCGAACCCGCTGCCATCGACGCCTCATAACCAGCGATCTGGTCCTTTATCGAATCAGCTTGATGTTGAAGCGGTGTCATTTGGGGAGCACCCGCTGCGTCACTCGCCTTCAGGGTATCAATCTGCACTTCAATGTTCGCGAGAGCCGACCTCAACTGAGAGATCAAAGTTGAAGTGACTTCGGCCGACAACTTCACATCTAAGACCCCTGCAGTGTTTCGCGCATCTCTGAGACTGGAAGTTGCAGTCTCCAATTCCAACTTAGCTCTGTTTACTTCTAGTTTACTCGTCTCGAATGCATCGATGTCGCTTTTTTGCGTGAGATTATTCACGACGGATTCAGACAACCCGATAATTTCTGTGGCGATCTTCAAACTGTCCCCTGGTGAGAATGTGCTTACAGATAACGTTGCCAGACCCGACGTCCGGTTCACATCCACAGAAACATGCCTCTTCCAATACTTTAGCAACTCCTCGGCCGTGGCATCTTCACTGACTTGCGCAATAAAGTCGCCGTTCCCAGGTCGAAAAACTCGTCGCAAACCTATGCTTTTCTCCAATGCATCGACCATTGGTCTACTGGATATGTACTCGGAAATAATGATCGTGTTCTTGGCCTGTCCGGTCTGAATTAGCGATGAGACTCCGGCGAGTGCATCAAGTGCTGAAGTGTCGCCAGACGCTACTGAGAACCTAGCCTCTGCTGTAAACTGATCTGCTGCCACAAACGAGAAGTATCCTACGGCGGCGATCGTGGGCATAACAACAGCCATAACAAAGATCGCGGCAAGATAGTACCTGAAAAACTTATCTGAACGCCGGACCCGAAACCCTCCGCTTACAACAGGCCTTGAAAAGCGCGCTTTCCTAGCAACGCGACGCAATTCTTTAGAGGCAAACTCCGCCTTAGCGATTGCGGCTTCTGAAACTCCGCTGGGTAAGCCACGCTTTGCTGCAATCTGCTCCATAGCCGTTACCGATTCAGTTTCTTATACAGCTCAACTGCATCGTCGACATCTGTAAACTCATAGGCGAGACCGTGCGCCAGAACAATTGCCCGCTTGCAGTATTCGCGAACCGTTTCCATTGAATGTGAGATCATGATCACGTCCGCTCGGTCTCGGCGCTTTGCAAACTCCTCATGACATCTGGCGGCAAACCGCGCATCGCCTACGGCAGTGACTTCATCGATAAGATAGCATTCAAAGTCGATCGCCATCGACAATCCGAAAGCCAAACGGGCCGCCATACCGGACGAGTAAGTGCGATAAGGCTCATCAATGTATGCCCCTACTTCCGCGAAGTCCTCGACAAATTCAACGGCGCGCCTTGGGTCTTGCCCATAAAGGCGAGCGACAAACTGAATATTCTCGCGCCCGGTCATCGCCCCGTGCAATCCTGCGCCAAAGCCAAGGGGCCAAGACACTCTCGTAGAGCGCTTGATCCGCCCGGAGTTTGGAAGCTCGGTACCGGCGATCAAGCGCATTGTTGTGCTTTTACCTGCCCCATTGATCCCGAGAATAGCATACGACGTACCCGCGCTAAATTTGAGGGAAACATGATTCAGAATTATCTTCTTCTGCCCCTTAGTTCGATAGAACTTGAGCACGTTGTCTAACTCGATCATGATGACAAAAGTTTGCCCCGCATAAACCGCTCGCCTAGGAGACCGAGCAATAGACATGAGTTCGAGAACCAAACGAGATATCCACGAGACAACATGTCATCGCCATAACCCTCATAGTACGCAGACCTCATCCACTCGACGCAATGGACCAACGGATTGAACCACATCATGTCCCGTACGTGTTGAGGCAACGTCGACGGAACGATAAAGACCCCTGCAGTTGCATACAGCAGCACCATTAATACGACGAAGCCAATGTGCCAGAATGGGAAAATTGCAATGATGACAGTACTCACATAACCCAAAGATATAGATAAATATATTGTGCAAATTATGGCCCCGGCTACCGTGGAATAGTCCAGTGGTATAAGATCAACTCCCGCAGCCAACAAACTTCCGGAGAAAATAATAACAACTATAAATGCAGTTACGAATTCAATTATAATTCTCGAAACAATGACATCAAACACCCTTACCACCGGGAAGAGAAATAAGGGCTTACTCAGGGTAACTGAAATTGCAATGAGACGAGCAGGATAGAGGCAGAGGATGTATGGGAGCGCACCAGTCGCGACGAAAACCGCCGGATCCGTCCCCATAGGAAGCACGCGATTTATGAAGGCCGCAAGCACGACGATCGACGTCAAGTGCGCAAGGGGCCACAGGACCGCGACGAGGTAACCGAGGTGCGACCGCCCAAACCTCGTCCGCATGTCCCGAAGAACCAACGCCGAGATAACATCGAGGCGGCTTTGCAACTTGGATTTTAGCATCTCCCCGCTCCCTAATTCCGTCGGGTGTCGGACTTGCGCATCAAACTTGGCTAAAATACGATCTTCAAGAACTAAAATTCCCACGTTACGCCTTCGCGAATCACGCGAGCGGGATTTCCTGCAATTAGAGAATTCGCTGGGAAATGTTTTGAAACGTACGTCCCTTTTCCCACGATAGAATCGGCGCCTATATTAGCGCCGCACCATACGCTCGCCCCCGCCGAAACCCATACGTGGCGCCCGATTACAATATCCCCCGGCGGGTTGAGCCTTTTTCCTGTTTTGACGTCAACAATTTTGTGAACATGACTACTAGAGACCATCGTGTCGCCCCCGAAAAGCGAATGCGCTCCGATGTTAATTGAAGATGGCTCATGCATCTGGATGATTGAATGTCCGTTAAAGCCGCATCCCACGCCGATGCGTAAATGTCCCGGCGCGAGCAGATGTATATTCTGCCCGTGAAATACGCAACTCGCCTCGATATCAACGCTTGCACCACCGGTAACTTCGAGAAAAAGATTGGCGCAATACTTCGGCGCGTCGATGCGCACCTTGTTCCCTACGCCTCTTATCACGACTCGACCAACCCCGTTTTCTCGATACTCTGGCGCGATGTGAATCTCGTTACAACCTTGGTTTTGTTCAATTATCTCAAGCATGCGCAGTCTCTTTCAGATAGGGTATCGCTAGTGATCTGTGGGCAATACAATGGATTTTGTCGAGCCTACGAACCTTATGGGCCGACGCTCGAAGAAGCCATCCTGGAGATAATGCACTAACGGATTAATCCCTCTTTGCCGGATATCGGAATTTTGTTCGACATACCACTCGAGATCGAACAGTGGCCCGGGGTTTCTCCCTTCTCTCCATCCGTAACGACAAAAATGCCTCGCGTGCCCCCGTTCCATGGCACGCATATCCCTGTAGGTCTCTCTATAATATTGTTCATCGAAGAACGGAGACATACGAACCGCATGAAGGTCAGTGAAGATCGATGAGAACAATTTTCCACCGCGACGGCGGAGTTTTCTTCCGAGCGCCAGCGTCATTTTCCCAAGTGAGCGCAGCAGACCACGGTCTGCATCGTCATCGATGTCCCCGGACTCAAATGGCAACAACTTTTCGTGAAGATCGGATCTCGTTTGGTTGGCACAGAGTGCAGCCAAAGATTTTAGCAGAAGGTCCGATGAATCTTTCCACGTTACTTCGCTAACGTCAGATTCTTCAGCGATCCAACGCGGGAAATGACCGTTCAACGTGTCTACTAGTTCGCTAGTTGTATCGTATAAATGAATATTATTTCCAAAACCATTATGAACTCGAATTTCCTCATATACCGGCATACGCCTAGCAAGAATAGGCTTTGCGTTCGCCATTGCGTTTAATACAGGAAATCCAAACCCCTCATAGTGTGATGGAAAGACAACCATACTCGCGCCTTGATACAAGTTTCGAACTTGTTCCTCTGCGATTTTTCCGGACCTGAAGTACCGAACCCTTTGAGTATTGATTCCTTCAATACCAAGCACAACAAACTTCTGCTTAGTTTTTGAAAGAAGCGCCTCCACTGTTTCCTTGACGAATTTGTGCCTGAATTCATTCCCTACAATCAGGACGTAATTATCATCTACTTGTGTGGGCCGGCGCGAAACTCGCGTTCCGCCATATTCCGCGATACTCGTCGAATGCAGCGCCACAACCTGTTGGGTAGAGCGCGGAATACTGAACCTCAGGTTAAATTGACGGGCGGTGTAGGCACTATTAAAGAAGATGGCGTCGGACGTACGCAGCGTGAGATCCCAGATACGCCGGAGACCGTTCTCGTCTAAAGACATCGCGTCCATGGCAATTGTATCCAACATGAAAATCACTACGACCGGTGCCCGGTGCCGAAGCCATTTGACATCCTTCTCCCTAAAAGGTTGACCGATGCGAACGATTGCCGCCACCGGAGATTGATCATCAATTGCCTGCCACCGGACTCCTTGTAGTCGGCCAAAGCCATGAAAATCATACGCGTCCTTTTGGCTGATGATGCTTATAGAAAACTCGCTCTCGGCCTTAGAAAAGGCCTCCACGATCTTGAACGCAGCTTCAAAAGTGCCGTTGTGGTATCTTCCAAGGGAACGCATATCAAAAGCAACATGCAACTTTTGCCTTCGATCAAGCACGAATCCGTCCAGCAACGCTAATGCCTTATAGCCAGGGGAGGACATGTATCGCGCAATACTCCGAGAATATTCCGGATACCTGGCGTTAAAGATTTCTGCATTTTTCAGCTCGCGTGACGACCTCCCAGCCTCCAGCAATGAAAATGAGCTCTCTCCAACGTGATACACAAACGCGTGGTTGGCGATCACCGCACGATATCCAACGCGATTGGCCCGCATGATGAGGTCGTTTTCCTCATTGTATCCCATTCCGTAAATTTCGTCGAAAACGCCGAATTCCGCAATTACAGCGTGTTTAACGTACAAGCAGAACCCCACCGCAATTGGTACGTATTCAACACGGGACAAGCGATGCTTTAATTGTTCAAAATTGGAATAACAGTCTTTGGGAGACAGGTGATGGAACGCTGTTCCCACCGGAGTGGTACATATAGTTGCGTTATTGGAGCGCGGGCTCACAAAGCCAACCATGTGATCGTAATAGGCGACAGCCTTCATTTCCCTCAAAGCTCCGGGAAACAATTCCACGTCGGAGTTGAGGAGGATGACGTCCTGGCGGTATTGTCGCCCCATACAGAGCGCAATATTCGCGGATTTCAGGAAGCCAACGTTCTCGCTGTTCACGATGACGTCTACCTTGAGGTCGTGCTGTAACACGCTCAGGTAGCCGTTGAGGGCCGTCAGAAGTTCATCATCATTCGGCGAATCAACAATGAAGAGAAGTTGAACATTTAGTTCCTTCAACTCTTGAATAACATTCCTTATGGAGCCAATCAGCGGAGGCAAAAGGTCTGCGCGGCGATAAAGCGGGCAGGCCAAAATAATACCCGGGCTCTGAGTTTCAGACATGTTCTGGTCGCTCTATTTTTTGTAGGTGAAGCATATCCTTGCGCGGATCCTTATGGATTGTGCTCGATCCCATGTCAGGGTCGCCGGCGTTCATAGCACTTACCAATCGGTCTCCTGATCCATCAGATGCGCTTAGCTCGGCTGCCATGGCAATGCAAGCAAAGTGAGTTGGGCATGTAGATCATTTGTAGCTCGGCCGCAGGTATGTTCGTCCGTTACCTTGCTCGCTCTCATAGCGATACCCCAACGAGCAATTCCTTATCCGACCGATCTCGGCCAGTCGTTTGCGTCGGAAAGTGCGTCGCCATATCGGACGCTGGCATGGAAGGGGCAAGCATCCCGTGAAAGCATTTTCGCTTGGTTGAGAGGCCGAGATTATAGGCCGCGTTTCAACTCGGCTGCCATAACGCGTTCGACCACGTCCGGATCGCATTGTTCATCGACGAGAAACTGGCGGATTCCACCATCCCATGTCCGTATGTGTATGTCGGCGAGGAGATTTTGGAGCTCAACGCAAACGACCTTCAGTTGGAACGGTCGCACCCGCAAGTGCTGCTGCGCGGCAAAGGGCGCAGAGACCGCGTCATCCCCATTCCTCAGGATCTGGCGCGAGCACTGACAGCCTTGTTGGCCGAACACGGAATCGCGAACCACGAGCCGCGACCGATATTCGTCGGCGCCCGCAACGAGCGCCTGACGCGCTTCGGAGCAACCCACATCGTGCGGCGAGCGGTGGCCCAGGCCATGACCATCAAGGCCGGTCTTGGCCCAAAAGCCTATATCGCCGCACATCTTCCGACACTCACTGGCCATGAGGCTCCTCCAGTCGGGCGTTGACCTTCTGACGATCCAAGCCTGGCTCGGGCACGCACAGGTCGCTACAACCCATCGCTATGCCGCCGCCGATGTCGAGATGATGCGTAAAGGTCTCGAGAAGGCTGGAGTCGCCGGCGATTTTGGCGTCCGTTTCCGACCAAATGACGCCGTGCTGCAACTACTGAACAGCATCTGAGTATTATGTGGCGGAGAATTCCAGATTATACCAGCGAGCGCTGATTGCGACTCGTTTGGGATTCCCAAATCGGCTGATTTCTGACTCATTATGTCAAACGGAGATTTGGCATGACGAGAGCGATTTCGTTGCGTGGAGACTTTGACGGGCCTGCGCTGAGGCGGCTGGCGAAGAAGGCAAAGGATGCGGCCCAGGTTCGGCGGCTGTTGGCGCTGGCTTCGATTTATGATGGCGGCTCGCGGCAGTATGCATCCGAGATCGGCGGCGTGACGGTGCAGATCGTCCGCGATTGGGTCATGCGCTTCAACGAACGCGGCCCCGATGGTTTGATCAATGGGAAAGCGCCGGGCAGCCGGGCGAAGTTGAACGATGCGCAGCGCCAGGCGCTTTCGAAGATCGTCGAAAGCGGCCCGATCCCTGCCGTGCACGGCGTCGTGCGCTGGCGCAGAAAAGACCTCGTGCAGTGGCTCTTCCAGGAATTCAGAATATCCGTCGACGAGACGACGATCGGTCGGGAGTTGAAGGCGCTGGGCTTTGCCAAGCTTTCCGCCCGTCCGCGCCACTACGCCCAGAACGAACTGGAGGGCGAGCTTTTTAAAAAGACTTCCCAACCGCGCTGGCAGATATCCGGGCAAAATGCCCGCCCGGTACGGATCTCGAAATCTGGTGGGCCGACGAAGCCAGAATAGGCCAGAAGAACAAGATCACTCGGCGATGGGCGCGGCGAGGAACCCGACCGTCTGCCCCGCATGATCAGCGCACCATGTGGGCCTACATCTTCGGTGCGATCTGCCCGAAAAAGGGCAAGGGGGCTGGCCTCGTCCTTCCCTATTGCGACACCGAGGCGATGCAGGAGCACCTTGCCGAAATCAGCAACGCCGTCGATCCCGGTGCGCACGCCGTGCTCATTCTCGACCAGGCCGGCTGGCACGTCACGCCGAAGCTGAAGGCGCCGGACAACATCACCTTGATGTTCCTGCCACCGCGGTCGCCGGAATTGAACCCAGTCGAGAACCTCTGGCAGTTCATGCGGGACAACTGGTTGTCGAACCGCATCTTCACGGACTACGACGACATCGTCGATCACTGCTGCCGCGCCTGGAACAGGCTCATTGATCAGCCGTGGAAGATCATGTCCATCAGAATGCGCGAATGGGCCCACAGGTCATGATTAGCGCACGTTGGTATTAGACGGGCCTCGGCTGGCGCAGGGACGGAACCGCCACATAATCTCGCCCGGCACATAAGAACGGATCACTGCCAGCGTCCCGCACCAGCGAAAGCAGGCTGTCCGGCTCCTTGCGGAAGTCGATCGGATGGCTCGCAAGGAAGACCTTCACGTCTGACGGGATCATGCCGAGCGTACCGCTCGGATAACGCGCTGCAAATGCGCTTCGTCGATCTCAGCACCGGCCCGGATTACAACGTCGCCGATGACCACCTCGACGACCGAGCTGACCCCGATTATCGATCTCTGTCCACTTTCAGCCGACGCCACATGGTCCGGCTCGCTCTCGTTCAGAAGGTCTCGCCGCCACCGGTAGAGTTGAGAGGGCGTAATGCCGATCCGTCGTGCGATCGCCGAGATATTCACTCCAGGCCGGCAAGCTTCCTCAACGGCCCCGACCTTAAATTCGTCAGACCAGAAACGTCGCAACTGGCGGGGAGAACGCTCAAGTCGATCCGTTACCGCCTCAATCATATGGATCATTCTAGAGCTAGCCATAGGCGTAGACATAGATCCTCACAGTCAGAGAAATCAGATGCCTGCCATAGCGTGATGTCCATCAGCCCTGCCAGATGGGGTCTGCTTATCGCTTACATTTTCGCGCTCATACCGATCTTGCTGAAGACGGTCCCGCCGCACTTCGGTCAGGAACAGACACGTGGATGGGTGATCGTCTCGCTCGGCAAGTGGGCGGTAAGGGTTTGCGCCCCAGGGGAGACTTCATCTTCGCGGCAACGGTGGGCGACAAGAGCGATGAACAGTCTTGTCTCTGTTCGACGCCGGCCTGCGTCTCAGTTTCCTCCAGGTCGGTGATCGTCAATTCGATTTGCTCGATCAGGCGATCGAGCTTCTCAGACGAACGACCAAAACGGCCGCTTAACGTCGCAAGCTGCGCCTTCAGCTTCTCGATATAGAGGTTCCTGGCATAAAGCTCCGCCCTCGAAGCGCGCGCGTAACCAAATCACTCGTTACTCGCTGTGAAGCCGTTTTCACGAAAGAACTCCAAGAACTTTGTTCTATATGCGCGATACTTGCCGAAGTCGGAGTTTTTGAAGATTTCAAAAAGACCCTCGCAATCCAAGGGGGCGTTCGTATCGATTTTGTCAGGTCTTACGTAAGGAACCCCCATCACTTCGGCAAGTTCTTCCGTTCGCGAATCATGAGCGATTAGTACAGCGGGCGTTCCGGCAATCAACGAAAGGACTGTTGCATGAATTCGTGTGCCAACAAAAAAATCCTTTTTGCGCGCGTAAGAAATCCACTTTTCCAGATTGTAAAAGAATGCGGCCTTTGTTCTCAAAAATTGAACGAGGTTTGGGTACGGCCCGGCGGCATAAGTTCGATTGACCATGTGCGCGTCAGCCGGCTCGATGTCATATGGCGCAATGCCGGTTGCAATCTCGAGATCTACTAGTTCTGACTGCAGCAGTATTTCCTTCTTTAAAGCGAATGCTTGGCGATAAAAGTAAGACTGAAATTCGCCGCCTGCGAAATTACCGTGTCTCGTCCCGTGAAGAACAATTTGTGGCCCCAGCACGCCTTTATTAAACGCAGGCCCCTGGGGGCCACAAAGCAACAAAGACGGACACCCGGTCGGAACTGAGTTCTTGATGCCGTAGTGTTCGAGCACTTCAGAAGAAAACGGTCCTCTGGTTGAAATCGCGCCGGAGCGCTCAGCTACAACTTTTAGGAGCCGAACAGTTCCGGGCTCGATTCGAGGAATCTCTTTCCTGAGGCTAGACTGCGCTCCAATCCCCACGATGAACGCTGGCAATCGCGATTTCTCAATTTCGTCTGCCAGCCACCCAAAGTCATCACCAGGGTTGAGCCAGTTCGCCGCTGCGACGACGACACAGTCACCATCGGCGTCATGTAGGCTGTTTGGCTGCCATTTACTGCCAACTATCAGCCTGAGAAGCGCTTCCGTGAAGAGCATATTTCCCGAATTTCCGCCCAGACGCTTTAGTAGCGCCATGTTGTCGCATTTTTCGTTGTCTAGGAGCGACGGTACGCCTATGACGAGTGGACGAACGAACATACTTATTTCTCGCTGCTGCGGCCCGATATAAACTGGAGGCTCATTAGATCTCTTAACGAGTACAGGTGAGGCAAGCTAGAGGGCCAGAGTGCCCATTTCGCCGGACAAGTCAGCTCTTGAGACAGTGCTTTGATAGTTTGCCTGGGGCATGCCAATTCACAGCGCTAAATGCGAATGGATTTCGTTGTAACGCTCATTCCATCGCTCGATGTTCCGGAGCGCGTTGTCGGCGTCGGAAATAGGCGAGATGGGTGTGTAGTAGCGTTTCAGGGTTTTGATGATAGCCTCCCGCGATCCGCCGATAGCCATAAGTTGGCCTGGCATCCACCAGCTTGCGAATGGCAGGCAGCAGCTCGGCATCGTCCGCTTTGAGGTAGGGTCCGCGAGGCTTGGACTTGCCCTTCAGACGTTCGGAGAGATTAGAACGCGACACGTGTAAGGCCTCCGCCACCGCCTTCATCGGGAACCGCCCTTCGGCAACAATATCGGCCGCGATATCGGTTTTTTTGACTGGGCTTTGGAAAGGGCTTCGCGAAGAATCTCGTTCTCCAGCGTCTTGCGTCCGAGAATGCGCTCAAGCTCGCGCACTCGATCTTCCAGCTTCTTCACCTCAGAATTGCCGATTACCGGCTCGTCGGAGTCCACCGCCACCGCACCTCCCTCGCTCAAGAGCCGACGCCAGCGATAGAGAAGGTTTGGCGCAACTCCATGCCGCCGAGCCGCAGAGGAAACCGTCTCCCCTGGGGCATAGCTCTCCTCGATGATCTGCAGTTTGCGTTCCGTTGTCCAGCGCCGCCGCCGGACGTCACCGATCATCAGGTCAATCTGTCGAAACTCGTTAGACATAAGCCTATCCTCAAGCCTGTGCTTGAGCCTTCCTGCTTATGCTGAGTGTCCGGTCGAAAGTGGGGGCAGTTCACACTCCAAAAGTGTTTGACAAAGTTCCTGCTTTTCAAGTCAAACGGGAATTGCCATAAGACAAACCGGCTTCGGCCCGGAAATTACGTTCAAATGTCGGCGCGAATTGCGCGACGCCTTACGAAAGAAATGGGAGAGAGACCAATGCACGATACGGCGTTAAGTACTGGAGCACTCTTCTTCGCGTCGTACGCCAACGACAACTGGACGACCGTGGTCGAGACTGGATCCCTGGATGTAAACGGCAGCCTACGGACTGTGGCGCCTGCTGGTCTCTTTTACGTTGGCGTTGATACTGAATTCGGGAAGTCGGTTGACGTGAAGGTTTGTATCGGCGATCCATTGCCATTCCGAGACGAATATGCAGATTGCATTGTTTCCTCATCGCAAATGGAGCACGACGATTTTTTTTGGATGACGTTTCTTGACATGCTTCGAGTGGTCAAGACCGGAGGCTACATCTACATCAACGCCCCATCAAACGGAGCATACCACAGATACCCGAACGATAATTGGCGCTTCTATCCAGACTGCGGCAACGTTCTCGTTAAATGGGCGCGGCGAAACGGGTTCGCTGTAGAACTGGTTGAATCGTTCGTTTCGGACAGAACTGGCGACATATGGAATGATTTTGTTGCGGTTTTCGTTAAGGGCTCGTTAAACAATCCGCCAACCACCTATATCGCTGATCAAATCAAAAGCAGGAACGTCTGGAAGTGGCACGCCGAAGCTCCCGACCACTTTACTCCGGTGGTTGAAGATCTTAGCATCCAACGGCATCAGGCAGAGCAAATCAAACAATTACGTGCACAGATCGAAGATATGGCGCAAGAACGGGTGTCCCATTCTGACCCCGTCGTAGTCATTGAACAAGCAAGCTGATGTGCTCCTGGGCTGTCATCCAACTGCGACTCGAACATCAGGTGTCCTGAACCACGGTGGCCGGATGACCTAGGCCAGTGTGTCGCTGTTGCAGCTTCGACGCCACTGCTGCAGGTAAGCCCAGCTGCAGAAGCTCGGCGAGGAGCCGCTCAATCGCCACCTGTCAGTACCGGAACAAGACTCCCCACTAGTTGGAGTGCGCCCCTGAGGATGGACGGTGATCAGGCTGCGTATTCCGGTGAAGTCGCCCGCTGATTCCGAAACGACGCCGGCCACCTATTCCGATTTCATGCCGGCCACCATTCCGATCTGAAGCCGGCCAGTTGGTGCTCCCCTGGGTCGTTGTTTTGCATGGCTGTTGGTTTCCGCGCGGAACTGAGCCGGTATTTCCACCGAGAAGTGAGCCACCTCTGAGTATGGTTTTCTGATCAGGGTTTGGTCAAGGGATTGGCTTTTTCTCCTCTCTTCTGGGCCGCAGCGGCCGAGCTGGCTTTGAAGCGGAAGCTGTCGTTGCCGGTTTCCAGGATGTGACAACGATGGGTCAGACGATCGAGGAGAGCGGTCGTCATCTTGGCGTCGCCGAAGACCGTGGCCCATTCGCTGAAGCTGAGGTTGGTGGTGATCACCACGCTGGTCCGCTCGTAGAGCTTGCTCAGCAGGTGGAAGAGTAATGCGCCGCCGGAGGCGCTGAACGGCAGGTATCCCAACTCGTCCAGGATCAGCACGTCGAGCCTGACCAACGTCTCTGCGATCTGGCCCGCCTTGCCCTTGGCCTTTTCCTGCTCGAGCGCGTTGACCAATTCGATGGTCGAGAAGAAGCGGACCTTTCGGCGATGATGCTCGATCGCCTGAATGCCGAGTGCTGTCGCGACATGTGTTTTGCCTGTGCCCGGCCCGCCGACGAGCACGATATTCTGCGCTCCGTCCATGAACTCGCATCGGTGCAACTGGCGCACGGTCGCTTCGTTGATCTCGCTGGCGGCGAAGTCGAAGCCGGAGAGGTCCTTGTAGGCCGGGAAGCGGGCAGCCTTCATGTGATAGGCGATGGATCGAACCTCGCGCTCGGCCATTTCGGCTTTCAGCAACTGGGACAGGACCGGCACGGCCGCGTCGAAGGCCGGAGCCCCTTGCTCGATCAGGTCCGTGACGGCCTGGGCCATGCCATACATCTTCAGGCTGCGCAGCATGATGACGACGGCCGCGCTGGCAGGATCATGACGCATGGCGACCTCCTACGATCCGGACGCGCAAGCCGTCGTAGCGTTCGACATTGGCCTTGGGTTCACGCAGCAAGGTCAGCGCCTGTGGCGTATCGATGTCCGGGCCGTCGGTCGTCTTGCCGTCGATCAGCCGGTGCAGAAGATTCAGCACGTGCGTCTTGGTCGCCACGCCCGCATCCAGAGTCAGTTCCACAGCCCTGACGACGACCTGTTCGTCGTGATGAAGCACAAGCGCGAGGATATCGACCATCTCACGGTCACCGCCAGGGCGGCGAAGCATCTGGTCCTGGAATTGCCGAAAGGCCAACGGCAATTCCAGGAAGGGCGCACCATTGCGCAAGGCACCGGGCTTGCGCTGGATGACCGCAAGGTAATGCCGCCAGTCGTAAATCGTTCGCGGCGGTTTGTCGTGGCTGCGCTCAATGACCCGCGCATGTTCGCATAGGATATTGCCCTCGGCCGCAACGACCAGCCGCTCAGGGTAAATCCGCAGGCTGACGGGCCGGTTCGCAAAGGATGCAGGCACACTGTAGCGGTTCCGTTCGAAGGTAATGAGGCATGTCGGTGAGACGCGTTTGCTTTGCTCGACGAAGCCGTCAAAAGCGCTAGGCAACGCCATCAACGCGGCCTGCTCTGCGACCCAAATGTCGGCGATCGTGCCAGGCAAGGTGCCGTGCGATGTCTCCCGCCACAGGTTCTGGCAATGCTGTTCCAGCCAGGCATTCAATGCCGCCAAATCTGGGAAGTCCGGCATCTGTTGCCACAGCCGTGGACGGGCATCCTGGACGTTCTTCTCGACCTGACCCTTCTCCCAGCCTGCCGCCGGATTGCAGAACTCGGGTTCGAAGACGTAGTGGTTCGTCATCGCCAGGAAGCGGATGTTGACCTGCCGCTCCTTGCCCCGTCCCACGCGATCGACCGCCGTCTTCATGTTGTCATAGATGCCGCGACCAGGCACGCCGCCGAACACCCGGAAGCCGTGCCAGTGGGCATCGAACAGCATCTCATGCGTCTGCAGTAAGTAGGCTCTGAGCAGAAAAGCACGGCTGTGCGACAGCTTGATGTGCGCGACCTGAAGCTTCACGCGCTCTCCGCCTATGACGGCATAGTCCTCGCTCCAATCGAACTGGAATGCCTCACCTGGGCGGAAAGACAGCGGAACGAATATGCCGCGGCCCGTCGTCTGCTGCTCACGCTGCCGATCAGCCCGCCAATCACGGGCGAAAGCGGCCACCCGGCCATAAGAACCGGCAAAGCCAAGAGCCACCAGATCGGCGTGAACCTGCTTCAACGTTCGACGCTGCTTGCGCGACTTCCCGGCCTCGGTCTTCAGCCAGCCGGCCAGTTTATCGGCAAAAGGATCGAGCTTGCTTGGTCGCTCTGGTATCGCGAACTTCGGTTCGATCGTGCCAGCGCTCAAGTACTTCGCGATCGTGTTGCGCGACAATCCGGTTCGTCGGCTGATCTCGCGAACCGACAGCTTCTCGCGCAGTGCCATCCGACGGATGATGTTTAAAAGTCCCATGTGGATCACTCCGTTGCCCCCGTCGCTCACCGCGTTGAGGGGAAGGTTCACATGGCTCAATTCTCAATGGAAATTATGCGCCTAACCGGCTCAGTTCCGCGCGGAAACCAACAACCTCCAGCGTCTCGGTGATATCCTCACCCAGCTTCGCCAGTTTGGCCGAGCCGCAGCACGGGCAGTTCGGGGGTGCGGCAATGACGACGCGCTCGCGCGGCAGATGCTCTGGAAAAGGCTTGCGAGATGGACGCTTGCGCTCGAAGGCCCTGACCGCCGAGGAGCGTGCCGCCATCTCCGCCGCCAGTTCGTCCTCGCCGGCGTCCGCTTCCAGTTCCTCGAGCTGCAGCTCCATCTGTTCGAGAAGCCGGGCTTTACGCTCCGAGCGGCTGCCATGGATGTCGCGCTTCAGCTTCTCAATCTCCAGCCTGAGCCGGGCGATCAGTGCATCCGAATGCGAGTTCACGGCCTGGGCGCGAGCAGCGAGCGCCTCGGCTTCACGGCGGGCCGCACGCTCGGCGAGGATCATCGCATGCGCGCTGGCAAGGTCGTCGGGAAGCTGATCGGCCGCATCGGTCATGGCGGGATGGAATCATATTCGCTCCCGCCGTGCCAGCGGTTTTGCTCATCCCGCCGACGTCGGACGCCAGGTTTTTTGCGGCATTCGCCAGTCGATGCCTTCGAGCAAATAGCCGAGCTGCGCGGGCGTGATCACCACCGTGCCGTCGGCCGCGGATGGCCATATGAACCGCCCGCGCTCGAGCTTCTTCGTGAACAGGCAGGCACCTTGGCCGTCGTGCCAGATCACCTTGATCAGGCCGCCGCTCCGGCCCCGGAAGACGAAGAGATGGCCGCTCATCGGATCGCGCTTCAACGTCTCCTGCACCATCAGCGACAGGCCGGGAAAGCCTCTGCGCATGTCGGTATAGCCTGTCGCCAGCCAGACCTTCACACCGCTCGGGACCGGGATCATCGCCGCTCCAACACATCGAGGATCCGGGCCAAGGCTTCGGTATCGATGTCGCTCTCGACCCGCAGGCGACGGCCACCGCCAAGCTCGATCATCACCATGCTTGCTTTCTTGCGCGAGCGGGAGACCGGCGGCCGCTCGGTCGGGATCGCCGGCGCAGGCAGCGCTTCGACGATCTCCACCGGAATGAGTTGCGGCACGGGCGGAGCGGAGATTTGGCAGAGCTCCTTGCGCCAGCGGAAGAGCTGACTCACATGGATGCCGGCCGAGTGGGCGATCTCTGAAACACTTGCCCCTGACTCAAGCGTCGCCGCGATCAGGCGCTCCTTCTCCTCCCGGGACCAGCGCCGACGCCGCTCGACCGACGTAATGACCTCAATCTGATGCTTCGTCATAGGACTACCCCTAGTGTTTGCACTAGGACTTGCAGCCTTCAGCCTAACTCAGCAAGGCGGCCCTCACCGGAGGGGTACCGCGCGGCTTGCGTCGCGCCCGCACCGGCGCCGCCGTCAAAACCTCGAATGTTCGCGGCTGATTCACACTGTCGCTCATAGGATTCTCCGCATGATTCATGCAGAAAATCCCCGATCAGCGGACCAAATGATACGTGGGGGTCCCTACGCGCCTACTCTCCAGGAGATCGGAGATCGCGCCGCTGCTCGTCGTTGAGCTTCTCCGGGCCCCAGTCGTCGAGGATTAGCAAGTCGGTTCTGGCGAGCGCCTTGAGGACCTTGGGATAACGGCCGTCGCCGCGCGCCAGCGCAAGGGTGGCGAACAGCCTGGGCAGGCGATGATAGGCGACGGAGAAGTCCTCGCGGCAACTTCAAATGGCCGCGACTAACGACGATCTTGCAAAATTATCCAGGATCCCGTGAAATTTCGTAGTCAGACCGCTGGCGGCGTATAAGAAGCGCGCCAGCGCTACCTCCTTCACCTAAAGGCTCAATGGAACTGAATAGAAGGTCAGCCCACAATCCCCATTTTTATTGACGCGCTGTCAACTTCGACCCGCGCGCTCTTCGAACTCCAATAGCCAACGATGAGCACGTCCAAAAAGGAAAGGTTTCCGGCTCGGGACTCTGAACTGAACACCCCTGATCGCAACGTACTCAGCGTGCATCTCCTCCCAAACGTCAGAAACCGCGTTTGTCGCTACGCCCCCGTGAAACTGGTGGAAAGTGCCTTCACCCAAAAGGGTCACGACCAAATTTCTCTCGTCTTCACACAGCCTCCGCCACATATCCAGATTCACAAGACCACCGCCTCTGCCTTTAAAGGCAGGATCAAACCCCCCGTATTCGTTCCAGAGCTCTTTTCTCAGGAACAAAGCGTTTGTTTCAGCCGGGCACTCATACAATCCAAACCGAGACGACGGGTCGAAACTGCTGATACGAAATAGCTCATAACTATTCAGACGCCAGTTGACGGTGGCGAGCAGTTCGTCTTCGATAGTTTGATTATACCCTTTAAAAACACTTGCATTTTGAGCCTCATGGCCGAGATGGAAAGAGAGGCTTCCGACGACGGCTCGATCATGCATTTCGCAGGCAGCCAAGCCCGCTTTCAGCAAATTCGGAGAGCCCATTCTGGCCGCGTCTATGAAAGCACAGACGACAACCCCTTCCGCCATCTCGATCCCCTGATTCAAAGCGGCAACCGGGGATGGCGATGGGTGCTCCATGCGCACCAACCGCATGTTCGGGCAAATATCTTGCAATGATTGAACATCATATTCCTGGGTCGAACCATTATCGACAACAATGACTTCGTAGTCATCGCTCGACAACTCTTGATTTGTTGGGCTCAGAGTTAAGAGGGTCCGCGGCAATTCCCGTGCCATATTGTAGGCAACAAGAACTACAGATAGTCTAGTTTGCCGCGATCTTCGCTTAGCGCTCTGAAACACGCTATTATATACGCCTATATATTGGTCGACCACCAAATCTTGATCAAACTTGCGGGCAGCGGCCGAAACATTCCCCGTAACTTCCTCATACAACTGAGCATCGTTCGCTAAAGAGTGAATCTTGTCCGACAGTGAGATTACGTTGACGGACCAATTATCAAGCTCTTCAATTACCCCAGCAAGCCCGTCCTCCGTCGACAGCATCTCCCGTACCTCACCAATCTCGGTCGAGATCACTGGACGTCCCACACTCAAGCACTCTATGAGTACTAGAGGACAACTCTCTCCTCGGAAGCGAGAAGCAATGAGGCCAGCATCGCATAATGCGAAGTAGTCTCGCACATTATCACGAAAACCAAGCAGCCTCACGTTAGTTGGAAGCGCTTCTTGGATAAGCCGCTCAAACTCAGGGCCATCACCTATAAGAATCAGCCCAATCCTGCGGCTTGACCGCTCGTTCGCAATCCTCGTTGCCTCAATGGCTTCGGACCACCCCTTCTCTGCAACGGCTCTAGAAGCGAGGCATAACAGGAAGTCACCTTCATTAAATCCAAGCTCTTCACGGCTCAAATTAGATAAAGGCCTCATTGAGATCGTATTCGTGATCTTTCGGAATACGTTTTCTTTCCGAAACTCCTCCGAAAATGGCGGCAGATTCTTATCCGCGATGTAAACAAAGGCGTCGATACGCTTCAAATCATTTTCATAGCGCCTCACGGTCTCAGGCGCCATAATTTCGTAAAAGCCGTGGGTGGTCACGACTTGCCGAATACTTGGGAAGTTCTCAAGCGCAATCGCAAGTGTAATATCAACCCACCCATGATGAGAATGAACTAATTCTACTCCAAGCGATTTCAGTATATCTCCGCATTCCGCGCTGTTTTTCGGCTCCACTATCGGTATTGACGGATTGAGAGTTCTGCGGACGCCCAAGTTGGTTACTTCGGACTGGAAATTTAGCAAGGTTACTGCGAACCCTCGCTCGTGCAGCAAGTTTGCGAGCAAGATCGGGAACGCCTCCCCACCACCAGTCACAAGAGCATACGTCGCAACTGCAATGTTTCTTTGCCTAAGCTTCCCCTCCTGGATAACTTTTTTCAAGCTAAACAGTCTCTCAAACTCGGCCCGCGAATTATGACCACGCTTCATGCACCAGTGTCTGTACAAGACCTCTTCGTGCGCACGAAGAACCTTCTCCCCGACAGCGTATGTCCTATTAAGATACCGCGCTACGACTTCATGTTCCTCATAATATATGTCTTTATCATGAGTCGATATCGATGTATTTTGCGGATGTTGGCGGTAGTAGTTTGTGACGTTGGGACTATAACCAACCAATCCGCCTCGAATAAGCGATAGGTAGAAGATCCAATCGCCGCACATCCTGAGGCCGCGCCACTCGGGATCGTCTAGAATACTGAGATTTCCTGGGTTACGAAATAGAACCGCGCTCACATTTGGAGCAATATTCCTCGCCCCCCACGCCGTTTCCACCAATTTGTGAGAGGGCATTACAAATGGCGCAGCCCCACTATTGAAATCAATCTCGGCCCAGTATTCTTCTGAGGTCCAGGTTCTATTTCCAGAATTTCCAGCAACAAAATCTGTACGGCAAAACGCGGCCATTACAGCGTTGTTCCGAAAAAATCGAACGAGTTCACACAACAGGTTTTTATCGCAGTAGTCGTCACTCTCGGCGATCCAAATTATTTCGCCGGTAGCAAGCTCCAAACCTCGCTTCCACTGATTAAAGACTCCACCTGAATTCGCGATATTGCAGACTAAACGCGTTTTGTCGGAGTACTTTTCAGCGTATTCTGCCAGCACCGCGACACTATCATCCGTCGATGCGTCGTCCAGAAGTATGACTTCGAAATTCTCGTATGTTTGCGAGTAGATCGATTCAAGCCTCTCGCGCAGAAACGGAGCATGGTTGAAGTTTGGCACAATCACCGACACCATAGGAGAAAAATCCGGGCGCGGTTCTGGGACTTTCCATTCTACACTGGTCGTTGCACCCGTGCCAAAGTGAGTGTTCGGGAATCCCCACTTGGTGATATTCATTCTGTCCGAGAAGGAGAGCGGTCGCCCTTCCCAGCGCCCTCGGCTTGTATAATGGGCGTGCGGATCCAGTTGACGGTCAGCCACGTCTTTATAGAAGCCGGTGTACCAATGCCTATTGAACGCGGGGACACGACCTTCATGCCGTCCGTGGGCGGTGTAGTGCTCGTAAGCATCGAGCCCAGACTCGGAAATATCGCGATAAAGTAGCAAATAGAAATTGCGGTCAAACCCAGCGTGGAATCCGAGCGTTTTCCCAACCGTTCTATAGTGCTCCGTCGGATCGGAACAAGCGGAACGTACCTGCGGATACTCGTCTAAATACCAAGCGCTATCGAAAGCAGGAATACGCCCCTCAAACTGACCATGGGACAAATAATGTTGCTTGAGCGAGCCGTTAAAGGCAGCTAGTTCAGGGTATTCCTCCAAGTACCAAACTTCGTCGAACGAAGTATAGTAACGGCGTTTCTCTCCTATCTTGCGATAGTGGTCCCAAGGGTTCAATCCACTCTCGGAAACGTCAGGGTACAACGCACAATAGAAATCAGGATCAAGACGGAATCCAAGCGTCTGCCTACCTTCGTGCAAGCCGAATAATGTATAGTGAACAAGCGGATTCATACCAGAAGCAGCAACATCTGGATTGTTCTGCAGATAGTAGGATGTATCAAATTGCGGCCCCGGATCTCGGCCCTCTGCAGATCCATGTCTCAAATAGTGTTCACCACTATCCATCGACGCCCTCGCGACATCCGGGTACTCATGCTTATACCAGCCATCATCCAAAAGTGGGGATGACCGAACAACGGAGAGTTGTCTGCGATAGTTCATCAAGTGCAGCTTCATAATGTAGTGATCACCTAAATTGCTTCGCTCGCCAGTATAGTCCCGTCGTCATTTTGGGCGACGCTACCGAAGTATGGCGGAAAGGCCTTCGGCTTTACCATTGTGAGCGTCGAAATCGACTACGGATCTTGCGTAGCCTTGCTCAACCGACGCGATGTGCCAACCAATGCTCTATCCGATCACTCGTTGATGAGTTTTAGTAGGTATTTCCCATAGGCAGTTTTCCCATATCGGGTACCATACGCAATCAGTTGCTCGCGCGAAATATAGCCGTTCACATATGCGATTTCCTCAATGCACGCGATATTTGTCCCTTGCCGATGCTGGATAACCCGAACGAATTCAGATGCCTCTAGCAAACTGTCGTGTGTACCTGTGTCCAACCAAGCATAGCCTCGCGACATCCGTTCCACAAAGAGCGCTCCCTGCTCCATATATACTCGGTTTAGGTCGGTAATTTCGTATTCCCCGCGCTTAGAGGGCTTCAGTGTCTTGGCATACTCAACGACCCTGTTGTCATAAAAATATAGGCCGGTCACCGCAAATCGGGACTTCGGTCTCTCTGGTTTCTCTTCGATACTGATGGCATGCCCATCCGCAGCCAGTTCGACAACGCCGTAACGCTCGGGATCGTCAACCTCATAGGCAAATACTGTCGCACCTTTTCTGCGATGCGCGGCTTTTTCCAAAAGGTCGCTTAGGCCCGCTCCAAAAAATATGTTGTCCCCTAGTACAAGCGCAACGTTATCCTGTCCGATGAACGTCTCGCCAATGGTGAACGCCTGAGCGAGGCCCTCAGGTTTAGCCTGGACGGCATAACTAATTTGCAGTCCCAGTTCTTCGCCCCCTCCAAACAGCCTCTCGTAACTACCTAAATGCTCCGGCGATGAAATTATCATTATCTCTCGAATTCCGGCCTGCATCAGGACAGAAAGAGGGTAGTATATCATTGGCTTATCGTAGACAGGGATCAACTGTTTGTTGATCGCTAGCGTTGCCGGGTGAAGGCGCGTACCAGAGCCGCCGGCGAGAATGATGCCTTTCATTAAAGATCTACTCCCTCGTTTGTCGTTTGATACGGCGCCCAATCCGCAACACCGAATATTTACTTGCACCCGAATCAATGAGGTAGATTCGGATTTTCCCGGGGGCAATTGCGCGGCCTATTTGGCACCAAGGAGATCTGTTAGCACGGGGCGCAGCGCAGATGCCCATTCGCGAGGCTCGATGCCAAAATCACGTTTCAATTTCTCGGTGGAGAGCCGGGAGTTCAGCGGGCGCCTAGCTGGAGTTGGATATTCGTTTGTAGCAATTGGCTCCAGCGTTGGCACTGGATACCCTGCGTTTTTGCATTCCTTAAAAACCTCACGTGCAAGGTCATACCAAGTTGCGTGACCGCCATTGACGAAATGGTAGGTCCCGGTAGGGAAACCGTCGCTGTCATTCAGTGAACGGAGAGTGATTGCGGCCAGTGTTGCGGCGATATCCGACGCCGAAGTGGGGCAACCTCGCTGATCGTTGACGACCCTTACCACGGGTTTCTCACGTCCCAGCCGCAGCATCGTCTTTACGAAGTTATTGCCATGAGCACTAATGACCCAAGCCGTGCGCAGGATAATATGGCGGGGGTTTCCGCTCCGCACCGCCTGCTCTCCCGCCTCCTTGGAGGCTCCATATACACCGACCGGCGCGATGGGGTCATCTTCCAGATATAGGCCATCTTTCACTCCATCAAACACATAATCCGTGGAGAGTTGCAGCAGTGGAATGTTGAGAACTCGAGTTGCGGACGCGAGCGCTGCAGGAGCTAACGCGTTTACTTTCCACGCCGAAAGTATGTCTGATTCGGCTCGGTCCACGGCTGTGTACGCGCCGGAGTTAACTACTGCAGAAAAACTGCCAGTAGATACATATTGTTCGAGGCGATCGCAATTTGCAAGATCCACCTCATTGCGAGTCGGAGCCACCAACTCGACGTCTTTAGGCCAGCTGTAGCGAAGCAGCTCACCTCCAACCTGCCCGGTACCACCCGTAATTAGGATACGTCGCTTGATCATACTCCTAGGCCTCGTCGTTTGGCCGCATGTGTACGATCGAGGATTTCTGTCCACCAGTCGCTGTTACTCAGATACCATGCAACGGTCCTCTCAATTCCGCTTTCGAAGCTTTCCTTTGGCTCCCAGCCGAGCTTGCTTGAAATCTTGCCGGCATCAATTGCATATCTATGATCATGCCCCGGCCGGTCAGCGACGTATGTGACCTGTTCCCGATAGGATTTCCCGTCTGTCCGGGGCCGCAAGCGATCTAATATTTCACAGACAGTTTTCACAACGTCGATGTTTCGACGTTCCGAATTACCGCCAACATTGTATGTCTGCCCGGGCACCCCCTTCTCAAACACACATTGGAGCGCACGAACATGGTCTTCCACATAGAGCCAGTCGCGCACATTGGACCCATTCCCGTAAACTGGAAGCGGTTCGCCGGCGAGAGCCTTCACGATCATGAGCGGGATGAGTTTTTCCGGGAAGTGATAAGGCCCATAGTTGTTTGAGCAGTTGGTGATGAGAACCGGCAGGCCAAAGGTGTGCCCCCAAGCAGATACGAGATGATCCGCACCGGCCTTGGAAGCAGAGTAGGGCGAGCGGGGATCATAGGGCGTCGTTTCGGTAAAGTAACCGGTCTCACCGAGCGACCCAAATACTTCATCGGTCGATATGTGGTGGAAGCGGAACTGCCGCGCGCGTTGCTCTCCTAGCTTTCGCCAGTAGTCGAGGGCAGCGGCCAGCATCGTATACGTGCCGACGATATTCGTCTGGACGAAAGCGCCAGGACCATCAATCGATCGATCAACGTGTGATTCGGCTGCCAGGTGGGTAATTATATCCGGCTGGAAATCGCGGATGGCGGCCGCTACAGCTCGCTCGTCGCAAATGTCGCCCTGTTTGAAGCTGTATCGCGCCGACGACGCAACGGATGACAGAGAAGTCAGGGTGCCGGCGTAGGTCAGCTTATCGAAGTTCAATACTTCATGTTCGGTGTTTTCGATGATGTGTCGAACCAAGGCCGATCCAATGAAGCCGGCGCCACCGGTGACGAAAATACGCATGGTCGATCCCTCTAAAATTACACTTGGACAAGTTCGAGCGGAGTACCGTCGTAATCGAACGGGCTATTGAAATCGCTGAGCAACGGCTGTCGCCCATCCTTCGGACTCAAAACCGCGTGTACCCCTTGCGGTAGGGGCCACTCAACACCGATGGCCGGATCACTCCATAGAATGCCCCCATCGTTCTGCGGCGAGTACAGATTGGAGACTTTGTACGTCACTTCCGTAGAAGGCTCCAACGTGACAAACCCATGAGCAAAGCCCACTGGAACATAAAGCTGATGTCCATTCTCAGCGGAAAGTTCGGCGCCGACCCATCGCCCAAATGTCGGCGAGTTCCGGCGGATATCCACGGCAACATCGAAGATTCGTCCACGGATGCAACGAACAAGCTTGGCCTGCGCGAAAGGTGGCGTCTGAAAATGCAGGCCTCTCAAAGTCCCAACGGGAACTGAAAGCGAATGGTTGTCCTGAACGAACTGATCGCCGATACCGTAGCCGGCGAAAGCCCTCTCATTGTAGACTTCAGTGAACCATCCGCGATCGTCGCCATATCGTTTGGGACGAAGCAACACAACCTTGGAAGTCATTGCAAATACCTTACGTGAAAAGATCCGGGATCCTAAACCCAGCCAAACGCGCGACATCGCACCTACACATGCCGCCCTTCAAGAACCTCAAGACCCGTATCCGCTGCCGCCGTCATTTGCAATACTGTTTGGCGCATCGCAGCTGCAACCCTGCGACGTATTTCATCGTCATCAACAAGTTGAAGGATGACCTCGCGCCAGGCATCGGCAGCATAGGGAATTCGTAATTCCTCGGTATCCCGGGACGAGCCGTATGCAACGCTCTCCGAAAACACCCCTGCTGCCTTGTACCGGGCCACGTCGATCCGCTTGGTCGTCGAACGGCTGTCGTTCACGTGTGAAGGCGAGAGCGGGACGAGCATGATATCGATTCGCCGGGCCTTTGCGTCTGCTAGATACTCCGACCAGGGCATTGGCTCCCGGATCGTCACGCGCTCCAGGCCTTGCCAGATTGCGTTGGCACGCCGATCGGCGAAGACTTCAAACCGGGCCTGCGGCCGTTCGCGCAGCACGTCCAATATGATTGGCCGGAGGAATCGATGCTCTTCGAGATGAACGCCAGTCGCGTGGTAGCCGATTAAAACATCCCGCTTTGGCTCAGAAATTCGATCATCATCATACTCGCTCGGTTGCCAAAGCGTCGTCGGAGGTGCCGGCGGCAACACCACGGCATTTGAGCGCGCCAATCTCGAGGCGAGGTGCGGCGTCGAAGCCCAAACGATATCGAGATGCCGATTCAATCGGCGAAGCGGCCAGAGAGCGCGATACCAAAGGAATAGGCGATAGAAAAAATCTGCGTCCCTGCCCGTCACGACCGCGGGGATGTCGTCGTCGAGGAGCAGGCCCACGCCGGATAGGCGTTCCGCATTTCGTTCGATCCATCGCAAAACAGACGGAGACGCATAGCGGCACAGGATGACAAAGGCACCATCGGCTTCTGAGGCCGGCGCTTCGCGGACGCGAATATCGGCCACCTCATATGGCGGCATGTGCGCCGCCTTGAGGCGAGCGGCTAGATAATAGTCAAAGGTCGGGTTCGGAATGCGACCAAAAACGATGATCCGATTCACCGGCCGCCGCTGACGACCGGTAGCTCCCTCCCGCAAACGCGGGCGCGGCAATCGCCGCTCAATCCAGCGGGCCAGCCGTTCGCGTGTAGTGCTCAACCGCTTGACCTCGCCGCGAGATCCCGCGGACGCGCTTCCAGGACGAATTCTTCGGCGATGAGCGAGAGATTCGGATTGTAGTATGGATCGGCTTTCAATGTATCGCCCCAGCGCTCATGCATGGCTCGCTCCTCCCGCGCAAAGCGCTGAAGCTTTTGCGGCGTGTCGTCGGCGCCACGCGAAACGCTCTCTCTATGCAACATAGCCGCCTCCGGCGTCCAGACAATTCGGAAGCCCGCTTCACGTAGCTTCAGGCAGTAATCGACATCATTGAACGCGACCGTCAGTCTTTGCTCCTCCATGCCGCCCAGACGGCGCCACAGGTCCTTGCGTGTCAGCAAACATGCGGCGGTTACTGCCGACAAATCGCGTCGTTGGCCTAACAGCCCCCTGTCGCCGCCGCCCTTCGGATCAAGAAAGTGAAAGCTGTGCCGCGCGACTGTGCCCGCACCGAGGGTCACCCCACCGTGCTGAACGAAGCCATCAGGAAATAGAAGCAAATTGCCGGCGGCGCCGACCGTCTGATCATCGAGCTCCCCTGCCAGACACTCAAGCCAATGGCAATCAATAGGTTCCACGTCATTGTTCAGCAAGAGTATGAGGTCGTGCTTGGCTGCATCGACACCAATGTTGCAGGCGCGGGCAAAATTGAAACCTCCCGGAAGAGGTATTCGGCGAATGCGTCGGGACTGCTCATAAAGCGAGAACAAAGCGAGCGTCGCTGGTTCGGTGCTTTCATTGTCAATGACGATGACGTCAAGATCTGCTGGAGCGGTGTTTTCAAACAGGCCTTTCAGGCATACCTCAAGCAGGTCGGCTCTGTCGCGGGTCGGAATGATGACACTGACCGCCGGGCGTAGGTGTTTGGGTTGAGCACCTTTCGCACGGGTTTGGGGTAAATAGCATGATGGCCCGCGGTGCAATAGAACCCGTGGCAAATGCAGCAGTTCACCTGTCCGCGCCTGCGCGACTGCCAGTGCGATCTCGGCAGTCGAGGCGCTCTCCACAGCAACGCTTGTGGGAATGTGGGATAGGCGAAATACCGCTCCTTCCAATGGTAGCCAACCCGAGCGAGCGAGTGGCGCGTTCCAAGCGGGCTTGAAGAAAGGGGCAAAGCGTTCGCCTCGAACATTTACACAGTCTTCGTCGGAATAGCAGAGAGTAACATCTTCAGAAAATGCGAATGGCTCCACCAGTCTTTCCAGCGCGCGCTCGGCTAGGCGCATACCTGCCGGAAGCCGCATCCAGAGTACGTCGCTGTCGGCCTTGTTGCATTTCAGCGATTTCGCAACGTCAGCCGCGGAGGCCTCCCGAAAGCCTCGCCAAGACTGAGCATTCAACGATTCTCTGCTTTCCTCGGCAGCGATTGCGTCGCCGCCTTCAATCGAGACGAGCACACGGAGTCTACTCTCTGAGACCCTCACATCGTTCCGCACCTCCCCCTGCTCAGCATGCGCTTGCGCTTCTACCCAGTCGGCGTAGTCCGGCGCGGAAAGTGCATCGCATTGCCGAACGAACCGAAACGCTGCGCCCTTCTTGTTGCCCGCTAGAAAAAGGCGAATAATTTGGAGGAAGGCTAGAATCCGTCGACAGGCGATCAGGCCGACAACCTCGATAAGGGACAGGCGCCGAAGCCTTATTCGTGGCTGGATCCTAGCTCCATCATTCGCGGTTTCAGCATCGGCGGCTAAGGCAATGGCGTCCAACTGCACCGGGGTCCAGCCGTAGAAACGTCCACGCCCCGTCCGACCAATGAGGAAGGAGCGAAAGACCGTGGCAGGAGTCCGATCACGTCGCTTAAATAGAAGTTGCGGACGCAGTCCAAGTCGGTGATCGGGATCGTGGACCGAAACCATGATTGGTCGGTCGGCGTAACGGTCCGCCGCATCCGCTAGTGAAACACCAAACTCGGCTCGACCAACCTCTTTCATCATCTTCCAATCAAAAACGGTATCGAGTTTTTCGGACAACGCCATTACAAGAAAGTCGACGAGAAGTAACTAGATGCGCAAGCAAGGAATCTCCTATGCTTTTCGACACGTTGTAGGCGAGATACATCTCCCACCGGACAGTCCGGTCTTTGGGATCGCGGATCGCGGATCGCGCAAGGTGATTGCAGTGGGTCGCGTAGCGATCATCACGGAGTGGTGGTTGGTGAGATGAATGCGGAAACAAGCAGTGTTTCACGGGGAAAACCATGCGACAGACGGGAATAGCACGATGCGATTGGTGAAGTTTACCTTGATTGGAGACAATAACGCTCCCGTGTACGTGAACCCCGATCACGTCGTGTCAGTAACTCCATTTGCCAAGTACACTTCGATCTTGACCACATGTCCAAGCTCGGATTCGAAAGAGGCTCGCATCAATGTAAGAGAGGCTCTCGATTCGGTGGTTTCAGGGCTCATTGGATAACGCTCTTCGCGGGATGTCACGAACCTGCCGGCATCCCAACTACAACCGCTAGGCCCACGACGAAGCAGAGGCATACCAGCGGACCCTGGGGGATGGCTGATCCGTTAACAGCATGGTCAGACATTTGCCTGGAATTAGTCGCCAGTAGGCTGTTCGACGACGTTCTTTTCCGCAAATGAATGTCGCAAATTGAGTGGTGGCGCCTCGCCTTCAAACGTCTCCACACGTCGGTCGTAGTTCGGCGCGACGGTCCCCATCACGCGATCCCAGAACGAGAAGTAGTTCGCGTAGTTGTACTTGAACTCGGCGTGGTGCTGGTCGTGATAGGTCGTGCAAAGCATCGGCGAGGGATAGCGCGCGGTGCGTGAGGCGAAGTATTCGAAGCCGGCATGGCCGAAGGTACCGTTGATCTGGTCGAACAACCGGTGCGCCAGAAGGATGATCGGCGGGAACGGCACGAGAAACGTAATGACGGCGTAGTAGCCCTGGCTCATGGCGGTATCGACCAGGCCGATCGAATCGTTGCTCCAGGCCGTCGGCGCGACACTGCGGTGATGCAGGAGATGGTACTTATAGAAGAGCTTGGTGTGCAGCAGCCGGTGGGCGAAATAGAACCAGGCGTCGAAGAGCACCATGCAGAGCACGAAGAGGGGGACGGCCGTCCACCAGCTGAACTCCCAGGGCGAGAACAGGGTCCATCCCTTGTACTGGACAAAGAGGCCGATCGCGACCGATGTGCAGGTCACGAGGATCGACGCCATGCTCTGGCGGATCTCGATCGCCTTGCGCTTCTCGCCGCGCCGCCCCTTCTGGATGCGGCGCTCGGGGTTGCGATCGTTGAGCCAGGTGATGCCGTAACCGAGGATGAAGTACAGCGCCACCGTCGCTGCATAAATCGCAGCCAGAAAGCCGACAAAGGTGAGACTGTCCTGAAGAAGGGCGCTCAAATCGTGATCCGTCGCGGAAAGAAAAGTTGAACTGGCGTGTGGACTATACCAAGCACCCTCTTTCGCGCAAGGCGTACAGCTTTAGCCGCGCTCAAACTCGGCCAGAAATGCGCGCAATTCTGCGCCGTCAATGCCGACGAGGTGGCCCTCCTGCGGATACCTGCCCGAGTGCACATCCTCGGCAAACTCCGAGAACGCGGCGATCCGTTCGCGCTGAAGCCGGTCGTATTCGGCGGCAAAATTGCGATAGGTCTTAGCGTGGCGCGGCACGTGGCCGCGATTGCTGCCGAGCACATCGGCGGCAAACAGATATTGAGCGTCGCAGCCTGAACCCGCTCCCATCGAAAGCATCAGCATCGAGGTTCTGGCACTGATCGCCCCTGCAACATCTCCAGGAACGACCTCGATTTCTGCCGCGAAGGCGCCGGCTTCCTCAAGCGCCTTGACCTGTCGCCAGATCACGAGCGCACTTGCCGCGGTCTTGCCGACGGCGCGAAAGCCGCCGGTCCAGGTGGCCTTGGAGGGGATGAGACCCACATGGCCGCAGACGGGAATGCCCTCCTCTCGCATCCGCCGGACGGTGGAAAGCCCCGCGGCACAATAGACCGCATCGCCGCCGGCCTTCAGCGCCTTGAAGGCCGCGCGCATGTACTCCTCGGCGGTAACGTAGTCGCCATATTCCAGCCCCGGAAAGGCAAAGCAGGTGGGCGCAACCTCGCGAAACTCCGGTCCTAAGAGCGTCGGGGGAACGGAAACGAGGTCGATGCCGGCGGCTTCTGCCGCTTCGGCTTCATCCAGCGTTTCGACGCGCAGCATGGTGAGCTGGCGCTTGCCCTTCATCGACAAGAGATCGGCAACGGTCGGACGTTGGCTTTTCATGAGACGGCTCCGGAAATAATGGAAACAGGACGAGATTTGCCGCTCGCGCTAGGCGGCGAGGAGTGCTTTGAGCTTGGTTTCGGGCGAGATGAGCGCCTGCGGATCGGGTCGCTTTCCGGCTGCAATCAGCATTTCTGCAAGCCGAATGTCGCGCGCGACCGCATTGCCCGGTCCGATGCCGGAGGCCGCAAGCAGCCGACCGGTATCGTCGAGATGAAAAAGAATGAAGGCATCGTCGGTAAGGTCGCGCCGTACGGTCGTTGCAGCACCCTCGGCAAGCCCCGCGATCTGCAGCGTCAGATCATAATGATCGGACCAGAACCACGGCACGCTGGTGATTGCCTCGCCACCGCCGAGCAGATTGCCGGCAACGAGCGTCCCCTGATCCTGCGCATTGCGCCACGCCTCAAGACGTATCCGACGATCACCATAGTGACAGAGCGGGAACGAGCAGCAATCACCAGCGGCGTAGATATCCGGGTCGCTGGTTTGAAGCATTGCGTCGACCGCAATGCCGTTCTCGATCGAAAGGCCGGCGACGGCTGCAAGCTCCGTGTTCGGGACCGCGCCGATGCCAACGACGACGAGATCGGCCTCAATTGTCTCACCGCCGGCGAGAACGACGCGCGCACGGCCTTCGTCCGCGTCGATACGTTCGGTCTTCGCGTCGCATCGTATGTCGACGCCTTCTGCACGATGCCGCGCGGCAACGATTGCAGCGATCTCCTCCGGCACGCCCCGCGAAAGAATGCGCGGCAACCCTTCGATAAGCGATACGGCAGCGCCTAGCCGGCGCGCCGTTGCTGCGAGCTCCAGACCGATGAAGCCACCGCCGATGATCGCAAGCTTGCGGCCGGGCGAAAGTTCGCGGCGGATCTCTTCAGCATCGGCATGGGTTCTGAGCGTGCGGATGCGGCGTGGCGCCTCGTCCATACCATCGATGGTTCGCGCCCGCGCACCGGTCGTCAACAACAGCCGGTCATAGGCGATGCTGCTTCCGTCTGCGAGCGTCACGCGCTTTTCGGCGCGATCGATGGCCATGACCGGGATATCCGTCAGCACTTCGATCCCGGCTGCCGCGTAGCGCTCGGCATCAGCGACATACTTCGGCGCGACCTCTGCCTTGAGACCATCCTTTGAAAGAGGCGGCCGCTCATAGGGAAGATGCGGTTCCGCGCCGATCAGAGTGATCTTACCGTCGTATTGCTTTTCCCTGAGGGCAAAGGCGGCCCTTGCGCCACATTCGCCGGCGCCCACGATGACGATGGAACCCATCTCAACCTCCCTGCTCGCCGCGACGAGCCCAATCCTATCGAGAGCGGCTTCAGCCGAGCGCGATGAACACGCTTCCGGCCTCGACCTTCACCGGATAGGTCTTCAGGTTGACGCAAACGGGCGCGCCCTTGGCCTGGCCGGTCTTGTAGTTGAAGCGGCCGTTGTGCTTCGGACATTCGATGATGTCGTCCATCACGAGGCCATCGGCGAGATGAATATGCTCGTGGGTGCAGAGCCCGTCGGTGGCAAAATACTCGTCGTCCGGGCTGCGGTAGACCGCAAAGGTGCGTCCGTCGTGATCGAAACGGATCACATCTTCTCCGTCGATTTCGTCCGCGACGCAGACTTCAACCCAGTTTCCGCTCATTATTTCCTCCCGTTTCCTGGCATCGGTTGGTTATTCGGCTGCGTGCACGATCGCATCGCTGTGAAATTCTTCCCGGTAGGGCTTTGCCGTCGCCGGCAGCTCGCGCTTCAGGAAGTAATCCTCGTTCCGCAACTGCCGCAGAAAGGCCGGGATCATTTCGCGGTAGCCGTCCAGCATCGACGGGTTCGGCTCCGGCAGATCATGCTTGATCATGGCGTGCAGCTTCGGCAGCGCGTGATAAGGCACCATCGGGAACATGTGGTGTTCCACATGGTAGTTCATGTTCCAATAGACGAAGCGGCTCACCGGGTTCATGTAGACTGTGCGGCTGTTCAGCCGATGGTCGGTCACGTTGTCGGCAAGACCGCCATGCTGAAGCAACCCAGTCAGCACATGGTGCCAGGCGCCATAGAGCCTCGGCAGACCGATCAGCATCAGCGGCAGGATCGAGCCGAGATAGACGCAGGCGGCAATGGTGGCCGCATAGATCGCAAACCAGATGCGTGCGACCAGGATCGCCTTCGGCTGCTCCATTTCAGGGATGAAAGTTGCTTCCTCGGCGCTGATGATACCGAACGTGTTGCGCACCATATCGATCATCGCGTGCCAGACATCGAGCATACCGAAGAAATTGAGGACGAGGCGAAGGAGATCCGGCGGCCGCATGACGGCAATCTCGGGATCCCGGCCGACGATCACCGTATCCGTGTGGTGGCGGGTGTGGCTCCAACGCCAGGTGACCGGATTGCGCATGATCATGAAGCAGGCGATCTGGTAGACGGCATCGTTCATCCACATCGTCTTGAAGGCCGTGCCATGGCCGCATTCATGCCAGCGACTATCGGAGGCCGAACCGTAGAGAACGCCATAGGCAAGGAAGAACGGGACGGCCCACCAGGTGCCCCAGAAGGTGATGCCGAGTGCGCCGAACAGAACGAGACAGCCGAGCCAGATGGCGGTGTCGCGGATGGCCGGACCATCCTCGCGCTTCATCAGTTCCTTCATCTGCTTGCGCGGAATGTCGGTGTGATACCACTTTGCGGCCGAGAGACCGTTGGCGACGGCCGCCTGGGCATCTCGGCCAAGCAGGCTGTAGTCTCGCTTCGTCGGTGTCATCGTCATTTGCGCTCCTCCCCGCGGTCGACCCGATCTGGCCGGCGACGTCTCATGTCGTGCAATGACGATAGGTTGACTTTTGCCAGGTCTCAATGCAGCAATGATATATTCTCTCAAATGATGTCATCATTCGCATTTCATTCATGATGCAAACCTATCAGGAGACGCGATGAGCAACCGACCGACAATTGCCGACCTTGCGCGCACCGCCGGCGTCAGCGTCGCCACCGTCGACCGCGTACTCAACGGGCGCCATCCGGTGCGCGAGGAAACCGCGCGCCGGGTCTATGAGGCTGCTAAATCAATCGGCTATCACGCCGTGGGCTTGATCCGGCAACGCGTCTTTGAGGACCTGCCGCAATACAGGCTTGGCTTTGTGCTGCAAAAGCCGGAGCAGGCTTTCTATCAAATGGTTGCGAAGGAAATCGAAAGCGCCGCGCTGTCGCTGTCGCATGCCCGCGTCTTTGCCCAGGTCGATTTTGTGGCAAATTCCACTCCATCGGCCATCACGGAGAAGCTTCGGGCCGCCGCAGTGCGCAACCAGGCCATTGCGCTCGTCGCTCCCGACTACCCGGCAGTGACCACCGCAATCGAGGAACTCAAGGAACGCGGCATTCCGGTCTTCTCCCTGCTATCGGATTTTGCGGCTGGCGTCCGTGAAGGTTATGTCGGCCTCAACAATCACAAAGTCGGCCGCACAGCCGCGTGGATGATCACAAAGGCGGCCAAGCGCCCCGGCAAGGTCGCGGCCTTCGTCGGCAGCCACCGCTTTCTCGGCCACGAGCTTCGGGAGATTGGCTTTCGTTCCTATTTTCGCGAGCACGCACCCGATTTCGAAGTGCTGGATACGATGGTTAACCTCGACACGGCCGAGATCACCCACGAAGCGACGCTCAATCTGCTGCAGCGCCACCCGGACCTGATCGGCTTTTATGTCTGCGGCGGCGGCATGGAAGGGGCAATCTCGGCGATCCGCGAGGAAAAGCTTGAAGGAAAACTGATCGCGGTCGTCAACGAGCTGACACCGGATTCCCGTGCGGCCCTTGGCGACGATGTCGTGACACTGGCGATATCGACCCCGACTCCCGCGCTCGCCCGGGAAACGATCAACCTGATGATCCAGGCGATCGACAAAGGCCCGACCGGGGCGCCGGGGCAAACTTTCCTTCCCTTCGACCTTTTTACGCCGGAGAATATCTAGCGGATCCTGATGGAATTCCATCATTGACGAAAGGCAATCTTGCAGGGATGCAAGACCTTTGCGCGTTGCGCGCTTTGACTGCGCTCCAACAGTTGGTGAATTGTCCGCAAGGCTATAAATGGAATGAACGTTCCATTTATAGCCCATAACCACCCCGCTGGAGGAGACATTCCCGTGACCGCCCTGCCCTTTGCCCTCAACCACATAACGACGCCGAACCTACCGCTTGGCGCCTTTTTCGAACTCGCCAGATCCCTCAGCATTTCATCCGTCGAAATCCGCAACGATCTCGCCGGCAACGCAATCCTCGACGGCACGCCCGCAAACGACGTCGCCGCCCTCGCCAGCCGTCACGACATCACGATCATCTCGATTAATGCCCTTCAACGTTTCAACGAATGGAACGAGGCCCGTCAGGCCGAAGCCGAAGAACTGATCGCCTATGCGCGCGACTGCGGCGCCAAGGCCCTTGTCCTCGTTCCCGTAAACGACGGCACGGGCCAGGCCGATGGCGAGCGCCAGGCAAATCTTCGCGAGGCTCTTTCCGCACTGAAACCGATGCTCGAAACGGCCGGAATCATCGGCCTCGTCGAACCGCTCGGCTTCGAGATCTGCTCGCTGCGCTCGAAGACGGAGGCTGTTGAGGCCATCAAGGCCGTCGACGGTGAGAAGATCTTCCGACTGGTGCACGACACGTTCCACCACCACCTCGCCGGCGAACCTGCAATCTATCCTGAGATGACCGGCCTCATCCACATTTCCGGGGTCGCGGATGAACGTGTCGCGGTGGCGGATCTGCGTGATTCGCACCGCGTTCTCGTCGATCGGAGCGACCTGCTCGACAATGTCGGACAGATTCGGCGCATGCGCGCGGCGGGTTATGGGGGGCCGCTTTCCTTTGAGCCATTCGCCGCCGAAGTCCACGGATTGGCGGATCCGGCCGCAGCCGTCAGGCAGAGCGCGGACTACATCCAAACCCAGATCTGAGTTTCCCCGGCCCGATGCCGGCAAATCAACAACGGGCGCCGCAGCAGGCCTTGACGGCGCCCGCATAAAATGGAATACATATTCCGTAATCGCAATTTACTGGTTCGTTTATTCCGTTTTATTCAAAAGCGCAGCGGGAGTGCCGCTTTTGAAATGAATGAGCGCAATCCGGCATTGCGTCCCCGGCAGGAGAAGGTGTCGCCGGGCACCATTGTGGAGGAGAAAGACAATGAAGAAACTCGTGCTCAGCACAGCGCTGGCGATGATGATGTCGACGGCAGCCCATGCCGAGACTATCGGCGTATCCATGGCCCTTTTCGACGACAACTTCCTGACGGTCTTGCGCAACGGCATGTCCGACTACGCCAAGACGCTCGATGGCGTCGAACTGCAGATCGAAGACGCGCAGAACGACGTCTCAAAGCAGCAGAGCCAGATCCAGAACTTCATCGCCGCCGGCGTGACCGCGATCATCGTCAACCCGGTCGATACGGATGCGACGGCTGCCATGTCGAAGATCGCTGCGGATGCCGGCATCCCGCTCGTCTACGTCAACCGCGAACCGGTCAACGTCGACACGCTGCCGGAAAAGCAGGCTTTCGTGGCATCGAACGAGCAGGAATCCGGCACGCTGCAGACGCAGGAAATCTGCAAGATGCTCGGCGGCAAGGGCAAGGCCGTCGTGATGATGGGCGAACTGTCCAACCAGGCGGCCCGCATGCGCACCAAGGACATCCACGACGTGCTTGCCACTGACCAGTGCAAGGGCATTGAGATCGTCGAGGAGCAGACCGCCAACTGGTCGCGCACGCAAGGCTCGGACCTCTTGACCAACTGGCTTTCGGCCGGTCTTGAGTTTGACGCCGTCATCTCCAACAACGACGAAATGGCGATCGGCGCGATCCAGGCGCTGAAGGCCGCAGGTCGTTCGATGGACAGCGTCGTCATCGGCGGCATCGACGCAACGCAGGACGCTCTGGCAGCCATGGCCGCCGGCGATCTCGACGTCACGGTGTTCCAGAACGCCGCCGGCCAGGGCAAGGGCTCGGTCGACGCCGCACTGAAGCTCGCAAAGGGCGAGCCGGTGGACAAGAAGGTCTACATTCCCTTCGAGCTCGTCACCAAGGACAACCTCGACAAGTACCAGGCGAAGAACTGATCGCCACAGTCGGGAGCGCGGGCAAACCCGCGCTCCCCCTTTAAAGTGCAGGTCCGTCCGCAAATGCCTGCGTCCAATGGATGCCGCATGCGGTAAGATGGGCTGGTCACCCGCCAGCGATGAGGACTTTCCGCGACAGCCGGAAACGACGGGGAGGCAAGGAACATGACGCTCAGTCCGACAACGATGGCAGCCGTGCGCGCCAGCGGCGCGGTGCCCAAGGCCGAATATCTTCTTTCTGCGGAAGGGATCCGCAAGGAATTCCCTGGTGTCGTCGCGCTCGACGATGTCGAGTTCAAGCTGAAGCGCGGCACGGTACATGCGCTGATGGGCGAAAACGGCGCCGGCAAATCGACGCTGATGAAGATCCTCGCCGGCATCTACACGCCCGACAAGGGCGACGTGAAGCTTAAAGGTGCCGAAATCCGGCTGAAGTCGCCGCTCGACGCCCTCGAAAACGGCATCGCCATGATCCATCAGGAGCTGAACCTGATGCCGTTCATGACGGTGGCGGAAAACATCTGGATCCGCCGGGAACCGAAGAACCGCTTTGGCTTCGTCGATCACGGCGAGATGAAGCGCATCACCGCGCGCCTCTTCGACCGCCTGAAAATCAAGATCGATCCCGAGATCGAAGTGCGTCACCTGTCGGTAGCCAACCGGCAGATGGTCGAGATCGCCAAGGCGGTCTCCTACGAATCCGACGTGTTGATCATGGACGAGCCGACGTCTGCGCTGACCGAGCGCGAAGTCGCGCACCTCTTCGAAATCATTCGCGACCTGCGCGAACAGGGCATCGGCATCGTCTACATCACCCACAAGATGAACGAGCTGTTCGAGATCGCCGACGAGTTCTCGGTGTTTCGCGACGGCAAGTTTATCGGAACGCATGCCTCAAGCGACGTTACCCGCGACGACATCATCCGCATGATGGTTGGTCGCGAGATCACCCAGATGTTTCCGAAAGAGGAAGTGCCGATCGGCGACGTCGTGCTGTCGGTCAAGAACCTCGCGCTTGACGGCGTCTTCCGCGACGTCTCCTTCGACGTGCGCGCCGGCGAAATCCTCGGCATTGCCGGTCTCGTCGGCTCCGGCCGCTCGAACGTCGCCGAAACCCTCTTCGGCGTCACGCCGGCAAGCTCGGGCACGATTTCAATCGACGGCAAGACCCTTTCGATCGACAGTCCGAACACGGCGATCAGGAACCGCATGGCGTTTCTCACTGAAGATCGCAAGGACACCGGCTGTCTCCTGATCCTCGATATTCTCGAAAACATGCAGATCGCCGTGCTTCAGGACCGCTTCGTCAAGGGCGGCTTCGTCACCGAAAAACAGGTCACTGCGGCCTGCGAAGAGATGAGCCGAAAGCTGCGTGTCAAGACGCCGAACCTGCAGGAGCGCATCGAGAACCTCTCGGGCGGCAACCAGCAGAAGGTGTTGATCGGCCGCTGGCTGCTCACAAATCCGCGCATCCTAATCCTCGACGAGCCGACACGCGGCATTGATGTCGGCGCCAAGGCGGAAATTCACCGTCTGGTCACCGAACTCGCGCGCAACGGCGTCGCCGTCATCATGATCTCTTCGGAGATGCCCGAGGTGCTCGGTATGAGCGACCGCATCATGGTCATGCACGAGGGCCGCGTCACCGGGTTCCTTGACAGAGCCGAAGCAACCCAGATCAAGGTCATGGAGCTCGCCGCGAGCTGAGCGGGAAACGACCCCAAAGGGAGGACTGAAAATGGATACCAATGTCGCCGCGCAGGGCGCGAGCGCACCGCTCTCAGGAACAAGGCGCCGCTTGCCGCCTGAATTCAACATCTTCCTGGTCTTGATCGGCATCGCGCTGGTCTATGAGATCCTCGGCTGGATTTTCGTCGGCCAGAGCTTCCTCATGAACCCGCAGCGCCTGACGATCATGATCCTGCAGGTGTCTGTGATCGGCATCATCGCCGTCGGCGTGACCCAGGTCATCATCACCGGCGGCATCGACCTGTCCTCGGGCTCCGTCGTCGGCATGACGGCGATGATTTCGGCAAGCGTCGCCCAGGCCTCCACCTGGCCGCGCGCGCTCTATCCATCCTTGACCGATATGCCGGCAATCGTTCCGATCGGGCTTGGCATCGGCATCGGGCTACTCGCCGGCTTTATCAACGGCCAGCTGATTGCCCGCACCAAGATCCCGCCGTTCATCGCGACGCTCGGCATGATGGTTTCGGCACGCGGCATTTCCAAGTGGTACACCAAGGGCCAGCCGGTCTCAGGCCTCACCGATCAGTTCAACTTTATCGGAACCGGCATCTGGCCCGTCATCGTCTTTCTGGTCGTCGCGCTCATCTTCCACATCGCGCTGCGCTACACGCGCTACGGCAAGTTCACCTATGCGATCGGCGCCAATGTGCAGGCAGCCCGTGTCTCCGGCATCAATGTCGAGGCGCACCTGATCAAGGTCTATGCCATCGCCGGCATGCTGGCAGGCCTCGCCGGTGTCGTCACAGCTGCCCGTGCCCAGACAGCACAGGCCGGCATGGGCGTTATGTACGAACTGGACGCGATCGCCGCGACGGTTATCGGCGGAACCTCGCTGACGGGTGGCGTCGGCCGGGTCACCGGCACGGTCATCGGCACCATCATCCTTGGCGTCATGACCTCAGGCTTCACCTTCCTTCGGGTCGATGCCTACTACCAGGAAATCGTCAAGGGCCTGATCATCGTCGCGGCTGTCGTCATCGACGTCTATCGACAGAAGAACCGCAAGAAGGCCTGAGTCCTAAAAGCAATACTCTCCTCCCAGTGAAGGCAACTGGCCGGGATGACGAAAGTCATCCCGGCATTTTATTTTGTTGAGAAGGCTATATCGCCAGGCTCAAGCCGTTTTCCACATATGCTTGGCGCGCAGGGCTGCCCCGGCGGACGCGCTCTGGCAAGATCCTTGGCGATGCACTATAAGACAGGCGTTCAAAACTATTGGAGACTTCCCATGTTGTCGCAGCGCAAGCTTGCGAGCCAGTTTCAGCCGCGTTTCGTTCTTCAGCTTTGGAACGCGATGCTGCGGGTACAGACCCGCGAGACAGCTTCCTTCTTCGGCCACCGCGGCCGCTAAGCAAGACCCAAAAAACTAGAATTGCCCCAGCCACGTGAGCGTGTCGCCTGACCGGTCGCAGATGGCTTTGGCTCAACCGGCCCGCATTTGGCGGCGCCAGGCTGAGCCTATTCGTGCTTAGCCCTCTGGAAAGCGGATGGTCACCTTGAGGCCGCGGCCGTCAGCCCCCTCGCTGAGGCTGGTCGTCGCGCCGTAAAGCTCGGCAATCTCTTCGACGATCGGCAGCCCGAGCCCGGAGCCCGGAGCATCACTGCCGCCGCGCTCGAAACGCCTGAGTACCGTCTCGTGCAATTCCGGCCGAATGCCGGGTCCGTTATCCTCCACCTCCAGCGACACCGAACCGTCCCGCGCAAAGACACGGCTCGTCACTTCCGCACCGCGGCCGGCATAAAGCAGCGCATTGCCGATCAGGTTCTTGAGGAGTTCACCGATAAGCAACGGCTCGGCGCGGATGAAAGCCTCGCCCTCACCGTCAAAGCCGAGATCGATATCCGCGTCGCCGGCCGCCGGCACATGCTCTGCCGTTATCTCCCGCACCAGTTCGACCAAATCGATGCGCTCCAGCGAACCGGTTTCGTCCTTGCCGGCAGCGTCGATCTTCGCCAACAGCAGCAACTGCCCCAGAATGCGCTCGGCATTGGCGACCGCCTCGTCGGCCTTTTTCACAGCACTTCTCGTCTCCTCGATCGAGCCGGCGCGTTGCGCCAGGGCGAGCTGCGTGCGGATGATTGCGAGCGGCGTGCGCAGCTGGTGGCTGGCATTGCCGGTGAAATTGCGAAGCGCATCGAGCGCCGACTGCAAGCGCCCCATGAAGGAATTGACCGTATCGACGAGACCCTGGACTTCGTTCGGAACCCGCTCGCCGATCGGATGCAAATCGTCCGGACTGCGCTCCGAGATCGCGTCACCCAGCCTGTAGAGCGGGCGCAAGGAAAAGGTAACGGCGATCCAGACGATCACCGCCGCACCGGCAATCATCATGCCGAGGCGGAGCGCCGAGCGCACCAAGATCGTCTGCGCCAGATGTCGGCGCGCGATTGTCGTTTCGGCAACCGTGACCACGAAGGGCACGGAATTGATGCCGGTTGACGCGGAGCGGCGAAGGGCGGCAATGCGGATCGGTTCGCCGCGGAAGATCGAATCCGCAAAGGTGGTCGATGCGCCCGGCTCCTCCGCCAGCGACGGCAGCGTCTGGTAGCCCGTGATGAATTGGCCGGGCGGCCCGTCGACCCGGTAGAACACCCGGTCCTGCGCGGCCGACGTCAGCATTTCCAGCGCAACATAGGGGATGTCGACTTCCAGAGATCCGTCTTCCGCCACGACCACGCGCTCGGCGATTGCCAGCGCCGAACCGGCAAGCACCCGGTCGGAAACGACGTTGGCGGTCGTCACCGCCTCGCGGTAGGTATCCATCAGTGCAATGACCCCGATCACCACCGTCGAGATCAACAGCCAGCCAAGCAGGCGCCGGCGGAGGGAATAGACCGTCGTCCTCATTCCGGCCCGGCCGCTTTGTCGAGATAGTAGCCGATGCCGCGGGCGGTGCGCACGGTCAGCCCATGCGGTGCGAGCCTCTTGCGCAGCCTGCTGACATATTGCTCGATCGCGTTGGGGCTCAAGTCGTCGTCGAACCCTGTCAGCGACTGCATGATCGCATCCTTGGCGACCACCTTGCCGGCACGCATGAACAGAAGCTCGAGAAGTCCGAGCTCGCGCGCCGGGATCTCGATCGGCGCGCCGCCGGACGAGAAGCTGCGGGTGTTGAGATCGAGTGACACATTGCCGTAACTGACGGTCGAGGCCCTGAGGCCCGCCTGACGGCGCAAGAGCACGCGCACGCGCGCTTCGAGCTCGCCGACGTCGAAAGGTTTGATCATGTAGTCGTCGGCGCCGAGGTCGAGCCCCTTGATCCGCTCTTCGGGCGCGCCCCTTGCCGTCAGGATCAAGACCGCGGCGCGGTTCTGGCGAGCACGCATCGCCCTCAGCACATCGAGGCCATCCATTTCCGGCAGATTGAGATCGAGAATGACAAGATCGAACGTTTCGGTGGCGGCCACCGCATGCGCCGACGCACCGTCACTGACGACGTCAACGGCATAGCCACTGCCGCGCAAGATCGCCGACAGGCCCTCGGCCAGGTCCTGGTTGTCCTCAACAAGCAAGATACGCAATTATCATCACTCCCCCGACCACCTTATCCGCCGACGCCTTGCTTGTGAACGGTACGACACTGAGGCATTGTGGATTCATGCGGTTCTTGATTTCTTTTCTTTTTTTTGCTCTTTGTCCTCAGCTGCTCCTTGCGGCCCCTATCATATTCCCGGCCCTTTCCGGCAAAGCGGACGTGCGCACGCTGGTCGTCTATTCATCACTCGACGAGCCGCTCGCAAAGCCGATGATCATCGGTTTCCAGCGGGCCAATCCGGACGTTGCCGTGCGCTATGAGGACATGCTAACCGGAGAAATCTACGACCGCATCATCAAGGAGACCGACGCCGGAATGAAGACGGCGGACTTCGCCTTTTCTTCCGCCATGGACCTGCAAGTCAAGCTCAGCAACGACGGTTACGCCCAGCGCAGCGACCTGCCGATGAGCGACCGCTGGCCCGCCTGGGCCAACTGGCGCAACACGGCTTATGCGCTGACCTTCGAGCCTGCCGTCTTCGTCTATCACAAGCCGAGCTTCACCAAGGAGAAACCGCCGTCGACGCGCGCGGAATTCGTCGATTACCTGAAGCGCGAGGGCGCGGCCGTCTTCGGCAGGATCGGAACCTATGACATCGAGCGGTCCGGCGTCGGCTTCCTCTTCATGTCGCGCGACCAGGAACAGTTCGGCGATATCTGGGATGTCATCCAGGCAATGGGGGCGGCCGGCGTCAAACTCTACTCGACGAGCGAAGCAATCCTCGAGCGTGTCGCCGACGGCCGCTTCGTGCTCGGCTACAACATCCTCGGATCCTATGCGGCGGACTGGGCGGCACGGCATCCGGATGTCGGCATCGTTCTGCCGAAGGATTATACCGTAGTGATGTCGCGCATCGGCCTCGTCCCGCAAGCTGCCGCCTCCCCCGACCTCGGCCGGCGCTACCTTGAATTCTTCATGTCGAAGGAAGGCCAGACGATTATGGCCCGGGAGTTGCAAATCCCGGCCGTCAGCCCAGAGGTCGCGGGTGAAAATACCGCCAACACCATGCAGGAGATGCTTGGCGGCCAGTTGCGCCCCGTCCCGGTAAGCCCGGGACTGATGGTCTATCTCGATCAGGTAAAGCGCTCACGGCTGATTGCCAAATGGAACGAGGTTCTGAGGCTCCATTGAAGACGACGGACCGGAAGCGCGGCGCTCCCGGTCCGATCGCAAATCCCGCCAGCTTCAGGCTTAAGCCTTGTTCCGCGTACGCCCGGACCGTAGGGCCTGCGCGGAAAGGTTCAGTTCGACGGCAGCAAGCACCAACGCCTTCAACGCCTCTTCGTCGATCGCCTCGCCCTCGTGGATATCGATGGCGCGCCGGACATTGCCGTCAAGGCTGGAATTGAAAAGACCTGCCGGATCGTCGAGTGCTGCCCCCTTGGCGAAAGTCATTTTCACAACCGCTTTATAGGTCTCGCCGGTACAGATGATGCCGGCATGCTCCCAGACCGGGACGCCTCGCCATTTCCATTCCTCGACGACGTCAGGATCCGCTTCCTTGATCAGCTTGCGTATCTTCGCAAGCGTCGCACCGCGCCAGTCGCCAAGTTCCGCGATCCTCGCGTCAATCTGCCCGGAGGCAGAAGCGGCGGCTTCTGCCGCATCGTCGTTTTTCGCCTTGGTCGTCGCTTTTGCCATCGTATTTACTCTCCCATCATCCTTGCCGGAGCTCGCCTTCAGGCGGGGCCGGTGCAAACCGTCTTCGCCTTTGTCGGCGTTGCTCCTCATACCTAGGCTCGGGCCGGCTGGCGGCAATATCCGAGCAACGATTCGTGGTACCGTCGCGAAATCCGGTCGGGACCTGGCTCAATTTGAACGCCGGGAACCGGCAACATCGCCTGTCAGCGCATGCGAGAACCTAAAATTCCGTAAACGATGAGGCAGGATTTTCGCATTCGGGGCTTGATGTCAGCTAAATGTCAGCTTTCTATGGTGCCTTAAGGTCACTGGCACCCGTGGAGGCGGGCCGCCGGTTGCGTACTGGGAGGAAGCCACCAATCCGGTCAAGCGATAAGGGTCGAAAGAGCCCGTCGCCGTCTTCCCGTTCGCACACAGCAACAACGTGCGCGGTGAAAACGCGCCTCACGGAGGACTGACCTTGAAACATATTTTCCTCGCAACGATTCTCGCCGGTGCGATGTCGCTACCGGCTGTTGCCGCTGATTACACGATCATTGCACCTGCAAACCCGGGCGGCGGCTGGGACCAGACGGCGCGTTCGCTGCAGACGGTCATGCAGCAGGAAGGCATCTCCGGCAACGTTCAGGTTCAGAACGTGCCGGGCGCCGGCGGCACCATCGGTCTCGCCCAGTTCGCAAGCCAGCAGAAGGGCAACCCGAACGCCCTGATCGTCGGCGGCTACGTCATGGTCGGTGCAATCCTCACCAACAAGTCCCCGGTCACTCTTAAGGACGTCACGCCGATCGCGCGTCTCACCGGCGAATACGAAGCGGTCGTCGTTCCGGCCTCGTCCGACATCAAGACCATGGGCGACCTCGTCGAAGCCCTGAAGAAGGATCCGGGCGCCGTGTCCTGGGCTGGCGGCTCGGCCGGCGGTACCGACCACATCGCCGTTGGCCTGATCGCCAAGGCGGCCGGCGTCGATCCGACCAAAATCAACTACATCGCCTATTCCGGCGGCGGTGAAGCGCTTGCTGCTATCCTCGGCAGCCAGGTTACCGCAGGTATCTCGGGCTACGGCGAGTTCGAATCGCAGGTCAAGGCCGGCACGCTTCGCCTGCTCGCCGTATCTAGCGCCGAGCGCCTTGCCGGCGTCGATGCTCCGACGCTGAAGGAATCTGGTCTCGACGTGACTGTCGAAAACTGGCGCATGATCGCTGCTGCTCCGGGCCTCTCGGACGAGCAGAAGGCTGCCGTAACCGCCGATATCGAGAAGCTTGCGAAGTCCGCCGGTTGGCAGGAAGTCCTGAAGACCAAGGGCTGGCAGGACACCTATCTCGCCGGTGACGCCTTCAACACCCAGCTCGACAAGGACGTTGCGGCGACCGAGGGCGTTCTCAAGGACATTGGACTGGTGAAATGACCAAGGGGCATCACCCTTCAACTGCAACGCGTCGCCCGGATCGGGCGGCGCTCTTCATCGCGGTGGTTCTCGCCGCTATCGCTGGACTGATTTTCTGGGATGTGTCGCGCCTGACGGGCGCTGCCGGCTACTCCCAGGTCGGGCCGACGACGGTCCCCTATGCGATCGCCTGCTGTCTTTTCGGCCTTGCGATCTGGACCGCGATCGAAGCGTTTCGCGGCGATTTTCCAGAGCGTGAGCACCAGGAAGTCGCTCCGGTTATCTGGATCGTCGGTGGTCTTGCCGCCCAGATGCTGCTGTTGAACATAGCAGGCTTCTCGATCGCCACCGGCATTCTGTTCGCGTTGACCGCACGCGGTTTCGGCAAGCGCAAGCTTTGGTTCTCGCTCCCCGTCGGCATTGCGATCTGCTTTGTGGTGTGGGTGATCTTCGCCAAGCTGCTGCTCCTGTCGCTGCCCGCGGGGCCGCTTGAACGCCTGTTCTTCTAAGAGGGCCGACGACCATGGCTACTTTTGAATTCCTGATGCAGGGATTGCTGGTTGCTGCGCAGCCAATGAACCTGCTCTACGCGCTGATCGGCGTAACGCTCGGCACGGCGGTCGGCGTCCTGCCCGGCATCGGCCCGGCACTGACCGTGGCGCTCCTGCTGCCGGTCACCTACCGTCTCGATCCCGGCGGCTCGCTGATCATGTTTGCCGGCATCTATTACGGCGGCATGTATGGCGGCTCGACCACGTCGATCCTGCTCAACACGCCCGGTGAAAGCGCCTCGATCGTGACTGCGCTCGAAGGCAACAAGATGGCGAGGGCGGGTCGCGGCGGGCCCGCACTGGCAACGGCCGCGATCGGCTCCTTCGTCGCCGGCCTGATCGCCACGCTTGCTCTTGCCTTCATCGCGCCTTACATCGTCAAGCTGGCCCTGGTTTTCGGTCCGCGCGAATATTTCGCGCTGATGGTTCTCGCCTTTGTCACCGTTTCCTCCGCCTTCGGCGACAGCACCCTTCGCGGTCTGACATCGCTGTTTGTCGGCCTGGCGCTTTCAGTCATCGGCATCGACCAACTGACCGGCCAGGCACGTCTTTCCTTTGGCGTTCCCGAATTGCTTGACGGCATCGAAGTCACGACGCTCGCCGTTGCCATGTTCGCCATCGGCGAGACGCTCTACATCGCTGCACAGGGCGACAAGGGGCCCGACAAGGTCGAGGCCGTCCGTGGCTCTGTATGGATGAATGCGGCCGACTGGGCACGCTCCTGGAAGGCGTGGCTGCGCGGTACCCTCATCGGCTTCCCGATCGGCGCCATGCCGGCTGGCGGCGCTGAGATCGGCACCTTCCTGTCCTACGCCACCGAAAAGCGTCTGACGAAGCATCCGGAAGAATTCGGCAATGGCGCGATCGAAGGCGTCGCCGGTCCGGAAGCGGCCAACAACGCCTCGGCCGCTGGCACGCTCGTGCCGCTCCTGACGCTTGGCCTGCCGACCACGGCAACCGCGGCGATCATGCTTGCCGGCTTCCAGCAGTATGGCCTCCAGCCCGGACCGCTGCTGTTTGCGACCAATCCGCAGCTCGTCTGGGGCCTGATCGCCAGCCTTCTGATCGCCAACTTCATGTTGCTGGTTCTGAACCTGCCGCTCATCGGGCTTTGGGTGAAGCTGCTGACAGTTCCGAAGCCTTGGCTCTATGCCGGCATCCTGCTGTTTGCCACGCTCGGCACGATCGGGGCCAACCCGTCGGTCTACGAGCTCGGCATGTTGCTCGCCTTCGGCCTGCTCGGTTACGCGATGCGCATCTTCGGATATCCGATCGCGCCTGTCGTCGTCGGCCTGATCCTCGGCCCGCTCGCCGAACAGCAGCTGCGCCGCGCGCTCGCGATCAGCCAGGGGGACTACTCGGTCCTGTTCACCTCGCCGATTGCCGCAGGCCTCCTGATCATCGCAGCTGCAGCGCTGATCGTACCGCTCATCCTTCGGGCCCGTGGCCGCGGCGAAGTCCTTTCGCAGCTCGCCGCCAACGAAGACTAAGCCCCAATAACAATCGGGTCCGGAAACCCTTTCCTGCTTCCTTTGCATGGCTGGCCTGTCCGATTGTGCATTGCAATAAGACCGACCAAACCCCATCTTTTGCTCATCAAAGAGAAAACGAAAGCGAGCAAGAAGATGGCTACCACAACTTACCACAAGGGTTTCATCGGTCGTGCATTCGCAGTTCTCGGCGCTGCTAGCGCTGCCGCCGCCGCTGTCGAAGGTCACCGCCGCCCGAAGGCAAGCGACCTGCGTACGCTGGGCATCGATCCGGCGAACTTCCCGGACACGCGCCGCGGCTAACATATTCCAGCGCCCCGAGGGGCGCCTTATCCTCCCAAGGATATAACGGCTCGGGGTCGAGAGACCACCGAGCCGTTGTATTTTCCGGCAGCCGGCATCTTCAGCCCCCGGCACTTCATAGACCCGGCTCAAGAGGGCAGACGGTCCGACGCCCACTCGTCCCAAGTTGAAGCAGCGTGCTTTCGTTGCATGGCTGGGGTGCTTCATTGTGCATTGCAAAAAGACCGACCAGACCTCATCTTTATTTCATCGAAGAGAAAACGAAAGCGAGCAAGAAGATGACTACCACAACCTATCACAAGGGTTTCATCGGTCGTGCATTCGCAGTTCTCGGCGCTGCTAGCGCGGCCGCCGCCGCTGTCGAAGGTCACCGCCGCCCGAAGGCAAGCGACCTGCACACGCTGGGCATCGATCCGGCGAACTTCCCCGACACGCGCCGCGGCTAACAGATTCCAGCGCCCTCGAGGGCGCCTTATCCTTCCAAGGATGATGAAGAACGGCTCGGGGTCGAGAGACCACCGGGCCGTTGCCATTATGGAAAAGCGCGTCCCTCCTCGTCGGGGTTCGTCGAACGCCGTCAACGCGTTGGCGGCGTATGTAGGACATCAACGAGGCGTCGCGCGACGTCGCCTCACTTCTTCGCGCGATAGATCAATACCGGTATCGTGGAGTGAGCCAGCACCTTGGCAGCTACGCTGCCGAGCATCAGGCTTCCGACGCCACTGCGACCATGGGACGCCATGATGATGAGATCGGCATCTTTGTATATCGCCTGGTCGCAGATTGCGCGGTAGACCTCGTGGCTGCGGACCTGCTCCGTCTGGCACTCCACGCCTTCCGCCGCAGCCTTGCGGGCTAAAGCCGCGAGCATTTCCGCGGCATGTTTGCTGGCCAGCGCCTCGTATTCGGTGCGCGTGCTCGACAACTGCTCGGGATCGACCGAGTAGAGGTGGAATGGTTCGGTAACGGCAAGGATGTTCACTCGTGCGCCGACGTCCTTTGCAAAGGTTATGCCTGCATCGACAGCGATTGTTGCTAAGGGCGAGCCGTCGGTGGGTATAAGAATATTGCGAAACATGGGATCCTCCTCTTCCAAGCTCCAGAGGAAGCTTAGTGCGTGGAGAGGCCTATTCCTTTGATCCCGATCAACGTTCCGGATTTCAGCAGGGAGGCGAATACTTAGCGACCTTTGTCGAAGCGGAAAAAATGTCGCAGTCGCCGCCGCAGGATGACGGACCAAGGCACCTCGGCATTGATCGCCTGGTAGCCAGCTTGTGTCAGCGAGAATTCAACGCGACCGTCATCTACCTCTCTTCGCGTGATGTATTGCATGTTCAGGGCGCGAAAGACCGCCGGGTGCAGTTCCGGTGGCCAGTAGATTTCATCTCCCGGCACCCGATAGGCGCCCGCGTTATAGAGCTCCTCAAGCACGTTCCTTAAATCACTAGCCAGCATTGGATGTTTATCCCGCGCAGCGTGGGGTTTGGCAATGTGCGACACGACGACCTAAGGAGATAGGTCGTCGCTCCAGCACCATTCCTAAACATATCTTCGTCAATGGGCCCTGAAATAGATCTCGGTTACGCGAAACTGCCCATCGATGCGCTTGCATTGTACGATGACGTCAATGGCGATTTTCAAGAGTTCGCGAATGTCGGCGCGCTCCAGGTCTTGTCCGCCCTCTGATTCCTTCACAAGAAGCGTCAGCTGTTCAAACGCCAGTTTCGCGGAGTCAGCGTGCACCGTCGTGATCGAACCGGGATGCCCGGAGTTTACGTTGCGGATGTAGTAGAAGGCCGTTCCATCGCGCAGTTCCTGTAGAAGGATTCGATCGGGCCGCATGCGCAGGCAAGATTCTAGGAGCTCCTTCACGCCGACTTTGGCGAGCCCCTGACCTCCCTTGGAATAGAACAAACGCGCGTGGTTCGGCTGATAAATCAGGAGTTCCGGCGTGTCTTCGATAGAGATGACCCGCTCATCATACGGAATATGACGAATGAGTGCCTTGGAGAGCGTTGTCTTCCCCGACCCCGTCGCTCCTGAGATGACGATATTCTTCCGGGCCAGCACCGCCTGGCGAAGGAACTCGGCCCACGCGCCCGTCTGATGCAGATCGATGAGTTTCCGGTCCGTCGCACCGGCCATGTGACTGCCGGGCGCCATGTTAGTGAACAAGCCACCCTTCTCAAGGTCGTCGAGACTTAATGCGGCCGACGAGGGCTTTCGAATGGTGATACTGACCGTGTTCCGAGTGGTCGCAGGCGGGATGACGATCTGGATTCGCTCATTCCCCGGCAGTGTTGCCGACAGGATCGGCCGCGTTTCATCGATGGATTGATGGGAAAGACTAGCCACGGCCCTGGCAAGGCGCATCAGCTTTTCAAAGGATAGTCCCGGCAGAACATGGGTCCGCCATCCACCAGAGCCTTCTGTCAGCACCTGCCCTGGCCTATTGACGATCACTTCGTAGAGCGAGGGGTCGTCAAGGTACGGCATGAACGGAGACAGCAGTTCACGAACGACCGTCGCATCAGGACCTTCGGTCATCGCCCGCACCCTACTTCGTCACGCGCGTCGACCGCGGGCGGACATCTTCCAGCAACGCGCGGTCAAGGGTTTTGTTTTTCGGCCCGATCACGCGCAATCCGTAAACACCGGAAAAATCGAGATCCCGTGCGACGAAGATCGAGACAAGCTCGCCTTGGTGCTTATTGAGCGTTGGCGGAACGTTGATCGATTGCTCGACAGCGATGGCTGCCGCCTGCTGGCCTGCGTTTGTGGTGGTCTCAGCGTCGACGTCGCTGTTACGCACGCGACTGTTGGCGTAGCTCGTGGCATCGCCGACGATGGACAGGAGAAGCGCACTCCCGAACCGCTCCCACCAGTGAGTGTCGACGTAGCCATTCACGCCCGCCCGGCCGAGCGCATCCGTTGCCGGCGAGGCCAAGGTGACGATGACGCCGTTCGGGGTTTTCGCGCGGTTCCAGAGCACGAAGAGACGCTTCTGTCCTCGCTGGAGGCCGCCCCGATATTCGCCAACAACTTGCGTGCCTTTCTCCATTAGCACAACCCGGCCATTGTCCGATAGAACATCCCGGTTGATTACGCAGCTGGTGAAGCCGGGCTGATCGGATGCCATGGCAGTTTCCAATACGCACGGAATTGACGATCCCATTGCAACTACGAAGTTACGATTGCCGAGCGTCCCGGCGCGCGAGCCTTCAAGCCTGGTCGGCCGTAGCAGCCCGTTGAACCGCTGTTCGTCGGCGTTGGCGGAGTTCTGACCCACCATGCTTCCATCAAGCGGCACGAAATGGCTGTCCGCGGGCACCGCCGGATCCGCGATCTCGCGGTGCGATGTTGTGTTCTTCTGTCCACCGCTGAAGGCGATGACCGGCGACCGGCGCGCCGAGTCAAGCAGCGGATCTTCGTCCTCCACTTCCTCTGCGGCGAGCGGGGTCGGCAGCTTCACTTCCGGCACGGCTTGGACCGGCTCCATCTTCTCCTTGACCGGCTCGAAATTCGCCGTTTGCCGGATGACAACCCGCTCGGGTCTGGTTCTGTCCGTCGGAGTGTGCTCGCCGCTCATCGACCACAGGGCGAAAGCGACAAAGGTAACAACAGCCAGCGCAACCGCGCCGCGCTTCAAGATAGGATTGCTGTCGATCCTCCCCCCGGGAACCGTTTCGCCGCGCTCCCCCGGTATCCGGTTTTCATCTTCCTCAAGCATGACTGTCTCCTATTGCGCCGCGCCGGCTTCAGTCCGAACGACCCGCTCGACCGACGGCGAGGTCGTGTTGGTGTCCGGGTTGATACCGACGCGGTCATAGGCCTCGTTGAAGACGCAGAGCACGTCCCGTCCCCTCCGCAGGATGAACTTCCGGCCAATCGCGTGGGCCAGGACAAGATTGCCGTCTACGGATTTCGGCACCAGGCTTTCACTACCGTCTGAGTTCTCGATGTAGATCGCGGGTATTTCCTGATTGCCGACGAAGGCAAATGTCGTAACCTTGCCATTGTCGTAGACCGAGTGCGGCTCCAGCGCCTGGGAGCCCTGCGCCGAATAACGCCAATTCCGAGCACCATAGCCCTCATGAATGGCCAGGACATTGTCGGCCTCCTTCGACTGAGCAGCGATCTCTCGCGCCGCCGCAGCTTGGCGGCGCCGCTGCGCTTCATCGGCCGGGTAGCGGTACTTGACGTAGAAGTAGGTGTTATGACCCACCTCCACTTTTCCGTCCCGCACCATCAGTTCCATTTGGTAGCTTCGGGTCGAGCCGTCGCGCCGAGTGGAGACGACAGAGAGATTGGTGACCGGCTGATTTTCCCGCGGTTTGAGAAACAGGATGTTTCCTGCCGGCGCCACCTCCCAAGCTACACTGTTGCCCAGCGCAACATGGGCGATCTCCTCGTCGGCCGCGAACTCCACCTGCACCGAAGAACGCAAGGAGCCTATGATGCGAGTGATGTTGTAGGGCTGGTAATCGACAAAGCGGACACGACTGTCCTGCGCCGCGCCGCGCGGAATATCGAGTGCAGATGCCGTGCTGGCGGACGTCGTAAGGAGGAGAGTAGCAATGAAAATAGTCCGCATCAGTTGATGGCCTCCGGATCGGCTCGGTATTCGCTGACGGCAAAACCGAGAGGATTCACCAGCCGATCCGTCGACGACATCGGCGCGTTTGCATAGGAGAACGTCAGCGTTGCAACCCAATGGGTTGTCCGGACTTCTTCCCCGCGGGTGATGGTGCGCATGTAACGGACGGATACGACATGCGAATTTATCAGCGAGATCGAGGCGATGCTGATGCGTGCGGTGGCGCCGCGCCCATAGGTGTTCTGCGGCGACTCCGGATTGCTGCCGCGATAGAGGGCCGAAAACCGAGCCTGCTCCGGCTGCGTCGAGAGAAGCGAGACTGAGCGGAAGTTCTCCTTTGCCTCGCTCCAGACGTAGCCTTCGCGAGCGCGGACGTATTTCGCGGCGAAGTATTTCGTCACGGCCTCGTCATAGGTGCCGGGCGTCGACGTCAGCGCCGAGACGACATCAACGATACCTGTCGAATTGTCGACCCGCACGACAAACGGCTCGACCGATTTCAACGGCGTGAGGCCGGAAATGGCAAGGATCGAAGCGCCGGCGAGAATGCTTGCCGCGACGGCAATGGACCAGGCAACGCGTGAATTGCGCTCGACCTGGAGCATGCGTTCCTGGTCGAAGCGCCGCGCCTTCTCAAAGTATGTCTTGAGTTCGTCGCCGGAGACCATCGCGTCAGCCCCCGCATGGACGATAGGAGGCGTCAACGTCGGACTGAGCAAAGGCGGAAGGTCCCCTGCCCTCTTCGACATAAGCGGTGGCGACGGACTGAGAGGTCGCCGGTCCCGCATAGGACTGTTTCTGTTTGACGTTGCTATTGTCTTCCCACTGCCACATCGAGCGATTGAGGGCGCGGCGCGAATAGCCATCGCAATTCGGGACCGGATAGGTCAGCGATGCGCAGCCGCTTAAGGCAGCCGCCATGCAGAGCAGCGGAAATGTTCTGATCATTCCTGAAGAGCCTTTTTCTTGTTCGTCCGAAAAGCGTCACGAGCCCGAGCCTTTCGAGCTGAAGGTTCGACCAATGGCCCGGACACCGCGTCCGGCCGCACGGGCGGTATGGGACGCCGCCCAGGCGAGCGTGCTTTCGTGGGCGTCGCGTGCAGCGCCGTAGCCGTAGGTCAACGACGCGCCGCCGGCGGCAAGCGCCGAAGCGATGTTCGGAAGCTGATAGAAGACATAGAGGGCAGCGAGGCAGATGGCGCAGAGCGCGGTTGGACGCATCAGCACGTCGGTATATCCTTGAATTGCCGTGAAGGTCGTATCGATGCAGGTGATCAGCAGTGTGCCGACGGCGACGACGAGCACCTGGAGGATCACGAAGTTTGCAAGCTGTCCCAGCCACGCCTCGGTGAAGCGCCGCGTCGCCTGAAACATTGCCAGGGCCACGAAGATCGGACCGATGGCGAGCACGATGGCGAGCGCCAGCCGGGCATAAAGCGATACAACGTAGCCGATCGCCGCTACTGTGAAGCTCGCGCCGATCACCATTGCGCCACCGATACCCATCACAATACTCGACGACCAAGTGGCACGGGACCAGATATCGATGGCTGAATCCTGTCCCTTGTCGAGCAGACTGTCGAACGTTGTAGCGCTCGGCGCCGCGCCGGTGTTCAGTGCCTGCGATATCTCACGCGGCAACACGTCGAAGAAAATGTCGGTGACGTAGGTCTGGTATTCGTCGGCGTCCCTCACCAGCGTCGCGATGATGGCGAGCTTGATCGTCCGAAATGCGAAGTCGAGGATGGGTTCCTGGACCGAGCCGCGGAGCACGAGATAGCCGTAAAGCACGACGTAGAGCGTGACCGCTGCCGTCAGGGGGCCCGAGATCCACTCGGAGACGTTCGAGGTTCCGTCGGAGATAAAGGTCTCCAGCGGAGCCTTGAACTGCTCGTCGACGAAGGCGAAGACCTGATACATGCCTCAGCCTCCAAGCGCTCTTCGCATGCGTCGAAAGCTAGCCTTGAAATCTGCAGCCGCTGCGTTTTGACAATTCGGGGTATTTCCTAATTCACCGGGGTTGGTGCCACACGCCGCCATGATTTCGGCCAGCAGAGCCTCGTCGGCGATGAGTTCGTCGACAGTGTAGGTCCGTTCGGCTCGCTCGGAGCAACTGACCAATAGGACAGCGAGAAGAACGATACGGCCCTTCATTGCAGTGCAGCTTTCATTGCATCCATGCGTCGGCGCCAGTCCTCCACCTCGCGCTGCTCGTCGACCTGTGCCTGTGCCTGCTGGACCATTCGGAGGGCCTCCATGCGCAGTACATCGGCCTGGAGGAAAGCTGTTTCCGCCTGAAGTCGCGCCTGAAGGTCGGCTATGTCCTTGGCGTCAGCCGCTGTCGAAATCTTCTCGCGCAGTTGGTCAATGCCATCGACGCGCTTGGCCGCGGCATCGTAGATATGCTGCGCTAGGCTCATCTGCCCGGCATTCTTGTTCTGAATGCGGGAAAGCTCCTGCGCGTAGAAGTCCTCTGCGCTGGTCCGATAGGTCGAATTACCCTCAAGGAATTTTGTGGCCGTATCGCCGAACACGCCCGTTGCGCTTCCCTTGAACAGTCCCTCGATGACGTTAAAGTCCCCAGGCAGCGCCTTGCGAACGGCAGGATCGTTCAAGACGCCGGCAACATCCGCCATGTCGGTGATCTTGTTGAGCGAGCCGTAAAGCTGCTGCGCCTGCTCTATCTGCTGGTTGAGCGCATCAAGCTGAGCTTTCAGTTGGGCGATACTCTCGAGGTGCTTGGCGATCGCGGTTCGGTCGATCACCGGGATTCCCTGCCCGGCTGCCGTGCCGGCGGAGAGAATGAGCGCCGCGGCTATTGCCGCGCCGTGAATTCGATAGAAAGCCATTAGCTCAATCTCCTTCTTTGCTGAAAAATCGGAAGCCAATCCGCGAGCCGGTCGCCGACTTCTGTGCGGATGGCATCGGCGAGTTCGACATTCGCGGTGCGGCCGGAGAGGATGGCAAGTTCGTCGTCGAAACCGCCGAGGTTCAGTTCGGCGACAACGCTATTGTGTCCTTGCTTCAATATGAATCGGCGGCTCTCGACGGAGAGCTCCCGTGCAATGAGTTCATACTCCCGCTCGGTGAGCTTGAAGCCGTCGACATAGTCGGCGTGGTTACTGCGGGAATTCGGTAGGAAGATCTGCGTCGCGCATTGCTCGATGATCGTATGAGCGATCGGCGATACGATGGCATCGCGCGGGCTCTGCGTAGCAAAGAGCATAAGCCCGTTCTGCTTGCGGATCGTCTTGAGCTTGTTCTGTGCGAGATCGCGAAACCCTTCATCCTGGAGCGCCTTCCAGAACTCATCGATAACGACGATGATGCGCCTGCCATCGATCAGTTGCTCGACGCGATGAAAGAGGTAGGCCATCAGCGGCGTGCGGATTTCCTCGTTGTCGAGGAAATCGGTCATGTCATAGCCGACGAATTTGCCGTCGAAACCGATGTGGTCAATGATGTTATCGAACACCCAACCGAGGGGCCCCCCTCTCTCCCACCGCCGCAGTCGCGCGGCAATGCCTTCGGGATCGGCGTTGTTGAGGAAGGTCCTAAGCGCGCCGATCGTCCGGCGCTCCACCGGCAAGTCGGCAAGGCCGTCGATGGCGACGGCGATATCGCGGAGTTCGGTCACCGTCAGTTCCCGTGTTGCCGAGCCGACAAGCCTGCCGACCCAGCGCGTGAGAAACACCTTGTTGTCCGGCGTCGGTTCCAGTGCCTTCAGGGGAGCGCACCCGGTCGGGGCACCATTCTTCAGCGGCAGATAGGTGCCGCCGGCGGCGCGCACGTAGAGATCAGATCCCCTGTCCTTATCGAAAAACACAACATGCGGGTCATGTTTCTCGAGCTGCGACAGCATGAAGTTCAAAAGCACGGTCTTGCCGGCACCGGACGGTCCGCACACGAAAGTGTTGCCGAGATCGCCATAATGGAAATTGAAGTAGTACGGTGACCCCGACGCCGTCTTGAGAAGAGCGACGGCAGGTCCCCATTCATTGCCGTGCTTCCGACCGATCGGGTAGGAGTGGAATGGTGCGAGCGCCGCGAAGTTGCGCGACGTAATCGCGCCGGACCGGGCGCGATAGCGGAAGTTCCCTGGTAGTTGTGCCCACCAGGCCGCCTCGAGGCCGAGATCCTCGCGCGCGACGACGGCGGCTCCACTGGTCAGGCTGGCGCGCGCCTTGGCGAGATTGTCGGTCAGTTCCTTCACCGATGGTGCAAAGACGGAAAGCGTCAGGTGGTGCTCGCCTAGCACGAACCGATTGGACTCCAGATCGTCCATCGCCCCATCAAGTTCCTCGATCTGTGAGGCCGCCTTGTCCCCACTGCTGACCATCTGGTTTTGCTTGCGGCCCATGATCACACGGGCGTCCGCTTTCGAGACGAAGGAGAAGGATTGCGCCAGGATCAGTTCGAAAGGACTAGTGAGCACACCGTCGAGCATGCCGGTCCGAGTTCTGGCCGGATATTCCTTAAAACTCAGCATGCCGGCAAAGCGGCTTTCGGCCTCGTGCCGGATCTCGATTGACTCGCGGCCGACAATGACACGATCCGAGTAGATCGCCGAGGCGATACGCCCCTCCGTCAGCGGGATCGGCTCGCGACGGCCGCCGACGAACTGATGCAGCACTTCGCTCGGCTCCGAGAACAACAGGCCGTCACGTTCGTAGAGGCACAGCACGCGCGGTTCGAAGCGTTTCAACGCCGCTGTGACTTCGACGACCTTGTCGCGGAGCTGCTTGAGGGCTTCCTCGTCGAGTTCGGCCCCGGCCCGACCTGCCCGACGCAAGCGCGCCAGCAGCCTTGCCGCCTTGTCGGACGGATCGCGGGCGGGAGACCACAGGATCGTCAGATAGAGGTCGTTGCGAAACAGGTCCTCCCCAACCATGCGCGCGCGATACTTATCATTGAGCGCCGCCGAGAAAGGTGTGGTGAACGTGCCTTCCGGATAGCTGTTGTCGCGACGGCGGATGAGATGTGTCCACAAGGCAAGCCGCTCGTCGGCGATGTTCCGATAGAGCGTGTTGAGGTCCCTATGGAGAGCATTCAGGTCGAGAACATCCGCGGTCTCGAAAGAGACGCCTTCGAGCGCGATCATTACCATCAGCGCCCGGGAATCGAGCGCGATCGTCGACACGTCGACATGGCGGACATAGGGGATGAAGGTCTCCGGACCGAGTTCGCGAGATCTAAGTGTGGTCAGGCTAGGCAAATCCGAGGTCCCTTTCATCGTATTTCCGGGCGAGCTTCAGGGGACTAAGCGTCGCTCCGCCCCAAAAGGCGCTATTGCGCGACCGGCCGCGTGTGTCCACCCAAGCCAGCAAGATGCGGAACATGTTGTGGTCGTGCTTGACGAGCGCGCGGAAAATGAGGTGAAAGACGACGCCAACAGCCAAGTAGGCGATCGAGCCGGCGACGATGTAAAGAATGGTCGTCAGCATGATGTTCATGCCCATGGCTTCCATCGTCACGCCAGCGATCATCGCCGGCCGGGTGCAAGCGATGAACAGCGTGTCTTCCTCAAGGATTGGCCGAAAACTCGCCATGGCGTCAGCTTCCGACGATGGTGTTCACGAGTTCGGTAGCGCCGAAGATGCCGCCAATGCCGATGATCCAGAACCCTGCGCGCCTCAGATCCATGTAGCCGAACATCCAGGCTATGCAGATCACGATGATCGCGATGACGGCCAGAAGCTTGGCGATGTTGCCTGTCAGCATTTCGACGATGTTCTGCAGCACGGTCTCGATGCCGGCCGCCTGCGCGAAGGCGGGTTCGACCATGGATGCCAGGATGGCCATTGCCATTACGGCGGATGCGGCGATCGGGCGGATACGGGCGCTGAAAGTCATTCACTCTCCTCCATATGACTGTTCTGAAACACGAGGACGGAGGACCTCCGTCTCGATCTGAAAACGTCCCAGGACGGCACCGACGCCGTTTGATCGGCAAGGGCCTCGTCCTTGCGTGCATCGCCGATCGCCTCGACAAGAGGCGCTTCGTTGAGCTCCCTCTCCCGTCCATCATCTTCGATCATGAGCGTCGTGATGGTGCTGGCGAGCCGGCTTTCTTCCTGGCGGACCTGCTCATCGTACCTGACCATCGCGCCGACAGATGGATCGTTTCGTCCGTAGTAGGAGTGCAGCATCACCTGTTCGGCCCGGCTCGGGTCCGCGCCCGCTTTCACCGCCAGCCGGTAGTACCCATCGAGAATGGTCGCCGTGGCCCGAAGGTTGCGGCATGGGTCGAAGGCATCTGAAATCGAAAGATTGAGCTGGCGGAGTTCTTCCATGCCGATGCCGCCGAGGCCGAGCTGTATGTCGTGCCGCTCGGCTGCCAATGACGTGGCGATTGCGATCGCCTTCACCTTGGTTGTGGGCTGCACCGAGAGTGTCGCGCCGCTGTTGACCCGGATGGCGAAGGGTTCGAACCGGCTTTCAAGGCTGACGATGGCGGCGAGCGTCTCGCTTGCAATTGTGGGTGCGCACGTTTGCGCCAAATCGAGGAAAGCAACAGGCATGCTCAGTACCACACTCGTTGCTTGCCAACCCCGTCGATGATCACGTCGATGTAATGGGGTTGGGGGCGGATGTTCGGTCGAGTCGTCACATAGCGCTGACACTGTGTACGGCCGTCTCTCCGCCGCCACGCTGCCGATGAGTTCATCCGATCATCGTTGGAGTAGCATTCAGCGTTCGAGACGGTCTGTGGCGTGGCCGAGATACAACTCGCTTCGAGCCCATGGTCTCCATACCGCGTTGTCAGGCGATAACCGTCATTGCAATAATAGGGGTCGTATCGAGGGCGCGAGGCCTGAAACCCAACGCTGCCGCAAGTGGGAAAGGAGCGCCCTCTTGCAAGCGCGCGCCAGAGCCTGTGGATTGGCGCCCGGCATTCCGCGTATTGCGTCGGACCGCTCGGATTGGAAAGGCACAGGATAACCTGGCACCCCCATTCGCCCGCCTGCGCTTTACTCTCGAAAACAAGATAGAATGGCGCTAAACTGGCTGCAGTGACAAATGCCCGTGTAAGAGACTTGTTCATGGCCACCACCTTCACTAACGCGATTGTGCGCAATCCTAACAGCGGCGCAATTTCGCGACGCTTTTTACAATCATATATCTGACAGTATAAAAAATGACAAGCGCACTTAATGCCCATTGGCAGAGCCAGCTGTTTTCGGCTTACGCACTGCAGGAAGTTTTCGACAAACCGGTTGAGGGAGAGACGCCGCAATCGCGTTTGAAGCAGGTCGGAATGATGACGGTGCTCTATATGATGCATCAAAACCATGAAAAGCTAACGCTCTCGAATATAAGCCAAATTACCGGTTTGACGCGCAATGCTGTGGCGGAATCAATCGATCCTCTCATTGAGCGGGGCATATTGACCGAAACGATTGTGAAGAATTCGATGGGACGAGGAACTGCGAGGCAGTTTGAGTTCTGCCCGGACGTTTTCGATCGCCTGAGGTTAAGTCCCGAGCAGCAAAAACCTTAAACTTAGTGATTTTTTTACGACACTAATAACGGCATGCGACGGTGGCGTTGAACCGGCCTGCACGCTGACCACTCGGCGCAGCAACTTCGAGCAGCTTCGTGACCTTCCAAGAAGGCGTTAGTTTGGGACCGAAAGTTCAACTCGGCATCCAGATCTGCCCTTCGCCGGTCGTCGGACGAATGCCTGCATCGCGATTTTCACTTACAGGACAGTTCCCAAGAGGTACTTTATTCACTTGGCCGTGCGCCGCAGCTCTTCCAGTAGCGGTCGCAGCTTGTGCTTGCGCCGGTGCTGCTCGATAAGCCCATCAAGGTACGCAAGCCACTGGCCGGACCGCCCGCAAGCCTTATACGCGCGGGCGGCAATCCCGAGCCACAATGCGGCCGTCTCATAGCGGCTTGATCTTCCTTCAGACATAATCGGGTCGGCCATGCGGCATGCAAGGACAATCACCCAATCGGGGTGATCCGCCAATGCCCGTTCAGCAAGTCGACCCAGCGTAGGGTCACGTGGACTGAAGAAACGCGTTTCCTGCAGGTCGATGCAAGCAACGGCGTCGGCGACCAAGTCCTCGTCGAGCAGGATTTCGATCCGCTCATAGGCGTAAGGTGCCGCGGTCAGCGCCGCAAGCAGCAATTCGCGCAACTTCGGCCAATCCGACGGAGCAACGAGTTTCTTGGCCACGCGGAAATCTTCCCGTGCAAGGCTTTCTTCGAAGGCTACTTGCGTTGCCTTGAACATCATATCCCGATTGCCTACCTCATGCGCCTTTTCGCGCAGCCAGCGTGCCAGCATTGCCCTGCCTGTTCTGTGATGCCAGTTTTCTTCGCCTTCGCCGCACCCGTCTCGCGACAGTCCCCAGGCCGCAAGGTCGATCGCGGCTTCCACTCGACCGACAGCCGCGACGGCCTCCGCAAGCCGCAGGAGATCACCATGTGTGGTCAGGCGCAGATGGGCGAGCGCGACCGCCTCATCGACACGCCCCGTCTGCGCCAGCTTCACCGCATGGTCGCAATGAAACCCAGCCGCACGGGAAAGGTTGAGGAAATGCTCACCACGCCCCATGGCTTCGAGCGCGGCAAGTCGGGCCCGCGTCAGATCTTCCTCGAGCGGATCGCTACCTCCTCCAGGCGGCCAGCTCTGCCCAAGCCCTGCGAGCCTCGCCTGAAGGCCTGGTTCGTCCCAGCCCTGCATGCAAGCTGCAATGGCAGTAGCAAAGGCATCGTCGGCGCCGAATTCTGCGAGTTCTCCCTGCCAGTCGGCCAATTCATCGGCGAGGTCATCGCGCGCCTCCTGTGAGACACCATCCATGAGGGCGGCTTGAGCGATCAATTGATCAAGCCGGGGAAAGAACTCGTGCAGGGTTTCATCCCAATCGGCGTTTTCCGGCCAATATGCGGCCAGCCCCGAGGCAACGGGCTTCAAGATCGTTAATGCATGGGCGCCGCGCCCGGTAGCAAGAAGGGGTTCAGCCTCGTCAATCAGTTGTTCGAGCGCCGCTTCATCGATACCCGCAGACCGTTCGCCCCAACTGTGCCGATGCCGCCCCGAACCGGTCGAAGCGAAAAGCGCTTCGGCGCGACGACGAAACGGCACCGGATCGAGCAGCGCGCTTGCCTCGTCAGCTACCGAAGCCGCGAACCTGGCATCGAGCCAAAGGGCAAAGCCCTCGTCTCTCTCGGCACGTTCCAGCACAAGCGCCTCAAGCCGTTCACGCGAAATCGCCCGTAAATGCTCCGCGCGCTCGTTCGCCGCCTGCTTCATCTGTACTCCTAGAAATTCGACTTCAGACGTTTGGCGGCGAAGCGCTTGGCTTCAAATCAGCTTTAGCTTCGTCGCCAGAGCCGTCGCCTGCGGAAGCGAGTAGGCATTTAGCTTCCTGCGCGCATTATTCATGTGGAAGTTGACGTTCCAGTAGGTCATGTTCTCGATGTCGGCGATTGCTCTCATGGATTTGCCCTCGGACGCCCACTTAAGCATAAGCGCCTGTCTAGTGGTCAAAGCGATGCTCGGTTTTGCTGTAGGCTCAATGTTCGTTTGCTCGATCCGCACATGAAGCTGGGCGACCGCCATGGCGGCCGCTACCGGATCGACATCACCTTTCAGCGAGAGGGAAGGCTTGTGTGAGGCCATGGTCAGCATTGCTATACGTCTGAACGCAGTCGCGACTGGAATGGTGATCCCCGACCGAATACCGAAACCGGCGGCATCCAGATAAAACTGCCGAACGCGCCTCGATCTGACGGTCCTTGAATTTTCGGAAGACCAGGTGAACGCCTTCATCGTCGCCCTTGCAATCTGGATCACGGGATCGATCTCGTTGAAGCTTTTGGCGAAGTACCAATCCTGCCATTCAGGATGATAATTCGAAACGGCGAATGTTCCGATTGGTTGAAGATTAAGGTAGGCGTAATACTCGAAGCCGAGCTCTTGCGCGAGCTCGGTGAGCGCTTCATTGAACATCTCCTTGGTGCGCGCCACGGTGGAAACATCGGTTAGCTTCTGAAACCAGCCCTTCACCTTCTCCTCCTTTTTGCCCTCTCGTCTTACTCAAACAATATTCGGCCCAGCGACATTCTGGACCTTTTGGAGAGCCGCCGGCAAGTTGTGCTCCTGCCAAGGACCCCCATCGCCAACCTCTGACGGCTTACGTTGCCACTTACCTACCTATTCGCCATGGGCCGGAAGACCGCGCTTGGTGTTGCTTCTTCCGGTATCGTCACCCACAGCTTTAAGCGATCTCGATGCCGCGGCCAGCGTGCGGGCAACTTCTACGATCTCTTCACGGTTCGCGGTCGGGTCCTCTTTGTTCCACGCAAGCCCCATGCCGATCGTGAAATCCACCCCCTCCACTTCCCGAAGCCGGAACGACTGGTGGGGCAAATCTCTGGTCCATTCCGGCGCGAAACCTACGCCCATCCCGGCCGCGACAAGCGAAACCAGGGAGAGCGTGTCATCGCAACTACAGGCAACCTGATCGAGAAGGCCAAATTTTTTGAACTGCTCGAAGAAGTACTTTTCCGTGTAAGATAGATTTGAGCGGGAAAAGGAGATGATCCGCTCCTGTTTCAGATCGCCCATTGTGACGGTCTCCGCCGTCTCAAGACGGCTGCCAAGTGGCACCGCCAGAAGATATCGTTCGTTGGCGATGCTCTGCCAACGGAGCGATCCGATGTTTTCGACAGGCCGGATGAAGCCAAGGTTGATGCGGCCCTTCTCCAGGTCACGGATGATTGCATCCGTGGAACCGCTGCTCACGTGTATCTGAATATCGGGAAATCGCTTGCCGAGCTTGTTCAGAAAAAACGGCAAGACACCGAAGGTCGCGGGATATATGGTTCCGATGGTGATCCGATCGACATTCTTGCCCGCAACAGCCCGGACGATAGCGGAACTGTTTTCGATCTCCCGCAGAACATTGATGCACCGCTCGTAAAAAACTTCGCCAGCTTTTGTCAGTTGAACACGACGCGTAGAGCGGATGAGAAGCTGAACGCCGAGCTCCTTTTCCAGCGTTTGTATCTGCACGCTAAGGGCTGGCTGCGCCATGGAGAGCGTCGCCGCAGCGCGCCCGAAATGCAACTCCTCGGCGAGGGTTGCAAAACATCTCATTTGACGGAATTCCATTCGCCTGTCCTCTGCATCCGCGCAAGTCATTCCACACGGAGACAGATCATCCATTAATCTCCCATATAGATCAATCTGTTATTTTTTAATAATGCAAAAACCATTAATTCCTGCAGTAGACGGCGAATCGTCTTTATCCTATCGGTTGAGTATGAAAACGAGCCTGGAACATCTTCCCGAGAAGAAGCAGCGCGAACTTGCGCGCGTCGTGGAGATCATCCACGAGGAGTTTGCCGATGCGCTCCAAGGCGGCTCGGCCGATTTCAAGAAGCGCGGTCGGATCCTGAAAATCATCCTCTTCGGCTCCTACGCCCGCGGCACCTTTGTTGACGAACCGCATACGATGAAGGGCTATCGCTCCGATTACGATATCCTCGTCATTGTCAATTCGAAAAAGCTCGCAGAACCGGAATACTGGGAGAAGGCGACCGACCGGTTGATGTGGGACAAAGGAGTCTCGACGCCCGTCGGGCTGATTGTCCATGGCGCCCGGGAGGTGAACAACTTCCTTGCGGACGGACAGTATTTCTTCGTCGATATCCAGCGCGAAGGGATCGTGCTCTACGAACTCGACGACCGGCCTCTGGCCGAGCCGAAACGACTCTCGCCTGCCGACGCGCTCAGGGTGGCGAGGGAGCATTTCGAGAGACAATGTGCAAGCGCGAAGTATTTTTGTCAGTTGGCACGGTACGCCATTTCTGACGAACAGCGAAATCATGCAGCGTTTAATTTGCACCAGGCAGTGGAGACCGCCTATTCTTGCCTGCTCCTCACACTAACCAATTACAGCCCACCGTCGCACAATATCAAGTTTCTCCGTGGCCTCGCCGAAGATCGTGATCAGCGGCTGGTGGAAGTCTGGCCGCGTGACCAGCATCGCTATGCCGCCTGGTACAACATTCTCAACGAAGCCTATGTAAAGGCGCGATACTCGAAGCACTTCGAGATTACTGAGGGAGCGTTGGCTTGGCTTCTCGCGCGGACCGAACATCTCCACAGCCTCATCGAGGCGATCTGCATGGAGCGGCTGGCGGAATTGGAGAGGGGCTCAGCCTAGCTTCCACAGCCTACATCTCCCGACATGAGTTGGAATGAGTATAGGGCGTGATCGACACCGAGGTCGCACCGCCGAAGGCACCTTGACCGAACCCGTACTCGTGCAGCGTCCGTATTGCCGAGCTTCGGGACTACGTCAGCGACGTTTGGCCATGTCGCTCACCAAATCAGACCAGCCATAATGACGGAAGGTCCGAATAGTCGTCCTGCTTGCAGGATGCATCATTTGGTGATCCGCCTGGTGCAATGGTTCTCTCGCTTGATGCAGGCAATCTCCGCCGTCGAGCATTCGGCAATGCCATTAACGATAACGCAGTGCGAGCATTGATCGGTGAATTCCAGGCAATCCGGATTGGCCTTGATGAAGTCTTGCAGGCTGGCATTCTCGGTCTGCTGCGGCTCAGGAACAGCGTCGGCAGCCGGCGTATCCGCCGCCTGAGCGGCGGTCATCCCCGCGATGGCAAGCGCCAGGCAAAGCGCGACACGACTACTGGACCGCCTCATCCCCTGCTCCTCCTCTATGCACATCCGACGCGACATGAAACGGCTCTCGGCCGAAACTGCGCACTGTCGGAGAGTGCCGTCAGGGCGCCCGCCGTGCAAGCGACCGTCCGGCGCCCTCACCCCAGTTCGTTGCGGATCGCCCGCATGAACACCTTGGCGCCGATGCCGATCAGGTCATCGGGAAAATCGTAGTCCGGATTGTGGAGCCGCGCGTGGTTCTCGCCGGCGCCGAGAAAGAACATCGCCGAAGGCGCCACGCGCCCGAAAAGGCCGAAATCCTCCGAACCCTTCATCGGCAGCACGCCCTCGCCGCGGTCACGGCTGACGCCCTCCTCGTCCATGGCCCGCTCAAGCGCCGCCACGGCGCGTTCCGCATTGCTGCACTGGTGGAACACGTCCTCGTAGCCGATCGTGACCTTCAGCCCGGCAGCACGGGCCTCTTTCGCAACCAGCGTCTCGGCACGGGCCACAAGATCGGCCATGCGCTCGTCGGTCAGTGTGCGCAGCGTCGCCCAAATCTCGGCATAGCCGGGGCTGATGCCGAAGGCCGCCTCGCCGAGGCGGGCATGCGTCACCGTGACCAGCGTGTAATCCTCGTTAAGCGGCCCGTTGTTGCCAAGCGCGGTCAGCCCGGAAAGCAAGGCGGCGATCGCAAAGGTCGGCGCAATGCCGTCCTCCGGCGTCGAGGCATGCGCCGTCTTGCCGGAAAGCAAGATCCGCATCCCGCGCGAGGCGCAATTTACCGGTCCTGAGCGCAGCGCCGCATGGCCAAAGCGTAATCCCGGAAAATTGTGCAGCGAGAAGACCAGATCCGGCTTGATGTCAGCAAATTTCGGGTCGGCAAGCACGGCCGCAGCACCGGCGCCGTTTTCCTCCGCCGGCTGGAACATCAGGATCGCGCGGCCTCTCGCCGGTCGCTCGCGTCCAAGCCCTTTGGCCAGCGCCATCAGGATCGTCATATGTCCGTCATGGCCGCAGAGATGCCCCTTGCCTTTGATCTTCGAGCGATGGCCGATCTCCGAGATCTCCTCGATCGGCAACCCGTCGAGCTCGGCACGCACCATCACCGTCGGCCCTGGTTCTCGGCCCTCATAGATCGCCGCCACTCCGTGCCCGCCAAGACCTGTGATCACTGCATCCGGTTTCGTCTCGGCCAGGGCCTTTACGATCGTATCCGCCGTCTCCCGCTCCTCGCCCGAGACTTCCGGCCGCCGATGCAGGTCGCGCCGAAAAACGGTGAGCGCCTCAAGTTCACGGTCGATCAGAAACATTCACGCGCCTCCGCTTCTTTATCAGGATAGAAGCGCCAGTTTCCGGCTCCACTGCTCATGCCTCTGGACAACGCATGATCCTGGTGACCTGGCCCATTCAAAAGTCTCCCAGCCACGACCTTAAACCATCTTCGCTATTGAAAGAGAAGCGCGAAAGACGTCGTTGGACACAGCTGCAGTGGGATCGACTTCAGCCCGATCTCACACTTGCTTTGCCGGTCGCACTGGAACTTGTTCGCCCAGGTCGCAACCAAGAAACCGGTTGCTCGAAACTGCGCCCAAAGTACGCACGGCTCTCGGTCTTCAAGTGAGGCCTCCAACTTGTCGCGTTGAATGATCGGTTAGCGGCTTCAGACGCGACACGTCTTTCTTCAGACTGCACAGAGCTTGTCGCGCAAGCTGCGTCATATCCGGTTGAATGGCGTACCACACCCCAATTGCTGCAAACTCCAACTTCCCCTACATTGACCAAGTGGTAAAAAAGACGCGCGCCAAACGCGCAATCAATCAGAGGGGAACTTAATGCAAAGCGATTCCTTCAATTTTGCCATTTCCAGAAGAACCCTGATCAAAGCTGCTGGCGCTTCCGGCGTGGTGGCGGCGACGGGTCTGCCGGGCCGTCTGCTCGCTGCGGATCCGATAAAGGTGGCGGCCATCTACACCGTTCCGGTCGAGCAGCAGTGGGTCAGTCGTATCCACAAGGCAGCGAATGCAGCCAAGGAGCGCGGCGACATCGAATATGTCTATTCGGAAAACACCGCGAACAACGATTACGAGCGCGTCATGCGTGAGTATTGCGAGGCGGGTCACAAGTTGATCCTTGGCGAGGTCTTCGGCGTCGAGGATGCGGCCCGCACGGTTGCCAAAGACTACCCGGATGTCGCCTTTCTGATGGGCTCGAGCTTCAAGCCCGACGCCGCTATTCCGAACTTCTCAGTTTTCGACAACTATATCCAGGACGCATCCTATCTGTCCGGCCTTGTCGCCGGCGCAATGACGAAGTCCAAGAACATCGGCATGGTGGGAGGCTATCCGATCCCAGAGGTTAACCGGCTGATGAATGCATTCATGGCCGGCGTCAAGGAAGTGGCCCCGGACACCAAATTCCAGGTCGCCTTCATCGGCTCATGGTTCGATCCGCCAAAGGCCAAAGAGACCGCTTTCGCCCAGATCGATGGGGGTGCGGACTTGCTATATGCCGAACGTTTTGGTGTGTCCGACGCCGCCAAGGAGAAGAAGGTCTTGGCCATCGGCAATGTCATCGATACCCAGGCGGACTATCCGGACACCGTTGTCGCATCCGCACTGTGGCATTTCGAACCGACGCTAGACAAGGCGATCAGCGAAGTGAAGGCCGGCGCGTTCAAGGCTGACGACTATGGCATCTATTCCTTCATGAAAAACGGCGGCTGTTCACTGGCGCCTTTCGGCACCTTTGAGAGCAAGGTTCCGGACGCCATCAAGGTCAAGGTCGCGGAAAAGGAAAAGATGATCAAGGACGGTTCGTTCGCCGTCGAGATCAACGATGCCGAGCCGAAGTCTTCCTAGCCTTCCTTCCTCGCGTTCATGGGAGAAGTGGTCGGCTGTGGCGGACCAGGAATTACACTTCGCCAACAGCGACCATTCTCTCCTTGGACGGGAAAGGAAGTCCCCACAACTCCTCTTCCGGTCGCCGACGTGTCTAGCAAAACCGCCCTTCGTCTTTCCCGCATCAGCAAGCGCTTCGGCCCACTCAGGGCTAACGACGCCATTTCGTTTGAACTCAAGCAGGGCGAAGTCATAGCACTTCTCGGGGAGAACGGCGCCGGCAAGACGACTCTGATGAACATTCTGTTCGGCCACTACGTCGCCGACGAAGGAACCGTCGAGGCATTTGGCAAGCCGCTGCCGCCGGGAGATCCGCGCGCTGCCATAGATGCCGGCGTCGGCATGGTTCACCAGCACTTCACCCTCGCTGACAACATGACGGTGCAGGAAAACATTGCGCTTGGCACGCAGAGCATTTGGCGCCTGCGGCTCGACCGGGCCGCCGCGCGACGGCGCATCGAGCGATTGTCCGCCGATTTCGGCCTCGCCGTCGACCCCACAGCTTCCGTCTCCAGCCTTTCAGTCGGCGAGCGACAGCGCGTCGAGATTCTAAAGGCTCTTTATCGCGAAGCCCGAATCCTAATCATGGACGAGCCGACGGCTGTCTTAACCCCCGCCGAGACTGAGGCACTGTTCCGGACGCTGAAGCTGCTCGTCGCCAAAGGCCTGTCGATCATCTTTATCTCTCATAAATTACACGAAGTGATGGCTGTGAGCGATCGTGTGCTGGTTCTGCGTTCCGGCCAGCTCGTCGGTGAGCGCGAAACAGGTTCGACCGATCGCAAAGAACTGGCAGCGCTCATGGTTGGAAAAGAGGTCAAGCCAGCCAACGTCAGTCCGCTGAAGCTCGGAGCACCGCTGCTGGCACTCGAACAGGTCTCCGCAACGGCCTACAACGGGGCGGGCCTCGACAAAGTATCGCTCACCCTCACAGCCGGTGAAATCACCGGAATTGCCGGCGTCGCCGGTAATGGTCAGGCTGTCCTTGCTGCCCTTATCGCCGGCATCCGGCGTCCCACCAGCGGCAGCATTTCCATCGCTGGACGGGACGTCGCCGACTGGTCGCCGCGCGCCGCGCTCGCACATGGCGTGGCCCGCATTCCGGAAGACCGCCACGCTATCGGCAGCATCGGCGACATGAGCGTGACGGAAAATGTCATCGCCGAACGCTACCGAAGCCCTCGGTTCAGCCGCATGGGCTTCCTGAATTGGAAAGCCGCCGGGCGTTTCGCAGAGAAACTCATTGCCGACTACGACGTCAAATGCCCTTCGCCCGAAGCACGCATACGCCTACTCTCAGGCGGCAACATGCAGAAGCTCATTCTCGGCCGGGCCCTTGATGCCGACCCCGCGGTCATCCTGGCAAGTCAGCCGACACGCGGCCTCGATGTCGGCGCCGTCGCCTATGTTCATCGCATGCTGCTCTTAGCGCGAGATCGGGGCGCCGCGATATTGCTCATTTCGGAAGATCTCGAAGAAGTCCTGGCATTGTCCGACCGCATCTTCGTTATGTTCAAGGGGCGCCTTTCCACACCCTCTGCAAGGGGCGAACGCAGCATTCGGGAACTGGGGGAACTGATGGCGGGCCACAGCGGGGAGCGCGGCGATCATGCGGCTTGAACCGAAACCCGCGCTGTCCCTGGCGATCACCTTGCTGTTTCCGCTGGCTGCCATAGGCACCACACTGGTGCTGACGTCGGTACTGGTTCTCGCCGCCGGCGCTTCCCCACTGTCCGTCTTCTATCTTGTGGCGAAGGGGGCGGCCGGCTCACAGTTCGCATTCCTAGAGACCTTGACCCGGGCGACGCCACTGATCTTCACGGGTTTGGCGATCGCCGTCGCCTTTCGGGCAAAGCTCTGGAACATCGGCGCAGAAGCCCAACTCTACATCGGTGGCGTCGTTACCGTGGCGCTGGGAACGGGCGCACTGCCCCTGCCTTCGGTTGTTCTAATCCCGGTAATTATGGTCGCCGTCATGGCCGCAGGCGCGTTGCTTCTGCTCGGCCCAGCCGTGCTGAAGACGCGTTTCGGCGTCGACGAGGTGGTCACAACGTTGCTGCTTAACTTCATCGTCCTGCTGTTCGTGTCGATGCTGCTCGAAGGTGTGCTCAAGGATCCGATGGGGCTCGGCTGGCCGCAATCGCAGAAGGTCATTGCCGAAGCACAACTGCCGCGCCTTATCCAGGGCAAGCGCCTGCACTATGGCTTCATCATCGCCCTTGCTTCGGCCGTCCTCATCTGGATCGTCATGAAAAAGACGCTTCTCGGTTACGAAATGCGCGCCGTCGGCATCAATCCCGAGGGCGCACGTTTTGTCGGAATTCTGGTCGACCGCACTCTGATGAAGACGGCGTTGCTTTCGGGAGGACTGGCCGCTCTCGCGGGTTTTTCCGAAGTCTCCGGGCTCAAAGGCAACCTGACGCTCGACCTGTCGCCAGGCTACGGCTACGCGGGCATCGTCGTCGCTATGCTGGCCATGCTGAATCCGCTCGGCGTCATCGCCTCTGCCATCTTCGTCGCCGGCATCTTCGTCGGCGCAGATGCCATGAGCCGAGTGGCCAAGGTACCGAGTTACATAGCCGACGTCATGGTCGCCACCTCGTTACTGACGATGGTTGTCGCGATCCTTCTGACGCGATTCCGAATCAGGTGGAGGTGACATGGACGCGCTCGAAATCCTCTTCACCGCTTCTTTCTGGGTTGCCGCAATCCGCATAGCATCTCCGCTGATTTTCGCGACGATGGGCGAGTTGATCTGCGAGCGCGCGGGCGTTCTTAACCTCGGCATCGAGGGGATCATGACGGTAGGCGCTTTCGCCGGCTGGTTTACCGTATATTCCGGCGGAGATCTTTGGGCCGGCTTGCTGGTCGCTGCCCTTTTCGGTGCCATGTTCGGCCTGCTGCATGCGACGCTTACGGTACCACTCGGCCTGTCGCAGCACGTCGTCGGCATCGGTGTTACGCTACTTGCCACAAGCCTTACCTATTTCGTCTATCGCCTTGCGCTGCCCGAAGTGACGTCGCCGCCCAAAATCGAGCCGTTCCAGCCCCTGCCGATCCCGGGCTTATCCAGCATCCCGGTTGTTGGCGAGGCGCTGTTTACCCAGACGCCATTGACCTATCTCGCATTCATCTCGGTTGCAGCCGTTGCCTGGATCCTCTATCGCACGCCCATCGGTCTCGCCGTTCGTGCTGCCGGCGAAAATCCGTCAGCGGTCGAAGCGCAGGGCATTTCGGTCACGGGCATCCGCGTGGGCGCCGTTGTCGTCGGTAGCGCGTTGATGGCGGTCGGCGGCGCCTTTCTCACCACCTCGGCTTTCAACTCGTTCTTCTTCCAGATGATCAATGGACGCGGCTGGATTTGCATCGCACTCGTCGTCTTTGGCTCCTGGCGGCCAGGAAAGGCGCTGATCGGCGCCGTCCTCTTCGCCGCCTTCGATGCCTATCAGGTTCGTCTGCAGCAAATTTCGGGCGGCATCGTGCCCTATCAGGTTTTCCTGATGATGCCCTATGCGCTGTCGATCCTGGCGCTGATCCTGGTCGCACGTCGTGCTGCATACCCTAAAGCTTTGATGATCCCGTACCAGAAAGGCGAAAGATGAGTTTTGATCTGATCGTAAAAGGTGGCACGCTACCCGATGGCAACGTCGCCGACATCGGCATCAAGGGCGATAGGATCGCCGCGATCGAGCCACGCATCGATGCCGAGGCTGGTCGTGTCGTCGACGCCTCGGGCGACCTCGTCAGTCAGCCCTTTGTCGATCCGCATTTCCATATGGACGCAACGTTGTCCTACGGCCTGCCACGTATCAATGCCTCAGGTACGCTGCTCGAAGGCATCGCGCTGTGGGGCGAACTCAAGCCGCTCCTGACCCACGAGGCCGTCAAGCAGCGGGCGCTAGCTTATTGCGACTGGGCGGTCTCGATGGGTCTCCTCGCCATCCGCACCCATGTCGATACATGCGACGACCGCCTTCTTGCGGTGGAAGCACTGCTAGAGGTCAAGAAGGAGATCGCCGCCTATATCGACCTCCAGCTTGTCGCCTTCCCGCAGGACGGGTTCTATCGCTCCCCGAATGCTCGCGAAAACACCATCCGCGCCCTCGACATGGGCGTCGACATCGTCGGTGGCATTCCGCATTTTGAGCGGACCATGTCCGACGGCACGCGTTCCGTTACCGAACTATGCGAGATCGCGGTAAAGCGCGGCCTGATGGTCGACCTGCATTGTGACGAGACGGACGACCCGTTATCGCGCCATATCGAGCAGCTTGCCTATGAGACCCAGAGGCTCGGCCTGCAAGGCCGGGTAGCTGCCTCGCACCTTACATCGATGCATTCGATGGATAACTACTACGTCTCGAAGCTACTGCCGCTGATTGCGGAAGCCGACATCTCAGTGATCCCCAATCCACTCATAAACATCATGCTTCAGGGGCGCCACGACACCTACCCTAAGCGCCGTGGCCTGACGCGAGTGCCCGAGATGCTGAAGGCCGGCATCCGCACCGGCTGGGGTCAGGATTGCGTGCTCGATCCCTGGTATTCCCTCGGTACAGCCGATATGCTCGACGTCGCCTTCATGGGAATGCACGTCGCCCAGATGTCCTCGCCCACAGACATGCGCACCTGCTTCGACATGGTCACCAAGATCAATGCCGAGATTATGGGCCTCGATCATCTCGGTCTAGCCGTGGGCAAATCCGCAAGCCTCATCGTACTCCATGCGGGCAACCCCATCGAGGCGGTGCGCCTGCGTGCCGAGCGGCTTTGTGTCGTCGCAAAGGGCAAGGTCGTGGCAGAACGCGAAAAGCGCGATACGACTCTGTCCATTAAGGGCCGTCCCGCGACCATCAACCGCCGTCACATTGTGCCAATGCAAGCGTTTTGATATGCACATGCACCCGCGCACCGAAGCGCCAACATCTTTGACTTCCCTAAACATCGGCTGCCTGCGCCTCCAGATAGGGCAGATCACGGTGCCAACACCACGACGTTCGGCCTGGTTGGCAATGTCGCCGAGCGTGGCTTTGCGCTGCAGCAGTGCTTTCCGAAATCCCTCGATCGCGACCGGAAGACCGATCTGTTCCCGCACCAGAACGCCACAACACTTTGCCACCTTGCCCCGGTCGCATGAGATCGAGTTTGGCTGCTATCACGGCCTTGATCCTGTTTGCAGGAAACCTTCCTTTCACCGAGCAAGTCAAGCTCTCACTTGAAATCTCGCTTGTCAGTGTGTATATGCAAATGTATATGCAGAGGAGAGTTTTATGCCGCAGATTAGACACAACGAACCTCCTGCGAGGGAAGCTAAGCTCTTCCGGAATAACAAGAGCCAGGCTGTTCGCATCCCGGCTGACTTTGAGCTTCCCGGCGATCGAGTGATGATCCATCGCGACGGGGATCGGCTTATAATAGAGCCGCTGCGTCGCAAGAACCTGCTGGAAGTCTTGGCAGGTCTGGATCCTCTTGGGCCTGAAGATCAGTTCCCAGATATTGACGAGACTTTGTTGCCCGCCAAGGAAATCGACCTGTGAGCAACCTTTTCATGCTGGACACAAATATCGTGTCCGAGTTGGCTCGGAACCCGAGAGGGCAGGTCGCTGAACGTATTGCGGCGGTCGGGTCGGAGGCAATCTGCGTCAGCATCATAACGGCGGCAGAATTGCGTTATGGATGCGCCAAGAAGGGTTCCCCAAAGCTGCTGGCCCAAATCGAAGCCCTTCTAGAAAGCATTCTGGTGCTCGCGCTCGACGTGCCCGCCGACGCCAAGTACGGCAACATCCGCACTGAGTTGGAAGCTGCAGGCAAACCAATCGGCCCAAATGACCTATTGATCGCTGCTCATGCCTGTGCCGCAGGCGCAGTCCTCGTCACAGCCAATGCCCGTGAGTTCACGCGCATTCCCAACCTTCGGGTTGAAAACTGGCTGGACGCGACCTCAAAGCAACTTAGGGGTGCATCCAACTGAGAAATGATCAAGTTAGGCAAGGCTCCAGCATCCGCAATGCCGGCGCCGCTTAACAGCTTGCACAGGAGCCAGATCATCTCGGGCGTCAGCCCGAAAACTTCAAAGAAGCTCGACCAAAGATTTCAGCGCAGAGTTTTGGACTTCTCCCAGGGCGGGAAGTAAGCTAAGATTCAACCTGTTCGATATGAGCGGCACCGTGTGCTTCCGGACGACGCGATCTTCGCTGTGAGACCGTCCGGCCACATTTCCTCGCCGGACTCTCACAGGAGAGTCGCCATGTCGAAACCTTTGAAGAATGTACTGGAACCGTCAGACGAGGCGGGTGCGCAACATGACGTCGCGGTGGCGGCGGCTGTGGAACTTGCGATGGAGTTTTACGGCTGCGACGCCGTGACCGCTGCGGCCAAGCGCGCATTCGAGGCCAGGGATCTCAATCGCGAAAGCCATTACCGGTTCTGGCTTCATATCTTCAAATCCCTGAAAGCCAATCCACGCCTAATCAACGAAATCTGCCAGCCGGGGTGACAGAGCGGCTGCCTGTGGCAGCGCGTATAAACCCAAGCGCGGATTCATAGAGCTTGAGGCCCTCAAGACCGAATCCGCTTTGAGCCGTCCGCCAGCTCAGCGAATGCAACACGATTGATATGATTTCCGTATCAATACCGGGAAATCAATATTGGAGATCGCAAGACTGGCTGGCGCAATGTCACCGTACCGACAACACCAACAAAGGGGATCGTCATGAGGTACACTGCGCTGTGCGCGCCCGCGATCGTATCAATGGTTTTGGCTGCGAACGGCCACGCCGAAACGCTCATCGTCAACAGCTATGGCGGGCCGTACGAAACCATCATTCGGGAGCGGATCATTGAGCCTTTCGAGGCCAGGTTCGGGATAAAGGTAATCTACGACGCCGTCGGTTCCGCCTCCCAGGATTACGCCAAGATCAAGGCGACGAATGGCCGCCCTGGCTTCGACGTCGTCGTAATGACCGCTTCCCAATCGCTCGAAGGATGCAAGGAGGGCCTGCTTGAGGAATTTTCACCAGAGGAGGTTCCTAATCTTGAGCGTCTGTCGTCGGTGATTGCCGGCGTTGCTGGCCCCTGCGGCGCGGTTCACGAAGTACAGTATCTCTCGCTTCTTTATCGGACGGACAAGCTGGCAGAGCGTCCAAATTCCTGGAACGCGCTCTTGGATGATGGCCTCAAGGGCAAAATCATTCTGCCGACATTCCAAAACGTGATGGCCGCCTACCTGATGGAGATCTTCTCGGTCGCCCATGGTGGAGATCTGCTCGAGAACGTCGATCCCGGCTTTGCCGCCATGGCCAAGCTCGCCGGACAGTCGATCGGCTTTGAGCAGTCATCCTCAGTCATGGAAACGTACCTCAAAGGGGGCGACGTCTGGGCGATGCCATTCTGGAACGGGCGCGCGCAGCTGCTCGTCGATAGCGGTTTGCCGGTCGACTATGTTCTGCCGAAGGAAGGCTCTATCCCCTTGGTCGCAACCCTGAACGTCCCGAAGCACGCGGCGAACCGAGACGCAGCTCTCAAGTTCGTGAACTTCTTTCTCGAAAAGACCAGCCAGGAGGCATGGGTCACCGGCTACAAGGTCGGCAGCGGCAGAATCGACATCGAGGTGCCCGCCGATATCCGCGCCAAGCAGATCACCACCGAAGCCGATCTCAAGGCCCTTCTGTTGCCCGATCTCGCGGCGGTCGCAACACGGCTCTCCGCCTGGGGCGAACGATGGGAACGTGATGTCGTCGCGGCGGCCAAGTGAGGTAGATCATGGCCGTCATTGTTTGCTCCACTCCGACAAAGCCCCCGCCCGCCGGAGCCCCTGCCAAGGGACTTCTGCCGATGGTCGCGCCGTCGCTCGTCCTGGTGCTCTTCTTCGCGATACCGATGGGCATGATGATCGGGATCAGCTTTCAAAGTCAAACGGAGGGCGGCCCGACACTTGCGAGCTACAGCCGCTTCTTCAGCAACGACCTTGTCCTTGCTGGCCTGGCCCGCACCGTCGTGATGTCCAGCCTCGTTGCGCTCTGCGTGACCGTCTTAGCCTATCCCCTCGCCTACTATCTGGCTCGCGCCACGTCGCGCTGGCGAACGGTCATCTTCGCGCTTGCCATTGCGCCCGAATTGGCGGGGGTCGTGCTTCGCACCTATGGCTGGCTCATCATTCTTGAAGATCGCGGGTTTATCAATTCCGCGCTGATGTGGACCGGATTGATCACGGAACCCTTGCCTTTGTCGAAAAACCTTCTCGGCGTCGTGGTTGGGCTTACTCACGTCATCCTGCCATTTGGCGTGCTGTCGCTTCTGACGAGCCTCCAAGGTATCAACCCCAGTCTGGAAAAATCTGCGCAAATTCTTGGCGCGTCACGTCTTGCTGTAATCCGGCACATCATCCTGCCGCTCTCCGTGCCAGGAATCGTAAGCTCCTTCTTGATTGGCTTCACCATGGCCGCAAGCGCCTATGCGACCCCGGCCCTCCTTGGCGGCGCTGGTTTCAAAGTCATGGCCACAATGGTCTACGAGCAGGTGCTGTTCTATCTCGATTGGCCCTTCGCGGCGGTCATGGCGAACGTTCTTCTCATCCTGATGCTGGCCGCCGGCTTCGTCGGATCCAAGCTGGAGTCGCGCCTCCACCAAAAACTTCACCTTTAATTTCGGGAGGCTCCGATGAACCGACTGCTCACATATCTGTTCAGGATGGCGCTTGTCGCCATCCTTGCCTTTATCACTCTTCCGCTGTTGGTCGTCGTTGCGGCCTCTTTCAGTCCAACTTCGGCTGTGACGTTCATCCCAAGCGAATGGACCTTTCAATGGTACGCGGCACTATGGACTAGCCGCTGGCTCGATCCGTTTCTACTCAGCGTCGAACTTGCCGTCATCGTATCGCTCGCTAGCGGACTGCTCGGCGTCCTTGGAGCTTACAGCGTCGCCTACGCAAAATGTCCGGGGCATACCGCCATCATGGCGTTCCTCTTGTCACCCATGTCGGTCCCGCAAATCGTCAAGGGCGTGGCCGTCGTCCTGTTCCTGTCCTCGGTTGGACTTTACGACCTGCTAGGGACACCCGGCCTTGTCATGGCTCACATCATTCTGACGTTGCCCTACGTCGTGCGCATGGCGGCCACGGCGATGTTTGGTTTCGACAAGCGGCTGGACCGCGCGGCACGCGTATTGGGCGCTAGCGTCACGCAGAGGATCCGATACGTGCTGTTACCGCTGATCCGCTCCGGCCTCTTCTCGGGGATGACCTTCGCCTTCATCATTTCCTTCAACAACATCCCGCTCTCCGTCTTCCTGGTCAGACCCGGTCAGACGACACTTCCGATTACCGTCATCAATCATCTCGAATACAGCCTGGATCCGGTGCTTGCGGCCGTGAATGTCACATCACTCCTCTTCATCCTTGGCGTAATCATCCTTTTCGAAAAGATCGGCGGCTTCTCCGCCCAATTCCACGGGGGTAGCAAATGACCACCATCGATATTGAACTCCTTTCCGTCAGCAAGCAGTTCGGTGCAAACCGCATCGTCGACGATATCAGCCTTGCCATCCCTAAGGGAAAATTCGTCAGCATTCTTGGTCCGTCCGGATGTGGTAAGACGACGACCCTCAATATGATCGCCGGATTTGAAGCGCCCTCGAGCGGACAAATCCGAATTCGCGGCCGCGATCAGCAAGGCGTCCCGCCGGAAGCCCGGAAAATCGGACTGGTCTTCCAGAACTACGCACTCTTCCCGCATATGACGGTCGCCCAGAATGTCGGCTTTGGCCTAAGGATGCAGGGCCGGCCCCGCGAGCAAATCGCCGACGGTGTCTCACGAGCCTTGAAGAGTGTCCATCTTGAGGGCTTTGAGGATCGCTATCCGAAGGAACTTTCAGGGGGGCAACAGCAACGGGTCGCGGTCGCCCGGGCGATTGCGCCCTCGCCGTCGGTGCTGCTTCTCGATGAGCCGCTCTCAAACCTTGACCTTAAACTCCGGGAAGCGATGCGCGTCGAGCTGAAAGAGATCCAGCAAGATCTCGGCATGACCTTCATCTATGTCACACACGATCAGGAAGAGGCGATGGCCATGTCCGATCGGATCATAGTCATGCATGGCGGAGTGGTCGCGCAGGAAGGAGCGCCCGCGGATATCTACGGCCGCCCGAGAACCTCCTTCGTGGCAGATTTCATAGGCAAGTCCAATATCCTCCCGGCATCCGCAGAGACCGGGGCCGATCGGAAGCTGAAGGTTTCCCTCGGCGCGGGAAAGGCGGTGCTCACCGCCGAGCCGGCAGAGGACGTTGATCCTGACGATGTGCGCTTCTGCTGTATCAGACCGGAGGCCGTTAGGCTCGCAGATGCGGCAGGGGCCCTCGACGAACCGGCAAACCGCCTGACGGGAACCGTCCAAAAGGTCGTCAATCTGGGCGCCTATCTCGAGGCCTGGATGCTCGTCGATGGCGGGATCACCTTGAAGTCCATGATCCGCTCGACCCGTCTCGAGAAGCTCTCGGCCGGCTGCCGCGTAGACCTCGCCATCGCCCATTCCGCTGTCCAACTGCTGGAGCAATAGTGACATTCATTGTATTCCAATATTAATGCAAACGAATTGATATTGGAATGCCGACTTATCACTCCGCTAAGCTCTATGTGATCCCGAGCCCGGGATCTTCCCACACAGAGGCGAAGACACACATGAAAACAAGAGTTTCGGCAATCCAGAATGACAGCAACGTCTGCGCAGATATCGTCGGGTTCGATTTCTCCGACTACAACGACGCGGACATTGCGGCAGTTCGATCCTACTGGCTGCAATACGGCGTCATTCGCTTTCGGGCGACCGATATCACAGACCAGCAGCAGGTCGACTTCTCCCGTCACTTCGGAGATTTCGTCATCCATCCCAAGCAATTACAGGAAGGCGGACACCCGATCCATCGCGAAATTCTGGTGATCAGCAATGTGATGAAGGACGGCAAGCCGGGCGGCGCGCTCGGCAACAGCGAGGCGACGTGGCACACGGACACATGGTTCTACGAACGCCCGCCCGCCGGCGCCATCCTCAGGGCGATCGAGGTTCCCGCTTCCGGCGGAGACACGTATTTCCTGTCGACCTACCAGGCTTTTGAAACGCTCCCCGAGGAGCTACGCAGTGCTGTTGAGGGGCGGCAGATCTTCTTCCAGAACGTCTATGACAAAACGGGAAAATTGCGCCTCGGGAAAGGCGAACCGACGAGCGCGGATTTTCGCGAGTGGAGCGGCGTCGTTCATCCGCTGGTCAGGAGCCACGGCGAGACGGGCCGCAAAGCGCTTTATCTTGGCGGGACGTCGGAAGGGGCGTGGATCGTCGGCTTGCCGCTCGATGAAAGCAACGACCTGATCTCAAGGCTTTGGGAGCACACCACCAACACGCCGGAAGTCTTCGTCCAGAAATGGAGCGTGGGCGACATAGTGATGTGGGACAACCGTTGCACGATGCACCGGCGCGATTCATTCGACCCGAACACGATCCGGATTATGCATCGGACGACGACATCCGGCGAGCGCCCGGTCTGATTTGTGAACCACAGGGCAGATCGGAGTTCATCGATGTCCCAGCCTTACAAGATCGAAAAACAGCTGCAAGCGATTCCGGACGCATTGCGAACCCTGCTTGAGGGAGTCGAAACCGCAACCATCGGCCACTTCGAATATCTTGGATTTGTTGGGGCAGGAATTGCGCCGGTCTTTCCGGTCAAGGCAATTGGAACGGCAGTCACGGTCGCCGCGCCCGGCCGTGATGGAGCCGTCATCTACACGGCAATCGATCTGCTCCGCCCGGGAGATGTTCTCGTCATCTCCCGGGTCGACCGGGACGACGTCGCCTGCGTCGGCGGCGGTGTCGTTGCTGCTGCCCGAGCGCGTGGCGCTGTCGCCATTATCGTCGATGGTCCTTGCACCGACATCGAGGAGATCCGCGCCAGCCGCTTCCCGGTGTGGTGTCGCGGAGTCTCGTCCAAGACGACCAGCCGCCGGCACCAGATTGGTGGCGCGATCAACGTCCCGATCGCATGCGGCGGGGCGGCCGTGCTGCCCGGCTATGCGGTCTTAGCAGATACGGAGGGTGTCTTCGTTGCCGATCCGTCCGATATGCGCTGCATCGCGGACGTCGCCCTCGAGCGCCAACAGCGTTCCCTTAAGCTCCGGCCCTACCTTGAGGCCGGCCATTCCATCTTCGAACTGGATGGGATGGTATAATGAAGATTTCCCTCGTCCAGATGAACTCCCAACCCGACCGCGACAGCAATTTACGCGCGGCCGAGAGCCTGATGCTGCAGGCAATCACACGCGATACACCAGATCTCATCGTTCTCCCGGAACATTTCGACTGGTCCGGCGGCACGGTGGCGGAGAAACTGGCGGCGGCTGATCATATGCCGGGCGGCGACGCCTATCGCATGTTGCAGACGTTCGCCGCCCGGCAAAAGGTCTGGATCCACGGCGGCAGCTTGCTCGAAAGGGTCGATGGGAGTTCGAAGATCTACAACACAACGGTCGTCTTTAACCCAGAAGGTAACGAGGTCGGCCGCTACCGCAAAGTTCACCTGTTCGACATCGAGGCGCCAGATGGCAAGATGTATCGAGAATCCGCCACCGTTGCGCCCGGAGAAAGCCTGTTCGTCTACGAATCCGGCGGTTTCAGGATCGGCTGTGCGATTTGCTACGACCTTCGCTTCCCCCGGCTCTTTGATGCGCTTGCAGACGCCGGCGTCGATGTGGTCATTCTGCCCGCGGCCTTCACGTTACAGACGGGAAAGGACCACTGGGAAGTGCTCTGCCGTGCACGCGCGATCGAGCACCAAGTCTATTTCGTCGCCTGTGGTCAGTGGGGAGGCTACACTGCAGCGGACGGAGATCGCCGTTTCACCTACGGCAACTCTCTCGTCTGCGACCCCTGGGGACAGGTTGTAGCCCGCGCCGTCGATCAGGTCGGTGTGGTTTCCGCACACCTCGATCTCGACCGTGTGGGGGTAGTCCGCAAGCTCATTCCCGCCGCGTCACACAAGGTTTCGTTTGTCGATCAGGCACGCGTCGACCGAGGTTGCAGGCGCAGTGATCGTTGCAATTCCTCCTGCAGCTCCTCTGCGCAGACCTTCGGGGCACCAATTTCTTCTAGTAGCACGTAGACAACGCGCACCTGAAAATGGACCGCCAATCGCCATCGTCGGGTAATCGGACACAGATATGACCGCTTTCATCACGCAAACGTTCGGCAGCTACATCGCCGAGGAAGCACTCGCTCGTGTTCCGAGCGACGTTTTCGACAGGAGCAAGCTTTGCCTTCTGGACTCCCTTGGCTGCTTGTTCGGTGGGCGCCAGCTGCCCACGGCTGGAATGCTGAGAAACCTACGGGGGGACAGCCAGGTCGCACCCTCCTCCGGCGGACCTGTCAATGGCTGTGCCGAACCGGCGGCGGCCGCCTTCGTCAAGGCCACTTTGATCAATGCGCTCGACTTCGACGACATCTACGAGAAGGGCCATCCCGGAGCCACGGTGATTGCGGCAGCCTTATCGGTCGCTGAGCACACGAAGTCTTCAGGCACAGAATTCCTCGCGGCCGTGATCATCGGCTATGAGGTGAGTTGCCGCGTTGGCATCTCACTGGCTCACGTCCAGCCCAGAAAGGCGATTCACGGCCATGGGACTTGGCAGATATTCGGTGCAGCAGCCGCGGCCGCGAGACTCATGCGTCTCGACGCCGGACGAGCGGCGCATGCCATCGCGATCGCTGCTGCGAATGCGCCAGTAGCGTCCGTCATGAAGACCGTCTACGGAGACGCGCCTTCGATGGCGAAGAACAACTTCGGCATGGCCGCGCAAATGGGAGTCTTGGCCGCACGCCTTGCCGCTGCCGGCTACGAGGGGCCTTTGGATGTCTTCGAGGGTGAGACAGGTTTCTGGCGGATGGCGGGCGCCGACGAGTGCCGTTTCGATAAACTGACCAAAGGTTTGGGGGACGCCTACGAAATTCTTCGGGTTGGCTTCAAGCCATTCAGTTGCTGCCGACTCATCCTAAGCAGTGTCCAGGCCAGCCGCGACGTCATCCGTATGGCCGGCATTGATCCTGCCGACGGCTTGCATGCCAAGCTGATCGTGACCGCGCCTCCGATCGTGTGCGAACCGCCATTTTGCAAAGTGCGTCCACGGGACATGTGGGCAGCACAGTTCAGCGCACCGCACGCCATAGCCATGGCCGTATTCGGCGTCGAGCCCGGTCCCGACTGGTTCGTGGATGATTGGCTTCATGACGAGATCGCCGGGCGGTTTCAAGACAGTATCGAGCTCAGGCCACATACCAGCCACGCCTCGCCTCGAGGCGCTCACGCCGCAAGCGCTTGGTTACAGTTGCGCGACGGACAAATCTTCGAAAGGCACGTGGACGTTGCGGAGGGAGAGGCAAGTAACCCCATGCCGAAATCAGCTCTCGAGGGTAAGTTCTTGCGACTTGCGAGCCCGGTCGTGGGAGACAGCGGTGCTTGCGAAGCCATTGATAAGGTGTACGCGCTGGATAAGGCGGGATCGCTCCGGACGCTCCTTCGCGTATTGGTCAGCTGATACCGGCATATACCGACATGACACATTTTGTTCGCAAGCTAAGCCTGCAACCGCAAATCAACACCTTGGGGACGGGAGTCCCCACGGTCCTTCCCCCTGGCCTGCATAGCGACCTCAGCGAAGAATGCGGGCAGCCAAATTCTCTAGTCATTCGCTGCGCGCCGGCTTGCCCTCCTCAGCCGAAGTCGACGAGCCCCACGTGCAGAACCGCAGCTACCACCGCCGACGCGACTGATTTAGGGTCAATCTGACGAGGGCCTCGGGGCTGTAAGAATCTTACCCCGCCAGCATACGTGCGAGCATATTTTCTGATGTGGTCCTGCGCGCCGTAGAAAATTGCCGCGACAACGATTCCGCGGCTATGTCCACCGGTAGAAACCAAATAGCCGCCTTGTCCCGCCGTAGAAACCGGATCCCGAAATGGAACGGGCAAACGAATCCTGCTGCTCGGTCAACGAGATCGACGATTTCACACTCATCGGCTTATCTTCTTTGAGCCTAAGTTGCTACTCAGTAGCGCCTCAGCGGCGGAAGTCGTTCATTTAAAGACGACAAAAATGTATCCGAACCTTTCCTTTAATCCCTCCGTTCCAGATGCGAAATTGCTCCCGGTCGCATGACGTCGGCAATTCCACGGAGAACGGTGATGGAGAGCACACCCAGATACATTTCACTTGCGGAAATGAAGCGCCTCGGCGTCCGTCTCGAGGCCTCCGCGCTCCACGATGCCGCCAGGGCAGCTTGGTCCGACATCCGCTTGGGCCAAGCCCATGGCCTGAAATCTGTTTTGTCCTTTCCCGAAGCCGCCTTATGGAACCAACCCCAGTTTGAAGCTTACCGCGATACGTTGCAAGGCGAGCGATTGGGCTGGAAGCTCTCTGCGCTTTCCAGCGTCGGGGCCAGATATGCGGCCGTGAAGGTGGTCGGTGCCAATGCGATAAACCGTCGACTGGGTCAGCCGCGTTCGACGTCGACGATCCTGCTGCTAGACAGCTTCACGCTGCGCCCGCTTTGCGTGATGGACGGAACCGATATCTCTGCTGCAAGAACGGCAACCTATGCCTCAATGGCGCTTGAACTTTTCTTCCCCAAATCAGAAGAACTCTCTGTTTTCCTCTTTGGAGCAGGCCCCATTGCCGAGCAGATCATCAGAGTGCTCGATCATTTCGGAGCCGGCATCGTCTCGAAGATATTCGTGCGCAGCCGCTCAGGCGCTTCCGCGCGCCAACTCGTTAAAAGCCACAGACAGTCACCTCGAATTCGGCTTGAGGCTGTCGCGGATAATAAGAGGCTGCGTGGTTGCGGGTTTGTCATCACCGCTACCAATGCCAGCGCACCGGTGTTTGACAGCGCGGAAATTTGCCCAAATGCCGTTGTCCTGCATCTTGGGGGAGACGAGACGCCGTCCGGCCATATCCAAAAAGTTCTTCGGTCCGGACTGGCGCTCTGTGATGACGTTTCGATGGTGTCGCGGCGAAACTCGCAAAGCCTGGCGCTCTATTTCTCGCGCAAGGGATCGACATTGGAGCAGCTTGGCCCAGCGCTCGGTGTCATGAACTTAACGGATTTCTGTGACTCGGGCGGCGGATCGGAATTCCCGATCCTCATCACGTGCGTTGGCCTGCCTATGCTGGACCTTTACGTCGCCGCTCATGTTTACGAAACCTGGTTCTCGCCAGAGGGGGGCGCGGGGTCATCCGTCCACTCATCTAGCAGGAACTGACGCCAGGCAGCCGAAGCTTTACGGAGAAGGCTGATGTATGTCACCGAGATCCTTGCAGATTATCTGGCGAATTATCCTTCCGATGCTCTGCCGCCCGAACTGAGGCTAGGTGCCGCCTGCTGTATTGTGGATGCAGTCACCGCTTACGTCGTCGGCTGCGATGTTCCGAGTGCCCGCGCAATGCGCGCGGTCGCCCGGCAAGATTTTGGAAGCGGCCGGGCTTCAGTCTGGTTTACGGGTGAATGTCTCGGGGTCACTGCTGCGGCAGTCTGTAACGCCGCGTCAGCCTCCGCACTCGATTTCGACGACGGCCATCGCGCCGCGCGCGGTCATCCCGGTGCGGCTGTGATACCCGTAGCACTCTCCGTGGCATCTACGAATGGTTCATCCGCCGATGATCTCCTGACCGCAATCGCTCTCGGATACGAGACCGGAATTCGCATCGCGGTGGCGCAGAACCCGCAAGCTATCAAAAGCCGACAATCGGGACGTTGGACCGGCTATGCTGCCGCGGCCACGGCCGGCCGCCTCTACAGAACCGATCCCCCGGCACTCGCACACGCACTCGCTGTAGCCGGGGTCCTCGCGCCAAACCAGGAGGCAAACGGCAGCTCCGGCTATGCCAATCTCACCGGGAACGACGTCAAGGAGGGTATTCCCTGGAGTGTCCTGACGGGCCTGACCGCCTTGCGTCTTGCGGAGCGGGGATTTACCGGGCCGCAGGATCTGCTCGATCATGCGTCGCACTTCGACCGGCCGAGCATCATAGCGGACTTGGGTGATCCAACTGAGATCTCGAGGGTCTATTTCAAACCCTATTCCTGCTGCCGCTACATCCATCCCGCTCTTGATGCCTTCGCGGCGCTTTCGTCAGGTGCTGACATCAGGACCGAACAAATCGCATCAATCGAAGTACAGACCTTTCAATGGGCTCTCCGACTTTCAAACACCGTGTCTCCCAATACATTGACGGAGATCCAATACAGTCTGCCTTATTGCATAGCGATTGCTGTTGTCGATGGAGCTGCGGCGCTGGCGCCGGTCGGTGGTGCGCAGCTGGGCAGGCCGGACCTCATCGAATTCGCCCGCAAGGTTCGTCTCTCGGTTAATCCTGAGATCGACGCCCGTTTTCCGGGTGAGACCCTTGCGCAGATATGCCTGCGAATGACCGATGGCAAATCGATCACATCCAAGGTGACCTCGCCACGCGGGGACAAGGCGCGTCCCTTAGACTGGGAGGATCTCATCAATAAGTTCTCGGCAGCGACGCGGGGCAAGCTTTCTCCCAGGGCGCAAAATACTGTCCTGGAGGCTTTTGAGACGCTTAAGAATGGAGATGCGGTCCCCCTCCTCCAGCGCCTAAGGATGCGATTGATCGACTGACCTCGACCACTACTGCACTTTGTGTCAATCGGATCGTATCCGGCGCCGACATCTCGCAACTGCAGCCGCGGTCAGATAAGCCGGCCATTCCTGACGACTATACGGCCTGCGATCACGACATGCCTGACCCGGCTCAGATTAACGTGGTCGACAACGATCAGGTCTGCGCGCTTGCCTTTTTCAATCAGTCCGCGGTCACCGGCCATTTGAGTGAAGACACGCGCGACATTCCCGGTCGCAAGGGCCACCGCTTCGGCCGCAGACAATTGCTTCTTTCTGACCATTCGCTGGATCGCTTCAAGAATTCCATCCCAATGCCCGCCGGCAAAATCGGTCGAAATCGTATCGACACAGCCCGCATCGATCAGTGCGTCAAGGTTGGATGGATCGTTGCGCCAGCGCGTCCCTATACAATCCAGTGTCGAAACATCGATGATGGCCCCTTTCCCTCTCAGGTTCTGGGCGTTCGAGACTGCCTCCTCCGGGAGAAAGCTCGGGTGATTGCTATGACCGGCGACGAGACGTGCTTTCGGGTGCTTCTCGACCGCGGCAATCAGACGCTTCGCAGATGGTGCCGCATTGTGGAAGATCGCGGGATATCCTAACCGCTCGGCTTCGCGTGCGATTTCATCGAATCCGGCCAACGAGAGGGCAACCGAAGGCATCACCGATCGCGTAATGATATCGCGAACGCGATCCGCATCGGCGAGCCCGGAAAGACCGCAACACTCCAACTCGTTAGTCAGCTTTAAATTCGACAGGCCTTCCGCCGGATCGAGATAGCGGCCAAGAACCGCGTTCTTCAAGCGCCTCGCGGCTGCGGGTGTCACTTCGACCCCGAACTCTTGCAGAAAGGCTTGCGGGATGAACCTGTATTCTTGCGCGCCGCCACCCAGTGTCTGCCCACCACCTGCCTCGCCAAGGGCGACCGCGCCGCAGGCCAACAGGTCATCTGTCGTCGCGCTCAGGTGTCGTGCTGAAAGTCCCTTGCCGTCGACCACAAGCGCCGCCGCGATGTTTTTCGGAGTGTGAGCCGTGGAAACGCGGATATCCATGGCATGACGTTCTACGTTGTCGACATCTATTTCGTCGGCCATGGCCAGACCGCAGACGTTCAAAAGGGTGGTTGTTCCCTGAAGAAGATGACGGTTCCGGAAATAGGCAACATCATCGCCTGCAAATGGCTTCGAGCCGCTCGGCATGGAAGGCCCCCGAATACAGCCGTGCGCATGTGCATTGATGAGACCTGGCATAACGATGCCGCCGGCCGCATCGATGGTTTCTCGCGCCGCGATTTCAGCGCCTGCGGCGGCGTCGACACCTATGATCCGTCCCTTCCGGACATATACGGCAGCCCGCTTGTGAAACGTCTTGCCGTCGCCAGTGATGAGACCTCCATTTCGGATTACCAGATCCATGACAGCTGTTCCTTTCGTCAACCAGGGGGCTGTCCTAGTCGCCAGTCCCTTCGCCCGGCCGAGCCGGGTTGTACTGCGATCGTTCCTGACTGGAACCATCGAGCATGTAGCCGGACGATCGAACCGTGCGGATGAGATCAGGGCCGCAGGTCACGCTCAGCGCCTTGCGCAGTCGACCGATATGAACATTCACCGTCTTGACGTCGACGAAACGGCGCTCCGGCCAACCAGCTTCAATGAGTTGTGCGCGACTGCACGCCTGCTCGTGGTTCTCCATCAGAAACTGCAGCAGCCGGAATTCGATCGGTCCCAAGTGGACGTTGATGCCGAGACGCCTGACGCTGTGCCTGTTGGTATTCAGTTCAATCCCTGCATAGACGAGGATATGACCGTCGTTCGCCATCGGATCCGACACTTGCGGAAGGAGGATACGGTCGCGCAGGAAGCTGAGCAGCTTAGAGGGAGTGATCGGTCTTACGAAATTCTCGTCAATCCCGGCTTTCAGCAGATCGATAAACCGACTTTCCGCACCGGGGCCAATCAACCCGACCGTCGTAATCCCGAATGTCCGCGGCTCCTGCTTCAGCTTTACACAGGCTGCGGGAGCCCAATTTTCTCCCGATCGACAATCAAGAAGAATGGCTGCGACATCGTACTCGCCTGCAAAATGGACGATCTCCTCGACCCCGGAACCAAGAATGACCTGATATCCCTCGGATTCCAGGATGTGGACGAGTAGCAGATAGTAATCCGCATCGGTCGAACCGATCAGGATCTGCGGTCGCGCGGAATTCAAAGACCTCTCCTCTATTGCGCAGCGTCAGTTGTGATCTGATCCCTCGTGAGGACCTGCATCATCCTCTGTGGGTGTGGCCGCTTGCGCTAAATCGGCAGAAGGCGCCGTTCCACGCCGTGCCACCTCAAGCAGCGAAGTTGTGGTGCACATGTGTTCCTGGCGACAGGCAGCAGCGCGAATCCGATTAAGGCTCGCGGCGTCGGCAGGAAGCACGCCTGCTACGGCCATCGTGCTGCCGATGGGACACGGCTGACCAAGACGTTGCATCGGCCAGCCGGCGCGTTTCAAAATGCGCTCGAACCGCAGGTCCGTTGCCGTGACGATTTCATAATAGCCGTTCGCCATCGACCACTCGATGATGCCGGCGAACATCTCAAGCGTCATCCCATGGAGAACTCCCCCTGTCCTGCCCTCGTCGAGCACCGTGTCAACGCAAAAGCGCGAGCTTTCGACCATGCCTGCATGGGCGTCGAGCCGTCGCGATGAGAGGAGCTGCGGAAACGTATTGGCGAGCATCGTCGGCCCGGTAGCGGGGAGAAGCCTCGCGCAGCCCGCCACTGCACCTGTGGTAGAAACGGCCAAGATATAGGTGGGATTGAGTTGATCGTAAGCATCGGCCTCACGATCGTCCCTTATGTCTACATCCCAGTCCAGTCTGTCGCCAAAGACTCGCGCACGCAGCCGATGCATCGAGTCGATCAAGTCAGCAAATTCTCCGCGCGCTGCAGCCGGCACAGCTAGTATCTCCATCTCCATTCTCCGAAGAAAACCTGCTTCAGACCACTGGACACGAGTTTCCGCCCTTAGGCGACTAATAGAATTAGTAGTCGAGCGCTCGACCAAGGCGTGCATGAATATGACACGCATGAGTTGTCATACATCAGCGATCTGTATCGAAAACCGTGCCACGAGCGTGCAGGACCAAGGTGGCGAAGCAGCCGAGAGCCGAAATTGATAATTCAATGCACGCGAGGATTTGCAGCAAGGAGTGCCGATGTACAAGCATACCGCAGAAGCGTTCGTAGCAGTCCAGAATGCGGAACAGGGCGTAAGCGAGGTCTTCGCCCGTTACCGCGAATACTGGAGCCCGATCGGCGCCACGGGGGTCGATCGGTCGCTGGACTTTGGTGACGCACGCGTGACGCTGAGGCCGACGGACGAGGGCTTGCATTTTCGGATAGACGCGCAGGACACCCTCGCCTTTTACGGTATCTGGACGCTTTTGCAGGTAGCCTTGGCCGCGCTACCGGAATTTACAGGTAAAGACGTTGGGTGGCACCCGGCCGACCGGTTCCCGTGTCTGTCAAAGGTTTTTTTTCGTAGAATTCTATCGCCTGATTGATAAACCGGAGCGTGTACTTGCACCGGATTGATGCCAAAGGAGAAACGTCATCGGATTCCAACCCCGTTCTTCGGTTCGGTCTGCGGAGCAACTCGCTGCCGCGCCGTGCAGCAAGGACCGGCTGCCGAGACACCTGAGTGAATGAAGCTCTTTGAATTGCCTCTACCGCTCGACACCAGGACCCCGATTGACCGCCTGTCGTTGGCGCTCGGAAACGATCTTCTGGCCGCTATCTGCCCGCACGATCTGCTGAAGAAGCTTCAACTTCTCCTGCATTGCCTCGAATGCATTCCGTTGCGCTGTCGACACAAAGTTGAAAACGTCCCTGTTCCCACGCAGGAACGCGTTGCGGCCGAAGCGCTCGTCGAGCGCCCGGCTGACGGCGACGAATTCTTGGGCGACGGTCGGATCGGTCAAACCCGCAGCAACGTCGAGCCCGCCACTCTTCTTCTTCATTCTTGCCGTCAACTGCCGCAGCGTATCCTCAGCCTTCCGCGATAGGCCGGGAATGGCGACCCCCATACGCCGGCGCTCTGCGGCGATAGCCTTGGTCTCGGCCTCAAACGCCGCGGCATAAGACGCTCCGAGAGAACGGACACAGCTTGCTGCTTCCGACACGCCCTGAAGCGCAGCCTTCCGCTCCCGGCCGGGAGCAAGCAACTTGTCCATTAGGCGACCGGAGCCGCGCAGCCCCCCATAGGCGGCCGGATCGTTGGTGACCGCTGCGGCAATCCGCTCGCCGGCAAAACCCTTTGCGACAAGCTCCTCGATCTTGGCGACCGCGCCGGCCGGATCGCGCCAAATGCGTGTCGCCGCATCCATGAGCGCGGCGCGATGATGATTGTAATGGGGAACGGCAAGCGCTCTTTCCCGCGCTTCATCGGCGACAGGTGTCTTGAACTCAGTGACGGCGGCAAGCATGGGCAACACGGGCACTGCTTCATTTCCGAACTCGATGCTTGCGCCGGCAACGATTTTCGAGCGATCCTGCTTTTCTGCGAGATGCTGCTCGTCGCTAAAACGCCTGATCACCTCGAACAGGCGCACCAGTTTTTGACGGTGCTCAGGGGCGAGATTTTCCGGCATCCGCTCTTCAACATTTCGCTCGGCGATCGGATCGGTCCTGGCGGTGAATGCAGACCAGCCGAAGCGCGAGGTCACCGCCTCGTTGACCGCCTTTACCTCCTGCACCAGCAAACGGTCCTCAGCGGCATAGGCGAAGGCCGTCTTGTAGGCATCAACCCCGCCGCGCTCCCGGACCGCCTCGACTTCGACGAGACGCGCCATCGCCTTTTTCGAAAGCGCGGGAATGGACAATGCCATATGGACGCGCCGCTGTTGCTCGCGGCTGGCGAAGCGCTCCGCCTGCCTGCGGAACGCGGTTGCTTGCGCGCGCGCCAAAGTCAGCAGCTCCGATAATGTGGCCACAGCTTCGTTGCGCTCGTTTCGAGCGGCGCGGCCATCGACCATGCGGTCAGAGCCGCGCAATCGGCCAAGGCGTTCGGGTGCAAGGCCAAGATCTTCGGCAATCTTGCGCGGCTCGACGTCTGCGCCTGATACCAGAGCGTTGAGCGCCGACAGCGCGCCACTCGGGTCGCGATAGATTTTCTGCAGCACCGGCCGGAGTATTTCCTCGCGCTCCTTCCACGGTTGCGAGGCGAGCTGCGCGAGACGCGCATCCTCTTCAACGCTGTGGGCGAACTCAGTGGCCGGTGGAATCAAATAGTTTCCGCCCAACGGGATGCCGGCAACCAAGGATACTCTGCGCTCCTCGCTGTACGAGACGCTCCGCTCCCGATCGATCGCAAAATCGAGCGCTATGCTCGCTCGCTCCCAGAGCTTCGCCAACCGCGACCGCTTCTCCGCAAGCCACGCCAGCCGCCGCGCCGCGCCCTCCTCCAATTCCGCAGCGGCCCGGGCGAGCGTGTCGATGCCACGCCGCTGGGCAAAATCAAGGACATGCTCCCGATAGCCTTCCTTGCTTTCGAAATCGAGCGTCGTTGTCTTGGCGCCGGATCGTCCGAGGCGCTCAACAAGCTGTTTGAACACAGGCGGCCGCCGGCTTTCCCGTTCGATCCTCGCCTTGCGCGCATCGACAGTTTCGATTTGGGTTGCAGTCCAAACGTTGCGTTCGACCTGACGTTCCTCGAGACGCTTCTTGCCGGTCTTTTCATCAGTGACGGGCACCCTTACCGTGACCGTTTCGACGCCATCCTTGCGGAGCCTCACAGTATCGCCTGTCGAGATTCCACCCTCCTCAAGTGCCTTTGGCAGGCTCACGCCCCAAAGTCGATGAATGGTACCGTGGTCCGTCCTCACATCGGCGTAGGGGCTGTGTTTGGCATTTTCATCTTGCGGCCGGAACTTGGCCGACCCGGTCTCCACCAATTCACCGGTGACGCCGGCTGCATGATCGACACGTGCGCTACGCCCCCATTGCGGCTTCGGTTCAAAGTTCTCGCGCGCCACGTAGAGATCGGCGCGGTTACGATGCCTGGTCATCGCCACATAGGTCAGATGCTGGTCCATCATCCCGGTGGCGAGCACGAAGGTTCGGTCGATGGTCGAGCCTTGACATTTGTGGATGGTCGCGGCGTAGCCGTGATCGACATTGCTGTAGCTATCCTCACTGAACACGACGTCCCGGCCATTGTCGAGATGTACCGTCAACAGCGCGTCTGCGCGTTTGTCGCCGGATGAAACAACCGTGCCAAGCATGCCGTTCTTGACATATTGGGGAGCAAGCCGCTTTGCTCGTGGTTCAAGGAAGCGGGCGTTTTCGAGGAAGATCACCCGGTCGCCCGCGGCAAACTCACGAAGCCCACGTGCCGTCCGGAATTGGCGCGCACCTGTCAGCGCGCCCTCGTCGATCATGACCTTGCGCAAGGCCTCATTCAGCTTTCTGACGTCATCGTTGGTGTGAGCAAGCACAAGCAGTTCGTCGCCGCGAAGACGTCCCGGATGCTCGCCCACGGCAGATTTCTGAAGCAGGTCCCGGCGGGCGTCGGCCCAATCGGCAACGAGGCGGTCTATGATCTCGGCCCTGGTTTCGGTCTCGACAATGCAGCCCCTCTGCGCGTAGGCATCAAGGCCCTCTTCGACCTTGCCGCGCGCAAGGAGACGGGAAGCATCGCGCGCCCAGACATCACGCTGCCGCCGCACGCCGGCAAGTTCCGCGAAGCCGATCCGTTCGGTGATTGCCCGGAACGCCGCACCCGCCTGGATCGGCTGCAGTTGCATCGCGTCGCCGACCAGCACGGCTTTTGCGCCTGCGTCCTCCACAGCCCTGAGGATACGCGCCATCTGCTGCGATGACACCATGCCGGCCTCATCGATGACGAGCACATCGCCGCGCTCCATTGTTTCGCGCCCCCCGGCCCAAGCAAGCTCCCAGGACGCCAGCGTGCGCGACCGGATCCCGGAACTGTCCTCCAGCCCTTCCGCAGCCTTGCCGGCTAGGGCCGCGCCGATCACCCGTCGGCCGTCGCTTTCCCATGCGACGCGGGCCGCCGAAAGCAGTGTCGACTTACCGGCGCCGGCAAGCCCCACGACCGCCGCAATGGCATTATCGCGCGTGACATGACGTACCGCATCGACCTGTTCCGCATCGAGCCTGAAGGATTTTTTCGGATCGGCCGTTTCGACGCTTCGGACGGCGGCGGCGGCCTTGGCACCGGAGACGCCGAAGCCCTTTCGCATCGACAGAACCTCGGCTGACTGCGCCATGTCATATTCGATGCGCAGGATCCCCCGCGTTGTGAACACCGCCGGCTCTGTCACCTTGCCCGTTTGGGTGTCGATCTGCTGCGCCTTCAGCAGCACGAGGTCGTCCGAAGCCATGAGCCGCGCGCGGATATTGGCGAAGTCCACTGGATCATCGACATAGCGGTGCAGCGTCTTGGCGATTTCGCGCTCGTCAAAGGTGGAACGTTCGTTGCCGAGCTGCTTGAGGAGAAGCGCAGGATCCGCGAGTAGCCGGTCGGCCATCGCCTGCCGCCGCGCTAGATCGGCGGGCGCGAAATACATCTCGACACCCTTGCGCGAGAGCGCCGCCTTCTCCGGGCCGAGGTGTTTCTGCGCGATCCCATCGAGGCCTTGCTCAGCATAGGAGCGGCCGTCGAGACGGAGCTCATGGCCGGCCAGCGCCAGGTGGCGGTTGACCGTTTCCGCCCACGCGACCTTCCATGCCTTCATGGTTTCTTTGTCGCCGGCCCAGAGCTTGTAAACGATTTTGCCGTTCGGCCTGTTCGGCGTAACGACACGCAACGGCTCTCCGTCATCGCCCAGGACTGGGACCTTCTTCGGCCCAAACCTCTCCTCCGTAATAGGCCTGAGCGTCGTCATCAGGTGGATATGCGGATTGCCGTCCTTGTCGTGATAGACCCAGTCAGCGACCATGCCCTTCGACGTCAAATTGTCTCGGACGAACTCGCGCACCAGCGCGATATTCTCCGCCCGCGTCAGCTCCTCGGGCAGCGCGATGATCAACTCCCGCGCAAGCTGCGCGTCCAACCGCGTCTCGAACGCATCTACCGCATTCCAGAACACCTCGCTGGCCTCCGCGACGGTCTTGTCGTCGACTGTTCTCTTCAGCCAGAGAGGTATCTGGTCCGGCAGCGCCAGCTCCTCATGCACCAGCTCCGACGCGCCGCCACGGTAGCTGAAGGACGTCCCGGCCTGCTCGTCCGTCATCCGGGCGCGGTGGCGGTAGGCGGCGGCCGAGACGATGCTGCGCCCCGCTCCCCTGCTGATCACCTGCGCTCTAACGAACATGATCGCCACGAGTGTCTCCGAAGCTTTCAAGCACGTCGCGCCAGCGACGTATATTGCGCCCTCAAACCGATCGGACCGGAGGGCCGATGCCGCTCTTCCGTAAAGACGGCCGATGCCGAAATTCCGGCTGCGGCTTTTTCGGGGTGATGCAACCTATCCTATTTTACTATCACTAAATAGATAGTATAACTATCGCCGTGAGATTGCTCCGACACGAGGGACGCTGGAATGGCCGTAAAATCATCGCTCTCTGATATCGATGCCCAGATCGAGAAGCTGCGCGAGCGCAGACGAACGCTAATCGTAAAATCCGCCGAGCGGTTTGCGCGCGCCGCGACAAAAACGGGATTGGCGGAAATGGAGATCACGGAGGAAGTACTCGACGCGATCTTCGAACAGATTGCCGCGCGATTTCGCAAAGAGGAGAAGAAGGGGACTGCTGGCGCAACAGCTTCGTCGCGTCGACAGCCAGGTGGCGGGTCTGGAACGACGGCGGAGGTTTCTCATGACGAATGATCGCAAACGAGAGGCCCGCCAGAAATTCCTGCTCGGTGGCATCGTCGTCAGAGCGGGTCTCGCGGGGGCCGACCGAGCGTTTCTGCTTGGTGGCCTAACGGAACTGGCAAGCGTCGTGCCCGGCACCGACGAGCATCGGCGGCTGTGCGATATCGGTGAGCAAGCCTTCAAGGCGACTTCGCATGATAGAGGATCATCTCACATCGAGGAGGCGGCGAAGTGGCACTAAAGGAAAGACTGCATCCCAGCCTGCTTCTCGTTCTGGCGCCAATTGCCGTCACCGCCTTTGCCGTCTACATCGTCGGCTGGCACTGGCCGAAGCTTGCCGGCGAGCTATCTGGAAAAACATCATACTGGTTCCTACGAGCCTCGCCCCTGCCCGCGTTGTTGCTTGGGCCGGTCGTCGGATCATTGACCGTTTGTGCGTTGCCGCTGCACCGGCGAAGGTCGATCGCGATAGTGAACCTTGTCTGCTTTCTGTTCGTGGCCGGCTTCTATGTCCTGCGCGAGTTCGATCGGCTCGCGCCGTACGTGGCGAGCGGTGCGGTCTCGTGGGACCGGGCACTCTCCTATCTCGACATCGTCGCCGTCATTGGCTTGGTGGCCGGCTTCCTGGCGGTGGCGGTGGGCGCGCGCATCTCCACGGTTGTTCCAGAACCGGTGAAGCGAGCCAAGCGCGGGATCTTCGGGGACGCGAACTGGCTGTCGATGACCGCGGCGGGAAAGCTGTTTCCGCCAGATGGCGAGCTCGTCGTTGGCGAGCGTTACCGGGTCGACAAGGAAGTCGTTCATCAATTACCTTTCGATCCGAACGATCCAGCAACATGGGGCCAGGGCGGCAAGGCATCATTGCTGACCTACAAACAGGATTTCGATTCAACGCACGTGCTCTTCTTTGCCGGGTCAGGTGGATACAAGACCACCAGCAACGTCGTGCCCACGGCGCTGCGTTACACCGGGCCGCTGATTTGCCTCGATCCATCGACCGAGGTCGCGCCAATGGTGGTCGAGCATAGAACCCGCGCGCTCGGCCGCGAGGTGATGGTGCTCGATCCGACGAGCCCGATCATGGGCTTCAACGTACTCGACGGCATCGAGACATCGAAGCACAAGGAAGAGGACATCGTCGGCATTGCTCACATGCTTTTGTCGGAGAGCGTGCGCTTTGAAAGTTCGACTGGCTCCTACTTTCAGAACCAGGCACACAATCTGCTGACCGGTCTGCTCGCCCATGTCATGCTGTCGCCCGAATATGATGGGCGACGGAACTTACGCAGTCTCCGGCAGATCGTATCCGAGCCAGAACCCTCTGTGCTCGCCATGCTGCGCGACATCCAGGACCATTCGGGATCGGCCTTCATCCGCGAAACGCTGGGCGTCTTTACCAACATGACTGAGCAGACCTTCAGCGGCGTCTATTCCACGGCCTCTAAGGACACGCAATGGCTGTCGCTCGACAGCTACGCGGCGCTTGTCTGCGGGAACGCGTTCAGGTCGAGCGACATCGTAGCGGGCAAGAATGACGTGTTCATCAATATTCCGGCATCGATCCTGCGCTCCTATCCGGGTATCGCCCGCGTGATCATCGGCTCGCTGATCAACGCAATGGTGCAGGCCGATGGCACCTTCAAGCGCCGTGCGCTGTTCATGCTCGATGAGGTCGATCTGCTCGGCTACATGCGGGTGCTGGAAGAGGCGCGTGATCGCGGCCGAAAGTACGGAATCTCCATGATGCTTATGTACCAGTCGGTCGGACAACTGGAGCGGCATTTCGGGAGGGATGGCGCGACGTCGTGGATCGACGGCTGCGCCTTTGCCAGCTATGCCGCGATTAAAGCGCTCGACACGGCCCGCAGCGTCTCGGCCCAATGCGGCGAGATGACGGTCGAGGTGAAGAGAGGCTCACGCGTCATTGGCTGGGGCCCAAAAAACGCAGGATCGCGCCTATCCGAAAGCGTCAATCTCCAGCGCCGACCGCTGATCATGACGCACGAGATCACGCAGTCGATGCGCAAAGACGAGCAGATCATTATCGTGCAAGGTCATAGCCCAATCCGCTGCGGGCGCGCGATATATTTTCGGCGGAAGGACATGGATCAGGCAGCCAAGGCAAACCGCTTTGTCCGGATTTAACCTTCCCCGCCAAGGCAACCATTACCCGTGCTTATTGCCCCGTCCGACATCCGGCTTGAGTGACGTCAGCGCCGCCGATACGAGCCCAAGTTGTCTTCGTGACGCGAGCGGTAATGTCCTTGCCGACCCCGCGCCCTTGGCAAGGATCTTAAGGTCGACCCACAAGTTCCTCATCTGGGAATGGTCCAAATCGGGTTCGAGCGCGGTGGAAAAATCGATCGGGATCTAGCTTAAAGCAATCGCAGTGAGGTGTGTGCTGCGCTTGAACGCGCTTGCTCTACCCGATGCTCTCGAAGCCGTTCACCAACCCGGAACGTCCGATCTTTCGGCAACTGGTGTGCGGACCTGTTTGGTCTGAAGAGCGAACCATCGGCAAGGTTTGCCTGCGTCGGATTATTCAGGCAAGCGCTCGTCCTCGACCAAAAGACGTCGACGGCACTTACGAAGTCCGCAAAGAGGCTGTTGGAAATGGTTTCGATGGTTCCGACCGAGCGCGCTTCGGACGCGCATCAGGGCTCATAGTCGTTAATGTTGAGGAGGACCAAGCGCGGCTTGTCGCCCTGGGTGATCGTTACTGACCAAGACAGGGGGCGATGATGTCCCCGGATTTCCGGGAAAAATCGCTCGTCGCATAGGAACCCGAGCGCGGGTTGGCGATCTGCTATATTCTTGGATTTGCCGTAAATGCGAGCCTGGCGAAAGCCTCCCTAGAAGGGAGGCTCGCTGCTGACGCGGCCCTCGAGCTCGGCTACGATGACCTCAAGCTCCGCATAGGCCTGTTCCAGTTCGGCCTGGATCTGGGCGCGTTCAGCCGGGTCGCAGCAGTTCAGCTCGCGGCGCAATTCCTCGATGTGGGCTTCCAGTGCAACCGTCATTTTCGTCATCTCCTTGGCTGTTGGGAAAGATGACGCCGCCGGCCGCGAGAATTGGGCCGGGTCAAGGATCGCGAATGCGACCGGCCGAGCCGGCGAGTGGGGGAGCCGGAATGCGGAGCATTTCGGGGGGACCGCTCGTCCTTTAGGCGGCACGATTCCTCGCGGCAGACTTGGCGATCTGAGCAGATAGTTTTTCATCTCGTGTGGCAGGGTAAAAGAACAGGTGCGGGCTCGATGCCCGTCCTGTTTCTGGGTACAAACGTGGGCATCCCGCTCGGGATCGGTCGCATTCAGAACGAGCGGGTGCCGGTCCCGATTGATCGGGACCGGCGCTGGTGGCTCAGTTTGGGTTATTCCAGATGATCACCTTGCGGTTCGGATCGCCGCCGGGAGCCTGTGCGAGGTTGCCGAAGATCACGCCGATCTCTGGAGCCTCCAGTTTCACGGAGAGGTACTCTTCTCCGGTCTGGCGGGCGATACGGTTCCACGCCGCGCCGATTTCGAACCCGGTCTTTCGGTGGATGACGCGATAGTCAGGGGCCTCTTCGCTCGTTTTGTTGGCGTTGGGGACGATAGCGATCGGCGCGTTCACTCGGATGGTGGCGAAAACGCCTTCGAGAGTGCCATCGGTCTTCTGCGTGAGAGCTGCGATCGTGGTGGCCATGGTATTGTCTCCTTCGGTTGCTCGGGACCATTCCCGATAGCGCGCGAGGAGACGGCCGATCTGCTGCGGTCATCTCGCACAAATATTCTGCTAAATTCCATGTTCTGCTCAAAAAAACGCGTGCGCGTTTGTCATGCTTGCTGGAGGAAAGCATCCGGTGCCCAGCAGTGATCCAAAAATGGAATTTTGCAGAATATTTGGGTGAGACGTACCCCTTCAGGGGTTGACCGGAAAGGCAGGCGGTCGGCTAAAGGGCGATGTAGAAGAGGGAATGATCTAGTGCAACCGACGCCGGCGACAGACCGTTCCGGCCACCCGCCGGCACCTCATAAGACCGCGGCACATTTCAACTGGGCACGCCGCCCTACGATAACGCGCGTCCCGGTCTCTGCCATTGCAAGCAGCGAGCAGCATGGACTGCCGCCAGATCTCTCGGATGCACATTGCGCGGTCGCGGTGACCACAACGCCCGCAAACTGGATTGCAAGTCCCCGCCCCGGCCATCGCCGAGATCGACAAGCGAACTTCAACGATGCTGCCCCTAGCTGCGTTGCCGCGTCAGACGCGCGCCAATTGCCATCCATCGTCCTGAGCGACCGACGTCGTGCCGCGCGGCCAGGAGTTACGGCTCGAGGTCACGCCCCTCGCGTTCGCCAGGCAGCCGATCGCTCCGGCGAAAAATTTCTCCTTGTTCTTTTGACACGTGAGGAAACCATCTTTGCGTCGAGGTTGCTCATCGAGCCATGTTCGCTCGCAACCTCGAAATCAACACGAAGCGGGATAGCCCACGTCGACTGAGCCAGATGGATTCGCTGCCGGCCGCGGTGACATCGCCGATTGCCCATTTCTGTGGTTGCTTCCCCGATTATGTCCCGGAGCTGGAGCGACTTCGGCCCGGCCCAATCTCATCGATTCGCAAAGGTCGCTATGCGCTCCGGTTGCAGCGCGTTTGAAGAGCGTTACCGCGATCTAGCAAGCACGGGCCCTCGGCGACCCGGCAAGTCGCCGAACCTCCGATAGCGCTAGAAACCGTTGTGTTTTCAGTAGCGACGAAAGCTTTCCTTACAATTATCATGCTCCAGGGAATGGGATGAAAGCCAACGCCACGTGAAGGTGGATCGACGTCGCATCCATGAAGACGCTTGCCAATGCTGCGGCGAGAAATTTACTTTTGGCACCGCCTTCATCTCCGTGGCGACAGCATGTGGCGCCATCCCATCCATTGTATACTATCGTTTTTAATATAGTATAACCGAAAAATCCATGCTACATCGTCATTGACCCTTAGGGCCCATTGAATGGGAAGCGGAGGCTCAATGTGCGGCGGTTTCTGATCGGCGACAGGCTATTCGAGGAGGAATCGAGCGAATTCCGGGCAATTCTTGCACCTGCTTATGAACAGGGGCTTCGGCCATATTGCCAGTGTAACGAACCGCCGGTTGCGATGTACATCGCGCGGCTCGATGAGCAACACCTCGTCAAACGCATGCCGCTTACCGGGCGCAATCATGACCCGGCTTGCCCATCCTTTGAACCTCCCTATGATTTATCCGGCCTCGGGCCTTTGATCGGCAATGCAATCCAGGTCGATGCGAACGGGCGAGCAAGCTTGAAGATCGATTTTTCGCTGACGAAGAAAGGTCCACGAGCGGCCGCATCTCGATCGGCGGGTCCGCAAGAGTCCGCCATTCGCAATGAGCCAGAGAAGCTCTCGTTGCGCGCAACGCTGCACTATCTGTGGGAAGTGGGAGAATTGACCGAATGGCATACCTCCTGGGCTGGAAAGCGCGGCTGGGGTCGGGTTCGCACGAGCCTCATGAATGCCGCGTCGCAGATGACGACCCGCGGCGGACAGCTCAGCGATGTGCTGTTTGTGCCGGAGACGTTCCATCAGGAGGACAAGGAAGCAATTGCCGCACGCCGAGCAACCGCGCTTCGCGGTGCGCAAGCGTCCGGGACAGGACCGCGCAAACTGATGATCGCTGTTGCGGAAGTAAAGGAGTTCATCCCCGCACGCGTCGGACACCGGATCGCGGTTCGGCATCTGCCCTTTCCCTTCATGCTTGAAGACCAAGCATGGAAGCGGTTGAACGCCAGATACGACACGGAACTTGAATTGTGGCGTTCGAACGATGAATTGCACCTCGTCATGATCGCGACGTTTGGGATTTCGGCATCCGGGGTTGCAGCCGTCGAAGAAGTCGCGATGATGGTCGTGAACGAGAACTGGATCCCACTCGAAAACGTCCATGAGCGCCATCTTCTGAACAGACTGGCAGGGCTGCGACGCAAGTTCGTCAAAGGCTTACGCTTCAACCTCTCACACGAGCAACCAATCGTGTCGGTCACCCTGCCGGAACAGCGACCCTGCCCGGTTGCGATGTTTATCGTGTTGGCCGGTGCAGGTGGGAACTACCAGCGGGCATTGACGGAAATGATCGAGGCACGACCGGAGATGACGCCTTGGATTTGGTACATTGCCGAGGGAGACATGCCGCAGTTGCCGTGATCGTCAGAATGCCGGCTGCGTTGCCTTTGCTCGGACAAAGGTGGCAAGCTTTTAGATGATGAAGGAAGGCGCAAAGGGAAACGGACGGTTCGCAGAGTTCACGAACAAATCCAGATTCTGCGGACAGCGTAAGCGCACTTCGCCATGGGCCACAGCTCCCTCTGTTGTCGGCAACTTTTTATTCGGTAGAGCGTGCTAAGCGACAGAGATGCCGTCATGCGGCGAGCCAGCATAACTTCATTTGCCGACGCCCTTTCTTCAGAAAATTCAAGGGACCGATTGCCGCGGCGTCGGCAACCGGCCATTCCAAACACCGCGCCCTGCCACCGCCTTCGGCGCACCCATTCATCACCTCGCATTTTCACTTGCGAGGTGATGATCCATGGCATTTTCTCTTGAAAGGGACGCCTAGTCGGCGCCCCTTGCCTCAATTTGCTTGGCCTGTTGTGCATGCATCCAGTCGGCAATCTCCTGCGCTTTGCTGGCAGCAGTGAAGATGGCGCGCTTGTCGGAATGCATCACGTCGACCCAGGACCGAATGTAGCGAGCATGGTCCGGACGCGGCTCGACACTGAGACCTAGGTCGGCGCAAATCATAGCACTCAGAAGCTCGACCGTGCATTCCTCCATCGCATAGGCGGCCGAGCCGAAGCGTCCAGAGAGATCGCGGCCGAGACGGTGGCTGGCGCCAGAAGCGTGGCCGCATTCGTGGAGCAGCACCGCATAGTAGGCGACCGCATCGCGGAAACACGCGAACCTTGGGATCTGCACCTGGTCCATAGCCGGGCGGTAATAGGCTTGCGAGCCGCCGTGGCAGATGTCAATCCCTAGAGCTGCGCAAAACCGTTCGGCCCGATCGATCCGCTTCGCCTCCGGCAACACCGGGCTCTCGGGCGGTGTGTAGCCGTCAACCTGGGCGCAGTTAAAAACCGAGTAGCCACGAGCAAACATGGACCGGGCGGGTTCGTCACGATTTGCGTCGTCGGCTTGGTCCTCCGTTTTGTCGCGATCGTGGGTCTTCCAGAACACGACAAGGTGACCGTGCTCGCCCTTACGAACCTGAGCGCCGAGCGCTTGCCATTGGTGGTAAGTGCCCCAGATCCCGGTGGGATAGCCGGCCGCGTGGGCCGCAGCCCAGAGTGAGAGGATGTTGACGCCGCGATAAGTCCTGCTTGAGGCGATGTTGACGGGCGTGGTGATGGCCGATCCGTCGTGATGCCAGGGCATCCGGTAATCACCGGCGGCCTCGATGGCGGCGATAATCTGGTTAGTGACGCGCTCGTAGATATCGACTTGTGTTTGGCGTCTGCGATCTTTGGTCATTGGTGCCTCCTTTAGCTCGCCCCCTCCGTCGAGGGCGAGGCGGCAGGGGCAGGCGCGGGAGGCCGGCCCGTCACACCCTGTTCTCGGTGCTTGTGCGGAACAGGGTTGATGGGCTGGCAGCGTCTGCCACAACCGAGCCATGTCTCGACGGGCGTGCTGAAGGAGAGGCCGATCATGATCGACGCCCGAAAAGTCCGGGCTCTTGCGCCACATCAACTGGCCTCGTCTGGCGGAGAGTGCTTGAGGAGACACCCCTGGCGACAAGATCGGGTCGGGCCTGTCGAAAGTCCTCGATGACGATAGTCCCCTACGCGACCTCCAACGTCAGCACATGGATGTGTTTACAAGCGTGCGGTGATGCCGCATTTTCGAACGTCTTGGCACCGTGCAGGGGCGGCTTTGGTTCGGCTTCTAAGGCACGGATTCACTCTCTACGGGTTCTCCGAAAGGACCGTCGCTGACGAACTAAGACAGCCTGGAAACGTGGCGTTCCCCCTCACCGGACCGTTCGATGTCACCCGGTGGGCACCGACCTCGCTGCATGAGCGCCGGTTCGTTTTGAGGGTACTCGAGGGGCGCGACGGCCACGCGCAACGCCGTGTCGCTCTCCGGCTAGAGCGCGCTCATCACGCCGTCAGCGGTACTGATGAACCGGTGTACGCGCCGCTTGTCGCGCACAATGGCTTCGCCCATTCATGGGCGTGGGTCGATCGAACACGGGCCTTCATCCTCGGCGACTGGGATACACCTCAGTTCGCAGGGCGGTTTTTCTGGCTATCGGTGGGCGGTTAGGACTTGTGATCTCGGAAGCGGGAATGAGCACACTTGATGATCCCGCCTCTGGGTTTAGACGGCGCTTACCGTTGCCGGCGCCCTCGCCAACGGAAGAGACATCGGCGGCAGCCAAAGGTAGCCGGCGTGGGAAATAAGCCGCCGCAAGGCTGACCTTGGAAGGACACAGCACGCTTTGTACGGGCTCGATCCGGCAGATTGATCTACGGTGCTTTTATTTAACCTTGGGCCGGCCAGGCGTAGAACCCGCGCACCGCTTCAGATGGCCTTCGTGGGGAGACGGCAGGATTAGGCGGCATACTGGGACGGCGATCAGGATTTCCGATTTGCTTAAATTGCGATCGACGGCTGAATTGAGAGCACAGGTACCCTTTGCCGTTGACCACGGATGTACTGGCATCGGCATGGTGCGATCAGGAAAGGTCGGGTTTAACCCGGCCTTTTTGTTGGATGACGCTTTTCTTGGTCCTGTGCCAGCCGTCATTTTGCCATTTCAAAGCAAAACCACCGATCCCCCTCGAGAAGTTGCTCTCGATAAAGAATAGGCCCGGCGGACATGCCCGCCGGGCTCATTATCAAGTCAAGAGATCCGATCAGGCTCGCAGTTGCTCCTGCGAATCCCGCGTTTGCACCTCTTCCATTTCGCGTTCGCGCCTATTGTGGCGAATGGACGACCAGAGCGAGATACCGATGAGCGCGGCACCTCCAAGGCCGGTGATGACTTCCGGAATGTGGACCAGCGTCTGAAAGTACATGACCACCGACAGGACCAGGATCGCGTAGAACGCGCCGTGCTCGAGGTAACGATACTCGTTGAGCGTTCCCTTCTCAACCAGCATGATCGTCATCGAGCGCACATACATGGCGCCGATGCCGAGGCCAATCGCAATGACGAAGAGGTTCTGCGTCAACGCAAAGGCGCCGATGACGCCGTCAAACGAGAAGCTGGCATCGAGAACTTCGAGGTAGAGGAAGGCGCCGAAACCGCCCTTTGCCGCCGCATTCATGGTCTGCTGCGAGGCATCAAGCAGACCGCCGACCACCTCAACCACGAGGAACGTCAAGAGGCCGTAGATCGCCGAATACACGAATGTGTGGACCTCTGCCGGTTCGAGCAGCGTCGAAAAGCTGAGAATGAGGGCGAGAACGAACGCAATCTCGATACCCTTGATGGTCGCAAAGCGCGCCATCTTGGTTTCGATCCACTTGATCCAGTGCACGTCCTTTTCATGGTCGAAGAAGTAGGTCAGGCCCACCATCATCAGGAAGGTGCCGCCGAAGGCCGCTATCGGCAGATGCGCGTCGTTCATGATGCGCGCATATTCCTCAGGCTTGCTTGCCGCCAGAACGATCGCTTCGATCGGGCCGATCTTCGCCGCGATGACGACGATCAGGAGCGGAAAGACAATACGCATGCCGAAGACGGCGATGATGATGCCCCAGGTCAAAAAGCGATGCTGCCACTCGGGCGTCATGTCCTTGAGCTTGTTGGCATTGACGATGGCGTTATCGAACGACAGCGAGATTTCAAGCACCGCAAGCACGGTGCAGATGAAGAAGACGGAGGCCATGCCACCGATGGTGCCGGTCGACTGCCAGCCGAGCCAGGCGCCGAGCACAAGGCCGACCACCGTGACGATGAAGGCCCAGGTGAAATAGCCGAGCGCGCTCGAATGCGATTGAGGCTGGTTCATCGACGTGCCTCCTTCGCGCGGACGACGCCGGATTCGGTGAAAAGATGGGGTTTCAAAACAGAAATGCGCACGGCCAAAGGGGCACATGCGTGAGGCATGAGATCAGTTTTCATGAGAGCTAATCCGCCGGCTAATTTGCTGGCGGTACCGACATCACGAGAGCGCCGTAAAAACTCTCGCCAGAGGGGCCCGGCACCAGTGTTCGACCCGCGATCCGATGTCTGGACGGCGGGCACGCTTGACTAATTAGCAGTGTCGGGCGGAACGTCAAGGGGGCCGCCACTCGCTTTGCTGGTGGATCGCCAAACGGTTGTTACCAAGCCCTGTCTTAGTTCGGCTGCCGCGCCAAGCGTCGCCACCGATTCATTCGCAAAACTTATGGTTCCATATGCACTCGGCAATGGATCGGCCGCGATGAATGTGGCATGGCGTGGGCAACTTATCGAAGGCACTTACATGACCGTGATCACCGCTCCCATAACCGCCCCGAACGCCGCTCGTACCGGCGTGCTCATCATGCTCTTGGGCATGCTGATGTTTTCGCTAAACGACGTTATGGGCAAATGGCTGGTGGCGACCTACTCGGTCAGCCAGTTGATGGTGATCCGAAGCGTTGCGGCACTTCTGTTCCTGTCGCCCTTCATTTTCAGGCGCGGCCTGCGCTCTATGTTCCAGGTCGAACGGCCCGGCCTCCAGGCCCTTCGCTCGCTGCTCTTTGCCATCGACGCTTCCGCCTTTTATTTCGCGGTCGCCTACATGCCGCTCGCCGATACCATGACCTACTGGCTGGCCGCGCCGATCTATGTGGCGGCGGCCTCGCCGTTCCTGCTTGGCGAAAAGGTTGGCTGGCGGCGCTGGACGGCGATCCTCATCGGCTTTGCCGGCGTCTTGATCGCGCTCGAGCCCTCCAAGGAAAGCCTCGGCCTTCCGGCCTTGATTGCGCTTGCCGGCAGCACCGCCTTCGCCTTTGCCCTCATGCTCGGTCGCACGCTCCGCTCCACGCCTGACACGACGCTGGTCTTCTGGCAGATCGTCGGCGCGCTCATCTTCTCGCTCGTCGGCGTTGCCGCCAATCCCTCCGGCTGGGCGCCGGTCGATGGCGAAGCGCTATTGCAGCTCGGCGCGCTCGGCATCGTCGCGATGCTTGCGCATATCCTCGTCAATCGGTCGCTCAAGCTCGCCGATGCCGCCACCGTCGTCCCGCTGCAATACACGCTGCTCTTCTGGGCCGTCGTCTTCGGCTGGTTCTTTTTTGGCGACACCCCTCGCCCGACCGTGCTCGTCGGCGCAGGATTGATCGTCGCCTCGGGCCTCTTCATCTTCTTCCGCGAACAGCAGTTGAAGAAGCGAAACGCAAAAGCCTGATCTCCCGCCCGGCGGGGTTCCCTCATCGGCGACACTCTGCTACGCCGCCGAGGTCCAAGCTTGAAGGAGATGTCCGTGGCCAAAGCGATCCATTCGATGATCCGCGTTCTCGAGGAGAAGCGATCGATCGATTTTTATCGTGTGGCCTTCGGGCTCGAAATCGCTGAGCGGCTGGAGTTCGAAACCTTCGTGCTGATCTACCTCAGCAACGGGGAAAGCGAATTCGAGCTGGAGCTGACGGTCAACAAGGACCGGACCGAGCCCTATGCGATCGGTGATGGCTATGGTCATCTGGCGTTGTCGGTCGACGACCTCGACGCCGAACATCAGCGGCTCACGGAAGCCGGCCTCAACCCGGGAAAGATCGTCGACTTCAACCGAGACGGCGCGCTGCTTGCCCGGTTTTTCTTCGTGGTCGACCCCGACGGTTACAAGGTCGAAGTGCTGCAGCGCCACGGTCGCTACAAGTAGGACCTGGCCGCCAGACAGATCAACCAAAACAATACCGATTATCGCGCCTATCTATTTCGCTTATAGACAAGCGCGACTTAGTCTTCCCCGGAAGCATCAAGAATGATGCGCAACAAGGGGAACGCGAATGAAGAAGCGGATTGCAGCAGCAGTGCTCGCCATCATGGCGGCAACGGCCGTTTCGGCCCAGGCCGCCGAAAAGATCAAGATCGGCACGGAAGGAGCCTACCCTCCCTTCAACTTCATCGACCCCGCCGGCAAGATCGGCGGCTTCGACGTCGACATCGGATTAGCACTTTGCGAGCGCATGAAGGTCGAATGCGAAGTCGTCGCCCAGGACTGGGACGGCATCATTCCCGGTTTGGTCGCCAAGAAATACGACCTGATCATCGCTTCGATGTTCATCACCGAGGAACGCAAGAAGCAGGTCGCCTTCACCAATCCCTACTACCTCGCAGCCATGACGCATGCGGCCCCGAAGGGTGCAGGCTTTACCGAGTTCACCAATGAGGCGCTCAAGGGCAAGGTGATCGGCGCACAGTCAGGCACGACCCAGGCCGAATACATCACCGCCACATACCCCGATGCGGAGATCAAGCTCTACCCGACCCAGGACGAGGCGAACCTCGACATGGTCAATGGCCGCCTCGACCTTCAGGTTGGCGACATGCTGCCGCTGCTCGACTGGGTGACGAAGAATGCCGACGGAAAGGCATGTTGCGAACTGATCGGCGAGCCGATCACCGACAAGAAATTCGTCGGCGAAGGTGTCGGCATTGCTGTGCGCCAGGAGGACAACGACCTGCGCGAACGGCTGAACAAGGCGCTGGACGAAATCCGCGCCGAGGGCACCTACAAGAAGATCAACGACAAGTACTTCACTATCGACGTCTATACGATGAAGTGACGCGTGAAGGCGGGCGGAACAGCCCAATTTGAGATCCGGCCGCGCCCCAAGGGCGCGGCCGGATCCTCTTTTCTTACTCTTCTCTTATCGCGCGCTGCTTCGCCACGATCGCCTTGAATTCGGGATCGTCGACGAGCGACTGCACGGCCCAGTAGCCTTCGAGCCAGTCGGCCTCGCCTTCCCAACCGCCATCAACAAGCTGGCGGAGATTGGCAAGCGCCCGAGTGCGGTCGCCGGCAAGCATCCAGGCTCCGGTTGCGTGGAAGCGATACCAGTTGATGTGATCGCTTGCCCGCTCCAAATGCAGCCCCCATTCCCGGCAAGTGGCGAGATCGAGATCGCCGACGTTCTCTGCCGGTAGGTTACCGCTATAGGCAAGGTGCCGGTCGCGTTCGATGAGGCCGATGCTCCTGGCAATCGCGATCGATCCCTTGTTCGAGGCGTGCGTATGCCACTCGATATCGGGACGTCCGCGCTTGATGCACTCGGCGATCGTCACAGCCGCTACCGCTTTGCCAAGCCCAAGGCGCCGGTAGGCAGGCTCGGTCCCGACGCCCACTTCGCAACGAGTACCGCTGACGCTGTCGGTTGCGCAATGGCTGACGACGGATCCGTCGTAAAGCACACAGAAGCCGATGGCGTTTTCCACGAAGAGTTCGGGAGAAGCTCAGCCTTCCATGAGATCGGTTACCGTCTCGATATTGCCGGGTTCCAGATCCAGCAGGCGCTGGTCGATCGGCACGAGACGGAAGCCGTCAGGCAACATCGTCGCAGCAAGACCATGACTTGCTCCCGGCAAACCCATTCTGACGCGCGGATGCGGCCGGGCGAAGCCATTGGACCAGATATCGCCGAGACGATCGGACCAGCGGTCTTCGACGAAGAAATAGGCCCAGTCGGGGATCAGTTCCTTCAGGTCGGCAAAGCTATCGCCCGCCTCGTCGGGCAGGCCCGCGAGATAATAGGCATCGCCATTGGCGAGCAGCGCGACGCGTGGTTCGACTGGACGATCGACCCAGACTTCACCGTCTATGGTGCCGTCGAGTACGGCAGCAATGGCTACGTGGGTGGAAGAAAAGTCTTTTAAGAGGGCGTGAGCAGCCGGATAGGCCGCTTGTTCGAGTAGAAACATGAAAATGCAATCCTGTTGCGGCGGGATATCCCATCCCTGCCGCCAGAAGAACGAGTAGAGACGAGCAGGTCGTCCCGTTTCAGACCGGCTTCAGCCGACCGGCGCACGGCGTTGGAGACTGTCATCTTGCACCCTCTCTCTTCCTGCGCGCCCCGGATCGGGCGCCATTGCATTCGACGAACTAGACAGCCGGGCCGGACGGAACAAGCGCTTTACGGTAACCGCTTCAGGACGGCCCTGCGGTCCGTGCGCTTGCGCCATTGGCGGCTGCAATGACAGGCGCTAAAGCTCTCCTGCCGGGATTTGGTGTAGCGTCAGCCCGGAATCGGCGGAATGCATCGGAGACCGACATGTTCGACCTCAGCGGAATGACGGCATTGGTAACGGGTGGCGGCCGCGGTCTCGGCTTTGAAATGGCAAAGGCGCTCGCACGGGCAGGAGCAGCCGTCGCGATCAACGGTCGCAGTTCCGCCGCACTCGAAACGGCCCGTACCCAGGCTGCCTCGGAAGGCACCGCACTCGACATCGTTCCCGGCGACGTTTCGACGGATGCGGAAAAGATCGTCGCTGCCGCCGCCGGCAGGACCGGCCAACTCGACATCCTCATTCACGCCGTCGGCGAGCGCGACCGGCGCGGCACCGACGTCATGGATCCCGCCGCCTTTGCCACCCTCGTCAACACGGACCTGACGGCAGCCTATGCAATGGCGCGGGCAGCACTTCCTTATTTCCGCCGCTCCTCATCCGCCCGGCTGATCTTCGTCACCTCGATCGCCGCCTCCGTCGCGCGGCCCGGCGACCCCGCCTATACCGCGGCAAAGGGCGGTCTTGATGCCCTCACCCGTTCACTGGCCGTGGAACTTGGATCGGCGACGCTGACGGTCAACGCGATTGCGCCCGGCTGGTTTGCAACCGAGACCAATGCCGCACTCGCCTCCGATCCGGCACTGCAGTCCTTCGTCGATATCCGAATTCCCTTGAAACGCTGGGGCCGACCGGAGGAGATCGCACCGGCCGCCGTGTTCCTGGCCTCGCCTGGCGCCAGCTTCGTCAATGGCATCACCTTGACGGTGGACGGCGGCATGACCGCGCAGATGTGAACGTCATCCTAGACAGTTTTTCCGGTGCTGCGGCTGCTTTCGGAATTCGCCTTGGCGCTGTGTGCTTGGATCCGGAATGCCCGTAGATCGGCGCGGCAGCGCCGCAGTCTTCCTGGTGATCGTTTTCACCACCGCTCGGAACCGGCCGCCAAGCCTTCGGCAAGCAGTGTAGCGAGGTTCGACGCCGGCTTGTCGGCTTTTACCTTCAGCCGCAAGCTGAATTCCGCATTCGGCAATGCCGGGAGCGAAAGTGCCGGGGGTGCGACCGCGATCCCTTCTCCGAGGAAGCGTGCTGTGCGCGGCGTAACGGCAATCCCGCTTCGCACGGCTGCGCGCAGACCGGAAAGGCTGGGGCTTGTCGCCGCGATGCGGTAGCGACGACCGGTCTCATCGAGGGCTGCCGTCGCGGCGGCGCGAAAACCGCAGGGCGGATCCAGCACCGCGATCGGCAACTCGCTGTCAGCCGTGGGCGGAGCATCCGATGACGATAGCCACAGCATCGGTTCGCGCAGAATGGCAAGTTCGTCGGGCGTCGGCCCCTCCCGCATGACGATCAGTACTTCGATCAGCCCCTGATCGTAGGCCGAAGTCAGTTCACGGGATCTGCCGACCCTCAAGTCCAACCGCACACGCGGGTGGGTGCGCCCGAAGCGGCGCAAGAGATCCGGCAGATTGCTGTCGGCAAAATCCTGGGTGCAGCCGAGCGCCAGACGGCCGTCGGTGCTGGCACCCTTGAGGCTCAGCCATGCATCCCGGTGAACTTCGAGAATCCGGCGTGCATGAACGACCAATTCCTCCCCGGCCGGCGTGAGAATTCGCCCCCGGCCTGAGGGCGCGAGAAGTGGCTCGCCGATCATCGTTTCCAGGCGCTGCATCTGGGCGGTCACAGCCGAAGGCGTCCGCCCAACGGCCGTGGCCGCATTCGCAAGAGAGCCGCTCTCAGCGAAAGCAAGAAAAGTACGAAGCAGATCGGGATCGAAGGCTTGCATTACTTCAATGTAATCGAAGTTATAATATTAAACAATTCGATTTTTCCGAAGATAGAGACGTGACAGATTGGGCTCACACACGAAACAGGAAACCCGAAAGGAACCACCCAATGCCCATCATCAACGTCACCGTCAGCGGCAAGCCGGACACCGCACTCTCGTCACGGATCGCCGCTTCGGTCAGCGAATTGACGGCAGCGCACCTGCGCAAGGATCCGACGATCACGGCAATCGTCGTCACCTATGCGGATCCGGAACACTGGTTCGCTGGCGGAAAGTCGCTTGCCGAACAGGATATCAACAGCTTCTGGCTCGACATCAAGGTCGTCGACGGCACCAACACCAAGCAGGAAATGGCTGCTTATCTCGAAGCCATCTTCGGGCGCTTTGAACAATTGCTCGGACGGGTACACCACGAGAGCTACGTTCTCGTCCACGAGGTTGCGGCTGCCGCCTATGGTTATGGTGGCAAGACGCAGGAATTCCGCTACATCAGTGGCAAGCTCAAATCCGGCATCTGAAGCATTTCACCAAGCATTCCGCAGCCTCCAACGTTCGCGAAGGCGGAGCCCTAAAGGTGCGGAAAGATGGCTGCCGGAAACGCTAGAAGCAAACCGGTGTCGCAGAGCCAATGATGGCCGGTGTACCGCCGGCAGCCTCGTGAACTGGAACGGAAGTATCGGTCCAGCGCCGTCTCATCTATCGGTATCGCGTCGATCGCAACGCGATACCTCCGTATAGACCTCGTGGGCGTCAGAACCGGACGCGCGCACCGACTTTCGCACCAGCCGCCTGCGAACCGTCGCCCTCGATGTTGAAGAGCAGCGAGATGTCGAGGTCCCAGTTGTCGTTGTTGCTGAGCGCGAGCCCGGCCGAGACCCGACCAAACAGGCCTTCGCCATCGAGCGACGCAAAGCCGACATCCGCTCCGACCGTCGGCGACAGGATCAGGCCGTTTTCCAGTTCCAGCGTCCTCTCGACATCAAGACCGATGCTGAAGCGGGCTTGCTCCTCGATGAACCCCTTGAGGTCGATCGTCTCTCCGAGCGCGTTCCTGGCGGTGTAATCGTCGACCTCTTCGTTGAAGTAGACGGCCCTGAGCTTCGGGGTGAGCACCGTGATCTCGTCGAGCTGCCACTCGCCGGTCAGCTTGACGTCCGCCATCCAGCGGGTCGTGTCAAAGGTGCCGGTGAAGATACCGGTATCGATGTCGTTCGAGGAGCCGCCATAGAGCAGGTTGGCATCGAGGAACACACCTTGTCCGATTTCGAACGACGCATAGGGACCGGCAAGCCAGCCATTGCCGGTCAGTTCGGCGTCCTCGTCGGTCGGGTCGCTCGTGTAGTCGTAGTGGAACGACAGGCCGACCAGCGCCCGCTCGCTGATCAGGTAATCGGCGCCGATCGAAAACAGGGCGAAGTTGCCCCACTTGTCACTGTCGTCATCCTTGTCCTTGTGGAACAGGAAGCTGCCATCCATCCAGACGTCGAAGGGCTGATCGGTCTTCACGAAGGTTTGGCCGGCAGCCGCCGCGTCGGCTGCGTCGCGCGCCGCCTGGATCTGCGTGAGGCTGCTGGAAAACCCAAGGCGCGCGCCATTCTCCGATGGTGTGACCGCCGTCGTCACCGGATCGGTGCTCATCGCCGCCCGTCGCCGCTCGATCAGCCCCGGGACCTTGACCGTCGACGACAGCAGGCTCTGCCGGTTGCGCACGAAATCGCGCACCAGGCCGTCGATCTCTTCCCCGGCTGCGACACGGTCCAGTGCGATCTTGTAGGTGACAGTTCCAGCACCCGACGTACCGAGTGCGCTTCTCAAGGTGTAGCTAACCACCGCCGAACCGGAATAGGACGGATTGGGCGTGAACTTCAGATAATAGCCGACCGGCGTAAAGCTGCCGGCGGCTGCAAGCTCGCCCTCGATGATTTCGGCTGTGCCAGCGATCGGCGGCGAGACCGAGGCGACGGCGGCACTGGTGAACGGACCGCCGGTGGCACCGGCGTTGAGATAGACGTTGTTCGGTGTCGTGCCCGCGGGCACGTCGACGACGATGCTGGGCGCCGTCACCGCACGCGGGTTGAGTTTGAGCGTATAGGCCGCCGAACCGCTGGCGCCACGGCTGTCGACGACGCCAATGGTGAAGCGGTAGGTGTCGGGCACCGCATCCGCGGCCAGCGGCCCGGTCAGTTCGCCGGTCGAGACATTGAGCACCATGCCCTTTGGCAAAGTGCCGCTCTTGACGCTGTAAATCAGGGCGCCGGTGCCGCCGCTTGCGGAAATCGGCGCAGAATAGGCCTCACCGACCATGGCATCCGGAAGGCTGCCGGCCGCCGGGCTGAAGACGATGTTGGCCGAGACGACGGCAATGCGATAGCTCGCCTGCCCCGTCGCCCCGTTGGCGTCCGTCGCCGTCACCGTGAAGGCGAAGTCGCCGTCGGCGCCCGGTCGCCCGGAGATCGCGCCGCTGACTGGATCGAGCGTCAGCCCGCCCGGCAATATCCCGGATGTAACCTGATACAGATAGGGTGCCGTGCCGGCGCTGGCCGTCAGGCTCTGGCTATAGGAAACCCCGGCGACGGCGGCCGCAAGCGTGCCACCGGTCGGAGAAAGGACGAGCACCGGCGGCGAGACCGTCACCGTGACGGTTGCCGGCGTGGATGTGCCAGTCGCATTCGTCGCCGTGTAGGTGAAGCTGTCGGTGCCGGAATAGCCGGGTTGGGGTGTATAGAGGATCTGCAAGCCGGACACCGACGCATTGCCGCGCGACGGCGGGCTTGCGATCGCGAGCGATGCGGCTGCACCGCCCGAAATGCTGGGCGAGATGACGTTTGCCGTCGAGTTTGCGGCAACCGTAAGCGCAACCGCACCGGCCGACGGCGCCTCAACCGCCACTGCCAAGCTATAGGTGACAGAGCCGGTCGCGCCGTTCGCGTCGGTCGCCTCGATCGTGAAGTTGAAGTTGCCGTCCACCGTCGGTGTGCCCGACAGGCGGCCGTTGGCCGCGAGCGTCAGGCCAGGCGGCTGCGAACCGGTGATCGCGTAGCTGTAAGGCCCGGTTCCACTGGTCGCCGAAATCGTCTGATCGTAGGGCTGGGCAACTGTCGCCCCGGGAAGCGGTCCCGGAAGGGGCGAAAAGGCGAAGATCGGTGGAGACACCGTCACCGTGACTGTCGCCGGCGCCGATGTCCCGGTCGCGTTCGTTGCGGTGTAGCTGAAGGTGTCAGTACCGGAGAAACCCGCGGCGGGCGTATAGTTGAACGACGTTCCAGCCACCGTGGCAGTGCCGTGTGATGGCGCGGTAGTGACGGTTACGGAAGCCGCAGCGCCACCGGAAAGATTGGGCGCAATGACATTCGCCGTCGAGTTGGCGGCAACCGTCTTCGTCGTTGCTCCGGCAATCGGCGCTTGCACCCGAATAATCAGGCTGTAGCTGCCGCTGGTCCCGGTCGCACCATAGGCATCGGTGGCCGCGATCGTGAAGGTGAAGGTACCGTCCTCGTTCGGCGTGCCCGAAAGAACGCCCGACGACGCCAGCGAAAGCCCGCCCGGCAAGGCGCCACTCGCGATCGCGAAGCTATAGGGCGATGTGCCATCCGTGGCCGTGAAGCTCACGCTATAGGCGGTCGCCACGGTTGCAACCGGCAGTGAGCCCGCAGCCGGTGAAAAGGCAAAGATCGGCGCCGAGACCGCGAACGACTGGCTGACACTGGGTGCCGCCAGATAGGCGCCGTCGCCGGCCTGTGAGACCTCGATGGTGCAGGTGCCGCCGTTGCGGAAGGTTGCCGCACCGCTTGAAGTGACGACGCAGACGCTGGGCGTCATGGATTGCCAGGCCACAGGGAGCCCGGAACTGGCGCTCGCAATCAGGTTCACCGGCGTCGTATAGTTCTGAGGTCCGGGATTGGAAAAGATGATCGTTTGCGGCCCCTTCGGGGTGACAGAATTGGAGGCGCCGGACGCGAGCCCCGTACCAGTGCTGTTGGCAGCCGTCACCGTGAACGTGTAGCCGGTGCCATTCGTCAGGCCGGCCACCGTGAGCGGGCTCGCGGGGCCTGTCTCGGTCAGGCCGCCGGGGCTGGCTGTGACGGTGTAGCCGGTGATCGGCGCACCACCAGTATTGACCGGCGCGGCAAAGGAGACCTCGGCCGAGGCGTTGCCGGCCGTGGCTACAACGCCGGTCGGCGCGCCCGGCGCAATCGCGTTGACCACGAACGATCGGCTAACCTGCGTTGCCGGCAGATAGGTACTGTCGCCGGGCTGGTCGGCGTTGATGGTACAGGTGCCGATCGATACGAAGGTCAGAAGTCCAGCGGGACTGATCGTGCAGACCGCCGTCGTCGACGAGGTGAAGTTCACTGTCAGGCTTGAGTCCGAACTCGCCGTCAGGGTCGGCGTCGTGCCGAAGTTCTGGGCACCCGGATTGGCAAAGGTGATCGTCTGGATCGTGCGCGGCGTCACCGCGTTGGAGGCGGCCGACGCAGGGCCAGGACCGGCGTTGTTTTCAGCGACGACCGTGAACGTATAGCTCGTGCCGTTCGTCAGCCCGGTGATGACCACCGGACTGGAGGTGCCGTCTCCCGTCAAACCGTCCGGGCTCGATGTGACAACGTAGCGCGAGATCAGCGCCCCGCCGTTGCTCGAGGGCGCAACAAAGGCAACCATAGCCTGGCTGTCGCCAGCCGTCGCAACAACTCCCGTCGGTGCCGCCGGAGCAACCGCATTCACTATGAAGCTCTGGCTTACCCGTGGCGCAGCCTCAGTGGCCGCGTCACCGGTTTGATCTGCGTGAATTGTGCAAGTACCCATGGATTGGAAGGCCAATTTACCGCCAGGATCGATTGTGCACACACCTGCTGTCGCGGAGGTGAAGCTGACGGGCAAGCTGGAACTCGCAGTTGCCGTCAAGGTGGGCGTCGTACCAAAAGTTTGGGAACCGGGGTTGGCAAACGTTATCGTCTGCGGCGCTTTCGGCGTCACGGCGTTGGAAGCACCGGAAGCGACACCCGTCCCGGCAAGGTTGGTTGCTGCGACCGTAAACGTGTAACTCAGGCCGTTGGTCAAGCCAGTGACGTCGATCGGGCTTGACGGTCCCGTCGCGGTTACGCCGCCTGGGCTCGCTGTAACTGTGTAGCCTGTAATCGAGCTGCCACCGTTAAAGGCAGGCGCAGAGAAACTCACACGTGCGCTAGCATCATTCGCCATCGCCGCGGGCCCAGTCGGAGCATCAGGAGCGATGGCAACGACATTGATGCTGTAACTTTCGCTGGCCGTCCGGCTATGCATGTCGGTGGCCGTGATGGTGAAGCTGAAGGCTCCCGCAACCGTTGGCGTCCCGGTGATTGCGCCGCTTGCAGACGCAAGGCCGAGACCGGGCGGCAGTGTGCCCGATGCTAAGGAGTAGGTTACCGTCCCGAGCCCGTTTACGGCGGCAATCGACGTGTCGGAGTAAGCCGTCCCCGCCGTCGCTGCCGTCAACGCGCCGCCCGCGGGCGTGAGCGTCATCGGTGGCGCGGAAATCGCGATGCTGTAGGCGGCCGACGCCGAACCGGCGGTCGAGCCTGTCGCTGTGATCGTGAAATTTTTGGTACCGTATCCGGCCGCCGTCGGCGTACCGGCAATCGCCCCAGCCGAACTCAGACTGAGGCCGTCTGGAAGCGAGCCCGCCGTCACCGTATAGGTGAACGTCCCCAATCCGCCGCTAGCAGAGATCGACGCACCCGGGTAGACGACGTTCACGTCGCCACCGACAAGGGCCCCACCCGCCGGCGTCAGCACCACCGGTGGGGCCGCGATGGTGATCGAATAGGCCTTGGAATCGGTGCCGACGTTCGCAGCCGTGGCCGTCACCGTGAAAGGCGCGGAACCATAGGCGTCAGGAAGCGGCGTTCCGGTGATCGCGCCCGTCGAGGGATTGATGGTGAGCCCTGCCGGTAAGGCACCTGCCGACACCGAATAGGTGATCGCACCGACACCCCCGGTCGCCGAAATCGAGCTGTTTGAGTAGGCAACGCCCACCGTTCCCCCTGACAAGGCGGTGTTGTTTGCCGGCGTCAGCACTACGGGGGGCGCACTGACGGCAATGGAGTAGTTCGCGGTGGCCGAGCCAGAGGTCGCCGCCGTCGCCGTGACGGTAAAGTTTGCAGTCCCGATCGCGGCAGCGGTGGGCGTCCCGCTGATTGCGCCCGTCGTCGTGTTTAAGGCGAGACCTGCGGGAAGCGAACCCGCGGTCACCGCGTAACTGATTGCCCCGGCCCCCCCGCTCGCCGAGATCCCTTGCGAATAGGCGCTGCCAACCGTTGCGGCAGGAAGCGCGCCGCTCGCCGGGCTGAGCGCCACTGGCGGGAAGGAATTGATGGTGGTGGTAAAATTCTGCGCCACGAAATGGACGCCACCGGTCGAGATCGTCGTGCTATCCTGGATTTTTATCTTGAAGTTGAAGCTTCCTGCCGTCGTTGGTGCGCCAGACAGTTGCCCGCTCGTTGAAAGGCTTAATCCGGTCGGCAAGGTGCCTACGTCCAGAGTATATGTATACGGCGGCGTACCGCCGGACGCAGAAAAATGGACGCTGTAGGCGGCCCCTACTCCGCCGTCCGGTAGACTATCCGGGGTAACGTCAATCACGGGTGCCGCGATCGTCGGATTGTAGCTTTTGTCGTAGGTATGCGCCGTCGGCGTGGTGGAATCGGTCACTCGTACTATGAAGTTATAGGGGCCCGAGCCGGTCGGCGTTCCGGATATGACCCCGGCAGCCGAAAGCGTCAGGCCAGGTGGCAGCGTCGTCCCACCGCTGAGCGCATAAGTATAGGGACCAGTGCCGCCGGTGGTGTTGAGTGTCTGAATGTAAGCCGCACCAATGACAGGTGTCGGCATATTTGCCGGCGTCACGGTCAACGGTGAGCTCGATGGCGCAACCGTCACGTTAAATGTGACTGGCGATGAGGGGCTTTCATCATAGACGACGAAGCTGTCAGAGGTCGCCCCGTCTCCGTTGTTGGTGTAAATAAGGGCGTTCGTATTGGTGGGCATACCGAAGGTTAGACTGCCGTGGGACGGGTTGGTCACAGCCGGCTGGATAAAGCCCCACTCCGAGCAGGTGATGACACTTGTCCCGCCGGACTGCACTGTCACGTTCTGGGTTGTTCCGCAAAGACCAGCCTGCGCCGAAGACACAGGCACCATCGCCACCAGGAAAAGGAACGTGAGGAAAAAAAAGAACAGCGCAATGTAACCGCGCCTGGCGCCTGCCCGACCAAAGATCTCTTGAAACATGTCCTGCCCCTGTACGCACTGCGCGCTTCATGGACGCGGGTCCATCGCCACGATCAGTCCTTCCCAACCCCAGCCACTGCTTGACACGAAAATTCGAGTCATACAACCCTGACTAGTGCGACTTCTGCGGGAATTTGGACAAGAAAGAGTCCGCACACCCCCCTTTCCAAGTTACGCGTTATGAGGGAGAGTGCGAAGAAGGCGCAAACTAGAGTCGTTGAGATTATCGGAAGGGGCAGCGATGACCGAGGTCTATGTCGGGCAGATCATGATGACCGGATTTGGTTTTGCGCCGAAGGGTTTTGCTCTCTGCAACGGTCAGGTGATGGCAATCGCCCAGAATCAGGCCTTGTTTTCCCTGCTGGGCACTTTCTACGGTGGCAACGGCACGACAAACTTTATGCTTCCAAATTTGCAAGGCCGCACGCCTGTGTCCTACGGCAATTCTCTCGATCCAAGCTGGCAACCTACCACCGCGATGGCGGAGATTGGCGGCGTGGAGACCGTGACATTAAATACGCAGCAGATCCCCTCGCATCTTCATCAGGGCAATGGAACGACGGCCATTGGAGATCAACGTGCGCCGTCGCTCTTCGGTACGACGACCCTGCCGATCTATGCGCAACCCGGTGGATCTCAGGTGCCTTTATCGTCCCAGACCATCGCGCCTGCGGGCGGTGGGCAGCCGCACGCGAATGTGCAACCCTTCAACGTCATCAACTTCTGCATCGCGCTTTCGGGCGTCTACCCATCGCGCAACTGAACTCAGCCACCGGAGGTAAGCATGAGCACTCCCTATGTCGGGGAAATACGAATGTTCGGGTTCCCCCGGGTGCCCACCGGTTGGCAAGCCTGCGACGGTTCGCTGCTTTCGATCGCGGAATACGAGATGCTCTACACGCTGCTCGGGACCACCTACGGCGGAGACGGCCAGTCAACATTTCGTGTGCCTGACCTACGCGGCCGCGTGCCGATGCACTGGGGCACGGGTCAGGGCCTGACGACGCGGGTGCTCGGTCAGATTGCTGGCACCGAAAACGTGACACTGGTCAGTACCCAACTCCCACCGCATGGCCACCCGATAGTCGCAACGACGGCCACTGCCGACGCCACGGCGGTCGGGCCGACTGTCATGTTAGGAGCGGTTGCCAGCGACACACTTTACGCAACGGACGTGAGCGGCCTGACCGGGCGCGGAACGTCGCCGCACTCGACCAGCCTCACAGGCGGCAGTCAGCCTCATGACAACACGATGCCGACGCTGACGACGCAATTCTGCATTGCATTATACGGCGTCTTTCCGCAGCAAAATTGATTCAGGCCTGTACTTCACAATAAGGGGATAAGAATGACAGAGCCTTTCATTGGCGAGATCCAGCTCTTCAGTTTTAATTACGCACCCTATGGCTGGGCGTTCTGCAACGGACCGTTGATTCCCATCCAACAAAATACTGCGTTGTTCTCGCTCATCGGCACGTCGTATGGCGGCAATGGTCAGAGCAATTTCCAGTTGCCGAACTTTGCCGGACGCGCCGCCTGCAACCAGGGCACGGGTCCAGGTCTTACGTCCCGGACGATCGGAGAGGTCTTCGGGGCACAGAATGTTACCCTGCTTTCAACTGAAATGCCCGCACATGCGCATTCATTGACCATCTACAATCAGACAGACGGGACGAAAAGAGCGAGTACGCCGTCTTCCGGAAACTCGCTCAGTCTGCCAACGGAGCACACGGTCATGGCGGCGAGCACTGCCCAACCGGATGCCCAGTTTGCTCCTTCCATGATCGGTCTGTCGGGTGGAAACCTCCCGCACGAAAACCGACAGCCTTACCTGGCGGTAAATTTCTGCATTGCGCTTAACGGCAACTTTCCGTCGTTCGGGTGAAGCCGCACACTGACATTGCCGCGGTCAATTTTCCGATCCGGTCTAATCCACCGCGATTGGAGGTGCAGGGCACTTCCCTGCGCCATGCCTGCACGAACGACATTGCGTTCCTGCTCCAGCTTTACTCGTCATTTCGGGCGGACGAACTGGCGGCCGTGCCATGGTCGCCCGAGCAGAAGCAAGTTTTTCTCGAACTACAATTTATCGCCCAGCACCGCCACTACCGGTCGGTCTATCCGGACGCGGACTATCTCGTTGTCGATATCGGAGACAAGCCGGTCGGCCGGCTCTATCTGGACTCCGAAAAGGAGCGCTGGCTCATCGTCGACATCGGATTCCTGCCTGAGTGGCGCCGACAGGGCAAAGGCACAGCCTTACTGACGGCTATTCAGCGTGAGGCCACAACCTCAAAGGCGCGCGTTCTAACCTTGCATGTCGAGCAACGAAACTTTCGAGCCCAAGCGCTCTATCAGCGCCTTGGGTTTCGCGCCATCAACGACCTCGGCTCGCATATCAAGATGAAGTGGTCACCCGGCGATTTCGACGAAGCGGAGCGCCGCTGACCGCCCATTTCTACGTCAATTGAAAACGGCCTGGTAGACGATACCCTGCTTGTCGCGGGCAACCGGCACGAGAAAAATGTCCAGTGCGCCGAGCGACGCATTTTTAAGCCGGTAGATCTGTTGCGGCAGCACGATCGCTGAACCGCTGCGGAAGATCAGCGAAAAGGGCGCGCGAATCATGCCCGGCAAGATCGGCGTCGTACCGGGCGTGGCCTCCGCCAGTGTCAACGGCACCGTGCTCTCGCCAAGGGTTAGATCGAACGCCTGACCAACGCAACCCGCGAAATGTTGAAGCGTCAGCAGTTCCATGCGCGGATCCCTTCGTGATTCCCGTTTGGGTCGTTTCCGGCGTTTCTACACCATGGAAGTTGAACACAAAAGTCTCAAGGGCGTGGAATGGCACGCACCATGCTTTGAACAGCAAGAGGACGCCAATAGCGCGATCGCCCCCACTCCGCAGCTTGCGAGCATCGCGCCCGCTCTGCCATCGAGATCACTGCAGCAGTCGCGCGAGTCCGGCTCGAAGGTCGGTCACGCAGCGATAGGCCAGTTTTGCGTGGAGCGCTTCGACGCACCCCCGCGAGCGCCTGACTTCACCCGAAAGGCCGTCGATATAGGTGATATCCGAGCGGCTGCCGGTTTCCTCGATCATGATCCGCGCAAGGTCGCTGATTGATGTCTCGACGCCGCTGCAAACATTGACGATGCGCGCGCCCGTGTCCCAGCGGCCAAGCGCGTGCAGCACAGCCTCCACAACGTCGTCCACATGGACGAAATCGCGGGTCTGACGACCATCCCCATGGATGGTGATGTTTTCACCGCGCTCCAGCCGTTCGGCGAACTTCGCGATCACGCCGGAATAAGGAGACGATGGATCCTGCCCCGGCCCATACACGTTGAAGAAACGCAGTCCCAGGCTCGCTATGCCATAGACCTCATAGGCAGACCGCGCGTGAAGTTCGCAGGAAAGCTTGTCCGCACCGTAAGGCGACAATGGAATGCAACGTCCGGCTTCCGAAAGCGGCAGTTCTTGGCTCGCCCCGTAAACCGCGGCCGAAGAGGCGTAGACAAGCGGAAGATGAGCGCGGGAGTGGGCAAGTTCCTCGATGATCGTGAGGAACCCCGTTATGTTGATTGCGTGCGATGACGTCAGTTGCCGCTTGCATCGCTCGACCGAGGAGATCGCCGCCAAATGGATGCAGGCGTCCACATTGGCGAGCGCGCGGCGCACGGCGTCACGGTCGAGCACCGACCCTTCGATGAAGGTCGAGGGCTGCGGGACGTTTTCTCGTTTTCCCGAACTCAGATCATCAAGCACGGTCACGTCATGGCCGGCCTTTACCAGGCGACGGGCGAGGTGTGCGCCAATGAAGCCAGCTCCACCGGTAACCAGTATCCTTTTCAAGCCGTTTTCCCTCGCGACACCTCATCGCGATCGGAGGCGCCTGGATCTTAAGTGTAGGTGGATTCCTGAGCCGCCGAGCCGACCGTGGAGCGCGACCGGCACTCGGCCAGTGCGTCCGCGACCGGACCTTCCGTCTGGGTTGCAATCTTCCTTGTCGCTTAGGCGGCGTCAAGGCTCCCGCAGCCAGGTTTACCGTTTCGCAGAGACTTGATGAGAGAAAAGGCTAGCTTGCCCTCGAGAAGACGGTCGGGAGAGCGTCAGGGCGCCGGACAGCCGAGGATCAGGTCTTCAACCTCGGATCCGGAGCCGACGCGCATCAGCACCGTGAACGTGCCCTCGGCGCCCACTTCGAAAAGCGTGCCCCCGTTTTCACCCTTCTCGTTCGTCCGGGTCACAATCAGCAGGCTTCCGGCGCCGCTCAGATAGGATCGAATGTTGGACACTGCCGACCGGATCTGCGCGGCAGAGAAGTAATTCCTGTTGAGAATGTTTGCGGCTCTGACGAGATCGAAGCGGCCGGCGAAATCCGGTGAGCGCCGCATGATGTCATCCTCGACAAACGCGATGGAATCGTCACGCGATAACGACCGGGTGATCATCTGGACCGGCTCGCTCCTTCCGCTGCGGATCAGCGCGCGCAGGCGCGGCTGCAGCATGGATTTCGCCAGATGCCGCGGGATGAAGGCAAGGGAGACATAGTCGAGCCGTCGGATCCAGGGCCGGATCGCAAGACCGGCGACATCATATTGCAGTGGCCAGCCTTCCGGATCGGCAAGAACGCGAACCCCCGGCGCGACCTCGACGATGTGCGCGTCGATGAAGAGATCGGTGGCGGTGATCTTCGGCTTCGCCCCGCAGACCTCCAGGTATCGCAACAGCTCGACTGTTGTCACGCCGGTGGAAACCCCGACATCGAGCACCTCCCGCAACTGCGTCGCCCGCTGCGAAAGCAAGGGCCTGAATGCGGTTTCCAGCTCGCGAAAGCGCGACGGCTGCGTGAGTTTGAAGGTGCCGTTTCGCATCTTCAGTTTTGCGAAGAACTCCGACTCCCGGACCCAGTCCGTCGAGCCGTCGTTTCCAGAATAAAATTGCCGGGCGCTCATCACCATAGTCGGACAACCTGTAAAAATTGCCTGCGGCTCTCGAACCCAGAGGGCATCTTGCAGCGACCGAATATTTTGCCGCCTGCCTTTCCAGACAGGGGCTCAGCGCCCGCTACAGTGATCCCGAGGGTAGATTGGCCGACATCGGCTCCCAAAACATGAAAACGACAACAGTTGATTTCAGTATATTCGAAAACAATGGGGGGATAATACCAACTCCCCCGGAGATTCCAAGTTACATTTCAGCAGTTGCTTTTAAATGAGCCGCTACGTCATGCCTTGCCCCTGTTCGCCAGATCTTGCCGCCTTCTGTCTTCTCTGCTTCCCTCCGGCCGGACGCCACGACTGCTCAGCGCAGATCCTGTGAAGGGCGCGAGGAACGGCGGAGCCGAGGGGCGCCAGCATCTGCGCCGGCCGCCGTCAATGTCAGCGGACCGGACTTGATCAGATCGTAAAGGTCCTCGTAGCACGAGACGGTCCGGTCGATCGAAAACCCTTGCGCACGGCGGCGCGCATAGGCCGTCGCATTGCGATACTTCTCATCATCGCTGGTAAGTTCGCGAATGCGGTCGGCGAGTTGCCCGTGGTTCTTCGCCGGGAACCGGTAGTCGTCGTTGTCAACGACCACGGCCAGCCCGCCGACATCGCTGACCAGGACCGGCAGGTCCGACGCCATCGCCTCGACCACCGCCACCCCGAAGCCTTCCCAATGGGAGGATTGCACATAGAGATCAATGTGGCTGAGGAACGCCGGGATATCCCGGACCAGCCCGGAAAAGTGGACGCGCTCGCGCAGACCCAGAGCTCCGGCCAGTTCTTCCACGATCGGTCGGCGGTCCCCCACACCGGCAAAGACCGCATGGACCTTGTCCGGAAGCCGCTGCAGGGCCCGCACGATGGTTTCCTGGTCCTTCTTCTCCGTGAAGCTTCCGACCATGCCTATGTAAAAGAGGCCATCCTCTCTCGCCTTGCGGTCGCGCGCCGACGCAAACCGGTCCAGGCTGACACCGTTTTCGACGATGTGGATTTTCGCGGCCATGGGCGCCAGCCATTCGGAGAGGTGGTCACGGACAGGTGCGCTGATTGCCGCAACGCCGTCGTAACGGCCATAGACCCACCTTTCGATACCCCGCAGCCACCGCCTCGCCCTTCGGCGGTTCCAAGTGTTGTGTTCGGTGTAGATTTTCCGAAAAGGCAGGAGAGCGCAAAAATAGAGGGAGGGAAACAGGTGGACGTGCACGACGTCCGCGGCCCGCATCGCGCGCCATGCTCTGGCAATCGAACTGGGGCTCGTCAGCTTGACCGCGATGATCGTCACGGCAGCGAAAGCCTTGTCCTCCAGGAGCTCGTGATTTGCCCCCTTCCACACGATCACCGTTGCCGAAAACCGCGCCTGCCGCTGCGCCAGTTCCACGACCAGGCGCTCGGCGCCGCCGTTTCCGTTAAGGTCGTTGATGATGTGAACGACGCTGCCTGCCATCGTAAGAAAATCGCCTCAAAATATTCCGCAAAGGCGATTATGCATAGCAAAGATCAATTCAACAACAATTAGCAATGTATAGATGAAAAAATATGAATCTGTCATTGGCGTGCTTGAAACGCACGCACCCGGGAAGCTGCTGACAGAGCATCGTCGCGGATCTTTTTTCTTGTCGAACACTCGCGACTATTTTTGAAATAGGTGAAATATTCCTGTCAGATCAACGCCATGCGCTCGAGAAGCAGCTTGTTCACGGCATGCACATCAAACTTTGATTGGGCCAGTTCACGGGACCTGAGCCCCATGTCTGTGATCAGCGAAGGCGCCCTGAGAAAACGGCACATGGCTTCGGCCAATTGCTTGGCGTTGCGCGGCTCAACCAGGTAACCATTGAGCCCGTCGATCACAGTCTCGTCGCAGCCCGGCAGATCGGTTGTGACGATCGCGCGCCCCGTCGACATCGCCTCAAGAATGCTCCGCGGTATGCCCTCGCGATAGTAGGACGGAAGGACGAAGACGCTGCAATCGCTGAGATGCGGGCGCACATCCGTGGTTTCGCCGAGATAGTTCAGGCTGCCGTCCTTGACCCATCCATCAATGGTTTCCGCGGCAATCGCGGCCGGACTGGGATCGAACTGCCCCAGAAGACGAAATTCGGCCTCCGGGAATTGCTGGCGGACGAGGCGCGCGGCCTCGGCATACTCGCCAATCCCTTTGTCCTTCAGCAGGCGGGCGATGAGCAGAAAAACCGGGCGCCCGCTGGGCGGGCTCGAAAAAGCATAGTGGTCGAGGTCGACGCCAGAGCCCGGCACGAGCGTCAAGTCGCGCTGATCGGAAATCAGCCTACAGCTCTCGATATCAGCCGAATCCGCGCGATTATAGGCAAAGACCCCGCCTGCCCCCTTGAGCGCCAGTCGGTAGAGCAACACGCTCAGTTGCTTGATGCGGCGCCCGACCCACCGCTTTCCTGCGGCGTCCGAATAGACGTGGCCAAGGCCGGTCACGAGAAAATACCGCCGCTTGACGCCGGCCAGGCGAGCGGCAATGCCGCCATAGACAATCGGCTTCATCGTATAAGGGATCACGACATCGATCTGCCGCGAACGAAACAGCCTCCAGTAAGACCAGAGCGTCGCAAGATCCGTCAGAGGATTGAGCCCAGTGCGCGCCATCGGCGAGCGGACGAACTCCACGCCGATTGCGGCAAGCTGCCGGACGACATCCTCGTCCTGCTCCGGCCCAACTGCCAAGACGGAATGGCCCGCCTCCACCAGGCGCCGCAGCAACTCCAGGCGAAAATTGGTGAGAGAGCGACTGTAGCTCGAAAGTACCGCGATCCGTTGTTTCGGAACCACGCCAGCAACCGCCGATCCCGCGGCGGCAGCCGCCCGCCGTGGCGGCAGGCTGGCCGGAGAATAGTCGCTCGCGTCAATCAACATCAGGGCGCTCTCCATACAAACGTTCGAAAGATCGCACAGATCATGTCGGCATCGGCGTCGAAGGCGGGCCCCGCCTAAAGTTCGCCAGCGCTGCTTGCAGGACATCGTCGGTGAGATGCGCGTCATCGGCGTCGGCAGCCATTTCCTCCCCGTCGTCCGACGAGGGCGCGCCAGCCGTGCCTTCAGCCGGATGTTTGTCGAAGCCGGGAATGAGACTGTTCATGATCGCAAAGACCATCGCCTGATCCCCGAGTTCAGCAAAGAGCTTCAGGCGCGCAAACATCTCCTTGAGCGTCGCCAGGGGCACGGCGTTCGGCATCGCGCCGAGCACACCGGGAATAGGTGAACTGATGCGTTGCTCGCCGCTGTCGAACAGCTCCTCATAGAGCTTTTCGCCGGGCCTGAGACCGATGATCTCGATATCGATGTCCTTGCCCGGCGTAAGGCCGGCAAGCCGGATCATCCGCTTGGCGATGTCGATGATCTTGATCGGCTCATTCATGTCCAGAACGAAAATCTCGCCTTTGCCGATTTCGCCTTCCAGACCATAGGCCGAAGCCTGCAGCGTCAGTTCGACGGCTTCGCGAATGGTCATGAAGAAGCGAGTCATGCGCGGATCGGTTACCGTCAGCGGGCCACCCTTGGCGATCTGCCGCTTAAACAGCGGGATCAGCGAGCCGCTCGATCCGAGCACGTTGCCGAAGCGAACCGTCATGAAGCGCGGGCCGGAACCCTTCTTCAGGCAATGAAGGTCAAGCGCCTGGCAATAGAGTTCGGCCAGCCGCTTGGTCCCGCCCATCACGCTGGTCGGGTTGACGACCTTGTCGGTCGACACCTGCACCATCGCCTGCACCTTGAAGCGGCGGGCGGCATTCGCCACGTTCATCGTGCCGATCACATTGGTCAGTACGCCCTCGCAAGGGTTAAGCTCCACCATCGGCACATGCTTGAGTGCGGCAGCATGGAAGACGAGTTCTGGCCGGTACTTGGCAAAGACATCGTTGACGCGATTGGCCCGGCGGACGTTGCAAAGGTTTGCCGTCCGCTTGACGGCCGGATAGCGCTCCCCGAGCTCCATGTCGATCGCATAGAGATTGTATTCGCAGTTCTCAACCAGGATGAGTTCGGCCGGTTCACGCGCCGCCACCTGCAAGGTGAGCTCGCTGCCGATCGAACCACCGGCGCCGGTGATCAGGACGCGCCGACCGCGGACGAGGCGAAGAATTGCCTCGTTGTCGAGGGCTGCCTGCGGGCGCTCCAGAAGATCCGTCAGCTCGATCGAGCGGAGTTCGAAACGGCTTTCCTGCTTGGCGCTCTTGAGTTCGGTGATCTGCGTCAGGCGCGATACGGTCATGCCACGCGCTTCGGCGCGCCGCATCACATCCTCAGCGGCTTCCCCGAATGCCGAAAGCGCTTCGGTAAAGACAACATGGCGCGGCAACTGTCCACTTTCTGCGAGCGCGCAAACCACAGTCTCGAAATCGGTGAGCGCGCCAAGGATCGGAATGCCGCGCAAGGTCATGTCCGTATGCTCCGGCGTCACTTCCAAACAGCCGACCGGCTTGTGGCTGCAATGCGGATCGCGGCGGAGCGCTCTCAGATAGAGATCTGCCGCATGGCCGCTGCCGACGAGCAAGGTCGGGATTTGGTCGGCATTGCCCTCGGCGACCGGCTGCCGTCGCGTTGGGCGCAGCGCCAGTTCGTCGAGCCGGAAGCTCAGCCGCGAAGCCGAAAGGAATGCGGTCAGAAGAAGCGCCTCGAGTGGCACAACGCTTCGCGGCATATCCTGGAGGCGGTTCGCAAAGAACGACATCAACACCAGCGCCGCTGAACTGATCAAGACGGCCTGAAGGATTGAGCGCAGGTCAGAGACGGAGCAGTAGCGCCAGTCGCGAGCGTACAATCCCGCGATCGGAAAGGCGATCGCACAGGCCAGAAGATATTGCGGCCCGGTGGCTAGCAGCGCCCAGATAAGCTCCGGTCGCGTCGACATGGCGTCGAAGCCATAGCGCAGGAAAAAGGCGGCCACGAGCGCCAGGGCTGCAGACGCTATGTCCATCGCGTAGAGCACGCGCGATCGACGAACCTGCTTGACCGACGATACGGCCGTTCTTGCTGCCAGGCGCAAAAGCGCACGGGCGACGGCGGCAAACCAGGTGAACAGATTAAGGAACCTTGCCCAGTATCTCGCCATAGACGGCGGAGACGGGGCGACGGCTTGCGTTGGCTGGGCAGCGGCCTCGTTGCGATGCATGCGACACCCTTCGATCCATAGAACGCCATTCAACCGCCGCGCCGAGAACGGACGGACGAATGATGCGCCTTGAGACGTCATGTCTCGTTGAATTTGTTTGGAATAAACTTCTGATACCGATCAGCTCATACAAATTTGCCTGAAATCTATTTTATCTATGCACTGATACAAACTTTGGTCTTCGCAATAAAATACGCCAACTTCGCCAAAACTCTCGCACGCCAAAACCTGTATGTAAATTATCTTTTCGTTCTATCGGAAGCAATTTACCTAATTATATTAGAACTCAATAGTATTACTACAATTTAATCCATAACCCTTTGGGGTTAGCAAGCGACCGCTACAGTTCCCAAGGGGCGGAATGGACCGCCCAAAAGAAATAAATAAAGATTCACTTCCGGAACATTGCCACACAATTTTATGTATAATTTGGAATATATTTGCATGTCCAAAATACATAACAGAGAAAAATGAAGCATACCTGCAGATACAAATCGACTAAATCTTAGCGCGACTGAAAAATGCGCCCCGATATCAGCAGCGCGCATCCCGGAACTGCTCTCGGGTGAAGATCGAGGAACTTCGACAGGACCTCTCCGACCGCCGGAAAACGAACCAGCCGGCCGACCAGGCCAGCCTGCGACATCAGCGTACACCTCGGCCCAGTGCAATTCTGCGCGGGAAGGACCTTGTGGGCTCATTCCCCCGCGAAGGCGCGTCGATAGGAGTCGGAAATCGGCCGGATCAGATACTCAAGGAAGGTGCGGTCGCCGAGTTCGATAAAGGCGTCGATCGGCATCCCCGGATGCAGCTGCTCCATGCGCACGCCGGGCGGCAGCGGCGTATCCAGGCGCAACACGGCCCTGTAATAGGGCTCGCGCGTCGCCGGATCGGTGAGGCGGTCGGCCGAGACATGGGCAACCGTCGCAGAAACCTCTGGCGTCAAGCTGGTATTGAGCGCCGAGAGGCGGACCCTTGCCGGCTGACCGACATGGACGACGTCGATGTCCTGCGGATGAATACGCGCATCGACGACCAAGTCCCCTGTCGGCAGGATCTCCATGATCTTCTCGCCGGGACCGACGACACTGCCGACGGCATTGTAGACCGAGGCGACGACAACGCCGTCTACCGGCGCTTTGACGACGGTGCGCTCGAGTACACGGCGCGCGGCTTCGACTTGTTCTTCCACGTCGGCAAGCCCGGTCTTCACCTCGTTCATCGCGGTCACCGCCTGCTCGACGCGCTGGGTCTTCAGCCGTTCGATCTGCTCACGCGCTTCTGCGACTTGGGTGCGGCTCGATGAGGATTCTGCCTGCAGCATGCCGACCTGGCCGAGCAGGTCCGCTTCGACGCGAAGAAGCTGCGTGTACTCCGTGCGGTTCGTCAGCCCCTTTTCCAGGAGATTGAACTTTCGCTCGGCTTCACTGCGCACGATCTGCGTCTGCTTCTCGACGGCCGCCTTCTGCGCGGCCAAGCCATCGAGCGCATCGTTGATGCTTTCGACCCGTTGCTGCAGAATAACGGTCTCGGAGGTGAAGCGGGCAAGCCGGGTCTGAAACTCCTTCACCTGTTCTTCCGTCAGGTCGCGGCTTGCGGCCGACATCGTGGCCGGTGCGTTGCCGATCGCGATCGTCAGATCCCGCCGCCCGTCACGTTCGGCGGCAAGGCGCGCCTCCCGCGCTTTTAGAGCCACCCATTGCTTGGCAAGGCGGTTGAGCTGGGTGCGGGCGACGGTGTCGTCGAGGACCACGAGCGTCTGCCCCCGTGCGACCGCATCGCCCTCGCGAACCGCGATTTCGCTGACGATCCCACCTTCCAGATGCTGCACGAGAACATTACGGCCCGTGGCCGTGATCGTGCCGGAAGCGACTGCGGCACCGGAGAGCGGCGCCGTTGCCGCCCAATAGCCGAAACCGGCAAGGATGAGGACAAGCGTTCCATAGCCGAGCCGGGCGACCAACCCGGTATCGGTCACAATCGTCTCCCGCCAGGAGCGCCGAGTACCCGTCGCCGTCATGGCCGATCCCCGGTTCTGCCAGGTAGGAAGGTGGAAATGTTCGCCGTCGGCAGGGTCGCCGGCCGCTTGGCGGTCGCTGACTTCGCGGCCCGGTCCGCCCGGTCGGACTGCGCGCGGCGCGCCACCTCCTCCGTCGGGCCGAAGTCATCAATCCTGCCATTCTTCATCACCAGGATCCGGTCACACGTCGTGGCGATCGAAATGCGGTGCGTGACAATGACGACCGTGACGCCGCGCGCTTTCGCGTCTCTGAGCGCCCGTCCGAGTGCCGCTTCCCCTTCGCTGTCGAGGTTGGCGTTCGGCTCGTCGAGAACAAGAAGACGCGGAGAGCCGTAGAAGGCGCGCGCAAGCCCGATGCGCTGCCGCTCGCCGCCGGAGAGATTGTTGGAACCGGGCCCAATCGGGGTCTGATAGCCTTTCGTCTGCGACAGGATGAGATCGTTGGCATGAGCCGCCCGCGCGGCCGCAACCACCGCCTCGTCGGCTGCATCCGGCTCGAATCGGGAGATATTGGCGGCGATCGTGCCCGGCAGCAGCTGCACGTCCTGTGCGAGATAGCCGATGAGGCTGCCGAGCTGCGTCACGTCCCAGGTTCTCAGGTCCGCACCATCAATGGTGATCGAGCCCGCTGTCGGGGCAACGGCGCCGGTTAGAAGTCGCGCGAGCGTCGACTTGCCCGCCCGGCTAGGGCCGACCACTGCAACGCTTTCGCCGGCAGCGATCGTGAAATTCAGCCGCTTCAGGATCGGCTCAGGGTCGGCTCCAGCGTCGGGCGAAACATAGAGCAAATCACGCACGGCGATATCGCCGGCGGGGTTCGGCAACAGAAGCTTGCGGCTATCGACACTGCCGGCCTCGATCACCTTTTCGAACCGCGACCAGGCGCTGCGCGCATCCATTGCCTGCTTCCAGATCCCCACCAGCTGATCGAGCGGTTGCAGCGCGCGGCCCGATAGGATCGACGACGCGAAAATCATGCCGGCAGTCATCTGCCCCTTTAAGACAAGGGTCGCGCCAACAGCAAGGATCGCCATCTGCAGGATCATTCTGATCGATCGCGATATGCCGCCGAAGATTGCGTTGACGACGAGGCTTCCGTCGGCTGCCGCGGTCGCGGCAGCAAACTGGCGGCCCCAGACCTCACCGACATTGTTCGTCATGCCCATCGCACGCACAGTCTCGGCATTGCGGCTGAACATCTGCGCCGTGAGATTAGCGCTGGTGATACGCTCCTGCGCGAACTGCGACGCCTTCTTGTTCATGTACTGATTGAGGAAAACCATAAGCAGGATCACGATCGCGCCGATCGTCGTCATCAGAAAGAGCAGCGGATGCAGGAGATAAAGGAGTGCGGCGAACACCGGCGAGAACGGCAGGTCAAAGAGGACCGGCGTGCCGCGTGAAGCGACGAAGCCTCTAACGGTCGCAAGATCGCGCAAAGGCTGGATATCGCCCGGTTCCCGGCCCGCTGCCGCGACCACGTTCGCAAAGGCGGCCGCCCCGAGCTCGCTGTCGAGCTTGGCCGCCATGCGCACCGCATAGATCGCCCTGATCACATCAAGCAGGCCGAGGAACGCGAAGGCAAGGAACGCGATAATCGTGAGATAGACGAGCGTTTCGATGCTCGAAGAGGGCAAAACCCGATCATAAACCTGGATCAGGAACAGCGGCGAGGTCAGCGCCAACACGTTGACGACCGTCGAGAACAAGCCGAGATCTATGACGCTGCGCCGGAACGCAGATCGTAAACTGCCGCTTGTGATTCTGTTGTCTACCATGCTGCAACGACACCGTTTCCAGGAATTTGAGTGGGGCCGTATCGATGGAAGTGTTCCCCGATGTCAACGTGCCGGAGGTTGAGTAGGTACTATACATCTGTTGTAGCGGTTGCTTATAGATGCTATTTTAGACCCCCACCATTTAACACGACAGATCACAGTTTTCACACGCTAAGGTCGCTTGCTGTCTTTGCGCGGCGGTCGGTAAAAGCAACGGCGCGTATTCTGCCACACTAATAAAGGATGGAAACATGATCGTTAAGGGAAGACCCGTAGCTGACACGCTTTATGGCACGAACGTAGCTGACACAATTTATGGATATGGCGGCGACGATAGCCTTTGGGGCTATGCCGGAGACGACTATCTCGACGGTGGCGACGGCAACGACCGGATGTACGGTGGCGACGGCAACGACTTCTTCAAGGCCGGTCCAGGCGACGATTATGCTGAAGGCGGTGTCGGCAACGACTCCTTCGATGGCGGCCTTGGCAACGACCGCTTCATGGGTGGCCTGGGCAACGACATCTTCGACGGCGAGGACGGCGACGACACACTCGACGGCGGCGATGGCCACGACACCATGCTCGGCGGTGCTGGCAACGATACCTTCTACGGCGGTGCCGGCGAGGAATATATCGACGGTGGCGCGGGCAATGACATCATCTATGCCGGCGACGGCAATGACGGTTTCGTCAATCGCATCAATCCGGCGACCGGCAAGGTTACGACGCAGGCCGTCGGCGGCGGCGCCGGCGACGACTACATCTATGGCGAAGGCGGCAACGACGCGCTCAAGGGCCAGTCCGGCAATGACCACGTCTATGGCGGCATCGGCGATGACCGGGTCGATGGCGGCGACGGCGACAACTATCTCGACGGCGGCGACGGCAACGACATTCTCGATTCTGAGAACGGTCGTGATGAGGCCCATGGCGGTGCTGGCGTCGACAAGATCAGCGTCGGCGCAGGCGACGACCTCGTCTATGGTGATGGCGGCAACGACAGCATCAGCGGCGAAGACGGCAACGACACGCTGAATGGCGGCGATGGCGATGACCTGTTCTACGGCGGCTCGGGCAACGACACGATCCGCGGCGACGCTGGCAGGGACACCCTGATCGGCGAGACCGGCTCAGACTTTCTCTGGGGCGGCGCCGACGCCGACCGCTTCGTGCTCAAGGGCGCTGGCGCACTCAACGGCCAGGATACCATCATGGACTATCAGGATGGTCTCGATCGCATCGTCCTCGAAAAGCTCGGCATCACCCGCTATGCCAACACCGGCGGCCCCGGCACGGTTTATGCTTATGACGACCCGAGCGGCGACGTGATCCTGAAGGCGCAGGATTCGGCCGGCCACGCGTTCCAGATCGTCGTCGACGATCCGAACGGTACCCTGTCTGCGGCCAACTTCAGCGCGGCAGACTTCACCTTCGCGTAAAATACCGGCGGCCGCGGGTTTGAATACGCGCTCCGCGGCCGCCACTACCGCCCGTTCCTGCCTGTATTGGCAGTCCAGTTCGCGAAAAGCTCACCGAGAGACCGCTTCACCAGCGGCGAGTGATCGCAATGCCTCGTCCAGTTCGTCTAGATCGCTGATCCGCCTATCGGCTTGGTGTGCATCATCCGGCGCCGCCGTGCGGTGAACCCGCGCTTCGCGCGCGACCATCACCGTTTGCCATCCGCGCCGGCGCGGCGTGACGAAATCCTTCACCGGATTGTCGGCGATGTAGATGAGATTGTCCCGCTTGACGTCCGCCCAGGTCTCGATCGCCTCATAGGCCCGAGCATGCGGCTTCCAGAATTCTCTCCCCCAAAGATCAGTGAAGATCACCCGGTCCACCAAGGCTTCGAGCCCCAGCGCTTTGACCTTGGCCTGTTGCGTGGCCGCAGGCCCGTCGGTAATGATCGCTCTTCGGCCGACGCGCGCACGCTCCAGATAGCGGCGAGCATCGTCGGCGAGAGCTATTTCCGGCTGGTGTCCGCGGTAGACGGCAACCAACTGGCCGACCAACGCTTCGTCGACGGCAATGCCCATCGCTGCCAGCGCCGTATCGAAAACGCGTCCGCTGGGCCCGCTCGCAGCAGCTGCCTCGCAGTGCCCGGCAAAGCCTTCCGCGCCCAGATGGTTCGCCAGCCAGGCATCAACGGCCCTGAATCCGCTTAGGGCGAAATCCCGCTCCAGATAAAGTGTATCGTCGAGATCGAAGACAAGCACCTGCCCGCCCATCCGCTTATCCCCTGAAGACCGCCGCGTCGTATCGCAGCATCAACACACCTTCTCGCCAATCGTCATGCGCCGTTCTCGGCAAGCCCGCCACTTCCTCCAGCAGCCATCGGGCAAAGGTCGCGCCGGCATGATCCACAAGCGGATAGCCGCCGCCGAAACGGGCGTTGATTTCGATCACCCGAGCGCCCGTCAGGCGATCGTCCATGACCTGGAAACAGAACGCACCGCGCAAGTCGGGCAACGCCCGCAAGATACCCTCAGCCATCGCCCGATGCGCCTTATGGCGCTCGGTGACGCCCTTTTCGACTTCGCCTGCCCTTATGCGCAAGCGCCGATGCGAAATGACCGACTGCAATGTGCCGCCGTCGTCGACGAACGCATTGACCGTGTGCTCCGGGCCGTCAAGATATTGCTGCAGGATCATCGGCTCTGCAGTCGTTTCAGGCAGATCGGCCATTGAGCGCACCATGCTGATCGAGCGGCTTGCGCTCCCGGCATTGGGCTTGAGGAACAGCGGCCAGTCCCAGCGGGAGAGCTCGCCGCGAACCTCCTCCAGCATGCCGGTCCGCGGGACCGGCACCCCGGCCGCGTCGAGCACGCGCATGGTTTCGAGCTTGTCGCGCACGACGTCGATGACCGGCGGAGTGCTCACATGCACGCGGCAATCGAAGCGGTCGAAATCCCCCGCTGCTGCCGCAAGCGGCACCAGTTCGGGATCGATCGTTGGTACGAGCAGCCGCACATCATGCGCCCGCGCGATCTCCGCCAGGCGGCCCGTGAACTCCGGGTGATTGTAGGCGGGCACGGCGAAAGCCCGGTCTGCGACGGCGCAGGCGGCGCTCAGGTCAGGATCAAGATCGCAGGCCAGGATCTGGATATCGATGTCCAGCGCGCGCGCTGCCCGGCGAAAGCACTCGATCAGGCCAACACGTCTTCCCGCGGAAGAGACAAGGATCTTGAACGACCGGTACGCCATACACGCCTTCTCCTTGACTGTTAGGACGACGGCCAAGGCAATCACCGTGGCCCCGCCTGACTGAATCCAATGCTATTCCCGCGCGATTACGCTCCCAACTTGCTGTGCACAGCGGGGCGCCGGCCGTCAGCCGTGCGCCACGCGGTTACCTCGATGCACTGCCGGTCTCCGCACATGACGGTAAACCCATCCGCCGTATGGGTCTGAACTTGCGCGGCAAGGCCGATGTAACGGAAGGAGTCCGCGAAGGGCCGCGCCGCATCGATATGGACGACCTTTCCGTCCTGGCCCGAGAAGGCGCCGGGATAGGGCTCGCCGACCGCCCTGATCAGTCGCAGCACCTCCGCTGCCGGGCGCTGCCAATCGATCAAGCCATCCTCGGCGACACGCTTTGCACAATAGTTTGCCAGGCTGTGGTCCTGCTCGACCCGCGGCGCCTTGCCGGCTGCGGCCAATTCAACGGCCTCCGGCACCATCTCCGCCAGATTGCGCACATGCTTGCCGTAGAGACTACGCGCGGTCTCATCCGGCGCGATGGAAAACAGACGCTGCAGAATGATGGGGCCGGAATCCGTACCCTCGTCGATCCAGAAGAGCGACGAACCCGTCGTCTTTTCATCAAGCAGGATGGTCCAGGGGATAACACCCCTGCCTCTCAGACGTGGCAGCGCCGACGGGTGAAAACCGATCACGCCCAGCCGCGGGATGGCACGGAAGGCCTGGCGGCAGATCTGCGACCAGCCGAGGACCAGAACGAGATCCGGGGCGCTCGCGCGGATGGCTGCAAGCGTGTTTTCAGCGTTCACGTTGGTCGTATGGCAGACCGCGCTGCCTGCCGCGCGGGCCGGCGTCGTCAAGTCCGCGAAATCGGAATGGCGGTCCGCGGCCTCCGGCGGGAGCGTAACCACCATGGACGGCAGCATCCCCTTCGCCAACAGGGCATTGAGCGCAATTAGGGATCCTTCGACGGCACCAACCAGAACAAAACGCATTTTGGTTCTCAAATGCACAATGTGTCAGAGCGCAATATACAACTCGGATCACAACCAAGGGAAGAAATAACCCATCCGGGCGATATTAATGTATTTCAAGTATGATATGACGGGATGCTATTTCAGAGCCGGGCTATACTGCAAGAGAATAATTGCATGACAGTGTCTGCCGTTGTATCTTGAAACCACTGCTTTTCTGGGGTGCGCCCTGGAAGACCAATTTAGAGTACCAACCTATTTCAGAAATAATCGCGTCCGACATGTCCATAATCGAGGCAACAGGAAGTTAATGTCTTGGCGTGCACTGCGCGCGCCCAGGAATTTAATGCTTGTGACCCCGCGGGGGAGCACGCAAGTGTGCCCTGTCGTCAGGCTCAGGGAATGCGGAGGAAGGCCCAAACGGCGGCGCAACTTCGGATCCACGGTATGATATTGCATTTGATCACCAATTTCAGCGCAAGCGCCGGAGCTGAGACGATGCTCGCGCGCCTGCTCAAGGCGTCATCTGACGAACGCGTCATGGTCGTATCGCTGCTCGATGTCTCGGCGCGAAACCGTGACCTCGCGGACAATCCGCGCGTCGAGTATGTGGCGCTCGGCGCACACTCGCTCCCGGCCATTCTGCAGGGCACGATGCGGCTTGCCAACATCATCCGACAGGAAAAGCCGAGTGTCATGCTGTGCTGGATGTACCACGCCATGGTGGTCGGCACGGTGGCTGCCAAACTTGCGCGTCGCGCAACGCCGGTCATCTGGAATGTTCGCCAGTCGCTGGATGATGTCGCCTCGCTGTCGCGAAGCTCGCATATGGCGATCGCCGCTGCCCGGGCGCTATCCGGCTCCGCCTCCGGCATCATCTACAATTCGTCGCGCGCTCGCGAAATGCACCGCGCCTATGGCTACCGCAACCTGAATTCGGTCGTCATCCCGAACGGCTTTGAAATTCCGGCGGTTTCGGCAGGCCAGGAAGCATCGCCCCGACGGATAGGCATCGTCGCGCGTTTCCACCCGCAGAAGGATCATGCCACCTTCTTTCACGCCGCCGCTTCGGTGTTACGCACCCATCCCGACACGCGCTTTCTCGCCGCCGGACGGGGGCTAGCCTGGGACAATCCTGAAGTCGTCCGGCTGATTGCCGACGCAGGGTTGCCAAGCGAGGCCATCGACCTCAGGGGCGAAGTCGCGAACATGGAGGATTTCTACCGAAGCATCGACATCCTCGCTCTGTCCTCCAGAACCGAAGGCTTTCCGAACGTTGTTGCCGAGGCGATGAGCTACGCAAAAATGGTGGTGGCAACGGACGTCGGAGACGCGGCAGAGGTTGCCGGCAATGCCGGGATCGTCGTGCCTGCCCGTAATCCCGAGGCCTTTGCCGACGCCATGCGCAAGGTGCTCGACCTATCGCCGGAGGAATATGCCCGCTACGCGCATCTCGCCCGAGATCGTATCGAAAGCGAATACACGCTGCACCACATCGAACGGCGCTACTCCAATTTCCTGAGGAACTTCTAGCAGCCACCGCACGGCTAAAGCTGCGGAAAGAAAATTCGGAGAGGGGGACCGACACATGAACGACAACAACAAAGGGGCTCGACCTAAGCGAATGCCGGCGGGCTTGGCGCCGACAGTGAGGCGGGCATTATGACGACGCCGATACGCACAGTCATCATCGACGACCACCCGCTCGTCATCGTCGGCGCGCGCGCGACGATCGAGACGACCAACGATATCGTCTGCGTCGGCTCGGCCGGATCGGGTGCGGAAGCGCTGGCGCTGATCAAGGAAACCGGGCCGGACGTTTCGGTCATCGATATTGCCCTTCCCGACATGAGCGGCCTTACGCTCGCCGAACAAATCCTCAAGGAGCAGCTTTCGGCCTATGTGGTGATGATGACGATTTACCCAGAGCGCTCCTATGCACAGCAGGCGCTTCAGATCGGCGTCAAGGGCTTCATTCAGAAATGCTCTGCGCCCGAGCACCTGCTGCTTGCCGTTCGGTCCGTTACGCATGGTGGGCTCTATCTCGATCCGCCAACCGCCCAGGAACTGACCCGCTTGGCACCAAATCCAGGGTCGCGCGCGATGAAGACAGCCGGTGTGCCGGGGCTGACCCGTCGCGAGCAGGACGTTCTACGCCTCGTAGCCCTTGGGTACTCCAACAAGGAAATTGGCGCGCGCGCCAATGTCAGCGTCAAATCGATCGAAACATACAAGGCCCGCGCGACGGAGAAGCTGCAGCTCCACACGCGGGCGCAGATTGTCCATTTCGCCTTGACCCACGGCTGGATGAGCGCCGTCTAGGCCGTGGTCGGGGGTCGGGCGCAGGATGTCCGCCTGCCCCAATCGAGACAGGAGCCGCCATTGCGAATTGTGTTTGTGCTTTCGGGGCTTGGTGCCGGCGGCGCTGAAAAGGTCGTCAACATCCTCGCGCGCCATCGCTCGGCCCGAGGTGATGACGTGCACGTGCTCGCGCTCAATGCGGAAACCCCGGAGACCTACTTTGCCTATGACAGGTCCGTCCGCGTGGAGGCGCTCGGCGGCGGCTCGTCGGTGCCTGTCTTCAGGACGGCCGAGCGTGTCGCCCGATTGCGCGCGCGCCTGCGCGCCCTATCGCCGGACCTCGTCATCTCCTTTCTGACGAAGGTCAACATCATGGTCGTACTTGCCAGCCGCGGCCTCGACCTGAGGCTCGTCCTTTCCGAGCGAAACAACTTCAATACGCAAGACATGAACTGGCTGTGGCGATTGGCGCGGCCGCTGGCGGCTCGCCTGGCGGAGCGGCTGGTGATGCAGACGACGGAAGCGGTCAATTCGCTGCCGCCGCCCCTCAAAGCCAAGGCCGTGATCATCCCCAACCCGATCACGCTTCAGCATGTACGTGAAAAACAGTCAGGCACTGACACCCGCGTGCTAGCCGTCGGCCGCCTGAACAGGCAGAAGGGGTTCGATCTGTTGATAGACGCCTTTGCCGATATCGCGGGGGGCGCGCCGAACATGACGCTGACAATCTTCGGCGAAGGCCCGGAACGGCCCGTGCTCGAGGAACAGATCCGACGCCTCGGCCTTTCAAACCGCGTTCGTCTACCGGGCACGACGAAATCACCGGTTGAATGGATCAACGCCGGCGATATCTTCGTCCTCAGTTCGCGCTTCGAAGGCTTCCCAAATGTGCTGCTGGAGGCGATGTCCGCGGGCCTTGCCAGCATCGCCTTTGATTGCCCCTGGGGGCCGTCGGAAATCATCGACACGCCGGCGGTTGGCATGCTCGTTCCGAAGGAAGACACTCGCCGGCTGGCAGACGCGATGGGCCGCCTGGCGGCCGACGCAACACTCCGGCACCAGATCGGCGCCATGGGCGCACGCGCGGTTGCCGCGCGCTACGCGATTCAGTCGGTCCTTCAGCAATGGGACGACGTCATCGCCGCGCCGGAAGAGACCCAGGCGCTTTACCAGGCAGCGCGCGTATCGACCTGATACGGCACCGCCTTAGGAGGCGACGCCGCATCACCCGGTCAGGATCCGGAGGGCGCTGTTGGCCTCAGGTAGAGGGTCGGAACCCCATATCTGTCCTTGAAGCCGAGAGAGGCGGACTGCACGTAGCCGTGGCTTTCTGCAAAGGCACGCATCGGCTTTTCCAGTTCGTCTTCAAAGCCAAGCAGAAACGCTGCCGGCGGGTCTTTCTCGAACAGACCTTCGATCATCGATGGCGATGTCATCTTGTAGTACTTCGCCAACTCGGGGCTCGTCATGTCCGCGGTGCGGTAGGCAAACGGCCCGGTCGCCAACTCGGCATAGACATCGAGGCCGCCTTCCAGCGGATAGATGGGCGCGAGCGTCGCAACCTTGCCGGTGACGCCGGCAGCCTGCATTCTCTCAGCAATCGTCACGCCTCCCTCATGCACGCGCATCGTCGTCCACTGCTGCGGATGGGTCGCCTTGCCGAGGTATTGAGCAAGGCGCGGCGCGTTGACCGCAAGGACGACAAGCACGGCCGACAGCAGGATCGGCCGCACCATGGGGAGTGCGCGCGGACCAAGTGCCTCGAGCAAAAGGCCAAACCCCAGCGGAAGGCAGACGAGCGGCGGCGCAAAATACTGGGGGAATCCGGGCGTCGGAACGAAGCTCAGCACAAAGCTGCAGACAAGCACGCCCGCAAGCACCAGCACCTCCCCCATGCGAAGCTTCGGTTCGGCCGCCACGTTGTCGGGGCGCCGGGCAAGAACGATGAACGCGACGGCGATGATCGCCGCAAGCGCCACGGCCACGGCCGGCGCTAGCCATATATCCTGCGCCATGACCAGTTTCTGGGCGAGCGACATCGCCCCGCCCTCCCCGTCGCCGCTCATCAGCCGCCAGTATTGCGGATGCGGACCGGTATGGTAGCGCACCACATGAGCCAGGAAGAGCTGCGGATCCCTGACGAGATAAAAAAGGATCGGCGCCCCGCCGACAAGGCCGCCGACCAGCAGCGGCGCCGCGACGTTTACGATACGATCCTTCAGCGCCAGCGATCGCGGCAGAAGGAATGCGGCCACGGCCACGGCCGGGATGAAGGCGATGGCGCTCAGCTTGAAACACACGGCCAAGGCCAGCAGAAACCCGGCCAGCGCCACCAACGACGAACGATGCTGCTCGCTGCGCAGGGCAAGAAAAAAGAGGCTGAGGCCGAGAAAGGCGAACGGCCACGGCAGGAAATTGTTGGTGGCGCCGACACCCGTCTGCGTCAGGAACAACTCGTTCACCAGCGACAGGATGCCGACACAGACAGTTGCCCAAGCCGAACGCGTCAACACATACACCACGCCGCCGACAGCGACTGCCATAAGGATCCAGGCCAGGAAAACACCGAGGCGACCGCTGAAGAGCAGGTCGCTCGACCCTGTCAGCTTGCTGATCCCGTAGAAGTACCACGCGGAGGCCGGCGGATGATTGTAGAAGAAATCGGCGTAGAGCGCATGGTCGTTCAAGAGCCTGGCCGGCGGGACATACAGCTGCTCGTCTCTCCGCATCTCGAAATTCATGATCCGAAGAAACAGAAAATAGAAAACGAACAGGAAGAACAGGGCCGCGGCGACTTGATAGAAAATCCCGACCGATTTTCCTTCAACAGTTTCCTGTCTTTCCGAAGAAACACTTGCTGGATAGGTCATGCAAAAACTCCGAACAAAAATAGACGAAGTATAAAATACAGGCTGGCGACGGGAACGATGCAGTCGCACATGGCTTCAAATAGATCACACAGGATCGTAATGCGCAGCGGCGCATGGCCTAGCGGGACAACCCCGACAAGCGTGCAGGGATAAACCTGACACGTAAAAAGGCTTGCGGCCAAGCAGAATATAAGGTATTCCTTGTATATTAGTTACTTAACATAACGGAAACCCTGGGACTTATCCAGACATATTCCGTAGCGCGCAGGTAACCACCTGCTTTTATTGACGTGCATTTTAATCAGTTATTGAAAACGCTCAAATCGCGCATTGGATCGCGATTGCTCATGAATAAAACCTGAGACGTCAACACTATCCCAAACATATCTTCTTGGAGACCGCTATGAAAGTCGTTCTCTTTGCGGGAGGGCTTGGCTCGCGCCTGGCCGAGGAAACCACGCGTATTCCCAAGCCGATGGTCGAGATTGGTGGCAAACCCATCATTCTTCACGTCATGGACATTTACAGCCACTGGGGGCACCGCGACTTTGTCGTCGCCGGCGGCTATAAGTGCATGTCGATCAAGAGCTTCTTCCATAACTTCCATCTGTCGACCGCAGACTTTACCGTTGCGCTCGGAAGCGGCTCGATGGTGCTGCACCCCAATCATCCGCTCGACTGGAATGTCTCTGTCGTGGACACCGGCCTGTCGACGATGACTGGAGGGCGGCTCCTGCGGCTGCGCGAATGGCTCGACAACGAGCCTTTCATGGTGACCTATTCGGACGGCGTCGGAAACATCGACATAGAGGCGCTGCTGGCGTTTCACCGCTCGCACGGGCGCCTTGCGACAGTTACCGCCGTGCAGCCACCGGCCCGTTTCGGCAACCTCGAGATCGAAGGTGACCAGGTCGTCGAGTTCACCGAGAAGGTGCAGAAGAAGGAAACCTGGATCAACGGCGGCTTCTTCGTCTTTGAACCCGGCGTCCTCGACTACATTCCGAGCCTTTCCGAACCGCTCGAAATGTCGCCGCTGACCAATCTCGCCAGGGCCGGTCAACTGTTTGCCTACAAGCATCACGGCTTCTGGCATCCGATGGATACGATCCGCGATCGCGATTACCTGAACGGGCTGTGCGAAAGCGAAGATCCGCCGTGGCTGCACTTTGAACGCGATCACCTTTCCGCCGCGACAGCCGCACCCTCCACCCATCACGTACGGATGTAGGACATGGCTTTGATCACCAGCGAGGTCGACCTTGCCGAGGCGTTCCGTGGCCGAAAGATCCTGATCACGGGACACACCGGCTTCAAGGGAGGCTGGCTCTCGCTTTGGCTAAGGCGACTGGGCGCATCGGTGGTCGGCCTCTCGCTGCCACCGTCGATACCGTCCTTCTACCTGGCGACCGGCCTCGGCGACGTCATCGACGGCCATGAGGGCGACATCCGGTCTGCCGCCGACGTGGCGAGGGCAATCGGCGGACAGGATTTCGATCTCGTCATTCACATGGCCGCGCAGGCCGTGGTTCGCGCCTCCTTCGAGAACCCGGTCGACACCTATGCGACCAATGTCGTCGGCACCGCCATCGTGCTTGATGCGGCAAGGCGCATGAAATCCCTGAAGGGCGTGATCGTCGTCACCAGCGACAAGTGCTACGAGAACCGCGAATGGGTCTGGGGCTATCGGGAAAACGACCCGATGGGCGGGCGCGATCCTTATAGCTCATCGAAAGGCTGCGCTGAACTCGTCGCAGCGGCCTATCGATCCTCGTTCTTCAATGACCCCAACGGGCCTCAGCTCGTCAGCGTGCGCGCCGGCAACGTCATCGGCGGCGGCGACTGGGGTGCCGACAGGCTCGTGCCCGATCTGGTCCGGTCGGTGGAAGGCGGCAGCCCCGCGCGGCTGCGCAATCCGTCAAGCATCCGGCCGTGGCAGCATGTCTTCGAACCGCTTCGCGGTTACATGATGCTGGCGGCGCACCTGCTTCACGGCAGAACGCGCTTTGCCGGCGGCTGGAATTTCGGCCCCGACCAGGAAGCGACCGTCAATGTCGGAACGCTTGCCGACATGGTCGTTGCCCAATGGGGTGACACGCCGCCGAGATACATCGTCGAACCGCAGGTAAACGCGCCGGTGGAATCGACCATCCTGCGCCTCGACAGCACCAAGGCCCGCACGGAACTCGGCTGGAAGCCGGTGCTGCGCCTGCGCGACACCGTGGCCACGACTGTCGCCTGGTACCGCAAGCATCGGGAGGATCCGAGGAACATCCGGTCGTTCTCGGAGCATCAGATCGAGCAATACGCCGCCGCCTGGAAACAGGAAGTCGAACACGAAGCAAGACCATTGCCATTGCGCGACATCGGAGATTGGAAAGATGCGAGTTAATTACGGACAGTCCGTTTACGGTCAGGAAGAGATTGATGCCGTCGTGGCAGTCCTGCGCTCATCGACACAGATGGGCACGGCCGTCAGGACGATGCAGGAACGTGTCGCGATGCTCTTTGCGAAACGGCATGGCATCATGGTGAATTCAGGTTCGTCAGCGAACCATCTCGCCGTCGAAATCGCCGACCTTCCGAAGGGATCGGAGGTCATCACGCCCGCATTGACCTTTGCGACGACCGTCGCCCCGATCGTGCGCGCCGGTCTTATCCCGGCTTTCGTCGACGTCGTCGAAGGCACCTACAATATCGATGTCGATGCGATCGAGCGGATGATTACCAGAAAGACGAAGGCGGTGATGATCCCTTCGCTGATCGGGAACCTGCCCGATTGGGATCGCATTCGCGAAATCGCCGACGCGCACAAGCTGCTGGTTATCGAAGACAGCGCCGACACGCTGGGCGCGACGATCAGGGATACAAGCACCGGCGCGCGTTCCGATATCAGCACGACCAGCTTCTACGGCTCGCATGTCATTACCGCGGCGGGCAACGGAGGCATGGTCTGCGTCAACGACGACGAGCTGGCGCGCAAGGCGATGCTCTATCGCTCCTGGGGCCGCACATCCTCGCTCTTTGTCGAATCCGAGACCATCGAGAACCGCTTCAACATCGATCTCGACGGCTTCGACTATGACGCCAAGTTCGTGTTCGAGGTGCTGGGCTTCAACATTGAACCGTCCGAAATGGGCGCAGCGTTCGGGCTTGTCCAGCTCGATCGGCTGCAGCAAAACATCGATGCGCGCGAGCGCAACTTCGCCAAGCAGCGCGCCTTCTTCGAGACCTACGAGGACTGGTTCGTCCTGCCGGAGCAACTGCCGCTTTCGCGAACCGGGTGGCTGGCCTACCCGATGACCGTGCGCGCCGATGCGCCGTTCACCCGCCGGGAGATGCAGATCTTCCTGGAACAGCGCGACATCCAGACCCGTCCGGTGTTTACCGGAAACATCCTGCGCCAACCGGCGATGAGCGGCGTCCATAGCAAGGTCGAGCCGCGCGGCTATCCGGTCGCCGACGACGTGATGCGCGGCGGCATTCTGCTCGCCTGCCACCATGGCCTGACACAGGCGCACCTGGACCATATCCACCAGTCGTTCCGCGATTTCGCCACGCAATTCGCGAGCTCGGGCGCCAGCAAGCGCCGCCAGCAGCAAACAGCCTCCTTTGAGCAACCTGGAGCTTGAAAATGACACGCCTTTTGAGATGCCGCGCCTGCCTTGCAGCCGACCCACTGACGTTTCTCTGCATGGGCGATCACCCACCGGCAAACAGCTTCGTGCGCCCGGAAGATGTGCCCGAGAACCAGCCCATGTATCCGCTAGACTCGCAGGCCTGCCTGACCTGTGGATTGATCCAGGTCTCCGACCAGGTTCCCGACGGATTCTTTGAGCACTATCTCTACGTCCCATCGAGCGCTACATCCATGCATGACCATTTTGCTGGACTGGCCGGAATTTTGAAGAAGGCCGCCGGCGACGGGCTCATCGTCGACATCGGCTGCAATGACGGACTCCTGCTTTCGGCGTGCAACAAGGTGGGTGGAAAGACGCTCGGCGTCGACCCGGCGGCGAACCTGGCCGAGATCGCCCGCTCGCGCGGTGTCGACGTCGACGTCGGCTACTTTACCCATAGCGGCTCAGGCCGACTGATCAGTGAGTACGGTTCGGCAAAAGCGATCGTCACCACAAACACGTTCAACCACATCGGCGATCTTCATGACTTCATGGCTGGCGTCAAAGGCTGGCTGGCCGATGATGGCGTCTTCGTCATCGAAGTGCCCTGGGCGAAAAATCTTCTCGAAAACAACGAGTTCGACACGATCTATCACGAGCATGTATCCGAGTTCAGCCTACTATCGCTCGTCAAGCTCGGCGGGTACTTCGACCTTGACGTCGTCGATGTTCATCGTCTCGGCGTGCATGGAGGCTCGATGCGCGTTTTCCTCAAACACGCCGCCACAGCCACGCCCCCGACTGCGATCGTCAGCGAGATGCTTGCGGAAGAGCTCAAGGCAGGGATGCTCGAGGCGGATACCTATCTTGCCTTTGCCGAGCGCATCCGGAAGATCGGCGTCGACCTGATCGCCATGCTGGACCAGCTCAAGAAAGACGGCGTCACCGTCGCAGGTTACGGTGCACCTGCCAAGGGAAACACCTTGCTCAACTATTTTGGGATCGGCCCGGACAGGCTCGATTACCTGGTTGACCGGAATGCCTTGAAGCAGGGCCTATATTCGCCGGGCATGAAAATACCAATTCGCTCCCCGGACGTGTTGCGGGAGGATGCGCCCGGCGTGCTTCTGGTGCTCGCGTGGAATTTCTTCGATGAGATCCGCGCGCAGCAGGCGGACTTCGCCGCGCATGGCGGCCGCTTCCTCGTGCCGTTGCCGTACCCGGCCATGGTCAACTGAAAACGACGGAGGTGAGGCGTTTCCACCCGTCGCGGTGGAAGCGCACTCGACCGGGGCTTCAATCCGACTGTCCTGCGCAAATAGGAATGGGCGATGTCGAGGGTTCTGATTACGGGCGCTGCTGGCTTCATTGGTTCGCATTTGACGCGAACCTGCCTTGATGTCGGCCACGAAGTCCATGTCGTGGTTCGGCCCGGCTCCGACGACAGCCGACTGGACGCGCTCGATCAGTCGATTGAACGACACAACTTCGACCTCCAGTCGGAAGACGCCATGAAGTGTTGCCTGTCTAAGATCTCACCTGAGTTCGTCTTCCATCTCGCCGCACGCCCGAGGAGACGCGAGGAAGCGGAATTGAGCGACGCCAAGGCAGGCATCAAAGAACACTTCGCCGCTTTGTTGAACCTTCTCGGCGCCGCAAGCAGCGTTCCCCATCCGCCCTTGAAAATCATCCGGACCGGATCGATTGCCGAATACGGCACCGCGCCCAGACCCTATGAGGAAGAGAGCCGGGAAATGCCCGCCACCGCCTATGGTGCCGAACTCGCTGCTGCGACCCACCTCATCGGCGGATTGCAGAGACGCTTGCCCTTCCCCGTGATCACCACCAGGCTGGCTCTGGTCTATGGCCCAACGCAGTCGACCGAATTCATGATCCCTCTGTTCATCGAACGTTGCCTTGCCGGTCAGCCCTGCGTTGTCCACCATTCCGGCGACCGTCGCGATCTGCTTCATGTGAGCGACGTTGTCGACGCACTGCTTCGCATCGCCGACGCGCCGGTCAGCACGCGGCTTGTCAATGTCGCAAGTGGCATCGCACCAACCATGCGGGAGGTCGCTGAACTCATCGTCGAGCGGACGGGCGCCGACCCTGATCTCATCGAATATCGTCTGGGAGGAATGTCGGCGGGCGCAAACGAGCTGCGCGCATCGACGGCGCGCGCCAAGGACCTCTTCGGTTGGAGTGCGCGCATCGCCTTGCGCGAGGGAATAACCCGCACGGTCGAGTGGCACCGGCAGGCCCCCGCGCTGCCCAGTTCGAACGCCGGCCGTTGGTCTCGAGAAACGGCGTGAAGATGGTGGTGGCGATGAAGCAGAGACCCAAAATCTCGATCCTGGTGCCGGCTTTCAACGAAGAGTCCAATGTTCGGCGCGCCCATGAGGCGATCGTTGACGTGTTTCGAAGCCTGCCTGGCTACGACCGCGAGATCATCTTCATGGACAACCATTCCACCGACCGCACATTCCCCATTCTGACCGAGATCTCCCGCGAGGATCCGACCGTCCGGGTGATCCGTTTCAGCCGCAACATCGGCTATCAACGCTCGCTTCTCGTGGCTTACAAGTCTGCCACGGGCGACTGCTCGGTCCAGATCGACTGCGACCTACAGGATCCGCCCCATCTCATTCCGGGGATGCTGGAGCTTTGGCACCACGGACACCAGGTGGTTTACGGCATCCGTCGCACGCTCAAGGACGGATGGCTGACGACGCGCATCCGCCGTGCCTTCTACTGGTGTATCAATGCGCTCAGCGAGGACGACCTGCCGCTCAACGCCGGCGAATTCCGCCTTGTCGACCGACGCATCCTCGACGAACTGCGGAAGGTCGACGACACCTCGCCCTATCTGCGCGGACTCATCAGTGCGATGGGTTTCTCGCAGGTGGGCTTCGAGTATGACCGTGAGGCCCGTGTCGCGGGTGAAAGCAAGTTCCCATTCAAGGCCATGCTGTCGCTTGCGGTCGATGGGATCCTCAACCATTCGTTGACACCCTTGCGACTGGCCTCGATGGCAAGCCTGGTGATGGGCACAGCAACGCTGCTGCTGCTGTTCGGCTACCTCGTCGGCAAGCTTCTGTTCGGCCAGGACTGGCCGGCGGGCTTTGCAACGACAACGATCCTGCTTCTGATTTCGATCACCTTGAACGCGATTTTTCTCGGCATCATGGGTGAGTATGTGGGCCGTATCTTCATGCAGTCGAAACGCCGGCCCGCCCCGATTATCGAAGCGTCGCTCAATGACGACGAACACCGGCGGCCGGCTCCGGCGATGCCGGATTGGAGGCACGGCGATGTCGTTGCCGACAACAAAAGACGCTAGCTCCCGGCAGCGTGCCGGCGAAACGCTTGCACGGTTTGCGGCTGTGGGAGCCGTGACGACCCTGCTCGACATGGTGTTGTTCAACACGCTCTATTTCCTGGGGGCTCGGCCAACGCTGTCCAACCTCGTTTCCTATTCCTGCGGCATCGCGGTCAGCTACATGCTCAATCGCACCTGGACCTTCCGCGCTGCCCACAGCCATGTGCAGGCGGTGAAATTTGTCGCTGCCACCCTGACGGGTCTCTTGATATCGACGGGGATCGTCACCGGCCTTGCCCTAACGATCCCGGCACCGGTCGCCAAGGTGATCAGCGTCCCGATCGTCTTTGTCTGGAATTATCTGGCGTCGCGATTGTGGGTCTTTCGCGGCTCAGAGGCGCCAACTACGACCACAAGAACTAACGCCTAGAACAATAAGTATAGTTAAGATCTAAATTTAAAAAATACATAACCTTCCAAAAGGAACGCAATATATAATTGAGGGTTCAAGTTTTTTTGCAATATTGGAGCATTAGCACCGATGTCCTTAACTCATTTGCAGCGCCTGGAAGCCGAGGCGATCCACATATTCCGAGAGGTCGCCGCGACCTTTGCGAAGCCGGTCATGCTCTATTCGGTGGGCAAGGACTCCTCCGTCATGCTGCATCTGGCGATGAAGGCATTTTATCCCGGCAAGCCGCCTTTCCCGTTCCTCCACGTCGACACCACCTGGAAATTCCGAGAAATGATCGAGTTTCGCGACCGGACTGCGGCCGAACTCGGCATCGACCTGCTTGTTCATATTAATCGCGACGGCCTCGAGCAGCAGATTAACCCCTTCACCCACGGCTCCAACGTGCATACGCATGTGATGAAGACGATTGCGCTGCGCCAGGCACTCGACAAATACGGCTTCGATGCGGCCTTCGGGGGGGCGCGGCGGGACGAGGAAAAGAGCAGGGCAAAAGAGCGCATCTTCTCCTTCCGCAACGCTCAGCACGCCTGGGATCCGAAGAACCAGCGGCCCGAGCTCTGGAAGAGCTACAACACGCGCGTCGGCCCATCCGAATCCATTCGTGTCTTTCCCCTGTCCAACTGGACGGAACTCGACATCTGGCAATATATCCTCAAGGAAAACATCCCGATCGTGCCACTTTACTTCGCCGCACGCCGTCCGGTCGTCGAGCGGGACGGCATGCTGATCATGGTGGATGACGAGCGCATGCCGCTCCATGCGGACGAGAAGGTCGAGCAGCGCCTGGTGCGGTTTCGCACGCTTGGCTGCTACCCGCTCACCGCTGCGATCGAATCCAACGCCACGACACTCCAGGACATCGTCCGCGAAATGCTGACCGCCCGCACGTCGGAAAGGCACGGCCGCCTGATCGACGCGGACGAAACCGCGTCGATGGAGAAGAAGAAGCGGGAGGGGTACTTCTGATGACCGCCAGCATTCCCGCAACACCGGGCAGCGTGCTCGAATATCTGGCCAAACAGGAGAAGAAATCGCTTCTGCGTTTCATGACCTGTGGTTCGGTCGACGACGGCAAGTCGACGCTGATTGGCCGCCTGCTGTACGATAGCAAGCTGCTCTTCGACGACCAGCTCGCAGCACTTAAGCGCGAGACCAAACGCACCAGCGCAAACAACGGCGACATCGACTTCGCACTCCTGATCGACGGCCTGGAGGCAGAAAGAGAACAGGGCATCACCATCGACGTTGCCTATCGCTTCTTCGCTACCTCGCGCCGCAAGTTCATCGTGGCCGACGCGCCGGGGCACGAGGAGTATACCCGCAACATGGTCACTGCGGCGTCCACGGCGGCCCTTGCAGTCGTGCTCGTCGACAGCCGCAAGGGTATTCTTCAGCAGACGCGGCGCCATTCCTTCATCGCGTCCTTGCTCGGGGTGCGCCATGTCGTACTTGCCGTCAACAAGATCGACCTCGTCGGTTTTGACCGCAGGGTCTTCGACACGATCGTCGCCGACTACAGGGCCTTTGCCGAGAACCTCGGCTTCTCGACGATCACGCCGATCCCGATTTCGGCGCGCTTTGGCGACAACATGACGAGCCGTTCGCCAAACATGCCCTGGTATGGCGGTCCAACATTGCTGGAGCATCTCGAGACGGTGCCGATCGAGGAAGAGGCAGCCGAAGCGGAATTCCGTTTCCCGGTGCAACTGGTCCTTCGCCCAAATCTCGACTTTCGCGGCTTTGCCGGCCAGGTGGCATCGGGCAGCATAGCTGTCGGCGATCCGCTCGCGGTGGCAAAATCCGGCCAGCTCACCCGGGTCAAGGAAATCGTCACCTATGACGGCAAGCTTGCGCGCGCGGTCGAGGGCCAGTCTGTCACGCTCGTGCTGGAGGACGAACTTGATATCTCACGCGGCAACATGCTCGTGCCGCCGGAAAATCGGCCGCATGTCGCCGATCAGTTTATGGCGCACGTGATCTGGCTTCATCCGGATGCGATGCTTCCCGGACGCAGCTACATCCTGCGCACGGAAGTCGACAGCGTCAGCGCGACGATTACCAGCCTCAAACACCAGATCGACGTCAACACCTTCGCCGAGGAAGCGGCAAAATCGCTGCGCATGAACGAGATCGGCGTTTGCAATCTCTCCACCCAGGCGCCGATCGTCTTCGACAGCTACAAGGACAACCGGACCACCGGCAACTTCGTGCTGATCGATCGTTTCACCAACGCCACGGTCGGCGCTGGCATGATCGACTTTCCGCTGCGTCGCGCGCTCAACGTGCATTGGCAGGCCCTCGACATCAACAAGAAGGCCCGCTCCGCGCTCAATCATCAGACGCCGCGGGTGCTGTGGTTCACCGGTTTCTCCGGCTCGGGCAAATCGACGATCGCCAACACTGTCGAGAAAATGCTGCACGCCCGGGGCAAGCACACGTTCCTGCTTGACGGCGACAATGTCCGTCACGGCCTCAACCGCGATCTCGGCTTCACCGAAGAAGACCGCGTCGAGAACATCAGACGCGTGGCCGAAGTCGCGAAACTCATGACCGAAGCGGGCCTAATCGTGCTCGTTTCGTTCATCTCGCCGTTCCGCTCGGAGCGCCGCATGGCCCGCGAATTGTTCGGCCCGGGCGAATTCATCGAGATTTTTGTCGACACCCCGATCGAGGAATGCGCGCGCCGCGATCCCAAGGGCCTCTACAAGAAGGCGCTCGCCGGCGAGATCAGCAACTTTACGGGCATTAGTTCGCCTTACGAGCGCCCGGAGAGGCCGGAAATCCACCTGCACACCGTGGGCCGCGAAGTCACGGCGCTTGCAGGCGAAATCGAGGCCTACCTGGACAATCAATAACGACCAGTCCGGCGCGGCAGACGACGCTCCCAGCGGCAGTACGGAGAAAGATAATGATCGATACGCTCACGGCCGCAGCGATAGAGGCTGGCAAGGCCATTCTAGACGTCTATGCGCGTGATATCACGGTCGATGAAAAAGCCGACCGTTCGCCGGTCACCGAAGCGGACCGGCGTGCCGAAGAGATCATCCTTGCCATTTTGGCTCGAGCATTCCCCGATATCCCGGTGGTCGCCGAGGAAGCCGTCGCGGCAGGCTCAGTGCCCGAGATCGAGGGCCGGCGCTTCTTCCTCGTCGACCCGCTCGACGGAACGAAGGAATTTATCAACCGGCGAAGTGACTTCACCGTCAACATCGCCTTGATCAGCGACGGCGAGCCGGTGGCTGGCGTCGTCTTTGCGCCCGCTCGGCTCGTTGGCTATGTCGCAGAAGGGGGACGGGCGAAGAAGTTTCAGGTGACCGCCGACTTTGCCATCACCGGGACCACGGAAATACGGTGTCGAGAACGGCCTGAAAATCTGACCGCGGTTGCCAGCCGTTCGCACAGCGATGCCGAGACGGCGGATTTTCTGGAGCAGAACGCAATCCGCGACTGCACGTCGGTCGGCTCGTCGCTCAAATTTTGCCTGCTGGCCGAGGGGCTCGCCGATGTCTATCCCCGTTTCGGTCGCACGATGGAATGGGATACGGCCGCCGGTGATGCCGTGCTGCGCGCTGCCGGCGGGCGCGTCACGACGCTTGACGGGCAACCGTTCCGCTACGGAAAGCGGCGTCAGGCAAATGATTGCGATTTCGCCAATCCAGGGTTCATCGGCTGGGGGCGTGATTGCGGGCCGGAAGCCTGCGAAAAGGAAGCAGACTAAAGGGAGAAAGTCTAGAATGCCTGAAGACGACGTTCGAGCGCACGGCCTTGTGTTGGTTGAAGGTGACGGCATGCCATGAACATGTTCAACCATACCCTTTCGGCCGGATTGGCTGCTCGCCGCGAAGCCGCTCGCCGCGATGCGCCAGGCATCGTGCTCACCAAAAAGATCGAGTTCCTTCTGCTGGTCGGCGCCGTCTTTTTTTGCTCGATGAACTATTTTCGCTACGGCGATACGAACTTTACGGTCGCCGATTTCCTCGCCTTTCTTTGCTTCTGCTTTGCGCTACTCAACCGCAATATCGATCTTCAGCTCTTCGGGCGTGTTAGCAGCGGATTGTGGTGGCTGGGGCTGACAATGCTGGTCTCCGGCCTGCTGGTAAGCAGCATCGCGGGCCCGGATCCGATGCGCGGCATCGTCGTCGTCACCCAATATCTCTACGCTTATCTCTTTGTAGTGCTATTGTTCAGCGGTCGTACGCTCGATCAGCTCGTGCTGCTCGCGAAGACCTATGTGTTCTCGATCCTCGTCCTTTGTTTCCAGGGCATCTATCTCATCCATATTGATGGCCGCACGAACACGAACTTCGTCAGCGGCAACGGCCGCTTCAGCGGCCTTATGGAGCGTGAAAACGAGTGCGCGGCGGTGATAGCGCTCGCGGTCCCGATCCTGCTTGTGTTGATCACGACGAAGCGGCTCAACCGAATCTATGCCGTCTTTGCCCTATTTATCCTGATCTACGGGATCGTGCTGACCGGCTCCAACACTGGCCTCATCGCCCTTGTCTTCGGCATGAGCGTATTTGCTATCATCGGCGTCAACTGGAAGCGGCTGATCATCAACGTCGTCCTTTTGGCCGGCATCGTTCTCGCAGTCTTCACATCCGCCCGCGACTATCTTCCGGCCGCATTCCAGAAACGCGTGCTCGGAGCGCTCGAAAGCGGCGACATCGGCCAGGCCGGCACGTTCGATCATCGCGTCGATCTGATCTATGAAGCGATGAACATGACCGACAGCACCTTGCTGCTCGGCGTCGGCGCGGACCAGTACCGGATCGCGAGCGCCATTCACCAGCCGGTTCATAATCTCTATCTGCTCCTGTGGACGGAAGGCGGGCTGATCTCGGCGGTGGGTCTTCTGGTGATGCTGCTTTCGGCCTTCGGTCCGGCGCTGGCCGTGGCGCGGCTTCCCGGCGGGCGACCGTTTGCAGGCTGCATCGTCGCCAACGTCTCCATGCTGCTGTTGGTCGCGAATGCCGTGCCGCACGCCTATAGCCGCTTCTGGCCCTTCCCGCTCGTCTTGCCCGTGGCCCTTGCCTGCGCCTACATCGCGCTCTCAGCTTCGGCAAAAGCGACGTCGGACGCCTTTGCCCAACCCGAACCGGCGCCACAACCCGAACTGCGGCAGAAGGATCTTATCGCTCAGGCACGCTCTGGCGTGCCGCGCTGAGCCGGCGTTCGCTGATCCGATCCCCGAGGATCATCACCAGAACAGTTTCGGCGATGATCTTGAGATCGACCCAGGCTGATCGGTTGGCAATGTACCAGAGATCAAGATCGAGCTTGTCGTCGTTCGAAAGAATGGCGTTGCCGCTGATCTGAGCCCAGCCGGTGAGCCCCGGCCGAACGCTGCAGCGACGAACCCCGCGCTCGCCCAGCGCGTCGATCGTCTCCGGAAGGATCGGCCGCGGGCCGATGAGGCTCATGTCGCCGATAAGGATGTTCCAGAACTCGGGCAACTCGTCCAGGCGCGTCCGGCGAAGCAGAAGCCCGAACCGTCCCGTGCGCTCGGCGTCGCTGAGGGGGCGGCCTTCGGCGTCTCGCGCATCCGACATCGACCGAAACTTCATCATGCGAAACGGACGCCGGTCGAGCCCCGCCCGGGTCTGGTAAAACAACACGGGCCGCCCAAGCCAGATGGCGACCGCAATCCCGACCACCAGCATGATCGGCAGGCTCAAGAGGCCCGCGACCAACGCAAAGACGATGTCAAAGCACCGCTTCATCTTCAACTCCCATGCACCGGTCGGCACATGGCCGGGCAACCGCGTCGCGGCTGCTCGACCGTTTCCGAAATCGCGGTTCTATGCCCGCGCTTCCATTTCAAGCACCGGCGCGCGTTGACCCAGAGCGGGAAGAGACGCTTCGGTGACGACGGCATGCAGGAAGCGGGCGGCCTTGGTCATCGCCTCTTCGCTCTGCGCCGGATCGACGAGAAGCGCGATACTGGTTTCGCCCAGCCTTCGTGCGACCGGGAGCCGCTCGGACGGCGAAAGCCCAAGATCGGTAAAGCACTTCTCCAGATAGACCTCCGAGCAGCTTCCGGAAAAACACGGCACACCTGCCGCGTTCATCGCCGCGACAATCCAGTCGCGATCGTGCCCGGGCTTCAATGCCTCCGGCCGAACGAAAGCGTAGTAGCGGTAGTACGCGTGGCGATATCCCTTCGGCAACGTCGGTACGCGCAACGCTGCAAGCTCTAGGGCCACCTCGTCGAGGATCGCAGCGTTGCGAGACCTTGTCGCGTGCCATGCCGGAAGGCGCTCCAATTGCCTCGAGCCGAGAACGGCCGACAGCGATGTCATGCGCCAGTTCGTGCCGATCGTTTCATGCAGCCATCGGAAACCCGGCGGATGCTCTCGCAGGAACGCCGCGTCATAGGATTTGCCGTGGTCCTTACGGCTCCAGGCCTTCTTCCACAGTGCCTCGTCGTCAAGAGCGATCAGGCCACCCTCGCCGCCGGTCGTGATGATCTTGTCCTGGCAAAAGGAGAACGCGGCGATATCGCCGAAACTTCCGACCGGCTTGCCGTCAATCTCCGCGCCGTGGGCCTGCGCGCAATCCTCGATCACCCAAAGTCCGGCCTGTCTGGCAAGGGCCATGATTTCCTGCATGTCGCAGGGAAAGCCTGCCAGGTGGACCGCGATGATGCCCTTTGTCCGGTTGGTGATCTTCGGTGCGATCGTTGCGGCGCTGATGTTCTGGCTGTTCTCGTCGACATCGGCAAAGACGGGAACGCCGCCGCAAAACGAAACGCACGACGCCGAGGCGACGAAACTGCGCGGCGTCACGATCACCTCGTCGCCGGGTTCGAGACCGAGCGCGAAAAGCGCCAGCTCCAGCGCAAGCGTACCGTTCGCAAGCGCGATGGCGTGCTTGCGCCCGAGTGCACGGGCATAGGCTTCCTCGAAGGCTGCAACGTGCGGCCCGGTCCAGGCATTCACCTTGCCCGACCTTAACACCGCGGCAACATCCGCAATCTGTTCCTCGTCATATACCGGCCACGTCGCCACAGCTTGCTCCCTCGCTCAACTGAAAACTCCGGAAATATCAGATGACCTGCCGCACCATCACGAAGGCCTCGGCGGCCGATTTCAGCACGGTTGCGCCGCGCAATGTGGCGAGCGCGTTCAAGGTCTCGAGGCTGCGCTCATGCGGCGCCGCCCGAACCTGGGACTTGAACGCCTTCATCGCCGCAAGCTTTCGATCGATATGGTCGCTGATGTCGACAAACACATTCGGTGCGAAGCCCGGCGTCACATAAGGCGCGTTCCAGTTTGTCTCCGACAACGTCTCGTAAGCCAGGATCACCTTGGGATAGCCGGGCTGATGCGGCCTTGCGGCCACCATCGACGACAGGAAGATCAACTGATGATCGACATGCATGTCGCCGACAAAGGGGATGATCAGCGTTTGCGGCGCGATGGAGCGCACCAGCTCGAACAGCGCAGCGTTAAGCGCCGAATGGGAGGTTTCGGAAAGGGCTGCGGCGGGGAAACCCAGCCAGCGCGTTTCCTTGACCCCGAGAATCCGATGCGCCTCATGGGCTTCGGCTTGAACGGCTTCCACCGAGGCGCGATCATAGGCCGGTGGTTTTCCCTCTGTGACAACAGCCACGAAGACGTCGCTTCCTTGCGCCGCCAGCCGCGCCATCGTTCCGCCGGCGCCCAGAACCTCGTCGTCGGGATGCGGTGCGATGACCAGCGTTCGTCCGAGCGTTTCCATCAGGCTCATCCTGCTGCCCTCGCCAACACCCCGATCGCCGCCGATCTCAGAACCGTTTCCCGACAATGACGGTCATCCTCGTCGTCAAAGCCCGACGTCAGCCCACATGCAAACTCGCCCCTCACGCAACTCTCCATCTATGCACGGCCGAAGCCCCTATTATTCCGAAGCTACAGGCCGGCGATCGATACGAAGATGACATCGCCAGGCAGCACAGCCGTAACTTTTGTGGCCTCGATGCTCTGCCGGGTCTTGGCCTCGCCGCGACCGGTCTCCCGATCGATCTTGTAGAGAAACGATACCTGTTCGTTCTTGCTCGAATCGACCTCGGCAGCAGCCATCAGGACCATCTGTTCCTTGGTTGACTGACGCTGCGTTTCGAGCTTCTTGAGCGTGGCCTCGCGCTCCTGGAGCAAGGTCAGGATCTCCTTCTCGCGGTTTGCCTTCAAGGTTTCGAGCTGCAGCTTCAGGTTCGCGAGCTCGCGGTTGGAGCGCCCGATCTCGGAGATAAGCTCCAGCAATCGCGATTTTTCGCTCGAAGTCGCCATTTTCACCCGTGAAAGCTCCGATTCCGTATTCAGCTCCCGTTTCCTGAGCGCGAGCGTCCTCGCCTCAACCTGTTCGTTGAGGGCGACGACCTCCTCCTGCTGCTCCTTGAGCTTGTCGAGGATCGTGAGACTCGCCTCCGTCTGCATGATGCTCTGGTTGAGGATCTCCATCTGGTTCTTTGTCGACAGCAGGTCCGTCTTCAGGATCTTCTCCTCGATCGCGACCACGGGACCGACCGAAACTTCATCGACATACATCTTGACGCTTTCCGGAATATCCTTGAGGTCGACCTTCTCGGAACCGCGTAATTGCGCGTAAAGCCGGGCGGTGTAGACCGCCTCTCGCACGATCTCAACATCCGTTTCCTCGATCGTGCCGCGCAGCTTCGCCTGGGCGATGATGCGGTCAGCCGGATTGCTCATCGCCGTCTGTGGTCCACCGGCAAGGCCGACGGCCTGCTCGACCGTCAGTCCCGGATAATAGGCGAAGGAGCCAGGTGTGCGCACTTCGCCAAGGATCAGCACAGGGCGAACCGTTACGATAGAAAGCGACAGCTTCGGATCGGTCAGCAACTGGCGGGACAGATATTCGCTGCGCAAGGCGTCAACCGCCTCAGGAATGGTTCGCCCCTCGATCTTGAACGCGCCGATCAAGGGAAATGCGGCCGCTCCATCGGTCGCAATCGTCAGCGACGTCGGCAACTCGGCATCATCCAATATGTCGAAGGACAGCACGTCCCCGACCGAAACCCGGTAGGCGGCGGGCGCCGCCTGGGTCGTGGGCACGGCGCTCGCTGTTGCGGCGCCCGATGCGGTGGCGCTGGGCGTACTGGCGGTCGATGCGCCGGCAGCGTGAAGGGGACCCGTCAGCAACAACGTCGCCGTCGCGACGAAAGCGATATGACTGACGATGCGAAAGATTGTTTGAGCCGGAAACTTCATGCTTCCCTCTAATGAATAAATCCGAACTTCACGGTGGTTCAACCGCACCAAAAGAAGCGGAAATTAAACTCCAGCAATGGATGAATTTATTTTACGAGACCTCTGTAATTTCTTTCGGTCACTATGATATGCTTCAAAAACAGGTTCCACTGCACAATTTTTAATTGCATATGGATAAGTAATTAAATTTTCCCAGAAACAGGGAAACAAATTTTCCTCGCAGTGCGAGAACACTAAAACACATATTAGCATTCTTCCATGAAACAGACGTAATTGCAACCTCGAAGCAGGATGTAATTTTGTGATATTATTGGAATCACTACTAAAAAAGACAAGAAAGTATCGTTTAGCCTGGCAAGCCGAGGCGGACCTCCACGGACGGCTCAAGAACATAGCGCACCTGCTGACCGGCAACTTCGCCAGCGCCTTCATCGGACTGGCCGGCTTTGCCCTGACGGCGCGTGCGCTCGGCCCTGCCGACTATGGGCTCCTGGCCCTGTCCTTCGCCTACACTCGCGGCATCGAGCGCTTCGTCAGCTTCCGTTCCTGGCAGCCGCTCATCAAATACGGGGCGAAGGCCCTTCAGGTCGGCGAGACCGACGACCTCAAGGCATTGTTCAAATTCGGCCTGCTGATCGATCTCGCCACCGCCCTTGCGGGATGGGGGCTGGCGGTGCTGATCGTGCTATTTGCCGGACCGCTTTTCGGCATTTCCGAAGAGATGAGCCGCTTCGTGCTGATCTACTGCGCGGTCCTGCCATTCCAGGTAACCGGCATGCCGACGGCGGTGATGCGGCTTTATGGCCGCTTCAAGATTGTCGCCTATGGGCAGGTCGCGGCCAGCATCCTCAGGGCCCTCCTGTGCCTTGCCGGCGTCTATCTCGGATGGGGGCTGTTCGAGTTCATGCTGCTGTGGATGGCGTCGCAGATCTGCAGCAGCCTGAACAGGACCGTCTGGGCTTTCCGCGAGTTGCGCAAGCAGGGGCTGACCGGCGTCATGTGGGTTCCGCTCGGCGATATCCGGACCCGCTTCCCCGGTTTCTGGAGCTTCTCGCTGTGGACCAACATGGCGCTTATCATCCAAGCCTGCGCCTTCGAATTCGACACGCTTCTTGTCGGTTACCTCGCTGATCCCGGGTCTGCCGGCCTCTACCATATCGCCAAGCGGGTGGCGAAAATCGCGCAGCAGGCGGGCGAGCAGGTTCAGGCCGTGCTCTATCCGGATCTTTCGCGCGTCTGGGCAACCGAGGGGATAGACGAATTTAGAAAGACCGTCAGCCAGACAGCATGGCTGCTCTTCGCCTTCGGCGTCTGCGCCCTCGTCGGCGCGTACCTGACCATTGAATGGGTGCTGCGCGTGACGGCCGGCCCGGGTTTCGAGGCGGCCGCCACTCTCGTCATGGTGCAGTTCGTCGCCGTCATCATGTTTCTTTGCGGCAGAACCCTTTATTCGGCCCTTCTCGCTATGGGACACGAAAAGATCCTGCTGCAAAGCGCGCTTCTTGGGGGCGTCCTCTTCCTCTTCACGGCAATCGCCCTCATCCCACGTGTCGGTGCCGTGGGCGCGAACGTTGCGCATATCGTGATGTCCGGCGTCTGGTTCGTGCAGATGGCGATCGCCTATCGCCGCAAGCTGGACACTAAGCGGTGACCTTGGGTAATCGGGTTTCCGTTTGCCGGGCTCAGCGTCAGTCAGCCTGACCCGCCCCCTATCGACGCGAGCGAACTCATGTGTCGCACTGACCTTCGACGAGTTTACGCCGACCCTAGGGAACAAGAACTTTGCCAAAGCGGCTGCACCGATCGTTCGGACGCAGACGTTAGCGACGATCACCGCACACCGAAAGCTGCTTCGGCACGAAGCCAGGCCAACGCGCGCTCGAACGAGCCGGCAACGGACGCGACTGTCGAACATCAAGGCTTTCGCAGTTTGACGATGGGCCGATCAACAGACCGTCTGAGGCGACTTTGGCCGTCGGCGCTCGCCAGTTGCGAAACGCCCCTTCCCGACCGGATTGACGGCGGCGCCTACTCCGACCGGTCGCAGTAGTTCATGACGCTGCCGAGAATAACCGCGTGGTTCAGCGACAACCGTTGCTGAACATTGGCGAGCTGGCGATCCGTCGTGCCGCCCGAGCGGCAGACCAGAATGACGGAATCGACGTGCGACGCGAGCCAGATCACGCCTTCGTTTTCTTCGACGGCCGGCGCGTCGACGATGATGAGATCGTAGCTGTCGCGCAGTTCGGCACAAAGGACATCGAGGTTCATCAGGCCGGGCCGCACCGAAATGAACTCAAGGTGGGGATAGGCCGGCGACGTCGCGATCCGGCTCTTGATATCGACTTTGCCTTCTAGCGGCGCCGTGATGGCGGTATCCTTGGTGTTGGCACCCGCAATGTTCGGCGCGCTCTGCGCCGACATGTCAAGGTCGATGACGATCGGGCGCAGTCCGTCGACCTTTGCCATTGTCGCCATGCCGAGCGCAACCGTAGTCTTGCCGTCTCCAAGCGCCGGCGAGCACAACATCACCACCTTGCCGCCCGCCTCATGGTCGATCGTAAGCCAGGCCATGCATAGCGTGCGCATGGCGGTCGCCGCCGGCGACTCCGGATTGTTCAGCATGTAGTGATAAAAGGCCGACGCATTCCGCAAGCGCTTGCGCATATCGGGCACACTGGCAAGGTTCGGACGGTTGAGCAGTTGCTCGGCGTCGCGCGGCAGGTACAGCCTGCTCTCCAGGGAGTCCGAAATGATCACCCCGACGACCGCGAGCAGAACGGCCCCGATGCTGCCGGCGACGATCACTAGCGTGTTATTCGGGAACGTCGGTTTCGTCGGCACTTCCGCATAGGACGCGATCCGTGCGGTCGGCTTGTACTCGCCTCTTTCGGGGTTGAGCGCGCCCAGCCTGAGCACGATCTGGTCATAGATCGCCTGTTCCGACTGAAGGTCGCGGGCAAGTTCACGCCGACGGATTTCGGCAAGGTTGCGCCCCTGGACCTTGTCCTGCAGCGCGCTCAGTTCCGTCTGGAATTTTTGGGCGCGCACCGTTGCCACCTTGGCATTGTTTGCCAGTTCGTGCACGAGGCGCTGCGCCTCGTTGCCGATCATGGTGCGCACGGACTCAAGCTCGTTTGTGGCGTCGAGGACCAGCGGGTGGTTCTTGCCGAACTTGGCGCCGAGCTGCGCACGCGTGCGCTCGAGCCGCGCCTCTTCAGCACGCAACTGATCAAGCTGCGTCGAGATCAGCGCACCGCCGGCCAATTCCTTGCCGTCAGCAGACACCAACTGCTTGGCCTCGTTGTATTTCGCAACCGCGCCCGCTTCCTCGACGCGCAAGGTCACATATTGCTCGTTCAGCTGTAGCATGCGGGCTCTTAGAACATCATCCTGCGGATCGAAGGTCAGGTCGCTGTCGCGGGCAAAGGCGGCGATATCGCGCTCCATGCCAGCAATTCGGGTGGCGCTGTTGGCCATCTCGCCGCGCAAGTACGCAACCGTGTTGTTCGTGGCCTCTTCGGTCTTTTTCGCCGTCCAGGAGAGATATTGCTCGGCGAGCGCATCGGCGATCGTGGCCGCTTTCAAGGGGTTCGATTGCACCACGCGGATCGTCAGCGCGAGGCTTTCCCCGGTACGGGTGACGACATAGGAGTTCAGCAGCGTCGAGATGGCGCGGTTGCGCTGCACGTTTTCCGAGATCAGCCGCTCCTTCTGGGTACTTTCTTCCGGCGTGCCGAAAATGAACTCGGAGATGTTGGCGAAGAACGACTGCAGGAACGTCTCATGATCGCTGCGGATTTCAGGCAGGTAAGTGTTGAAATCGGGATCGTTGACCAGGTTGAGCGCATCGACGACGACGCCCACGAAGACGCGCGAGCGGATCACGTCCAGCTCCGTTTCCATCACCGACCGGTCGCGTTCGAGCTTGCGCAATTCGACCTGCGCCTCGTAGGGGCGGACGTCGTTGCGGTCGAAAACGATGGCCGAAGCTGCGGTATAGGAGCGCGGCAGCAATGCGGCCGTTAACAGCGTCGCAAGCAACGCAGATCCCAGCAGCGAGAAGAAGACGACGCGATACCGGCGGAAAAGCTCGAACAGATCGCGGATGCCATATCCGCGCGGCGCAACGCGCGCCTCCCGATACTGAACCGCAGGCATTTGGCCTCGCCCTGGAGGCGCTTCGACTTTGCGATCGATGGTCAGCATGAGAGCCCTAACATATAAATTTGATAGAAATACCTGACGTGAAAGAAGTATAAGCACGCCCGCACATAAACCGCGCGGCAATCGACAACGCCACGCAGGTAAAATACTGACATAGAAATAACATTCAAATTTAGAAAACTATATTATACGACGTCCGGAAGAGCAATAGTTGGTTGCTATCGAACCACGGAACGATTTGACCTGCACGGTTGACAGACATTCTCGGGCACTTCCGGGCCGCCGCAGAAGAGAACCCGTGGGCCACCTCTACTTCGGGTAGCGACCGGCAATCCGCTCCTGCGACAACCATTCCATGAATTGATCGAAGCGCATGCTCCCATCGGTCGAGGCAGGCTCCCAGGCGTCATTCACGCCGACGACGCCGCCAAATTTTTCCTCCACGCTATCGGCCATTCCATCGAAGTCCTCGTCGCCATACGCATGTGCCTCTTTAATCGCGGGGATCTCGCCAGGCGCAACCACCATGCGCCCTGCTCCCCTCTCGCCTTGTGCACCCATATCCTTGATCCAGGCGACATCGAGATCGTCGCGGGGAAACGCACCGGACTGGCCACGAACCTCTTCATATGCCTCACCGGCTGCAAGGAGCGTATCAACCGCCAAGGGGCAAGGCGGACGGTTCACCACGAATTGGTCTGTTCCCGGCGAAAGCAATTGAAGCGACTTGGATGGCGGCGCCCACAACACATTGCCGCTCTCGTAGATCTGAGGCTGGCCGGCGCTTTCGACGTTCTGCCATTTGATTGCGTAGGTTTTGTCGACAGTGCTCGGACCTGCCTTGAAGTAGTTGCCGACATAAGAAATCGGCGTGCCGCCGGGATACTGCGAGAACACCTCTCCCCACTCGGAACGTGCATTGAAAAACACGTTGTTGACGATCTCGATGCAGGATTTTCCGTAGTGGTTGTTGTCGGGGTTCCGGTCATTGTTGGAGATGCAGGCATTTCGCCAGAAGGTAATGTTCTGCGGGACTCTCGGATCGGCGCCGAGCAGGGTGCACTTGCTGTGCTTGTTCAGCCCCTCGGCAAAGATGGAATTCGCGATGGTGATGTCGGTCGTGTTGGAATAGGTGCTGACGTTCTCGTCGGTCGCCCAGGACATCGATGTATGGTCGAAATAGACGCGCTGGCTGTTTTCGATCACCGCCGCGTGGACGTTTTTGACGGAGTTCGGCAGCCGCGGCCGAATGCGCAGATGCCGGACGATCACGTCGTGCGTCTGTTTGGCAACAAGCGGGGTATGCCTTAGTTCGTCATTCGTCTGGTCGATGGTCAGCAAAATGCCACCGCCCGGCGCTGTCTGCCCGAGGATCGAGACCGAGTTGCTATCATCACCGATCACGAGCGAGGATTTGAGCCGGATGATGCCGGACACGCGAAACACGCAATTTCGAGCTCCAGTCGCCTCGATGCATTCGCGCAGCGTGCCCGGGCCGGAATCCTCAAGGCTCGTCACCTGGATGATGCGGCCGCCGCGGCCACCCTGCGCCATCTTGCCGTGCCCTTCGGCACCGGGAAACGCGACCATCTGCGGCTCGCTGGCGGAAGCCGCGACACCCAAGAAGGCGGAAAGCAGGGCAAGCGTGCGCGCACCATGCTGAAAAGCCTTTGCGCGTCGAGTCTGTTGCTGGAAAGACCGAGAACCGAAATGGCCGGCCGGCTGCGGCGCACCTGGCGATGTGCGCGGCATGAAAATTTCAATCGGCATATAGTTACTCCCAAAGCCTTTTGGCGAGGCCCCGCTCCAGAAGCTTGAAAACGCTCGTGCAGGGCAATTCATTCCGCCCTATATCGTCAATCAAAAGAATATTTTTCGCGCAATTCGGGGCGAAGCTTTCCACTTTTGTTATAGTTCGTCAATTCGATTTATTTGCATCACCCGAATTAGGTATATAACTCGCGCTTTTGACCTCTCGAAGTAGCATTGAGACGGTGCTACAGTCTTGCGATATTTAGTTTACTTTCGGGACCTCGTTTCGTGTCTCAAAAAGCCATTACCGTCGGATTTCCATTTTCGGGTGACGATATCGGGGGGAGCCATATTTCCGCGCTCAACCTCATATCGTCGTTCGACAGGGACCGGATAACCCCCATCGTCTTCGTGCATCATCCGCGCAAGGCGCTTTCCAGATATATGGACGAAAACAAGATCGACTATGTCACGATCGAGGACATCGACATCCTCTCGCCGCAACGGGATCGTCCTTTCGCGACGCGATCCTTCTCGGCGCTGCGTTATCCGATCTCGATGGTGAAGATCATCAATCTCCTGAGACGGCACAACATCGACATCGTGCACACCAACGACGGCGCGATCCATACCACCTGGGCGCTTCCAACCTACTTGGCCGGCGCCAAACTTCTGTGGCACCACCGCGGCGACCCCCGCGCCCGGGCGGTCAACATGCTTGCGCCGCTTCTTGCCAAGCACGTGGTCACGGTTTCGCGATTTGCGCAGCCGGCAAAGCCGTTGCTCCCGCTTGAGGGGCGTATCTCGGTACTGCACAGCCCCTTCCGGCATCCGGATCAGGTCCCCGATCGGGAGGAAAGCAGGCTCGCGCTGGTGCGCGAACTCGGCCTGCCGGAGGAGACGCGGTTCGTCGGCTACTTCGGGCTTCTCAACGAGCGCAAGCGCCCTCTCCGTTTCGTCGAGGCGGTGCACGCCTTTCACCGCAGCAATCCGGATTTCCCGATAGCCGGCCTGCTTTTCGGCGCACCCGAACAGGCAGGGCCGCGGCTCGACCTTGAGACAGCAGAACGCGCGCGCGCTCTCGGGATCGCCGACAAGATCCACCTCATGGGATTTCGCCATCCGGTCGCGCCCTATATGTGCGCCGTCGACATTCTCCTCGTGCCGGCCATGAGCGAGCCGTTCGGCAGAACGCTCATCGAAGCCATGATGTACGGCACCCCGGTCGTCGCCACCAATCACGGAGGAAATCCCGAAGCGATCGAGAACGACGTGACCGGTTTTCTCGTCGAGCCGGAAAACCCAGAGGCTTTCGTCGCCCCGATGGAGCGCCTGCTGAAAGACCGTAACGAGTGGCAGCGCATCAGCGAAACGGCGCGCACCTCGACGCTTGCCGCCTATGGCATCAAGCCCCATGTCGACGGCATCGTCAGCATTTATCAGCGAATTCTCGGAAGACGGCCGTCCGACATCTCGGCACACGCCGCGCACTGAGCCCACCGACAGCGGAAAGAAAGAGAACGACATGCAGCTCTCGGATATCGATTTCCTGATCATCGGCGCCGCCAAGAGCGCGACCACCTGGCTACAGCAGTCGCTGCAGCAGAACCCTTCCGTCTATATGCCGGATCCCGAGCTCCACTTCTTCAGCCGCAACTTCGAAAAGGGCGACGGCTGGTATCTTGGGCAATTCGAGCCCAAACCTGAACAGACCATCGTCGGCGAGAAATCCAATTCCTACCTCGACGAGCCGGAAGCAGCTGCCCGCATCAAGAAGGCGCTGCCGAGCGCACGGCTGATCGCGCAGCTGCGCAATCCCGTCGACCGCGCCTATTCCGACTACTGCATGCTTTATCGCCGCGGGGAAGTCGGCACCGACATCACCCGGTATCTCGATCCACGCCAGGCAAAGGGAGGACGTTTCCTGGTCGGCGGTCTCTATTGCCGCCAGCTCGAAGCCTATCTCGATCTGTTTCCAGCCGAAAACCTGCAGGTTCTCCTCTATGAGCATATGCGCCAGAACCCGCAGGCGCATCTCGACGCGGTCAGAGGCTTTCTGCAGCTGTCGTCGCCGCTTTATCCGGTCGTCAACAAAGTCAAGGACAAGACGGTGCCTGTCGTGCCGCCGAAGCTGCGCCGACTTCTTCAGCCGCTAAAGCCGATCGCGGCACCGTTCCGCAGCAACCCCATCGTGAAGGGCCTGCGCTCGATGGTCGCCCGCGAACTCGACTATGTGCCGCTTCCGACGGATCTGCGCAACCGGCTGGTCGAATTCTACGCGCCGGAAACCGAAAGGCTCGGCGCGCTTCTGAAGCAGGACCTTTCAGGCTGGCTGCAGGCGGCCGCCGATAGCGCGCGACCAGCGGCCTGATGCAGGCGCCTAGCCCTCGGCGCGCCGCCCAAATCGTAAGAACAGAACGAGCGGTACGGCCACCAGATAGACGGCGACGACCGACAGCCAGATGGCGCCTGGCCATTCCTGCCTGAAGACGAAATAGAAGCTCGAGAATCCGAGCGGACTGGCAATCGATGCCAGGCTTACCGCCGACGCCAGCACGCCCTGAAACTGGCCTTGCTGGGTCTCATCGACCTGTCGAGTTGCAAAGGACTGCAAGGCCGGCGCGCCGATGCCGCCAAGAACGAATACCGGCATGATGGCGAAGATCATCCAGCCTTCCGTCGCGAATGCCATGACGACCAAGCCAACGCACGCGCCGGCAACACCTGTCAGGATCGTCGCGCGTTCGCCGAGCCTTCTCACCGCTGGCCCTGGGAGGAAAACCTGGGCAAGGGCCTGGCAGACCCCAAAGGCGCCGAGTGAAAGACCGATCCACAGCCCGTTCCAGTGAAAGGCATCGCTGCCCCACAGCGCCCAGCAGGTGCTGCAGGCCTCGCCGGTCGCACTGAAGGTGAGGAACAGAACGACGATTGGCATCAAGCCCTTGGACGAGAAAGCCCAGCGGAGCGGACGGAGCGGATTGAGCGCGGCCAGGTCGATCTTCTCCCGGCCGGGAATGCGCGATTCCGGCAAGACGAAGAGCGCCAGCAGCAAATTGCAGGCGTTGAGGATAGCGGCTGCAATAAAGGGCAGCCGCAAGCCGTGGTCGCCGAGGATGCCGCCCAGCACCGGGCCGACGATAAAGCCGATGCCGAACATGGCGTTGAACAGGCCGAAACGGCGGGCGCGTTTCTCCTCCGGCGATATGTCGGTGATATAGGCGGTCGCCACCGCCAGGTTGGCGCTTGTTAGGCCGGCGATCGCGCGGCCTGCGAAAAGCATCCAGAGATTGGAAGCGAAAGCCAAAAACAGGTAGTTGATGGCGGCTCCGCCAAGAGAAAGCAGCAAGACGGGCCGCCGGCCGATGCGGTCGCTGAGGGCACCGAGCACCGGTGCAAACACGAACTGCATCACTGCATAAAGGGCCGCCATTGTGCCGATGAGCGGCGCGACGTCGTCCGTCTGCGCGACCACCTTCAGCAGCGACGGCAGAATGGGAAAGATCAGCCCGATGCCGACGGCATCGAGGATAATGGCAGCAAAAATGACGATAAGTGGTTTCTTCATTGTGAGGGGTGTGGTCATGACACGCTCCGGTAGACGCGAGCGTGCGGCACCGACAGGCGCCAATGGCTCACGAGCAGGGGCTGACGAAATGTCAGTATCTGGTTTCTGGGAGACGCTGGCCGATCCGCGCCGAAATAGGCGGGATGGCATGTACTCGACCGCCTGGACGCCAATTCGTCCACCTGTTTACTCCGCCACTGAGCGGATCAAGGGAAGCGGTCGCTTTTCGCGACGGGCAATATCTACGTCAGATTGCCGTGCGCCGCAATCCCTACCTCCGCGCACGCCTATAAGATGAGATTTAAACTCCACTATTGCGCTTGGCTCTGCGGCCCGCTATCCCGGTGCCCAGCGCCGGGCACCGGCCGGCTCATCGCCCGTGGCCCGCCGAACCAAATCATGGAGAAGTCGACCCTCGGCCGATCGCGTCATCGCCGTTCCATGTTGATGGAAGGGCACCGGTCCTTTCGCTGATTTGGAGGCCAGGAGGCCGCACTTTTCCCGGCACGGCCGCCACCTAGGCAACCTGCGCGTCGGGCTCTGCGTCCGTGGCCAGCACGACCGTATTCCTACCCATGCGCTTGGCTTCATAAAGCGCGTCGTCTGCTTTCTGCAGCAGTCGCTCAAGCGTCGTATCCGCGGCGATCGCCGACGCTGTCCCGAGGCTCGCGGTCACGCAGCCATCGGTCAGGCCGCGATGCGGTATGCGCAACCCTTCGATTGCAGACCTGATCCTCTCTGCCATCGCCAAAGCCTGCAGCGGCTCCCGTCCAGGCGCCAGCACCAGTATCTCCTCGCCGCCGAAACGGAAGACGAAGGCGGCCTCGTCGACCGCGGCGTGGATGCATTGCGAGACGGCGCGGATGCAGGCGTCACCTTCAATGTGGCCATGAACGTCGTTGAACCGCTTGAAGTGATCGATATCGAGCAGAATCGCCGAAATTGCGGTCTCCCCCGGCGCTTCGTTCCACAGCATGCCGCCGATCCGCACCAGCGACCGGCGGTTCAATAGCCCCGTCAGTTCATCCCGTTCCGCGTTGCGTTCGAGATGCTGGCAGAGGAGGCTGCCCCTCAACTGATTGAGAAAATTCTGCCGGTCCTTCTGTTCCAGAAAATAGGCACTCACCGCCAGGAAGATCGACAGCGTCAGATAGAAAGTAATGATGCCGGAATAAGTTACGTCGTCGAAGGCGCCGGTCATATGCGTCGTGGTGAAGTGCGACGCGCACATCAGCGCAAGCCCCGAAAGAACGGCAAAGAACCGCGGCCGGAGTGCGATGACGAAGAACAGGAAGGCAGCGGAATTGCCGTTCTGGTAGACGAAAAGGTAAGGGCTGGTGCTCTGCGTGGCCACGGCCATCGGCAGGGTCACGCCCAGCACCGCAATCGCCACCGCCAGGACATCGTAAAGACGGACATCCGGCCAGCGCCGCGCCGCCAGGATGCAGGCGATAACGAAGGGCGTGAACACCAGGAAGCGAACGGTGAACAACCCGGTGAAGACATCCGGCAACATGGTGTGGTCGCCGAAATAGACGAGATCGTAGATAAAGATACCGATCACGCCCCAGATTGCGGCGAGCCGCACGCGCTCTGCCGCATAGTCCTTGCGGAAGAGCTCTTCTATTTCGGGCGAAAAATGCAGATAGCGAAAGCCTCGCGCGATCTGGCCCTCTACCTGGTCTAGCGTCACAACGCCCATCGCCTATTTCCCCAACAGCGGAAAGACTCGGCACAGACTAGCAGAGAAAGCTGAATATCCGTCTAAAGTTAGTACGGTTCACTGGTCCGGGGCGCGCGGGCCGGCCTGAGACGACATCACGCCTCGGGAACCTTGATCAGCACTGTCCCTGCCGCATCGATCGGCCGGCCATCCTGCGTGCGGATATCGAGCTTAACCGGCAGGCCCGTTTCCTTCTCGACCAGCAAAGAATGCTCCTCGCCGGGTTGGAACAAGTGCCTTTCGCCGAACTGCCGCAAGGCGACCATGACCGGAAAGATATCGCGGCCCTTCGCCGTCAACTGGTACTCGACCCTCGTTTTCGCCTCGCCTGCCGGAACCGTTTCGAGAATGCCGCGCTCGACAAGCGTTCTCAGGCGGTCCGTCAAGATGTTCTTGGCAATGCCAAGGCTCTTCTGAAAATCGCTGAAGCGGCGGACGTCATCGAACGCATCGCGCACGATCAGCAGCGACCACCAGTCACCGATCGCATCCAGTGATCGCGCGCTGGGGCAATAGTCTTCCTTCAGCCGTCTGCGGGCCACCATGCATGATCTCCATTTGGATTTTTGGTTGCATTATGAAACCAAAATGATATCCATTCCTTGGTTTCATTATTAAACCAAAACAAGGAACACGTCCAATGGATGGTAAAATTGCTGCAGCGCCGGCTGGCGCTGCAAACGAAGTCTCGTGCCCGGAAGGCAGCGCCCGCCCGGCATCGCGGCTGACGCGTCCGATGATGACGCTCTTTGCCTTCGCCGCTGGCCTCGCAGTCGCCAACGCCTATTTCGCCCACCCTTTGCTCGACGTGATGGCCGCCGATCTCGATCTGTCGGAAACCGGCGCCGGCCTGATCGTCGGCGCGACCCAGCTCGGCTACGCGCTCGGCCTGATCCTGCTTGTTCCCCTCGGAGACCTTTTCGATCGCCGCAAGATCATCATCTTTCAGTCGCTGCTGTCGGTCGCAGCCCTTGGCTTCGTCGCCCTTTCAGCCAGTGTCGAAATGCTCATGGTCTCCATCGCCGCAGTTGGCATGCTTGCTGTCCTCACGCAGGCGCTGGTGGCCTATGCGGCCAGCCTCTCTCATCAGGCGGAACGGGGTCGGGTGGTCGGATTTGTCACCAGCGGCATCGTCATCGGCATTCTTTCGGCTCGCGCCGTCGCCGGATTTCTGACCGATCTGGCCGGCTGGCGGGCGGTCTATATTGTATCCTCTGTGCTCACCTTTTTGATCGCTCTGTTGCTTTACAAGCTGCTGCCGGATCAGCAGCGGGAAACGAGCAAGCTCAGCTATCTCCGCCTCGTCGCCTCCACCTTCACGCTAATCGCCCAGGAGCCGGTTCTGCGCGTCCGTGGCATCATCGCCATGCTGATCTTCGCCAATGTGACGACGCTGCTCACCCCGCTTGTCCTGCCGCTGAGCGTGCCGCCCTTTTCACTGTCGCATACCCAGGTCGGCCTCTTTGGGCTGGCAGGGATTGCCGGAGCACTTGCTGCCTCTCGCGCCGGACACTGGGCCGATCTCGGATTTGGCCAGCGCACGACCGGTATCTCGCTGGCGTTGATGCTCGCCGCGTGGTTGCCGATTGCGCTGCTGGACCAATCGCTCCTGTGGCTCGTTGCCGGCGTCCTCGTCCTCGACTTCGGCCTTCAGGCCGTGCACGTGACGAACCAGGCACTTATCTATCGCGTCCGTCCGGAAGCTCAGAACCGGCTCACAGCCGCCTACATGCTCTTTTATTCGCTCGGCAGTGCGCTCGGATCGTCCTTTTCTACCATCGCCTATGCCTATGGCGGATGGCATGGCGTCTGCCTGATGGGCGCGGCACTCAGCCTCATAACCCTACTGTTCTGGTTGATGACGGAACCCGCAGGTCCACAAGGCGGCGCGATGCTGAACGGCTAGTTCGCCACCACCCGCACTGCGCATGGCCGCCCTCGGCGGCAGGCGGTCATGCTCGGCCCGCCAGCCCTCCTCCGCTTCGCCAGACGTCTCGACATCACTCTCGCCGACCCTACGGAAACCTTCCCCAAACCGGGCGTTTACGTTGCTTGAGCGTCATCTATCGGGGATCAACGCCATGTCAGACGCCGAAAACACGTCCGACAACGAGGTAGCAGCCAAGGCAAAGGCGTGGCCGGCATCTCACGACGAGATGCAGTCGCTGATCGACGACTTTGACTGGTCGCCGACCCCTCTCGGACCGGTGGAGAATTGGTCGCCGACGCTGAAGATCATGATCCCCTTCCTCCTGCGCAACCGGTTTCCGCTCCTGCTGTGGTGGGGGCCGCAGTATGTCTCGATCTACAACGAGGCCTATCGCCCTGTGCTCGGCGCAAAACACCCCTGGGCGCTCGGCAAACCGGTCAGCGAATGCTGGAGCGAGATCTGGCATGTCCTGAAGCCGCTGATCGACACGCCCTTCAATGGCGGTCCCGCCACCTGGAACGATGACATCGAGCTCGAAATCAATCGGCACGGCTTCCTGGAAGAAACCCATTTCACCATCGCCTACAGCCCCGTGCCGGACGAAACCGCAGAAAACGGGATCGGCGGCGTGCTCGCCACTGTCACCGAAATTACCGAGAAGGTGATCGGCGAGCGCCGTATCGTCGTCCTTCGGGACCTTGCGTCTCGCTCGGGCGATGCACGATCGCCCGACGAGGCCTGCGCGATCGCAACGGAAACATTCAAGACGCACGAACGAGACGTGCCCTTCGCCCTTCTCTACCTCGTGGAGCCCGGCCGCAAACGAGCAAGGCTTTCCGGATTGGCAGGCCTTAAGCCGAATCACGCGCTGTGCCCGGCAGAGGTAGAGTTGGCGCTAAAGGACAGTTCTGCAGGTTGGCATTTCGGTGCCGACCTGAAACCCAGCCTTGTCGATGATCTCGGACGCCGTTTCCCGGCCTCCGCGAGCAAAAACCACCCCAACCTGCCGCATACGGCAGCCGTGCTTCCGTTGCCCGCGGCCAATGCCCGCGATGCCGCCGGTTTTCTCGTGGTCGGCATCAATCCTCGCCTGAAGCTAGACGAGCACTACCACGATTTCTTGCATCTCATGCGAGCGCAGATCGCCAGCGCCATCGCCAATGCCCAGTCCTATGAGGACGAGCGTAAACGTTCCGAGGCACTCGCGGAGATAGACCGGGCGAAAACCGTCTTCTTCTCCAATGTCAGCCATGAGTTCCGCACGCCGATCACGCTGATGCTCGGTCACATCGAGGACCTGCTGGCCCGTAACGGAGAGCGTCCGGACGATCACGACCGTCTGCTCATTGCCCATCGCAACTCGCTGCGCCTGCTCAAGCTGGTCAACATGTTGCTTGAATTCTCGCGCATCGAAGCCGGGCGCCTGCAAGCACGCTTCGAGCCGACGAACCTTGCGACGACGACGGCAGAGCTTGCCAGCGCCTTTCGCTCGGCGATGGAAATGGCTGGGCTGAACCTGACCGTCGATACGCCGCCGCTGCCAGAACCGGCCTATGTCGATCGCGAGATGTGGGAGAAAATCGTCCTCAACCTCCTCTCCAATGCCCTCAAATTCACGCTCAGGGGCGATGTCGCCGTCAAACTCGCGGACGATGGCGACAATTTCGTCCTGACGGTCCGCGATACCGGCATCGGCATTCCTGCCAACGAGATGCCCCGCCTTTTTGAGCGCTTCCATCGCGTCGAAGGCGCAAGGGGTCGCAGCCAGGAGGGCTCAGGCATCGGGCTCGCCTTCGTCCAGGAATTGGTGAAACTTCATGGTGGAACGGTCTCGGCCGAAAGTCGCCTCGACGAAGGCACGACCATTAGCGTGGCAATCCCCAAAGGTAGTCGCGCTCCTGCGCAGCACCGCAACGGCAATGGCGAGGATCGCTCATCGACGACCGTCGGCGCAGCGCCGTTCGTGGAGGAGGCGCTGCGATGGCTGCCGGATCATCCGTCCTCGGATGCGGGTCTGCCGGAGGTCGACCCGGCGCCGCATTCGCCGGAAAAACGAAATGGCAGCCGCCGAACCCTGCTGGTCGTCGATGACAACGCCGATATGCGCGACTATCTACGCCGCCTTCTCAGCGCGCAATACGATCTCAAGATCGTCGGCAACGGCGAAGAGGCACTCGCCGCCGTCGGGTCGCAAAAGCCGGACCTGATCCTCACGGACATCATGATGCCAGGCTTCGATGGGATCGAACTGCTCAGGCGCCTGCGCACGGACGCGCGTACCAACACCGTGCCGGCCATCGTTCTGTCGGCGCGAGCCGGTGAGGAGAGCCGTATCGAGGGCATGCAGGCGGGCGCCGACGACTACTTGATCAAGCCCTTCAGCGCACGCGAGCTCTTGGCCCGGATCGAGGCGCACCTGAAGATTTCGCAGTATCGCGTGGAAGCCGCGGAGACCCTGCGCGCGAGCGAAGAGCGTTTCCGGGCTTTGGTGACCGCGAGTTCGGATATCGTATACCGGATGGGCCCCGACTGGCGCGAGATGCGGTTTCTGCAAGGCAAGGACTTCGTTGCCGACACGGACGAGCCGAGCGACAGCTGGCTCGAAACCTACATACCGGCCGAAGATCAGCCGCTGATGCTCGCGTGCATCGGCGATGCCATCGACAACAAGGCCACGTTCGAAATGGAACACCGGGTCATCCGCCGCGACGGCAGCCTCGGCTGGAGCCATTCGCGCGCCATACCGATGCTCGACGGCAAAGGGGACATAGTCGAGTGGTTCGGTGCGGCGCGTGACATCACCGAACGCAAGCGGGCTGAAGAGACCCGGAAACGTCTGCTCAGCGAGCTCAGCCATCGGGTGAAGAACATGCTCGCGTCGGTCCAGGCGATCGCCCAGCATACGTTGCGCTCGGCCAAGAACCCCGCCGACTTTGCCGCAAGCTTCAGCGGACGCCTGCAGTCAATGTCGCGCATGCACTCGCTTCTGACCCGAACGGCTTGGGAAGGGGCTGACCTCGGCGACATCATTCGCGATCAGCTCTTGTGGGGAACTGCCGACGCGCGCCGGGTCACGACCACCGGACCACCGGTGCGATTCGATGCACAGACGGCAACGCATGTGGCGATGGTCCTGCACGAACTCGGAGCCAACGCAGTAAAACACGGTGCGCTTTCCTTAAGCGATGGGACGGTGTCGATCGAATGGAGCGTAAGCGGCGATGCACTTTGTCTCAACTGGACAGAACAGGGCGGACCACCACTCAAGATGCCGCTCGGTCCAGGCTTCGGCACCAGCCTGATCGAGAAAGTCGCGACGGGAGGCGGCGGAAGCGCCCACCTGACGACCGAGGCAGATGGCATGCGCTGGGAAGTGCGGCTGCCGCTCGAGGCCCATGTTCCGCCGAGTACCCTGTCCGACTTGGAGGAGCCTGTGAGAGAAGCGCCGGCGGCCAACGCCCCGGCCGCGTCGACGAAACTGAAGGGAAAGCGAATATTGGTGGTTGAGGATGAAGCGCTGATCGCCTTCGAAATTGCCGCGATTCTCGAGGAAGAGGATGCTGAGGTCGCCGGCCCGGCCGCGACACCCGGCGATGCGCTACGTCTGATCGACGAGATGACGCTGGATGCCGCGCTGCTCGACGCCAATTTGCGCGGCCAACCGGTTGACGCGATCGCCGCTGCGTTGGCCGACAAGAAAGTCCCCTTCGTCTTCGTATCCGGCTACGGTCGCGAGGCTCTGCCCCCGGGCTTTGCCGACACCGCTCTGCTGGCAAAGCCGTTCAACCCTCGACAATTGCTCGAGGCCGCTGCCCTGCTCGTCGCCGAGCCCAAGTCCATCCTTCGTTTTCGGCACTGAGGGACCGCGCTTGATCGAGCCTTCTTTCCTTCGGAAACCGTTGCATTTCGGCTCGCTTGCGTTAGCTTTTCAGAACGCGCCGCAAAGCGGCGGCGGCCTTTCGCAACGTGTGGCCATCACCGATGCGGTTCCACTTCGGGTTCGTGGGAGCGATCAATATGCTGGTCGACAATAGTAGCGCGAACGCCTCCGAACAGTCCAATCGCGAGAGCGAGGCGCGGTTCCGCGAGATCTTCGAAAACGCCGGCGTCGCGGTGTGGGAGCAAGACTTCTCCGCAGTCTGCGATCTGCTGGATCAGCTTCGCTCGGATGGCGTCGAGGATCTGCGCGCCCACCTGAAGGCTCACCCCAGCCGCCTGGACGAAGCAATCGCGCAGGTGCGTATCGTCGACGTCAATCCTTTCACCGTGGAACTGTTCGAGGCCACCGAGAAGGACGAGTTGCTGCGTTCACTCTCGAACGTTTTTCTGCCGGAGACGACGCCGATCTTCCTAGAAGAACTGATGGCGCTCTGGCAGGGCCAGAGGCGCTTCGGCAGCGAAGCCGTCGTGCAGACGCTGCGCGGGCGGCGGCTGGATGTGGTCTTCACTGTCACGTTTGAAGGCGCACGCTGCGAACGCACCTATGTCAGCATCCTCGATATTTCCCAGCGCAAAGCCGCCGAGCGTCGCTTGCGGGCGGTCGACCGGATAGCCAAGGCAATCGCCAGCAACCTTGATCTCGATCACATAGTTCAGACGGTGACCGACGCCGCCACCGAGCTTGCCGGGGCGAAGTTCGGCGCCTTCTTCTACAATCTCGCCGACCCGGACGGCGAGCGTTACACGCTTTACACCCTGTCAGGCGTACCGCGCGCGGCCTTCGAAAATTTCCAGTTGCCCCGCAACACCGCCGTGTTCGAGCCTACCTTTCGCGGTCTCGGCATCGTGCGCTCCGACGACATCCGAACCGACCCGCGCTACGGACAGTCCGCACCACATTTCGGCATGCCGGAGGGGCACCTGCCAGTGGCAAGCTACCTCGCGGTTCCCGTGGTTTCACGGTCCGGTGATGTTCACGGCGGGCTCTTCTTTGGCCATGATCTCCCTGGTGTCTTTACCGCCGAGACCGAGGCGACGGTTACCTCGATCGCCGCACATGCTGCGATCGCCATCGACAACGCCCATCTGCTCAAGGCAGCGGAACATGAGCTGGCGATCCGCCGCGCGACGGAACGCGCGGCCCAGCAACTGGCGGCGATCGTCGAATCCTCGGAAGATGCGATCCTGTCGATAGATCTGGACGGCATCATCACCAGTTGGAACATCGGCGCCGAGCGCCTTTACGGCTACACGGTAGAAGAAGCGGTCGGCAGCCCGGTCACGCTGTTGATCCCGGAGGAACGCCTCGGCGAAGAACTGGAGATCCTGTCAAAGGTTCGTGCCGGCCAGCGCGTCGACCACTTCGAAACCTTCAGGCAGCGCAAGGATGGCGGGCTCATCCCGATATCGCTGCGGATCTCGCCGATCCGCGACAATGCCGGCGAGGTCATCGGCGCGTCGAAGATTGCCCGCGACATCAGCGAGCGCCGGCAGGCCGAGCAGCAGAAGGACCTGCTGATCCAGGAGATGGCGCACCGGGTGAAGAACCTGTTCATGGTTTCGAGTAGCGTCGTGTCGCTGAGTGCCAAGGCCGCCGCATCCGCCGAAGAGCTGGCGTCTGCCGTCGTCGCGCGGTTAGGGTCGCTGGCGCGCGCACACGTGCTCACCTTGCCGACGCCCGATCGTGATGGCGCAAGCGAAGGCCGAGCGAACCTGCAGGCGCTGCTTTCGACATTGCTTTCGCCCTATGACGGCGAAACGCCACAGGGACTTCGCCGGGTCACGGCGCGAGGCTGCGATTTTGGCATCTCGCGCGCTGCGATTACCGGCTTTTCGCTGGTCGTGCACGAGTTCGCCACCAACGCCGCTAAGTACGGCGCCCTCTCGACCGCCACCGGTTCCCTCGACATCGAATGCATCGATCGCGGCGAGACCCTGGAACTCAAATGGACCGAACAGGGCGGGCCTCAGGTAACCCAGACCGAGACCGAGGGCTTCGGCACCAAGCTCGCCAAGCTGACGATCGAAAGGCAGTTCGGTGGCGAAATTCTCCGCCAGTGGCACTCGGAAGGCCTGATCATACGCCTGATCGTCCCCAAGGACCGCCTGCAGCCGCCGGAGTGAGGAGCGCCTTTCAGGCGGCAAGCGCCATCGACGGCCGTGTGCACGTCATTCCGGCTTGCGGCCACTACGTTCCACTGGAGCGGCCGTCGGCGCTGAATGCCATCCTTGCGGGCGTGACCGGCTCTTTTGCCCTTGCCTGATCTGCGTTATCTTTTCCTGGCGGATTAAACGCCAAAAAGCCCGCCGGATTTCTCCAGGCGGGCTTTTTTGTGATTTGGTTGCGGGGCAGGATCTAATCTTCACTTGCTCCCGAGCAAGTGAAGCCGACGTCGATCATAACTTGCAATCGACGCCAGCAAAGATGGTGGCGGGAGGGCACAACCATCGTTACTGGCGATCGAGTGGTGGCGGACATTTGCGTGTCGACGTGGCACCACACGCGCAGGAAGCGGCACCCGAAGGATGCAGTTTTCTTTCAGGCTTATTCCGAGCAGCTGTGTAGGCATTTATGATGAGCCTCGTCGCCAAATCCAATCACGCATGGCATGAACTGATTATTGGGTCCCTCACTTCTCACAGCCAAGTGGTCGTTGTTCGACACAAGGTAGGCCAACGGGCGCATCAGCTTGAACGGGAAATGCACGGGTGGCGATTGCAGACTGGCAATTACCAACGGCCGGCCTGCGTTCCGCGTGGCTGCCTCGATTAGCCACACCGTAAGTTCGTCGTTGTCCACACTGTCGGGAGCCAGACGAAGGACACGTTTGCCCTTTTCAATCCGCTCCACGGCCCCCCAGCTTGGATGACCAAATTGGTCATTCGACACGTGCCTTCGCGCTCGCCGTAGATTTCGCTCATGCGCCGGTGGACTTCTGCTGACGTGCAATCGCTTTGAAGGGCAGATAAGCGCCCGTTCCGTTCGGCAACCTTGCCGAAGAAGGGAATAAGTGGCAACGGCCATACCTGTTGGTTTTCACGCGGAACTGAGCCGGTTAGGCGCCTAATTTCCATTGAGGATTGAGCCATGTGAACCTTCCCTCAACGCGGAGAGCCACGAGGGCAACGGAGTCCACCAACCTCAGCTTCAGCGAATGGGCCACGGTCTTCGGTGACGCCAAGATAACCGCTTTGCTCGACCGCCTGACCACCGTCGCCATATCATGGAAGCCGCAAAACGACAGCTTCCGCTTCAAGGCTAGGTCGGCCGCCGCCGCACAGAAAAGAGGAAAAAAGCTCAGTTCCGCGTGGAAACCAACCGGCTTATCCTTACCTTTCATAAGAAGACGTTCACCGGCTGGGTGATCCCAAGCTCGACCCGCGGTATGAAGCGGTGCGTGTGTTTGCTGCGGAAGTCATCTGATTGATCCTTCGCGGTGAGATATTCCTCTTCTTGATTCATCGATATTCTATTCTGCTTGGCTCACGCCTCGGCCAGCGACGCCGCGACATCGGCAATCGAGCGGAAGAGGACAAGTGGATCGTCCTTCGACGGCAAGAAGCCACGCCGTTGCCAGAAACCGGCAGCTTCATCATCCACGGCATTGACCATCAGCGCTCGCCCGCCCACCAGACCGGCCGCCTGGACGCAACGCTGCAGCGCGTGTTTGACGAGACCCGTCCCAATCCCCTGCCCCGCCCATCCGGTATCGGTGGCAAGCTGGCCAAGAAGAAGGCACGGAACCGGATTGGGCGGCTGGCCTGTGCGAATCGAGCGCGGCATGACCGACGGCACCACGGCCGTCGGCGCCAGACCATAATAGCCGACGACGCGCCCCGCCTCATGGACGACCAAAATGGCGGTGAAGCCCTTCTGCTGATTGGAAAGCGCGCGCGTCTTCAGCCAGTGATCGAGCGTCGGCTTGCCGCAAGAGAATTCAGACACATCATGCGCGGCGGTAAGCGGTTCGGGAGTGGATAACGCCACGACTTACCGCTTCGGCTCGTAGCCGGCTTCCCATGGTGCGGGCCGTTTCGCCAACTCGACCATTTCGGGAGCAGGCGCTGCCGGGGCGGCGAGAACCTCCATGAACGCATCGAAGCCTTCCGGGCTCATACGGATCAGGCTTTGCTCCATCACGACCTCCTCGGCCGCGCGCACGGCGGCATCGCGCACGAAGTCGGTGCGCGAGCGGCCGCGCAGCGACGCCGCACGATCGATCATCGCGACATCCGCTTCCGGCAGTCGCATCGAGATGGGGTGTTCCTTGCGTTCCGCTGTGGTGGCCATGAGTCGTCTCCTTTGAAGGCAAGATAGTGGATTGTATTGTAATTAGCAATACAATAGTATCATCCCCATGTTGAGCGATCACGAAACAGCGGCGTCGACACGACCGACCATCGGTTCGGGCGCGCGTAGGTTATTTCGCTATGCCCTCGCGCGCGGCTGTGATCAGTGATCATGGCACGGAGTTCACTTCGAACGCCATGCTGGCCTGGAGCGAAGAGAAAGGCGTCGCCTGGCACTTCATCGCTCCCGGCAAGCCCATGCAAACCGGCATCTGTGAAGCCTTTAATTCAAAGATGAGGGACGAACTCCTGAACGAGACACTGTTTTTCGGCCTCGATCACCGCACGGCCATCCGCACCGTCTTATTGACGTCAATAAAGACAGTCAGTGCCACCGCAAGGGACGGCTATTGCGGCGGCCGCGTAAACAACTTCCGGAACAACGCTTCTGAATGCTCCAAACCTTCATCGGTGAGGATCAAAGACTTCGACTTGTTGACCGGGTCGCCGATCATGCCCTTCTTGTGAAGCCGATCCGTTGCTGCCCAGTCGAATCCCTTCCAGGCGCACCGCTCGTTATGCAGCGTCAGCCATAACAGCGCCAAAACGGCATCGTCGATCTTGTCCTCGTCGATCTCCATGAACCCACATTACCACGCGCGCCGGCCAAAATCCTGCGGCCCTGCTCGGATGGATACGATACGCTGCCCGTCCCGCCCATTGCAGCCGCAAACGGATGAGTGGCTGGGGTCACAGCAGGACAACAGGTCGCCCCTGTGTGTGCGGATTAAACGCCAAAAGCCCGCCGGATTTCTCCATGCGGGCTTTCTTTTGATTTGGTTGCGGGGTCACCGCTTCAATCGGAGGACCAGGATGGACAAGAGTTCTCGCGCAGTAGAAGATTTGCAGGGTTTGGCGGCAGTGACACGCCGCTTTCCGTCACGATCGCTGGAAATCAGGAGGCTGCTGCTCAGGGACGAGAACTTTCGCGGGATCTGCGCCGACCTGGCGGCAGTCGAAGACGCCCTTGCGTGCGTTGACAGACTACCTCTCCATCTGCGTGACGAACGTCGAGCCGAGTTCGAAGGCATGATTGAAAGCCTGGCTTCAGAGATTGAGCAAAGCTTGCGATAGCTGCAAGGCCAAGCTGACCGGCCGACGGGAACGCGAGGACCGCAAATGACCAGCATCAGCGGCGGCATTACCGGCACCGGACCATATTGGACACAGCCCCAGCCCATCTACCAGATTGAGCTGCATCCCTCGCTGCTTCGAGAGATCGAAGGGCGCAATGATAGCGGTGCATTCAAGGGCTACCTGGTGCAAATCTTCGACGACGTATCGTCCCCGCCGTCAGGGATTCTGGAAATCGCTCTGAACCCCAACGCAAAATGCGCTTGCGCAATCTATGAGGCCAAACGCTTGAGCCGGCCGCTGTCACGCCGATCATCCAACGCAGCGACAAAGCCAATCTGGTTTGAGGCAAGGACCCCGCAGCAGGCCGCAAACATTTTCTACCAGGCGATAGTCGACCAGGCTCATGACATCTAGCTTCGCTCGGTTTGAATGAGGCCGCAGACGCGCTCCATCTCTTTGTTTCCAAGCATTTCCCGAGGGAACCCCGCTTCGCACGTCTCCTGAAAATGCGCGCTATGCTGCGCCCGCCGCCCGTGACGGCAAGACTGTCGGAGACGAGCTGGCCGACCTTGAGACTTTCCGGAACGACCGTTGTCGACGTCCGGACTGCTGCCCCAGATCGGCCAGATCTGCCGAGCGGCCATACGCCCTTCTAGCAATTATAGACACCGGTGGCACAACGTCGGGTCGTGCGCCGCGCGGCCCCGGCCACGCTGACCGGGGTGAGCGGCCGGCCGACTTTGGCAACGGCATCCGAAGTGAAGGTTGGGATCGCCAGCATTGGCGCCTCCTTCGCCAGATCGCCGACACCAAGTAAGGCTGCCCAAACAAGACAGATGATTCCTGCGCGCTTAAGGACGGTCATTTCTTGTCTCCTACCATGAAGTTCTCTGGCAATTCACCCAGGCTGTGTTTGAGGTCGTTCACATCGATCTTTTCGGCATTCGTCGCATTCTTGAAGCCGAAATCACCGGGCGCAACGGCATCCCCGGATTTCCAATCCCTGATCTGGACGCTGTACTCAGGCCCGCCCTTCACCTGCCCGGAGGTTATGACCAGCCGGCAGGGATAGGGCTGTGCACCGTGAGCGATCCAGATCTGGAAATCGACATCGTCCTTGCGGAAGGCGAGAGAATCGCACTCCGTGCCATTGATGACACCGCTTCCCAGGTCCTTGGAATCATACACCCCTTCCATCAACGCGTCATATGCGCCGGTCAACAACAGGTCGGCGGCCGGCAAGGGCAAATCATACTTGTCCTTCAGCTCGTCGATCAGATGATCGACCGTGCCTGGAATTTCGACCTGCGTGTACTTGTTGAGGTTCTTGCCCAAGAGGGTCAGCGTCTTTCCATCGAAGAGCGCCTCGCTATCGACAAAACCGCCCGAACGGGTCGTGTGCACCTTGTCGGGCCGACTGAGGGTCACCGTCCCCGAGCTTGCCAGTCCGAGTTTCTGATCGCTGTTGGTAACGACCTGGAAATTGGAATCATAGGCGAACGACAGGGCATTCTGAGACGCTAGGTAGTCGGTCATGGCCTTGAGCAGTTTCTTGGCTTCGGCCGAGTCGGTGATCCGGACGAGCTCGACGCGACGGTTGAGAGCCCGGCCGTTGGCGGTTTCATTGCTGGCGATCGGCCGGGCCTGCCCAACGCCTCCCGCCGTCAGCCTGGCGGCATCGATGCCGCGTTCGACGAGAGCCGCCTTGATGACCTCTGCACGCTCGGTGGACAGGCGCAGGTTGGTCTCCTCATTCCCGCTGGAATCGGTATGGCCGACAATTCGCAAGCCCCACTCCGGGAAGTTCTTGAGCGCCGTCGCGATGTCATCAAGAAGCCCTTCCGCTCCAGGTCGCAGTGTCGCATTCGATATGGCGAAGCGCAAACCGTGAACATCGTACTGTTCTCTTGTCTGCAGCGCCTGTTCCATCGCTTCTCTGCTGTATTGCCTGGGTGGATCCTGCATGGTCTGAGCGAAGCTGGGGGCGGCCGCCAAAAGGGCAATCGTCAGGAGCATTGGTCTGACCATCCCGCGGTGCCACGACGTGACCCCGCCGGCTGTGTGCCCGATCCCTTTGTTTCCCTTGTGTTCGTGCATCTTTGTGGATGTGCTGAGCATCGAATGAATCCTTCTCCCAAACGTGTGAATTTGACTATCGCGCACTGCTTGTTGTTTCGAACAACATCTACGTCTGACTGTAGATACCTCGTCGGACATCTTGCGCCGACGCGAGCCGAGGCTGTGACTCGCGCAGCGAGAGCGGGTCGCATCACTTTGCGAACCGCAGTTGGCAGATCTGCTTCATGCCGAAAGGAGTGGCCTACTTGCCTTTCAGCGCGTTGAATGTATCCACATAACCGCGTCCGACCGCGCGGACGCCGCGACCAATGTCGTCATAAGCATCGTCGGGAAGATTGGCGAAGGAAACGCGTACGCTCCAGTTCGGCGCATCGAAGCGGTAGGAGTGGGTGAGCAACCCGTTGGAGATGCGACGCGCAAGTTTTGCCGCCCCGCCAGCATCGTTGGTGGCGATGCGCTCCGAGAGCGCGGAAAGCAATCGTCCACCCGGATAGGCGTGGTACTCCTCCGCCGGCGCGACTGCGGCGATCGCCGCCTCCAGCGCTGCCCGTTCGCCGCGGTTGGCGGCCCAGGCGTCTGCCAGTGTCGTGATCTCGCGCCAGTCGTCCGCACGACCCGAATGGACGAGCAGAAACTGATCAACATGTGCGGTCTTGTTTGGCATCACGCGCTCCCAACTCAGTTTCGAATAGGCTGCCCGCAGCCGCCGGTCGGCGGTTCTCACTCAGTGCTACAATTCCGGTCGCAACAAGGGACTGATACAGTTCGATAGCCGGCTTCAGATATCGTCGTTCCGGACTTCAAAAGACGCGACAGCAGACGCGCCGGCAGAGCGTTTCCCATTCAAACGAGATCGCAGAAACGCACTATCTCTTTGTTTTCACGCATGGATCACGGTCGTTGCCGTCGCATCCTCGATCTTTCCCCCGCGACGAATACGCTCGATGAAGACCCGCTGCTCGGGGATCATGGATTCGGCTTCATGTGCCGTCTTGCCGACGACCGGCCCGCCCTCTCGGACCCGATAGGCGCGCAGCTCGTAGTGATGCCAAGCGGTTCCCGCTCCGCCCACTTCCTTCTTGCCGCCCTGCTCCGCCTCGTAGCGTTTGCATTCCGCTTCCAGGTCGATACCCATGAGCGCGGGACCGATCAGGGCCAGCACGATGGCCGATCCGATCGTGCCGAAAATATAGGTGACCGCATAGGCGACCGGCATCGCGTCCAGCAACCGCTTGGTCTCTTCCGGTGCCAGACCGAGACGATTGATCGCGTCCGTTCCCAATCCCATCGACGCGGAAATGGTCTGGGATCCGGCATAGAGGCCAAGCGCAGAACCGACATCGTATCCGGCGATCTTGGCGGCGATATAGGGGGCACCGAGGCAAAAGACGCAGACAACCGCTGCGAATAATGCCTGCGGAAGACCGTCCTTGGCGATGCCCCGCACGAACTGCGGCCCGACGCCATAGCCGATCGCAAACAGGAACATCAGAAAGAACGTGGCCTTGAGCGGTGGCGATATGGTGATCCCGAGCTGCCCGATGATGACGGCCGCAATCAGCGTGGCGGTCACCGCACCAAGGCCGAGGCCTTTGTACGTGAACGAACCGAAGTAATATCCAAGCGCCAGTGAGAGAAATATTGCAATTTCGGGATAAGTACGAAGCGTGCTTACGAACCAGTCAACCATAGTTCTTCCCCCATCAACTCGGAAATCGGGAACCAGATCTGACTATTATCAAGTATAGATTATAGAAACCGATAGGATTGCCCGCGGCTGACCTCTCCTGACCAGAAAACCCGATCGATCCTGCCCTCTAGGTTCCTTTCATTGAGACTTGGTACAAATTCTCATCGCTATTTTGGCGAGAATACACCCTTCCTCACTCGTTGCAATGTGTTATTTAGCATAAAATAATATTATATCTGAAGTTTAAACCAGGATCATCGAGCGCGAAAGAAAACAGAATATTCTTGTATTGTTTTCACACACTTGAAGTACAATCGATGCGCCATGTCTCCCCGGGCTGGATCGGAAGATGCACTCCCTCGTTGCAGCTGCGTTCCACGCGTTGCTGCCCGAAAACAAGAAGACCGAAAGCGCGAAAACCTGCAGTCAGGCACTCTGCGAAACGTCAGGTCGGTGCCACACCCTCTGCGGGCGGTGGCGGCGCGGCCGCGAGGCTATCCTGGTAGCGGCGGATCCCGGCGCGCGTGTTGAAAAACATGCGGTCGGGGCCAAGCTGGTTGGCAAACCCTGATGTCCTGATATAGGCGAGCACATCCGGGTTGAGGCCTGCGAGCCAGAGCTTGATGCCCACCCGCGCCAGGCTTCGTTCGCCTTCGACGATCATCTGAAGTGCCGAGTATTCGATGTCGAAAACGCGGCTGAGGTCCAGCATCAGCACGCGCGGTTTTTGTTCATTGGCCAGCGCGCGAATTCGGTCGCCGACCTGCTGGGCGTTGACGAAGAAGAGCCTCCCTTCCGGGCGCAGGATCAACAGACCTTCGAAGGTTTCGTCATCCGGATGCTCTGCCGAAAGCGGCCGCAGGACGTCTTCGCCGCGTTTCCGGCCGACGACATGGACGCGCGGGTTTGCCGCCTGGCTCGCGAGGCCAACAAGCGACAGGGTAATCGCCACGAGAATGCCCTGGAGCGTGCCGAACAAAAGCACGCCGAGGAAGGCGGCAAGCGCCCAGCGAAACTCCATCCGGCGCACCTTGCGGATCGAGGCGAACTCGGTCGGGCTGATCAGGCCAACGGAATAGACGATGACGATGGCCGCGAGCACGGCCTGCGGCAGAAGACCGAGCAACGGTGCAAGAACGAGCATTGTCGCCGCCGCGGTCGCCGCCGTGACAAGCGAGGCCTTTTGCGTGCGCCCGCCGACTGCGCGCACCACCGCCGTCTGCGATGTCCCGCCGCCGGCCGGCATCGCGCCGAAAAGCCCGCCAGCCAGATTGGCAGCGCCGGTCGCCACAAGCTCGCGGTTTGGCCGGATAGGCGGTTCACCCGCAACCGCGAAAGCCCGACCAGCAGCAATCGTCTCGGTGAAGCTCATCAGGGCAATGCCACACGCACCAGGGATGAGCTGCAGGATCATGTTGATATCAGGCAACACCAGCGAAGGCAGAGCCTGGGGAATGTGCCCAACAGTGGCGACGCCGGCAGGGCCGAGACCCGCCATCCACGAAACGGCTATGCCCGCGGCGACGATAGCGAGCGGAGCCGGGGAATGCGGCCAACGGCTTTCAAGGAGGAGCAGGAGCACCAGCGCCGTAACTCCGACCGCGAATGTGACGAGCGACGTTTCGGGCAGATGCTGGACGAGGTTCACCGGAAGAAACCTTCCTTGGTAAAATGCAGCCTGAACAGTTTCGGCACCTGGTCCAGCACGATGACCAGACCGATCCCGGCCTTGAAGCCCGTAAGCACCGGCGACGAAATGAAATTGGCTACGAAACCCAGACGCAGGGCTGAAGCGGCGATCAAAAGCAGGCCTGTCAGCGCTGTCAGCGTTGCAGCCGCAACGAGCAGCCGGTCCGGGTTCCCGTCGGGCACGACCAGCGCAAGCTCGCTCGCAGTCAGGATCGCAAGGGTGGTCGTCGAACTGACGCTGAGCACCCGCGAGGTGCCGAGCAGGGCATAAACGATCATCGGCACGAAGGCGGTGTAGAGACCGACGCTGACGGGAAGGCCGGCAACGGTCGCATAGGCCATGGCCTTCGGCAACACCACTGCCGCGGCCGTCAGGCCGGCGATCATATCCAGGCGCAGTGTGCCGGAAGATGACGGGATGGGTTGGTCGGCATGCGTTAACGACACCATGATGCTGCCCTCTCACGGATGCGTGCCTGGTCGGAGCGGCCGAACCCTGCCCAACGAGCCCAGGCTCGTATGCTCCCCATGCCGGAGATCCCCCGGCCACACAATCTGAACACCGTCTTCGCCTTGCGTCCAGCGGAATTCCGCGCTTCGATTGCCGCGGCCGGCCCGAAGATGAGGGCCGAGCGCATTTCCTCGTGTCAGCGGGCGAGCCTTGCAGCTGCCCACCGCCCGCGGCGATGCCTTGCGGTGCGCAATGCGTTGCTTGAGGATTTTGGCTTGAGCGTTACTCCGCGGGCCCATGTTGAGGACGATTTGTCGTCGGGCGCACTTGGAAGAATCATGATTTGGCCAACTACGGAATCCCGTGGATCTAATACGCCGGCTCGCTGACCTCGACTCTTTGGCCTTCCCAAAGCGCGGTGAATCTGAATCTCTGGTGCAAACCGGCGGTCTGCGATGCGATCAGGGATTTCATTACGTGACGATTTTGATGGAGAAGGTCTGCGGCGACTGGCGCGGCAGACGAAGGACGCAGCCCAGGCACGACGTCTGTTGGCACTCGCGTCGATCTACGATGGAGGCTCGCGTTCCGATGCCGCCCGCCTCGGCAACGTCACGCTCCAAATTGTCCGGGACTGGGTCATGCGGTTCAACGAACGCGGTCCCCAAGGCCTGATCAATGGCAAGGCTCCCGGCCCGCAGTCGCGCTTGAACGATCAGCAGCGTGCGGCCCTGGCGCAGACCATCGAGCGTGGGCCGACACCCTATCTCGACGGCGTTGTTCGCTGGCGTGTGTGCGACCTGGCTCAATGGCTTTGGGAAGAGTTTCGCGTTTCGGTAAGCGAGCAAACGCTGAGCCGCGAAGTACGGGCCATGGGCTATCGCAAGCTGGCTGCCCGGCCCAAACATCACGCTCAAGACCCTCAAGCCATTGAGGATTTTAAAAAAGTTTCCCCGCTGCAGTGGCACAGATTGCCGCCGGAGCAGCCCGAGGAAAACGGATAGAGATTTGGTTCGAGGATGAGGCCCGTATCGGGCAAAAGAACAAGATCACGCGCCGTTGGGCCAGGCGCGGAACACGGCCTTCAGCACCGCACGATCAGCGCACAAGGTCGGCCTACATCTTCGGCGCAATCTGCCCGAAGCTCGGCAAGGCGGCGGCGCTGGTCATGCCATGGTGCGACACCTACGCAATGACCCAGCATCTGGCCGAAATCGCCCGGCACGTCGATCGCGACGCGCACGCTATTCTCATCATGGACCAGGCAGGCTGGCACATGTCCAACAATCTCGTCGTGCCCGAAAACATCACCATCCTGCCATTGCCGCCGAAGTCGCCGGAGCTCAACCCGGTCGAAAACCTCTGGCACTTCATGCGCGACAACTGGCTCTCAAACCGCATCTTCAAATCTTACGACGACATCGTCGATCATTGCTGCGATGCCTGGCGAATGCTCGAAAGCCAGCCCTGGCGCATCATGTCTATCGGTCGCAGAGAGTGGGCCAATGAGTTTTGATCAGTGAGGGGCCGTATAATTCATCAAGCGCCGGTATTGGCCGTATGACACGCTCGGCTTGCTTTAGAGGTGCACCGACGCGTGAAAGTGTTAATGTCGAAAATCACCGATTTGCATTGCCGCCCCTGGTTCGATCATTGTCGAAGGAGACTGCAAGATGGCAAAGAAGCTGCTCGGAGGCGCCTCGAAGGAGGATCCGACCTGGTTGGCCGAAGTGACATACCGGTTCGCGTTCGATGCTGTGTATAGGCCCTTACCACCGGATGCGAACGCCGCCCGGTCGAGACTTGAGTCTGGAAACCGGGCCTTCGCTGCGCTCCTTGACCGGATGACCACATCGCCACCCGCAAAGCTGAACATCGCCGTGGACCCGCATGATGTCGGCCTTCTTCCTGGGCGTAGCGCGGCACCCAAACAACAGCCGTTTGCGGCAGTTGTCGGCTGTGCCGATGCGCGGGTTCCGGTCGAGCTGATCTTTTCCGAAGGCCCGAACGACCTGTTTGTCGTCAGGGTGGCCGGCAATGGTCTGGGTGACGACGTCACGGCCAGTCTGAGCTATGCGGTTGATCACCTCAAGGATAGCCTGCGCACGATAGTCGTCCTCGGCCACAGTGGATGCGGGGCAGTTTCGGCGGCCGTCGACGTCTATCTTGAGCTCTTGAGCCAGCAAAATACATGCAGATCATGACGCAGAAGGATCTGCGTCAGATCCTGGACAGCATACTGATCGTCATCCAGCTTGGCGCAACCTGGCTGGAGCGGGTGTATGGGACAGAGGTCGTACGCCGGCCGGGATATCGGACCACACTGATTGAGGTTGCGATCGCGCTGAACGCGGCGCTGACCGGATATGGCATGCGCTCGCGTCTTAACTTGGCCGCCGGCGGCGAAATTGAAGTCGTCTACGGCGTCTATCTCCTGGAGGAGCGGCTTGTGTGGTCGCCAAGAGGAGAGAACCCGGATTGGTTTCATTTGTCCGCCGCACCAAAAGACCCGGATGAGTTCGTCATATTGTGCGACCTCCTGATGTCGTGTCCTCGGGTAATAGATTTGCTTGATACCACTCCAAAAGCAGGGCCGCACTAGAAGTGCGTGTGCGTGTGCGTGTGCGCGGGTGCCTGGACTGCCGATCTGCGATTGTCTCAATCTCAACAATGGATTGAGGGATGCGATGGCGCGTCGGCGCATTGGTTAGGAATAGTTCGGCTTTGCCCTTGGCGCTGCCGGCATTCATCTTCTGAATGGTACCCCTCCGGTGATGGCCGCCTTGCTGAGTTAGGCTGAGGGCTGCAAGTCCTAGTGCAAACACTAGACCGTATGTTCGTCGCGTGAAGGCGGCTCGCCCCGATTATGCTGCGTGCGGGGATTGCTCTGGATGGGCCAGAGCGGAGCCCCAAGCTTAGCGAGGGCGAACATGAAGGAAAATAACGCAATATTCGTCGGGCTGGACGTTTCAAAACTGAAGATTTCCGTCGCGGCGGCGGAGGGAGAGCGCAGTGGCGAGGTCCGTTTTCTGGGCGACATTTCCTCAGAGCCCGCATCAGTGGCCGCGTTGGTCCGCAAGCTCTCCAAGCCCGCACGTACACTTCACTTTTGTTACGAGGCGGGTCCTACAGGTTACGGTCTCTACCGCCAGATCGTGGAATTGGGACATGAATGCGCTGTAGTGGCTCCGTCCCTTATTCCCAAGCGCCCAGGCGACAGGGTGAAGACAAATCGTCGGGATGCAATGAGCTTGGCACGGCTGCATCGTGCGGGCGAATTGACGCCGGTCTGGGTTCCTGACGAAAGCCACGAGGCTATGCGCGATCTGGTGCGTGCACGCGATGCGGCCCAAGAAGTGCTGAAGCAATTGCGCCAACAGCTCCAGTCCTTTTTACTTCGTCACGGCCGCATTTATACAGGGCGCAAGCCGTGGACACGGGCGCATGCCCGCTGGCTGGCGGACCAGGCCTTCGAACATCACGCCCATCACATTCTGCTCGCGGAATATTGCCAGGCTATTGACGACGCCACAGTGCGCCTGGATCGGTTGAACAAGCTTGTCACTGACACCGCGGCATCCTGGTCTATGGCTCCGGTGGTGGCTGCCTACCAAGCAATGCGCGGCGTGGCGTTCATGACAGCGGTCACCTTCGTGGTCGAAATCGGCGATGTACGTCGTTTCGACAACCCTCGTCAGCTAATGGCATATCTAGGCTTGGTGCCGTCAGAAAGCTCGACGGGCGAACGCATCAAACGTGGCGGGATCACCAAAGCGGGCAACATCCGGGCGCGCCGCGCACTCATAGAAGGGGCTTGGACATATCGCTACCCGGCGCGTGTGAGCCCGACGATCCAGGCTCGGCTTGTAGGCCTGCCGAAGGTGGTCCGGGACATAGCGTGGAAGGGACAGGTGCGGCTTTGCACGCGTTATCGCCGGCTAATCAGCGCCGGCAAGGCAAAGACAGTCGCGGTAACCGCTATCGCGCGGGAAATGGCGGCTTTCCTATGGGCGATTGGACAAGAGGTTGCGCCGCTCGGGAAGTTTTAGACCGGTAGTCAGCCCAAAGTAGGCGCGCCAAAACCATCTGTTTGTTGAACAAAGTTGGAGGCAGGGCCCCGGTGGGGAACCCTCGATACTCCTATGTGGCAGAGACATCCAGGCCCGACACTAGACAGAGGCAGCCCCAGACGAACATACGGAAATGCGGTATCCAGCCCGCGAATGAGAGTATGCCAGCCGTCGTCGAAGCGCCCTGTCTCCTGCTTTGTTCAATAACTCAGAGCATTTGCCTTTCGTCGCCAGACGAAAAGGGGAAGCCATGCCCGGCTGACTTGCAAATGAACATAAGAGGAGTAGTCCTATGACGAAGCATCAGATTGAGGTCATTACGTCGGTCGAGCGGCGTCGGCGCTGGTCTCGGGAACAGAAGGAGCGGCTGGTCGCGGCGACGCTTGAGCCAGGCGCAAGTGTTTCAGAGATCGCTCACTCGGCTGGCATCCATGTGAGCCAGCTCTTCCGCTGGCGCAAGGAGCTCTGCCAAATCTCTGCGCCGTCCGTCCCGCGCCTCGTTCCGGTGGAGGTCGTCGAAGCGCTGCCAGCGCCGGCGATCCCGGCCGAGCCGCCGCCGGTCTGCCGGGCGCGCAAGAAGGCAAGCATCGTCACGATCGAGCTTGGCGGTGGGCGTCGCCTCCGGGTCGAGAGCGACATCGATACCGATGCGCTCGGCCGGATTCTTGATGTGCTGGAGCGGCGATGATCCCGGTCCCGAGCGGTGTAAAGGTCTGGCTGGCGACGGGCTATACCGACATGTGCGGGTTTCACAAAGTACGGGACAAGGATTTCAGTAAGTCGCGGACACCGATTTCAGAAAGTCCGGGACAGCGATTTCACTAAGTCGCGGACAGCATCGCGACAGATTTAGATCGATTTTCGTGAGCGCCGATCTGGCACTTTGCCCTCGTGTTTTTGAGCGAGGAATTGATGCCCAGACGGAAGCTAGCGAGACATACCGACGTGAAGGACATCCGATCGATCCTGCGGCTGACGTTCGAGCAGGGATTGTCGATACGCGCCGTTTCCGAACGGCTGAAGATGAGCAAGACGTCGGTTTCGACGTATCTGCTGCGAGCGCGGGAAGCTGGGCTTGCGGTCTGGCCTCTTCCACCTGGCCTGGACGAGGACGACGTTCTGGAGCAACGACTATTCCGCCGAATGGGGCGACCTCCGCGCGATACCGACGAACCGAATTGGCCAAAGGTGGCCAGCGAACTGAAGCGTAAGGGCGTGACGCTCAATCTGCTATGGCAGGAATACCGGGAAGCCCATCCGGATGGCTATGGCTATACGTGGTTTTGCTGCCGGTTTGCCGATCACGAAAGCCGGGCCAAGCCCACCTATCGCAGCCGTCACGTTGGTGGCGTGGCGATGGAATGCGACTATGCCGGCCATACGATCCCGATCATCGATCCGTCTACCGGCGAGATCCGCGAAGCGCAGATCTATGTGGCGGTGCTAAGCGCGTCACAACTGACGTTCTCTTATGCCAGCTTCAGCCAAAAGCTGCCCGATTGGATCGAAGCGAACCAACGGGCTTTCAGTTACTTCGGTGGCGTGACGAAGACCACTATCTGCGACAACCTCAAGTCTGCGGTGGCCAAGGCTCTTTGGTTTGAACCGACGTTGAATGCGACATTTGCGGCCTTCGCCGATCACTACGATACGACATTATTGCCGGCACGCCCGAGGCGTCCTCGAGATAAACCCTCCGCCGAAGGGTCGGTTTTAATCGTCGAGAGGTGGGTTCTGGCCAGACTTCGAAACGAACGTTTCTTCAGCCTTGTCGATCTCAATATCCGCATCAGCGCTCTTATCGAGGACCTCAATAGTAGAACGATGCGCCGATATGGCAAATCGCGGCGCGCTTTGTTTGATGAAGTCGAGCGCTCCGAGCTCAAGCCGCTGCCTTCAACGCCGTTTGAATATGCGGAATGGAAGGTCGCGAAGGTCCATCCCGATTACCATGTCGAGGTCGACAAGACGTTCTATTCCGTGCCGCACGGTCTCATCGGAAGACGGGTCGATATCAGGCTGACGTATCGGGCAGTCGAGATCTTCTTGGACCACAAGCGTGTTGCCAGCCATATCCGAAGCTCGCAGCGCTCCGGCCACATCACCGTCAATGAACATATGCCCAAGGCTCACCAACGCTATGCAAACACGACACCCCACACATTGCGCAAGGAAGCAGCAAAGGTCGGGACCAATACGGCGATTTTTATCGAACGTTTGCTATGCGACCGGCCGCATCCCGAGCAAGGCTACCGATCTGCTCAAGGCGTTCTTTCCCTGGCGCGCCGTTACGAATCCGAGCGGCTGGAACTGGCTTGCGAGCGAGCGCTGGTCATCAACGCACTAAGCTATTCGTCTGTCGCCAACATTCTCAAATCTGGTCTCGATCAGGCTCCAACCATGAGCGAGGCTGTGAAGCCGGCGCCGCCGCACGGCAATATCCGCGGCAAAACCTACTACCAATGAAGAGGACATCAGATGCTGACACATCCAACCCTGGACCAGATGAGTGCGCTTGGCCTCGCCGGGATGGCGACCGCCTATCGCGAGCTCATCGAGCAGGCTCATGGAAACGATCTTAGCTTCGACGAACGGCTGGGTCTGATGCTCGACCGCGAGATCGCGGTGAGAACAGACCGACGGCTGACAAACAGGCTCGCCACAGCAAAGCTTCGTTTTGCCAATGCCTCGATCGAAGACATCGATTTTGGATCTCACCGCGGTCTTGACCGCCGGAACGTCTTGTCTCTGGCACAAGGTGCATGGCTGAAGGCAAACGAGAACCTGATCCTGACCGGCCAAACAGGCACCGGAAAGACGTGGATTGCCTGTGCTTTCGCGCGACAGGCCGCCCGCCTCGACTATTCGGTGCTCTACGTTCGAATGCCGCGACTGTTTGAGGACCTCGCACTCGCCAGGCTGGATGGACGCTTTCCGCGCCTCGTCGACAAGCTTGCGCGCGTTCACTTGCTGGTGCTGGATGACTGGGGGACCCACACCCTGAACGATCGACAGCGCCTCGACCTGCTAGAAATCTTCGAGGAACGATATCGGCGGAAATCGACCTTGATCACGGCTCAGCTTCCCGTGGCGGCTTGGCATGAGATGATTGGAGAGGCCACTTTAGCTGATGCGATTTTGGACCGTATTGTTCACAACGCACACCGCATAACGCTCGAAGGCGACAGCATGCGGAAACGAAAAATGCCGACGCTCTTGACCGGCGGCGAAATAACCGAAATCAATCACCCGTAACAGCAACAAGGCAACCGGAATTCGATCGCACCCGTTGTCCGCGACTTAGCGAAACGCTTGTCCGCGACTTGCTGAAATGACTGTCCCGATTTACCGAAATCCGCAGACATGCGCAGAGGCTTTCCCGGCCTGTCGCTGATGGTGCAGGAAACGTTGAAGCGCGATCCGATGAGCGGCCATCTCTTCGTCTTCCGGGGCCGGAGCGGCGGCCTGATCAAGGTGATCTGGCACGACGGCCAGGGTGCCTGCCTCTTTACGAAGAAGCTCGAGCGCGGGCGGTTCATATGGCCGTCAGCGGCCGACGGCACGGTGGTGATTACGCCGGCGCAGCTCGGTTACTTGCTCGAAGGCATCGACTGGCGAATGCCGCAAAAAACCTGGCGTCCGAGCTCGGCGGGATGAGCAAAACCGCTGGTCTGGCGGGAGCGAATATGATTCCATCCCGCCATGACCGATGCGGCCGATCAGCTTCCCGACGACCTTGCCAGTGCGCACGCGATGATCCTCGCCGAGCGTGCGGCTCGCCGTGAGGCGGAAGCGCTTGCCGCCCGCGCCCAGGCGGTGAACTCGCACTCGGATGCGCTGATCGCCCGGCTCCGGCTCGAGATCGAGAAGCTGAAGCGCGACATCCATGGCAGCCGCTCGGAGCGCAAGGCCCGGCTCCTCGAGCAGATGGAATTGCAGCTCGAGGAGCTGGAGGCCAACGCCAGCGAAGACGAACTGGCGGCCGAGATGGCGGCACGGTCCTCGGCGGTCAGGGCCTTCGAGCGCAAGCGTCCGTCCAGGAAGCCGTTTCCCGAGCATCTGCCGCGCGAGCGCGTCGTCATCGCCGCGCCGGCGAGCTGCCCGTGCTGCGGTTCTGGCAAGCTGGCAAAGCTTGGCGAGGACATCACCGAGACGCTGGAGGTGATTCCGCGTCAGTGGAAGGTGATCCAGACGGTGCGCGAGAAGTTCTCCTGCCGCGAATGCGAGAAGATCACCCAGCCGCCCGCGCCCTTCCATGTGACGCCGCGCGGCTTCGCCGGGCCGAATCTCTTGGCCATGATCCTGTTCGAGAAGTTCGCCCAGCACCAGCCGCTGAACCGGCAAAGCGAACGCTATGCCCGCGAGGGCATCGACCTCAGCCTGTCGACACTGGCCGACCAGGTCGGGGCTTGTGCCGCGGCGCTGAAGCCGCTGCATGCGCTGATCGAGGCGCATGTGCTTGCCGCAGAACGGCTGCATGGTGACGACACCACCGTGCCGATCCTGGCGAAGGGCAAGACCGATACCGGTCGCATCTGGACCTATGTCAGGGAAGACCGGCCGTTCGGCGGACAATCACCGCCGGCCGCACTCTACTATGCCTCGCGCGACCGGCGGCAGGAGCATCCCGAGCGTCATCTGAAGAGCTTCACCGGCATTCTGCAGGCCGACGCCTATGGCGGCTACAACCCGCTGTTCAAGGTGGATCGCGATCCCGGTCCGCTGACGCAGGCGCTGTGCTGGGCGCATTCGCGCCGCAAGTTCTTCGTGCTTGCCGACATAGCCACCAATGCGAAGCGCGGCAAGAACGCCGCGCCGATCTCACCGATCGCGCTCGAGGCGGTCAAACGCATCGACGCCCTATTCGATATCGAGCGTGAGATCAACGGACTGGCCGCCGACGAACGCCTGCAACGACGTCGCCGCGACAGTCAGCCACTCGCCACAGAACTCCAAAAGTGGCTGCGGGCCGAGCGGGCAAAGCTGTCGCGCAGTTCTCCGGTTGCCGAGCCGATCGACTATATTCTGAAGCGCTGGGAGGGCTTCACGTCTTTCCTCGGTGACGGCCGGATTTGCCTAACCAACAACGCCGCCGAACGGGCGCTGCGTGGCTTCGCCGGACCTGAGTCATTGTGCACTCCCTCTCTAAGTGTCTGTAAACATTGGAAGCGTCTCCGTGTCAGTGGTGCGACACGGGCGACCCTTTCGGGCTATCGCGGCCTGAACCGTCGCGGAAGTAAGGTCGCTGGCGCGGATTTGATACGGCGCGCCGGGAACCACCTGCTCGGCAGACAACACGTTCGTCTTGATAAGGTGGCGTATTCTGTGGTTCGTCACGCCCAAAGTCGCCGCCGCCTCTGTCATGGTAAGCCATTCGCCCTCTTTATCGGCTGATTTGTACGCGTGAATGGCACGGACCCGCCTTACGGAAGCGACACGGTGTGCGGTCCAGGTTTTTCCTTGACCCGTGGGCATACCCATTCGATTGAGCGACGCGGCGATATGTTCATCGGGCCAGCGTCCTGCCATGCTCCGCATCACTGCCAAAGCATCTTCCGTTGTGGCGCAACCGTGTTCACCGCTCTGAGGCTTGCGCACTCTCAGTTCCGAGTGCTGACCGCCTTTCCAGTGGATTGTCAGCACCACGTCGCGCACTTCATCGTCAACATCGACAACAATGTCGGCGATCAATGTACGCAGCAGTTGCTGGCGCACGCGCATGGTGACATCCGGCGACTCCCAGGCCGCCTGCAGATTGTCGGCGAGGTTTGCGAAAGTGCCTGTGTCAACTTCGATGGTTGAAGGACTATCTGCAGGCTTGCGCACTTCCAGATCACGGACGCGGCGTAGCGCCGTTTCCCAATTCTTCTCAAGCTGTGCAGCAATCAGGCGGTTGTCTGGATCGCATGCCGCATAGCGGCGCTCGGCGAGGCTTGCCTCGTAGCGGGCCTGCCGCAGTTCCAGATCGTGAATGTGGCGCTGTTCTTCCTGTCGCTCCCGGTGCATCCGCTCTGCTTCAAAAGTCGCCTCGATCGCTAGTGGTTCTACCGCGCGCAACAACTCGCGCGCAACCGCCGCATCGACCTTCGAGCCGCCGAACGTCATGCAACGGGGCAAGCCCATCATCAGGTTCTGTTTATAGCAGCGATAGACAGGATTTTGTGGATTTCCCGTATAGGCAACACTCAGTCGCCGTCCACACCGTCCGCAAGTCAGGAGACCCGACAACAACGCTTTGCCGCCGCGGCCCGATTTGGTTCCGCCCGAACGGCCATAATTGTTGAGCGCCAGTTGCTGTTGGTTGCGCTCGTACTCTTCCCAACTGATGTAACCTTCGTGATGGTCCCGGATCATCACTTCCCAGGTGCCGGCCGGCTTGCCGTGCCCGTAGCTGCGCCGCGCCCTCCCATCGACGATGGCTGTCCGCTTCTCGCTCTTTCCATAGACGTAGACGCCGGCATAGAAGGGGTTCTTCAGGATGCCGATGACATTCCGGTAACGGACTGGCGTCCAGACAAAGTTGGTCATGCGACCTTCGTCCGACGGCCGCGGGAAGTGGATATTGTCCCGTGTCATCGACAATAGCACCTGGCGTGCGCTTCCAAGCTCACGGAAGCGTGCGAAGATGGACCGGATCACGTCCTGCAGCCGCAAATCCGGATCAAGCCCGAGCCCCGCCTCTCGATGCCAAATGTACCCGAACGGAACGGAAAGTCGCAGTTCGCCACGGCGCGCCTTCGATCTGGCGGCATCGAGCATCCGGGCTCTCAGCACGCCCAGTTCGAACTCGCTGATACTGCCCTTCATTCCCAGCAGCAGCCGATCGTTGGGTCGACACGGATTGTAGACGCCGTCATGGTCAATGACGCGGGGACAAGACGGTCGAAACCAGGGCGCGCGACAGTTCCGTTGGCAGAGCGCCCGAGGTCGTCGTCGATGGTCTCGATGTCGCTGAAGCCGTGTTGTCGCGCAACGTCAACAAGATCATACTGCCGTCGCTGGCTTTCCAGATTTGTCATGACCTGCGATTGCGAGGACTGCCGTACGTAGACGATGGCTTTGCGCGCGAGCAGCGCTGTCGGAATCAAATCAGTGTTGCTCATCGTTGAGCTCCTCGACGACGAGGCCTGCGGCCTGCATCAGCAGGCAAGCCAGCGTTGAAATCGCCTTCGTGCGATCCTTGTCGCTCAGTCCGTCGAGCATCCGGGTTTTGAATATCAGGTCGAGCTGCCGGCCCGACGCCGGCACCAGCGTATTGCGGGATCTCATCATGGTCCTCCTGAGTGATTCTACGTCCACTTCGGAAGGGTGCCGCTTTGGTGCCGCCAGAGACCAGCCTGTTCAATTCGATTAGCGTCGCAAGATCGACGCGTGGCGTTCCCATGGTCATGCCGCGGCAGACCAAGGGATCGATCATCCACCCTGAGATCGCGATGACGACACCTGTCGGCCCCAGAACCTTCAAAAACCGGCCTGTCGCTCGTTCTTCAACACGGCGAATGGAAACCCTCTGGCCAAAATAAGGATGCCAGCGATAAACAACCTCAACTTCATCGCCGACATGGGCAGAATGAACGGGGCATTGCCCTCGGCAGAAAGGCATGGCTCTTCGCCGGCTCCGATCGCGGCGCTGATCGCGCCGCCAGAGGTGGCTCGGTTTGTCTGAACAGTTTCGGGCGTTTTTCTAAGTGGATTTCCGCCTCGATTATGCTGCCACCATCATTGGTGCCAGCGCGTTGAAGTAGGCCTGATCCGGTGTCTGCCGGTCAAGGGATGAATGTGGGCGTCGGCTATTGTAAAAGCTGAGATATCGGCCAATGCCGACGCGGGCCCCGGACACGGTCTTGTAGGCGTGGAGGTAGACCTCCTCATATTTGATCGAACGCCAGATCCGTTCAACGAACACGTTGTCCCGCCACGCACCCTTGCCATCCATCGAGATGGCGATTTCGGCCCTCTTCAGCACCGCCGTGAAGTCTATGGATGTGAACTGCGATCCCTGGTCCGTATTGAAGATGTCGGGTTTGCCATAACGGACCAGAGCTTCCTCGACTGCTTCGATACAGAAGGCCGCTTCCATCGTAATCGACAGCCGCCATGAGAGAACCCTCCGGCTGAACCAGTCCACGACGGCGCAGAGATAGACGAAGCCGCGAGCCATCGGAATATATGTCAGGTCCATCGCCCAGACCTGGTTGGGCCGGGTGACCGCCAACTTGCGCAGGAGGTAGGGATAGATTTTGTGTCCAGGCGCTGGTTTGGAGGTGTTCGGCCGACGGTAGATCGCTTCGATGCCCATCTTTTTCATCAGCGTGGCGACGTGCAGCCGCCCAGCCTCCAGCCCTTCTCCCTTCAAGAGCCCTTGCAACATCCGACTTCCGGCAAACGGGTAGTCGAGATGCAATTCGTCAATCCGGCGCATCAGGGCCAAATCCCCGTCAGACATCGGACGAGGCAGATAATAGACGCTGCCCCGGCTGAAGCCGAGAAGCTTCGCCTGGCGCACGACCGACAGTTTATGCTCGCGGTCGATCATTTCTTTCCGCCCAGCAATCCCGCCTTGCCGAGCGCACCGGATAAAAAATCGTTCTCCAGTGTCAGTTCGCCGATCTTGGCATGAAGGGTTTTGACATCGACGGTTGGTCCCGCCGGTTCCGCCTTGGTTTCATCGCCAAAAACGCCTGTCGCCCCCTCAAGGAGCTGGTCTTTCCACTGTTTGATCTGGTTGGCGTGCACATCGAACTGCTGGGATAATTCCACCAGCGTCTGCTCGCCTCGGATGGCGGCAAGTGCCACCTTCGCCTTGAAAGCCGGGCTATGGTTCCGGCGCGGTCGTCTCGTCATGGCATCTCCTGTTCCCGGCATCTAAGCCGAAGTCAGGCAGAAATTCCACTTATCCCCGCTGTTCAGATTTCCCGAGCCACCTCTGCCTTCATGGCAACGCTGATCACGAGCGCCAAGCTCAATGACGTCGATCCGCAGGCCTGGCTTGCCGACGTCCTCGCTCGTGTCGCGGACACGCCGATCACTAAGCTCGAGCAATTGCTCCCGTGGAATTGGCAGCCACCGAAGTCCCTACAACATCAGGCTGCCTAACCTGCGGCCCTGGCCGGATGGTTACGCAGCACGAGTATCTGGAACGGCTGCGGGCCGGCGAGATTGACACGGAGCAGAAACAAAAAAAGCTCCTCGACGCTTACGCGGAGGAGCTTTCGTTGAAACGACTTGAATGGCAAAATATTCAAGTGTCGGTGGTTGCGGGGGCAGGATTTGAACCTGCGGCCTTCAGGTTATGAGCCTGACGAGCTACCGGGCTGCTCCACCCCGCGTCCAGCGCAAATCCCTGTGGGATTTGGCGCGGTAGCGTAAACCGCTTGGCGGTTTATGCTTTTTCCGGTCCGGGTTTTGCGAAGCAAAATCCCGTTGTGTGTTTCGATTTTACCTACGCAAAAAGGCCGCTTGGTGGCGGCCCT
>NZ_JACVAO010000059.1:0-814 GCF_014851885.1 Ensifer sp. ENS02 | reverse complement strand
TGGCGCGCGGCTTGAAGCGCATCCGGCCCGAACTCGACGTCTATCTGCTTTCCGACCGGCAAGTCGAAAAGATCGCCGGAGATCCGACGGCGGATGCGGTGCGGCGCGTGTTTTACGCGGTGGAGGAGCCGCTGGAGATGCATCTCGCGATCCTCGAAGGGGTGCAGGCACGCTATGAAACGCCCTTCTTCGACAATCTTAAGAAATATGCGCGACGGCCCATCGGTACATTTCATGCGCTCCCCATCGCGCGCGGCAAATCCGTCTTCAAGTCTGACTGGATCCGCGACATGGGCGAATTCTATGGGCTCAATCTGTTCCTTGCGGAAAGCAGTGCGACGACGGGTGGTCTCGATAGCCTTTTGGAGCCCACAGGTACGATCAAACGCTCTCAGGAGCTGGCGGCACGTGCCTTTGGCGCTGACCACGTCTTCTTTGTGACGAACGGCACCTCCACCTCCAACAAGATGGCCGTGCAGGCCCTTCTGGCGCCCGGCGACATTGCGGTAGTCGATCGCAACTGCCACAAGTCGCATCACTACGGCATGGTGCTGACCGGCGCGCAGCCCTACTATGTCGAAGCGTTCCCGATGACCGAGTACTCGATGTACGGCGCCGTGCCGCTTGCGACGATCAAGCGAGCGCTTTTGACGTTAAGGGCGGAAGGGCGTCTGGACCGGCTGAAACTGCTCGACCTCACCAACTGCACCTTCGACGGGCACATGTATAACGTCAGGCGCGTGATGGAGGAGTGTCTCGCCATCAAGCCGGACCTCATCTTCCTCTGGGATGAAGCGTGGTCCGGATTTGCCCG
>NZ_JACVAO010000058.1:0-894 GCF_014851885.1 Ensifer sp. ENS02 | reverse complement strand
TCCTCGTCGCCGAAGAAGATCGTGCCTTCGGTCGGGCTTTCGAGCCCGGCAACGAGACGCAGAAGCGTCGTCTTGCCGGAGCCGGAGGGGCCGAGCAGCGCGATCAGCTCGCCGGAGCGGATGTCGAGCGAGACGTCGTCGAGCGCCGGGAAGCGGCCGAATTCCTTGCGGATGTTGTGAACGCGCACGTCCATGACAATACCTTTCGAATGCCGGCTTTCCCGGTCAGTGCCTGCGGCTGGCGGCGATCTCGGCGCTGTAGCGGATCTCCAGCGCCGTCTTCAAAATCAGGGTGATCAGCGCCAGCAGCGCCAGCAACGCCGCCACCGCGAAAGCGGCGACGAAGTTGTATTCATTATAGAGGATTTCGACCTGCAACGGCATGGTGTTGGTCTCGCCGCGGATATGGCCGGACACCACCGAGACGGCGCCGAACTCGCCCATGGCGCGGGCGTTGCACAAAAGCACGCCGTAAAGCAGCCCCCATTTGATGTTGGGCAGCGTCACATGCCAGAAGGTCTGCCAGCCCGATGCCCCGAGAGACAGTGCTGCCTCCTCGTCGCTACTGCCCTGTTCCTGCATCAACGGGATCAGCTCGCGGGCGACGAAGGGGAAGGTGACGAAGACGGTGGCGAGCACCAGGCCCGGCACGGCAAAGAGGATCTGGATGCCGTGGCTCTGCAGCCAGGGACCAAGGACACTGTGCGAGCCGAACAGAAGCACGAAGACGAGGCCGGAGATCACCGGCGAGACCGAGAACGGCAGGTCGATCAGCGTCGTCAGGAAGGCCTTGCCCTTGAACTCGAACTTGGCGATCGCCCAGGCGGCGGCCACGCCGAAGACGAGGTTGAGCGGCACGGCGATGGCGGCGACGATCAGCGTCAGGCGGATGGC
>NZ_JACVAO010000057.1:0-911 GCF_014851885.1 Ensifer sp. ENS02 | reverse complement strand
AGAACTCGAGGGCCTGAAGACGGCCGGGTTGTACAAGTCGGAGCGTGTGATCACCTCGAAGCAGGCGGGTGAGATCGAAGTCGCCTCGGGCGAGCGGGTGCTCAACTTCTGCGCCAACAACTATCTCGGCCTTGCCGACAACGCGGAACTGGCCGAGGCCGGCAAACAGGCGCTCGACCGTTACGGTTACGGCATGGCCTCGGTGCGTTTCATCTGCGGCACGCAGGAGGAGCATAGACAGCTGGAGGCACGCATTTCGTCCTTCCTCGGGCTGGAAGACACGATCCTCTATTCCTCCTGTTTCGATGCCAATGGCGGCCTGTTCGAAACGCTGCTCGGCGAAGAGGATGCGATCATCTCCGATGCGCTCAACCACGCCTCGATCATCGACGGCGTGCGGCTGTCGAAGGCCAGGCGCTTCCGCTACGCCAACAACGACATGGCGGCGCTGGAGGAGGAGCTGAAGAAGGCCGAGGGCAGCCGCTTCAAGCTGATCGCCACCGATGGCGTCTTCTCGATGGATGGCATCATCGCCAATCTTAAGGGCGTCTGCGATCTCGCCGACAAATATGGCGCCATGGTCATGGTCGACGACAGCCATGCGGTCGGTTTCGTCGGGAAGAATGGCCGTGGCTCCGCCGAACATTGTGGCGTCGAGGGCCGGATCGACATCATCACCGGCACGCTCGGCAAGGCGCTCGGCGGCGCTTCGGGCGGCTACACCTCGGCCAAGGCCGAAGTCGTCGACTGGCTCAGGCAGCGCTCGCGCCCTTATCTGTTTTCCAACACCCTGGCGCCGGTCATTGCCGCCGCCTCGCTGAAGGTGTTCGACCTGATCGACAACGGCGATGCCTTGCGCGAGCGGCTCTATGCCAATGCGAGCCTGTTTCGCACCGAGATGTCCAAGCTCG
>NZ_JACVAO010000056.1:0-951 GCF_014851885.1 Ensifer sp. ENS02 | reverse complement strand
TGCGGGTTTCAGAAAGTACGGGACAAGGATTTCAGTAAGTCGCGGACACCGATTTCAGTAAGTACGGGACAGCGATTTCACTAAGTCGCGGACAGGCATAGGCGGCGGATTTAGATCGATTTTCGTAAGCGCCGATCTGGCACTTTGCCCTCGTGTTTTGAGCGAGGACATGATGCCCAGACGGAAGCAAGCGAGACATACCGACGTGAAGGACATCCGATCGATCCTGCGGCTGACGTTCGAGCAGGAATTGTCGATACGCGCCGTTTCTGAACGGCTGAAGATGAGCAAGACGTCGGTTTCGACGTATCTGCTGCGGGCGCGGGAAGCCGGACTTGCGGTCTGGCCCCTTCCACCAGGCCTGGACGAGGACGATGTTCTCGAGCAACGACTATTCCGCCGAATGGGGCGACCTCCGCGCGATAGCGATGAGCCGAATTGGCCGAAGGTTGCGCGTGAACTGAAGCGCAAGGGCGTGACGCTCAATCTGTTATGGCAGGAATACCGGGAAGCCCATCCGGATGGCTATGGCTATACGTGGTTTTGCTGCCGGTTTGCCGATCACGAAAGCCGGGCCAAACCCACCTATCGCGGCCGTCACGTTGGTGGCGTAGCGATGGAATGCGACTATGCCGGCCACACGATCCCGATCATCGACCCATCTACTGGCGAGATCCGCGCGGCGCAGATCTATGTGGCAGTGCTGAGCGCGTCACAGTTGACGTTTTCTTATGCCAGTTTCAGTCAAAAGCTGCCCGACTGGATCGAGGCGAACCAACGGGCCTTCAGTTACTTCGGTGGCGTGACGAAGACCACTATCTGCGACAACCTCAAGTCTGCGGTGGCCAAGGCCCTTTGGTTTGAACCGACGTTGAATGCGACATTTGCGGCCTTCGCCGATCACTACGATACGACATTATTGCCGGCACGCCCGAGGCGTCCTCGAGATAA
>NZ_JACVAO010000055.1:0-990 GCF_014851885.1 Ensifer sp. ENS02 | reverse complement strand
GTTCCTCTGATCTTCAGGTGCTCATATTGGGCGCGAAGCTGTGGATCGCTGGCGATCGCCGGGGTGACCGCTTCGACAAAAGCCCAGCGCAGCCACTTGTTGCCCTGCTTGATGATCTTGCCGTGATAGGTCTTGCCGCCGCTCGAATAGGTCGAGGGCACCAGCCCGGCATAGGCGGCCAGCTTCTTCGGGTTGCGGAACCGCGCTATGTCATCGATCTCCGCGTCGATCAGACGGGCGAAGAACTCGCCGATGCCGGGGATCGTCTTCAACAGCCTCACGTTGGGATTGGCCTTGGTCATCGCCCGGATCGTCGCTTCCGACTGCTTGATCCGCTCATCGATGTCGCCAATGAAAGCGAGGCCACGGTCGATCTGGATGCGGTCGATCTCAGAGACGTTGACCTGCGAAAGCTGAATGCGGCCGGCCTTACCAAACAGATCGCCGAGCGTCTTCAGTTGCGCCGTCTGCTCCGGATAGCGATCAAACACCGTGACGATGCGGTTCTTCGTCATCGTGCGCAGCCGCACGTAGAACATCCGCTCCCGCAGGGCGACACGCAGGTCCCGCGACCGCTCGCTTGGCGCCCAGGCTTCCGGCACCAGGTCGGCGCGCAGCAAATGCGCCAGCACGGTCGCATCGATCTTGTCGGTCTTGATCTTGGCGTCGGCGATCGCCTTGACCTTCAACGGGTGGGCGAGAACGACATCATCACAAATGTCGTCGAGCCAGTCGTAGATAACCATCCAGTTGCGCGTCGCCTCGACAACCGCATGGCTGTTTTCGCGGTACCGCTCGAGAAACCCGCCGAGCGACTGGCGATCGTTCTTCACCCGGCCGGAGCGCAGCGTCTTGCCGCTGCTGTCCTGCACCACCAGATGGCTATAGGATTTGTGGTAATCAACGCCGATATGGTAATCATAGGACGCAGTCATGCTTCCAACTCCCGTGTTGAGATCTCCAAAACCCCAACAGGATAAGCCGAAAGGC
>NZ_JACVAO010000054.1:0-1039 GCF_014851885.1 Ensifer sp. ENS02 | reverse complement strand
CAAGACCGCGGTGAGATCCAAAATCGATGTCTTCGATCGAGGCATTGGCAAAACGAAGCTTTGCTGTGGCGAGCCTGTTTGTCAGCCGTCGGTCTGTTCTCACCGCGATCTCGCGGTCGAGCATCAGACCCAGCCGTTCGTCGAAGCTAAGATCGTTTCCATGAGCCTGCTCGATGAGCTCGCGATAGGCGGTCGCCATCCCGGCGAGGCCAAGCGCACTCATCTGGTCCAGGGTTGGATGTGTCAGCATCTGATGTCCTCTTCATTGGTAGTAGGTTTTGCCGCGGATATTGCCGTGCGGCGGCGCCGGCTTCACAGCCTCGCTCATGGCCGGAGCCTGATCGAGACCAGATCTGAGAATGTTGGCGACAGACGAATAGCTTAGTGCGTTGATGACCAGCGCTCGCTCGCAAGCCAGTTCCAGCCGATCGGATTTGTAACGGCGCGCCAGGGAAAGAACGCCTTGAGCAGATCGATAGCCTTGCTCGGGATGCGGCCGATCGCACAGCAAACGTTCGATAAAAATCGCCGTATTGGTCCCGACCTTTGCTGCTTCCCTGCGCAATGTGTGGGGTGTCGTGTTTGCGTAGCGCTGGTGAGCCTTGGGCATATGCTCGTTGATCGTAACGTGGCCCGAGCGCTGCGAGCTTCGGATGTGGCTGGCGACACGCTTGTGGTCAAAGAAGATCTCGACTGCCCGATACGTCAGCCTGATATCGACCCGTCTTCCGATCAGACCGTGCGGCACGGAATAGAACGTCTTGTCGACCTCGACATGGTAATCGGGATGGACCTTGGCGACCTTCCATTCCGCATACTCAAACGGCGTTGAAGGCAGCGGCTTGAGCTCGGAGCGCTCGACTTCATCAAACAAAGCGCGCCGCGATTTGCCATATCGGCGCATCGTTCTACTATTGAGGTCCTCGATAAGAGCGCTGATGCGGATATTGAGATCGACAAGGCTGAAGAAACGTTCGTTTCGAAGTCTGGCCAGAACCCACCTCTCGACGATTAAAACCGACCCTTCGGCGGAGGGTTT
>NZ_JACVAO010000053.1:0-1884 GCF_014851885.1 Ensifer sp. ENS02 | reverse complement strand
CCTTCTAGCGCGCCTGCAAACTGCGCCCCGCCTCGCCCCCCATAGGCCGTCGACGCCTGCAGCGCATCGCGGATCAGACGGAATGACCGGATCAAGTCTATCATGGTTCCTCAATTCGACAGTGATACCGTCGAGCAACATTTCGCAACATGTGATCATCACAAATACGAGTCATTGGGCAAAATTGTGACTCACAAGTTGGAGGCGTCAGGCGTTCATGTCCGTGGCCTTGACAGCGTGCTTCAATACGCGCGTCAAAGCTTTGGTACTCGCGAACATCAAAATTGCCGTAAGACCTACAAGACAGGGACTATTGCCGGATCTGCGCCAAAGGGCGCTCCGCGGTCGGCTAACGGAGTTCCGAATGGCGCTTGCTTCGGCGCACCAACTGGGTTTTTGAGACCCGAGGCCGCCTGTGAAGCCATCAACATAAACTCTACACAAAGACCGAAGCCGATCTATCTGCACGCGCGACCAATGTCGATAGGGCTTGATACCGAAGTTCCATGCATCATTCAATAGCCAAACATCACGTTAATCGATCTATGAACAACACAAATCGCAGGATGCGCAAGTGTGATCTAGGAAAACGGAAGAGTCGAAGACATCACGTGCACAATGTGCACTCTCTATGGTGAACGAAGTTGACGCAAGCGGATGGCTTGCCAGTGAGTATATCCAGGAGGCGGGTCCGGCTTCTATCTGAAGTATGGCAGTCCGAGCGGGTCCCAGAACATCACCCGGCTTTTTCTTCGTCAAGCCGTGCTTTAGGTGCGATGCTCGCAGCTGGGCCATCATGATCCCTCCCCGGCTGCGCCGAGATCAAAGGCACCGTCCGCTGCCACCACCGATTGGGTCCTGGCAGTTTCCTTGCCAGCAAGCGTGCCGGTTAATTCGTCGCGAGCAACGCCAAAGAAAACAGCGATTATCCCCCAATGTTGATCTCCGGACGTGTGTCCAGATTCAATTCCATTTATTGTGTCCCGGCTGAGTTGAAGATATGTGCCGAGTTCCTCTTGCGTGAAGCCGCGCTCGATGCGAAGCGCCCTTAATCGGGTGCCTGGCGGCCCGTATTTCCACAGGACGCCAGACAGTAGGCTGGGCTCGACTTTGAATAATGCGGCAAGTCTTCCCCAAAGCAGACGTCCTGAATCCCGACCGCTTTCGATATCCTTGATCTTCGGGATCGAGACTTTCACGTCGTTGCCAAAAGCTTTCTTCAGAGCCTCCACGAGCGCCTTTTGTGTCAGGCCGTGCTCGCCGCGCAGCGCCTTCAATCGCGCGCCTGGAGTTGCATTCTGATGCCAGGCGACGTCCGTCCGTTGGCTCGGCTCCTCATCAAGGACGCCTGCGGTTGGATCCTGATCCTCGATAGAGCGGATGGGCACTGCCTTTTTCCATGGGCCCGAATTTCGCAAGCTCAACCTTGGATGGACGCCCGGTTCGATTTGCAGGGTACCAAGGCGATCCAGAAACTGCACGGTGATGCCAGTGCGCGTTGCCAATTGATGGGCTACGTCTTCGGCCCCAGGAATTGCCAGGAGGATAAAGCGATGCTCCGGGCGAAGCTGGGAAGTGACGTGCTGCACATCGACCGCAACTGGACTTCCGCCGGCAATGCAAAGCCATTGCGCTGATGCGGCGACCTGCAAACGGTGCAGTTTTGGATTGCTCAAGACGTTGACGTCAAAGTCGCGCGCTTGTTGCGATGCTTGCACGCTCGCGTGCCGCAGGCCGCTTTTCGCAGGCTCCCAAACGATGGACGGTACGGCGGTGGCTGCATTGCGCACGTCTAGAAGCTTTTCATGCGATAGCGGCGTGAGCGGGTCCTGGGCGCCATGCGAAGACGGTGGCCTGGCGCCGCGTTCCTGATCGGGCAGGCTC
>NZ_JACVAO010000052.1:0-2570 GCF_014851885.1 Ensifer sp. ENS02 | reverse complement strand
GCAGCAAGAGCGATTCCTTCGGCGCGCAGATTGTCCAGAACCTCGACTATCTACAGACGGAACTCTACCTTGGAGCCCGGACCTATTCGCTCGACCAGGAGACCGCCGATCTTCAAGATAGCTTCGCCGTTCTTGGAGGTGCCCGAATCAAGTTCTAAGGCACATTTAGGCTTTCCATGCAGACTTACGGCAGACTGGCAAAGCGAACGCCCGCCTTGCTCACACCCCCGCCGATCAACGCGATCAAGTCCGGCGCGTATCCACGCGCAGCAAGTTCGCTCTCAGCTGACCGCGGCAAACCATTCTTGCTCCAGCGCAGCCCGTCGAGGGCGGTGGTCGTCTCACGGGTCAGGCCGAGTTGACCAGCCGCTGCTATACGTATGAGGTTGACCGCGACATCGGCGGGATTGGCGAGTTGCCGCGCGCGCGTCAGCGCTTCGCGATACCTGCCGTTTCGGTAGTCGTCCAGCGCTAGGGTCAGTGCTGCGTCGCGGTGCAAATACTCGCAGCGCGCTTCCGCAGCCTGCGCGAGGCGCACGCCCTTCGAATACTGCCCACTGACGAAGAGCAGCAGGCCAAGCCGAGCCGGAATGGCATTATCCAGCGGATTAAGTGCAGCGGCGCGGCGGCCCGATAGAAACGCCGCCTTCTTGTCGCCGGTTGCGAAGCGCGCCTGCATCTGGGCAACATAGCTCTGGCTTGATTGCGGTGCGAGAGCCACGGCCTTATCAGCGAGCTTCATCGCCCGCGCTGCCACCGTCGGTGAGGTCCTCGCCTCGCCGGTCGCCACCAGCACCCTGGCCAGGCTTGCAAGCACATCCGGATCGGCGGCTTGATAGGTCACCGATTTTTCCAGGCAAGCGTGTGCCGAAGCCAAGCCTTCCGGGTCGATCCGTGCCAGCGCGACATCGGCCAAGAGCACGCAGCCGTAACCGATCGACGGTGTCACGAGCTGCCGCGCTGCCTCAAGGCTGACGATGACCCCTTCCTCGCCCGCCAGCGAGCGGGCGAGGTGGATCAGCAGCTTTTCCTGGACTGCGCGGGCGTCACTGCTATTGTCGATGTCGGCTTTCGCCGTGCCCGCTCTCAGCGCCTCCTTGCTTTGCGCATCGACAACCTGCCACGAAAGCCGATGTTCGTGCGGGGCGACATCGTAATCGATTGAAACGTGGTATTCGTTGCTGCTCTGCCACGCTTCGTCAGCGCCGGCAGCCGAAATCTGCGTTCGCACGGCAGAGAAATGCGATAGTGCATTGACTAGATCTTCGCTGGCCTTCCTCTGTTCTCCGGTGTCGGCTCCGTTTGCGGCGTCAACGGCGACGACGATTGTCGGCTTGGCAGAAAGCACCGGTTGCCAGGGAAAGCGCTCAACGACCGCGAGATAGGCCCCGCCGCCCATAGCCGCGGCTCCTGCGACAGCGCCCGCAACCAGAGTGAAGCGACGGCGTTTCGGCTGGACGGTGGCAGGGATTGCCGCCTGTTCCGACGGCTTGAGCCTCACCTCTACAGGCGAGATCGCGGTTCCTGTACGGGTAGGGGACCGGCCGCTGGGTGCGAAATGCGGAACGTAGTTGCCCTTGGGCAGCTCGATGCGGAGCCCAACTTTCTCGCCAACGGTATCGTGATATTGCGCTAGTGAGGCGCGCAGGCGCGAGACCTCAACACGCACGATGGGATCGGCTGCCGGATCGAAGGTGGTTGGACGGCCGAAAACATCTATCGCTATCGTATAGGCTTTGATCCGCCCGGAGCGGCCGGCGAAGAATTCATCGACAAGGTACTGCAGAAGTTTCCGGTGACGTTCGCTCGCATGGAAGTGGCTATCGGCAAGCATACAGTCAAGTGCAGCACGCGCCTCACACTCAGTGACGGTGCTGTGGGTTTGTTGACATGAATTCCTGTCATCCATGCTGCGTCCCCAACCGCGCACCATCTTGAAGCGAGCGCAAGCGCAAGGCTTCGCTCTTGTCTTTGCCCTTCTTCTTCTTGCCGTCATGCTTGCCCATTCTTCCCTCCCATTTGGACATGGTCATCTGGCTTGATCTCGATAGAACCGGTCGGACCGTGGTTTCGCCCGTATTTGGTCTCGTAAGCGTCGAGCGCATCTTCCATTCCCTCGAAGATCATACCCGGGCCGATCTTCTCGACGACCCCGGAGCGCTCGAGCAGGGCGCGCGCATCGGTATGCAACTCGGCCAGGCCGAGCGTGACGCCGCGGTTCTTCAGGTCGCTCTGCAACTCTCCAAGCATGTCCGCGGCGGTGCTGTCGATTTGCGGGATGGCGCTCGCATCGATCACCAGCCAGCGGGCGGGTTGCGGCAGGCTCTCGGCGATCACCTCGAGGCGCTCGCGGACGTAATCGGCGTTGTAGAAAAGCAGACTATCTTGAACCATGCAGGCACCGAAGCCTGGAACCGGACGTGCCTCGGTCATGCGATGCAGTTTGTAGAAGCCGTCGCGCCCGGGGATGCGGCCCAGCATGGCGTCGTGCGGATACATGGTCTGCAAGATGAGGTAGACCAGTGTTGCAGCGATGGCGATGACCACGCCGTTCAGCACGCCGAGGCCGA
>NZ_JACVAO010000051.1:0-2591 GCF_014851885.1 Ensifer sp. ENS02 | reverse complement strand
ATGCTCACTGGTCGGGCCGGCTTCATGCGCACCATTTCGGATTGCGTGCTCCACAGAAATTCGTCACCCGTCAAAGCGTACGGATTTGCCGCCACCGCGGTCTTGATTGCCTTTGTCCTTCGCTATTTCCTAATGGGTGTTCTAGATGATCGGGCAATCTACATTCTTTTCGTGCCCCCCGTCCTCCTTGCAGCCGCAATCGGGGGCATCGGTCCCGGGATCCTTGCTGTCATCGCTTCCATCGGTTCGGCAGCCTATCTTCGGTCACTTACTCCTGGCGGGGTACAGATACCGGAATTGGTCGTGTTCACCACCGTGGGGGTCGCAATTTCCTTCTTGGGAGAAATGCTCCGACGCGCTCAACATGAGTTAACAACCGCTGACGAAGCCTTGCGTACTAGAGAGGCGCATCTCCGGTCGATCCTGGACACTGTTCTCGACGCCACCATCGTCAGCGAGCAGGACGGCACGATCGTATCGTTCAACGCTGCGGCCATCAGACAGTTTGGCTACCGCGAAGATGAGGTGATCGGCCAAAATCTGCGGATGCTGATGCCGCAACCCTATCGCAAGGAACACGACGGCTATCTCGAGCGGTACCTCTCGACCGGTGAAAAACGTATTATCGGAACCGACCGTGTGGTCGTCGGTCAACGAAAGGACGGGTCGACCTTTCCCATGAAACTTGCCGTCGGGGAGATGAGATCCGGTGGTCGAAGGTTTTTCACAGGTTTTATACGCGACCTGACTGAGCGCGAAGAATCGGCCGCTCGTCTGCAAGAGGTTCAGACGGAGTTGGCTCGCCTCGCCCGTCTCAACGAAATGGGCGAAATGGCCTCGACGCTCGCCCACGAATTGAACCAGCCACTCTCCGCTATAGCCAATTATGTCCACGGTTGCGGGCGGCTGCTTCAGCAAGCCGAAAGTCCGCGCGACATCCAGATACGGGATGCGCTGAAGGAAGCCGGCGAACAGAGCCTGCGTGCGGGACAAATCATCAAACACTTGCGGGAATTCGTCACCAAGGGAGAGACGGATAAGTCTCCCCACAACCTGCGGCAACTGGTCGAAGAAGCCGGCGCGCTTGCTTTGGTCGGGTCGCGTGAGAAAGGCGTGCGAACGGTCTTCGATTTCGAATCAGGCGCAGACCAGGTCCTGGTCGACCGAATCCAGATACAGCAGGTGCTGACAAACCTTATGCGCAACGCCGTAGAGGCGATGAAAAATACGCCCAAGAAGGAACTTTTGGTCACCATTCGGCGCTTGGGCACTACAGAGGTCATGATTGCGGTCGAAGACTCCGGCGCTGGCATACCTGAGGAAATTGCCGCCAACTTGTTTAAGCCGTTCACAACGACCAAGGCTGGTGGCATGGGCATTGGGTTGTCGATCTCCAAGCGCATCGTCGAGGCGCATGGTGGCGATCTAACCGTCTTCAGCGGGAGTTTGGGCGGCGCGCGCTTCAGCTTTACCTTGCCGCAATACAACGAGGAAGAAAATGCCGATTGACGATTTCACCGTGCATATTGTCGATGACGAAGAGGCGGTCAGGAAATCGCTCGCATTTTTGTTGACGATGAACGGACTGGGTGTTCGAGTGCACGAGTCCGCCACTGCGTTCCTCTCCGTTGCTCCAAATCTGCGGCAAGCCGTGCTCATTACCGACATGCGCATGCCGGACCTTAGCGGATTGGACCTCATTCGCCGACTGGTCGCCCTCAAGACAACCATCCCGTCGATCATGATAACTGGCCATGGGGATGTGCCGATGGCGGTCGAAGCGATGAAAGCGGGAGCCGTAGACTTCATTGAAAAGCCCTTTGACGACCACACCATTGTTGAAGCGATCCGACGCGCCTCTGAGCGTTTGAGCGATGCATCGTCGCCAATCGAGAGTGCTGAAGACATTCGGGCGCGCATCAGCACCCTCAGCGACCGCGAGCGTCAGGTTCTAACCGCGGTCGTTGCTGGACAACCGAACAAGGCGATCGCCTTTACGCTCGACATCAGCCCGCGCACCGTTGAAGTTCACCGGGCGAACGTCATGGCGAAGATGCAGGCCCGCAGTCTCCCGGAACTTGTCAGAATGTCTCTCGCAGCGGAAACCGCAGACTAATCGCGCCATCATCTTGATCTGGGACAAAGCCTGGACTTTCAGTCTGTGCGAAGTTTGAGGAATTATCGCTCGAACCCACGGAACTGCAGTGTCCAGCCCGCCACCTGTCGTCACCATTGCGAAAGACGAAGCCTTGCTCCGCTCATTGGTCTTCGCAATGCAGGCGCATGGATACCAGGTCGAGCAGTTCCAGTCATGGCTTGCAGCAAAAGAGCGAAGCTCTGCGGCCGAGATCCTCGTGCTTGACGGATCTCTTCCGGTGACGGACATCGAAGCATGCTTGGCGCTGGCGGCCGGCAAGAGAGTCCTGTTGCTTGCAGATGAAGACATCGACCGGGCGAGGCCTCAGAACATTCTTGTCCTTCACAAACCTCTTTCCGGCCCCGATGTCATCGCGGCCTTGGCCGCACTACGTAGTAATGCGTAGTGGAACGAACGAATTTCGCACGCGGCCATGCTTCGTCATGATCTGACC
>NZ_JACVAO010000050.1:0-2610 GCF_014851885.1 Ensifer sp. ENS02 | reverse complement strand
CGAAAATCGATCTAAATCCGCCGCCTATGCCTGTCCGCGACTTAGTGAAATCGCTGTCCCGTACTTACTGAAATCGGTGTCCGCGACTTACTGAAATCCTTGTCCCGTACTTTCTGAAACCCGCAACCAAAGCCGCGACATGCCATCACATGATCGCAGCCACGCCCGTTTCGTGGTCAAACCCGTCCCTCAACGCACTCTCGCCCGACGCCCGCCGTCGTCGGCCCACGTGGCTTTCCACGGGACCGAGCCATCTGACTTCCGCCGCAATCTTCGCGCGGAAAGACGGAACCGAGTGATCCTTTTAGTTGCTAAATTTCTTTATTTGCTTTTTCAAATAGCCGCCCCTCGTCATGCTGGCGCCTGGGGCTTGAACCCGAATTCAGCACGACAGAGTTTGATGAAGCACATCACCATCCCCACCGACAGTTTCCTGGACGGCAACCGGTTTCGCGTCGTCACCCTGCGGCTGGCACTGATCTACGCGGCGGCCGAATTCCTGATCAGCAGTCCCATCTGGCTCACGATCGGGGACAATCCGCTGAAACCCTTTCTCGGCAAGCTGGCGCTCGAAGCGGTCTTTGTCCTCGTCGCCATCCTCCTGGCGCAGCTTCTCAGCCGGATGCGGCGGCAGAGCTATGGCCGGCAGATCGCGGCGTGTCTGTTGTTGTCGCTGGTCAGCTCGCTCGGCATGTCGCTGCTGGACGCCTATCTCTACAGCCTGATCATGTTGCCCGTGGTCGTGCCGTTCAACATCATGGATTACGCCTATGCGGTCTGCTATCGCATGTCGATCTTCTTCGGCTGGTCATTTCTCTTCGTCGCGTTGCTCAATCACATGGACGTGCGCGACCGCGACCTGAAGCTGATCGCGTCACGCGAAGAGGCGCTCGCGGCGCAAATGCGGGCGCTGCAGTACCAGATCAACCCGCATTTCCTTTTCAACACGCTTAATTCCATCACCGGGCTTGTCGAGGAGGGGGCCTCCGAGCGGGCTGAACGGATGATCATGTCGCTTTCGGCGTTCCTGCGCTCGACGCTGCAGCTCGACCCCATGCGTGAGCTCAGGCTTGCCGACGAGATGGCGCTGCAGAAGGAATATCTCGAGATCGAAAAGGAGCGGTTTTCGGACCGGATGCGCGTTCGGATCGACATTCCCGGCGAACTCGAGGATGCGAAAGTTCCAAGTCTCATCCTGCAGCCTTTGGTCGAGAACGCGGTCAAACACGGAGTCGGTCGTTCCAGCAGCACAGTCGAAATCCTGATCCGCGCGGCAAGGCGCGGGGACAGGCTCAATCTGATCGTCGAAAACGATGTTGCCGCAGCGACTGCGGCGGGGATGACGCACGGGCTCGGCATCGGTCTTGCCAATGTGGCCCACCGCGTCAGGACCCATTTCCCGGGGGGAGCTTCGCTGACAGCAGGCCCGATCGAGCCGCGCAAATTCCGAGCCTCGCTCGATATGCCCTTGATACTTGTTTGAGGCAGAGGAAGAGGCTGGCGGACGGGCAGGCGAGGTTATTGTCTGACGCCGCCCGACTGGGCGGCGCTGTCGTTCATGCCGATGGTAGCATCCCCGTCAATCGTCGACGACGGACCACTTGTCGTCCGGATCGAAGCGGTCGATGAAGGGTACGATTGCTTCCGTGCTCGGCCCGAGGTCGCGCTCGTAGACGATGCCCTGCTGGTTGACGACGAAGGTCTTCACGCCCGTCTCCGCATAGGTGACCGGCCAGGCGATCAGCGCAAAGCCGCCGATCATGTTGCCGTTGATCACATAGTCGTAGCGACCGCCGGCAATGTTGTCGCCCTGCGAGGTCAGGATGCGGAAGCGGTAGCCGAAGTATCCTTCGCCAGCTTTTGCCTTTTCCAGGGCCGCTTCGCTGATCGAGTCTCCGACGGGGCTTTCGCCATCCCCCTGGTCGGCCGGCCAATAGAGACCGTCGGTCTGGCCGGGCGTGCTGATCAGCTTCTGGGCATATTCGAGCACGCCGTCGGAGTCGCGATCCTCAGAGGCGTATTCCTTTTGGGCATCGACATAGGCTTCGACCGTGTCGATCGCCTGCAACTCGTTCTCGCCGACGCGACGATTGACGATCTCTTCGAGTCCGACATAGGTATCGAAGGCCCATTTGCCGTCATCGCCCTTGGTGAGCGGGAAGGGCAAGGGCCAGAGCCGGTCGCCGATCTGAAGGATCTTGCGGCCCTCCAGGTCGCGAACGACGACATTGCGGGCTGCCCCTTCGCGGATAAGAGCGAACGTATCCTTCACCCCTTCGCTGTCTTTCAGCTTCTCCGCATTCAGCCCCAAAAGTTTTGCGAGGCCGTCGAAATCATCGGCGGCCAGCCTGGCCTTGAATTCACCGATGGCTTTCTCCGGATCGTCGAAGACCGGCGGGTCTTCTGCGGCGGCATAGGCATCCAGCCCACCCACCATCTGGTCCGCCGGCGGCTGATCGGCCGACGGTTGGTCTCCTGCAGGTTGATCGCCGGCAGCTTGATCGCCAGCAGGTTTATCGGCAGGCGGTTTGTCCTGCGAATAGGCGGAGCCGATCGGCGTCGCTACCAGAACCAGCGCCATCGCTGATCCCAGGAGAAGGGAATTGAAGA
>NZ_JACVAO010000004.1:0-462221 GCF_014851885.1 Ensifer sp. ENS02 | reverse complement strand
CTTACGAGCCGCGCGGCGAAAGCATCATCACGGAAGGCGCGTCAATGAAATCCCGACTGTCCTGATGACTTTCTAGCGAGCCTAGCAGTGCCGGGCTGCGCTCCTCAAGGAGAATGGGAAGCCGGGAACCGAACGCCACTCTGTGACCGAAGCCAAGGCATCAGGTCACGCATTGGAGAATGGTTCAGAACCGAAGGACGGCCCTGTCCAGCGGAACGAAGACCATTGAGCCGATCGGCAAAAAGGCCGGTCAGAACAAAACCGAACCCAAGGAAAGCCGCCAACTCAAGGCGTTCTGCCCCTTGCGTTCTTTCATTGGAGAAAGTCATGGCAGCGAACGGCAGCCTCAACGGAAAGTGCTTCTGCGGCGCAGTCGAGATCGAAGTGAGCGGCGATCCGGCCGCCATGGGTTATTGCCATTGCAGTTCCTGCCGAAGCTGGTCGGCAGGCCCGGTCAACGCCTTCACGCTCTGGCCACCGGAGAAGGTCAAGATCGTCAAGGGTGCGGACAATCTGGTTGGCTACCAGAAGACGGCAACGAGCGTGCGCAAATGGTGCAAGGCCTGCGGCGGGCATCTCATGACCGAACATCCGCTCTGGGGTGTCACCGACGTCTTTGCAGCGGCAATCCCGTCGCTTGCCTTCAAGCCGATGCTTCACGTCAACTATCAGGAGACGGTGCTGCCGATGAAGGACGGCCTGCCGAAGTATCGGGACTTCCCGCCGGCCTTCGGCGGAACGGGCGAGATGATGGCGGAATAGCTCATTTTCTGAGCACACTTCCGGACGGAAAACCGCTGTGCCCTTTTCCTGGAATTGCTTTACGCCTGCGCGGCGCCGGCCAGATAGTGCTGGAGCGCCGTACGGGTATTGACGAACAGGCGGTCAGGGCCGAGCTGATCGGCAAAGCCGGATGCGCGCACATAGGCAAGCACGTCCGGGTTCAGCTCGGCCAGCCAGACGGTGACGCCGTGTTCGCTGATGCGGCGCTCGCCCTCCATCATCATCTGCAGCGCCGAATATTCGATGTCGAAAACCCGGCTCATGTCGAGCACGACAACTCTGGGCTTCTGCTTTGCGACCAGCATCTGCGCCTGGTCGGCCACCTGCTGGGCATTGCCAAAAAAGAGCCGACCCTCCGGGCGTAGGATCAAAAGTCCCTCGAAGGTCTCGTCATCGGGGTGTGCGGACGAGAGCGGCCGCAGCCGATCGGTGCCGCGCTTGCGGCCGACGACATAGACCTTCGCCGAGGCCGCCTGGCGCGCGAGCCCGATGAAGGACAGCACGATTGCAACGATGATACCCTGCAGCGTGCCGAAAAACAGCACGCCGAGAAAGGCGGCCAACGCCCAGTGAAACTCCATCAGCCGGACCTTGCGGACGGAGAGGAAGTCCGCGGGCTTGATGAGCCCGACCGAGTAGACGATGACGATCGCCGCAAGCACGGCCTGCGGCAGCAGGCCGAGCAGCGGCGCCAGGACCAGCATGGTCGCAGCCGCAGCCGCCGCGGTGACCAGAGACGCCATCTGGCTGTGGCCGCCGACCGCTCGCACCACGGCGGTTTGCGACGTGCCGCCGCCGGCACTCATAGCACCGAAAAAGGCGCCTCCGAAATTCGCGGCACCCGTCGCCAGCAACTCGCGGTTCGCCCGGATCGGCGGGTCGGACGGAGCGGCAAAGGCCCGGCCGGCGGCAATGGTCTCGGTGAAGCTCATCAACGCGATGCCGAGCGCGCCCGGCAAGAGTTCCTGAACAAGACCCGGGCTCGGAAGTGTCAGCGAAGGCAGCGATTGCGGGATGAAGCCGACGGTGGAAACGCCGAGCGCGGCGAGACCCGCGAACCAGGAAAGCGCGATGCCCGCGGCCACCGCCAGAAGCGGCGCCGGCGAATGCGGCCAGAGGCGCTCCATCGCAAGCAACGCCACCAGAGCCGCGGCCGCAATCGCAAGCGTGAGCATCGAGGTCTCGGACAGGTGCCCGGCGATGCTGAGGATATCGCGGAAGAAGCCTTCCTTGGTGATGTGAATGCCGAGCAGCTTCGGCACCTGGTCGAGCACGATGACAAGGCCGATGCCGGCCTTGAAGCCGATCAGCACCGGCGACGATATGAAATTGGCGACAAAGCCGAAACGCAGCAGCGATGCCAGGAACAGTAGCGCGCCGGTGAGCGCCGTCAGCGTCGCGGTCGCCGTCAGCAGCTTGGCCGGATCGCCATCCGGGACGGCAAGGCCGAGCTGCGTGCCGGCGAGGATCGCAAGCGTGGTGGTCGACGAGACGCTGAGAACGCGCGACGTGCCGAGAAGCGCGTAGATGATCATCGGCACGAAGGCGGTGTAGAGGCCGACACTGACGGGCAGGCCGGCGACCGTGGCATAGGCCATCGCCTTGGGCAGGACCACGGCGGCGGCCGTAAGACCTGCGATCACGTCGAGCCGCAGGCCCGCGGAGAGAGAGCGGCCGTCGCCGGCAAGTGAATGCTCATGCGATGCCATCCGGGTTGTCCTTTGGCAGGAGCTTTCATGAGATTATTCTAAAGCGATAGCACTCGACCAAAGCGGTTGCAAGAAATGCAACTGACGGCATCGTATCCCGTTTGCCGGCCGGAAAACAGGCGCTGGAAGCCGACCCGACTCAGGGCTATCTTCAGAGCGGCGGCGGTGCGTTCGCGAAGGGATTTCGACGGCGGCAAGCGAGCCTTGGGCCGATCGTCTTGGGGGCGCGGCTGGTTCGCCTTCCAGGCCTATCCGCGAGAGGGAGGATTGCGTGGCGGAATCTCAACGCCGGCGGCAGACGAAGAGAATGCGACGCCGGTTCTTCTCCAATCTCTACCAGCAGCTTCAGCTGCTCTGGCCGATCTTCTCAGCGATCCTGATCGTAATGGCAGGAACCGGCGTCGTCATCGGCCGCATCGAAGACTGGCGGCTCGACGAAGCGTTCTATTTCACCTTCGTCACGGGCCTGACCATCGGCTACGGCGACATCACGCCGAAGCATCTGAGCGCTCGGGTGCTGGCGCTGGTGATCGGTTTTTCCGGCATCGTACTGACCGGCCTCGTCGCTGCGGTCACCGTGCAGGCGCTGAATGAGACTAGCCGGGATGAGACCGACGACCACTGAGGGGGCAAGCCGGCAAGCCTTGCCCGCCCCCTCGTTTGACGGGTCAGCCGGCCACGAACCGGCCCTCGGATACGATCTCCGACAGCGCCTTGCGCGGGCTTGGCTGCTCGCGCTGCTGCAGCGCTTGCGGAAGCAGCGCCTTGTCGCCGAGACGCCCGATCGCAACGGCCGCTTCGATCCGGTAGTTCTCGGGCACGCCGAGCTCCGTTCGCGCGCGCTCATAGTCGAGACCGGCCATACCGTGCGCCTGCCAGCCGGAATGCGCTGCCTGCAGCGCAAGCGCACCCCAGGCGGCACCGGCATCGAAGGAATGGGTGTAGGACGCCACCTCTTCGCTACCGCCGGGCGGCAACAGTGAAGTCTTCGACAGCACGAAGATCAGCGCCGATGCCTCCGCCGCCCAACTCCGGTTGAACTCGTTCAGGAGGCCGAGCAGCCTCTCCCAGCCTTCACTGCCGCGGCGCGCATAGACGAAATGCCAAGGCTGGGCATTGTAGGCGGACGGCGCCCAGCGAGCAGCCTCAAGAATCTCGAACAGCTCGGGCTCGGAAATCTCGGCACCCGAATAGGCGCGCGGAGACCAGCGCTCGAGAAAAAGCGGGTTGATCGCATAATCTGCGACACGGGAATTTACATGCAACGTCATGGGGATGTTCCATTCATCGACGGCGTGCCGCCGTCACTTCAGGTAATTGTTGGCGGATTTGGTCACTGACGGCCGAAGCTTTGATAGCGTCCGCAGCGGCTTTTCAAGGTCGAGATCTCATCGGAGAGTTCGGCAATGCGATCCTTAAGCTCATGGACCGTGCCATCCTCGATATCGTCGAAACCAAAACAATCGCGTGCCTCGTGCAGTTCCAGCCGGCCCTGCAGGACCTCGCGGATTGCACTCAAACGCTCGTATTGCCGCAACATGCTCATCATGTACCTCATCTCAGGCGGCCGCCGCAAACTCGCGCCGGCCGACACCACCGAGATTATCCACTTAAACAGTAGATTAAAGGAATTCTGACCCAAAGAGCGGGCGGGACGTGGAAAACTGCTCCGCCCGGGCGACGACGCTGCGTCGCGGGCAAGAAAAGACCCGGGCGGTGGGAGGTCCGCCCGGGTCTTTTGAAATCATACGGTTGGGCGAAATCATGCGGTCGGGCGGTCGTGCCCGTCGGGGCGGTTGCCGTCGAGAAAGCCCATATCCCGCTTCAGGTGATCCGACAGATCCCTGACGTCGACGACATCGGTCGTCCGGCTCTTCCTCGCGAACAGGAGCGCCAGCCAGGAACCGACGGAAAAATCGTTTGTCGACGAAAAACTACGTACTTGAATGGTTGTCATAGCCGTCATCCTCTTCATCAATCCGTCTAATGGACGGACCTTGAAAATGGTTGTGGACGGCATCAACTTCCAATCGAATATCGGTCACCATGCATAAGGCCATTTGATGCATAAGACACTTCCGCTTCCCCCATTGACGGCGATACGGGTCTTTGAGGCGGTCGCGCGCCATGGAAGTTTCACCAATGCCGCAAGCGAACTCGGCATGACGCAAGCTGCGGTGAGCTATCAGATCAAGGTGCTGGAAGATCGGATCGGCGCACCCCTGTTCCTCCGCCGCCCACGCCAGATCGCGCTCACCGAGGTCGGCCAGCGGCTTGCACCCGTGGTGACGCAGGTCTTCGAGCAGCTCAGCGAAGCCTATGTGAGCGCGCGCGGCGGCGCCCAGGGAACACTGGTCATCAGCACGATCGCGACCTTTGCCTCCAACTGGCTGGCGCGGCGCCTCGGCTCGTTTCAGATCACTCACCCCTCGCTTGCCGTGCGACTTCAAACCGAGCCGCATCTCGTCGACTTCAGTCGCGAGGAGGTCGATATCGGCATTCGCTCAGGCCGCGGCGAGTGGCCGGGACTTGCCGCCCACCGTCTGATCAACGCCGATTTTTCGCCGATGTTGAGCCCAGGCCTTGCGGCCAGCATCGGTGGCGTGAAGGAACCGGCCGACCTCCTGCGCCTGCCGCTTCTCGACCCCGGTGATCCCTGGTGGGCGCAGTGGTTTGCCGCCGCCAACGTGCCGGTGGAAGGGCTTGCGAGCCGGCCCGGCTCCAGCATGGGCGCCCAAGTCTATGAGGGAAATGCGGCCGCGGCCGGACAGGGCGTGGCGATCCTGACGCCGGCCTTCTTTGCCGCGGAACTCGCAGACGGGCGTCTGATCCAGCCCTTCGATCTGCTCTGCGACGAGAGCCAGGCCTTTTGGATGGTCTATTCGGAAAGCCGGCGAAACGCCCCGAAAATCAGCGCCTTCCGCCAGTGGATTCTCGGCGAGATCGGCCAGCAAAAACGTTGAGGGCGGCTGTCGGAGCGGGTGGCCTTGCGTCCCGACCGCCCCGGAAATTTCTCCCGTTCTGGAACCCTTCGGGCCACCGGGGAGTTGCACCCCCGTAGCGACCAGAGCGAGGGAGTGCGGGAGCGAAGATGCAAAGCGAGCCGACGGAACAGTTCCGCTCAGCCAGCGAAACCACCTGGTGGACCGCACACCGCGGCGATGGGCCGATCGTCGGCACGGCGATCCACAACGGGCACGCGATGCGCAGCGACGCCCGCGCGCTCACCGCCCTGACGGACGAGGAACGGCTGCGCGAGGAGGATCCGTTTACCGAGTTCGTCATCCGCGATCTTGCCAACCGCATCGTCGTCCACAGGTCCCGCTTCGAGGTCGACCTCAACCGTGCCCGCACGGGCGCGGTCTATCTTCAGCCGGCTCAAGCCTGGGGCCTTTCCGTCTGGCGGGAACATCCGCCCGTCGAGATGATCGAGGCGTCCCTCGCCGTCCATGACGAGTATTATGCCATGCTGCATTCGATGCTGACGGCGATCGAGCGCCGCCACGGTCGCTTCATCGTGCTCGACATGCACAGCTACAACCACCGGCGACAGGGACCGGACGCCGCGCCTGCGGCTCCCGACGAAGCGCCGGAGATCAACATCGGGACCTCCTCGATGGATCGGCCCAGATGGGCCGGCGTCATCGATACGCTGATGTCGGCGCTCGGCACCGCCTCTATCGACGGCCGGCCGGTGGATGTACGCGAGAACGTCGCCTTCCAAGGACGCGGAGAGCAGACGCGCTTCATCCACGAGCATTTTCCCGAGACCGGCTGCGCGATCGCGATCGAGTTCAAGAAGACCTTCATGGACGAATGGACCGGCAAGCCGGATATCCGGGCGCTTCGTTCTCTGCGGGCACTGGTCTCTTCCCTCGTCCCGATCCTGACCGAAACGTTGGTGAGGCAGCGATGACGGAGGAGAAAGCGACGCCCGTAAGTCTGGCCCCGGCCTGGCTCGACGAAGCGATCGGCCGGCTGACGGATGGCCGCGCCGTGCGGCGCGATTTCGGCGAGGGCGGACGGCTGCACATCGACCGCCTCGTTCCCTTCCTCTGTGTGCACATCGCCGCCGAGCACCAACAGCCGGTGGCGCGCGACATCGCCCAGGCGAACGCCGCCTATCTACTGGCGCCCGACATCGATACCGCCGCCGCAATCATCGAACGTGTCGGGCGCGTAATCGAACAGCGACTCGGCCTTTTCATCGTGCTCGAATTCGGCGAGCTCGAAAGCGATGAACCGCCGGCCAAGGACGCGCCCTTCCTGCCGCCCTTCTTGATCGAGGTGGTCGCCGGCGCGCGTGCCGCCGAGCAGGTCGCCGCCAAGGCCTTGATCGAGACGGCGGCAACGATCGAAGGAAAATTCCGCACGCCGCATGTGACGCTCGTCGAGCGCCCAGCGGCGACAGCGACAGGCCGAAAGGCGCTTGCGCTCGACTACCCGCACCTGACGGTGCGCTTCGCGCCGATCTACTGCGAGCCGGGAACGCGCCGCATCTATCCGCAACTGCGCGAGCGGCTGGTCGCGAGCATCTTCGACGCGGGGCTAAGAGCCGTTGCTGCTTTCGCCCGCGCAAAATCGGACAGTTTTCGGCTGCCGACGCACCGCGCCTTCGGCCGAAAAGCCTTCGTCGATGCCGTCGTGCGCGCCGACCGCGGCATCGACGAGATTGCCTCCAGCTTCGACTTCCTTCTGGCGGTGACGCCAATCAACGCCGAAGCCGCTTGGACGGAGTTCGCTTCGGGCGGCTTCTCCAAGAGTCCGCGCCTCTACTACCGGCCGCTGACGCTGCAGATCGAGACGGCCAAGCGGAAGCTCTTTTCCCTCAACTTCGAACATCTCGAAGATCCGCTGCTCTACGCCCTCTACCGGGAAAAGCAGCAGGAGGTCGATCTACAGCTGTCGATGATCTCGGCGCGGGAGACGCGCACCTTCGTCGAGTTCGGTCGCGCCCTCTATGGCCCGGTGGAAGCCACGCTTCATGACGCCGCCTCCGAAATCCTGGCGCGCACTGCACCCGACCGCGATGCACGGTCTTCGGCCGCAGACAGGCGCGATTGCGAGTACATAAGGGAGCGCGCCCAGGCGATGATATCGGCCTATCGGCGCCAGTCGGCCGATTTTTCCGCCTCCGTCGACATTCGCGACGACCTGCCGGCTGGCTTGCTCGTTTCGCGCGGCCAGCTTTTGATCGCCAGGAGTTCCGCGCTCGACGCCGATCGCGTCGAGGCGCTGCTCAACCACGAGATTGGCGTGCATCTGCTGACCTATTTCAACGGTTCGGCCCAGGGGCTGCGTATCCTTCGCTCCGGACTGGCCGGTTACGAAGGCATGCAGGAGGGGCTCGCGGTCTTTGCCGAATATCTGAGCGCCGGCATGACGATAGACCGGCTGCGCGTGCTGGCGGCACGGGTCGTCGGCTGCGCCGCCATGCTCGACGGCGCACCCTTTCCGCAGACCTACCGGCTGCTCGTCGACGGTCACGGCTTTGCGGCCACCGAGGCCTTCAACATCACGCTGCGCATCTATCGCGGCGGCGGGCTGGTCAAGGACGCGATCTACCTGCGCGGCCTCTTGCAGCTTCTCGATCACCTCGCCGGCGGCGGCACTCTCGAACCGTTCTGGATGGGCAAGATCGCCGCCTCGCATTTCGGCGCGATCCAGGAACTCAGCCTGCGCGGCCTCCTTGGTACCGCGGCGCTCCGCCCTATCTTTCTCGATGAGGTCAAAGCGCGCGACCGACTTCAGCGAGCCCAAAGGGGACTGTCCCCGCTCGACTTGATCTCAGAGTAGGAAACCGAATGCGCATTGCCTTTCTCGTCAACTCCATCGAGGGCGAAGAGACGTTCTATGCGACGACGTCGCTGGCACTCGCAGCCCTCGCCCGCGGCCATGAGATCGTCTACCTCACGCCAGGCGATTTCGTTCTGACACCCGACGGCCGCCTGATCGTCCATGCGCTTTCTCTCGGAACCGCAAAGCCGCGCAAGGCTGAAACCTTCATTGCGGCACTGCGGGGTGATGCGACGCGGCGCAAGGTCCTGGACATTACGGATATACAGATCCTCTTTCTGCGCAACGACCCCTCGGAGGATGCCGCAACGCGTCCCTGGGCGACCCAGGCCGGCATCATCTTCGGACGGCTCGCCGCCGAGCGCGGTGCGATCGTCGTCAACGACCCGGACGGATTGGCGGCAGCACAGAACAAGCTCTATCTGCAGGGTTTTCCCGAGGTCGTCCGTCCAACCACGCTGATTACGAAACACATGGAGGAGGTCCGGTCCTTCCTCGACGCCCATCCCGAAGGCGTCATCCTGAAGCCCCTGCAGGGCTCCGGCGGCAAGAACGTCTTCAAGGTCGGCTCCAGCCATGAGACGAACCTCAACCAGATCTTCGAGGCCGTCAGCGAGATGGGCTATGTGATCGCGCAGGAGTACCTGCCGGCGGCGACGGAGGGCGATGTCCGCCTGTTCCTGATGAACGGCCGGCCGCTCAAGCGTGGCGACACCTATGCCGCCGTGCGGCGCGTTCCGGCGGAAGGCGAGTTGCGCTCCAACATGCATGTCAACGGCCGGCCCGCCGCGGCCGTCGTCACCCCGGCGATGCTTGCCGTCGCCGAAGAGATGCGCCCCAAACTGGTGCGCGACGGCATGTTCCTGGTCGGCCTCGACGTCGTCGGCGACAAGCTGGTGGAGGTCAATGTCTTCACGCCCGGCGCCCTGCCCGAGATCGCCGAGCTGACCTCGATCGATTTCAGCGAAGACATCGTCGCCGAGCTCGAACGGAAGGTCGAGATAAGGCGGGCCAATGATGGCGTGCTTTCCAATCGGGAGCTTGCGACCCTTTGATGGCGGCCAAGGTGGCTCTCACCCGGCGACGGCCTCGTGCCAGTGGCTGGCCGGCGGCACCACGCCCTTGGTGAAGAGGAAGCTGCCGAAGCGGCGCGCCTCGCCCGTCACGATGATACAATAGGCGCGCTTCGCTTCCTCATGGAAGGCGAAACGCTCGATCGCATACATCTTCGAAAGAATACCATCCGCACGCACGAGCTCGGCCTGCACCTCGCGCTGGACCTCCGGCAGTTCGCCCGCCTCCCCGTCCGGCGTCAGCCGCGCCGCCGAGGGCTGCAGCGGCGTGTCGAGCGGCATGACGGAAAGAATGGCGCGCACCGCACGCGCGGCCGAGACATTCGCAATGTGCAGCGGTAGGCCGAGCCGGGTGTGGCGGGCGATCGTGTCGGCGGGAAAATTCGCGTCAACGATCGCGATCCGGTCTCCATGTCCCATTGAGCGTAGTGCATGCAGCACGTCGGCGTTTAGCGCCGGATCGATGTTCTTGAGCATCAGCCTAACCTTCCCCATTGCTTCTGCGTGAAAACCAGGCCGCAGAGATCCCCGCGGGCGGGTCTATCGACCCGACCACCTTGTCCTTCACCACGTTTCGTCGATTGCGGCGGGCGGCGATCCGTCCGCACGTGGCTCCCGGTCTTAGATGCCGGTCAGCCGCTCGCGATACTTGTCGATGATCACCGCGAGGATGATGACGACACCGGTGATCATCTGCCGCAGGAAATCGCTGAGTCCGAACAGGATGAGGCCGTTGGCAAGCACCCCGGTGATGCAGGCACCGAGCAGGGTGCCGATCACCGTGCCGCGGCCGCCGTTGAGGCTGGTGCCACCGATGATGACGGCGGCGATCGCGTTCAGCTCGAAGCCGATGCCGATGATCGGGCTCGCGATGTTAAGGCGGGCCATGTAGACCATGGCGGCGATGCCGACGAGCGCACCGGCAATCGTGAAGGCCGCCACTTTGTAGAACATCAGCGAATGGCCGGCGAGACGCACGGCCTCCTCGTTGTTGCCGATGCCATAGAGCAGCCGGCCGAACACCGTCTTTGACAGTACGAACCAGGCGATCGCTACAAGCAGCAGCGCGATCAGGAAGACGACGGGGATGCCGAAGATCATCTGCGAGCCGAAGGCGTTGAAGCTCGGCGGAAACGAATAGATCGTGCGTGCGTCCGTCACCTGCAGCGCGGCACCGCGGGCGATGTTCAGCATGCCAAGCGTGACGATGAAGGAGGGCAGCCCCCAGAAGGCGCTGATCCAGCCATTCAGGAAGCCACAGACGACGCCGGTGCCGACAGCGGCGAGCGTTGCCAGCGCCACGGCCTGGAACACCGAGAGATCGGGAATCGTCAGCACCGTGCCGCCGACGACGGCGCAGAAGGCCAGCATCGAGCCGACGGAAAGATCAATGCCGCCGATCAGGATGACGAAGGTCATGCCGACGGCGAGGATCAGGTTGATGGTGATCTGCGTCAGGATGTTGGAGATGTTGTTGGCCGTCAGGAAGTGCTCGGTCGAGACCGAGAAGAAGAGGATCAAAAGCAGGAGCGCCAGGCCGATGCCGGCGTCGCGCAGGAGCACCTTTGGCGACCAGCCCGGCAGCTGGCGAGCATGGACGGTTTCGCCGGTTTGTGTCTTTTCGAGTGCTTGCATCTTACTGCCTCGCCTGTTGCTGCTCGCCCTGGTAGGCAAATTGCAGAATACGTTCTTCGGAGAATTCCGGCCGCGACAGCTCGCCGACGACACGGTGCTGCGACATCACGAGGATGCGGTCCGACAGGGTCATCAGTTCCGGCAGCTCCGACGAGACGATCAATAGCGCTAAGCCACGTTCAGCGAACTGGCGGATCAGGGCATAAATCTCGGCCTTGGCGCCGACGTCGACGCCGCGTGTCGGCTCGTCGAGCAGCAGTACCTTCGGATTGCGCGCCAGCCATTTGGCGAGCACCACCTTCTGCTGGTTGCCGCCCGAGAGCGTCGCGGCATTCTTGCCGGGTCCGCCATATTTCAGCTTGAGCTCGGCGCTGAGCCGTTCCGTCACTTCGATTTCCGCCTTCCTGTCAAGGATGCCGGCACGCGAGACATCCGAGAGGGACGCGAGCGTGACATTGGCCGAAATCGGCATGTTGAGGATCAGGCCTTCCTCCTTCCGGTCCTCGGTCACGAAGCCGATACCGGCATTGATCGCCTCGCGCGGCGAGCGGAAGGAGGCGCGCTTCCCCTCAAGGAAGAGCTCACCGGAGAGCGGCCGTTGAGCGGCCGCGATCGCCCGCAGAAGCTCGGTGCGGCCGGAGCCGACAAGCCCGGCGATCCCCAGGATTTCGCCCTTGTGCAGGTGCAGTGAAATGCCCTCGGCATGCGGCGATTGCGGTGGGCGAAACCGGGCAAGCGACAACGCCTGTGCCGGCCGAGCAAACGAGACCACTTCGCTCGCCATCTGCTGCTGCAGCTTGCGGCCCACCATGGCGCGCACAAGTTCGTCCTGATTGGTCTCGACGATCGGCCGCGAGAACACCGTCTCGCCGTTGCGCAGCACCGTCACCCGATCGCAGATGCGGAAGACCTCGTCGAGATGATGCGACACGAAAACGATCGAGACGCCGCGACGGCGAAGGTCGCTGACGATCTTGAACAGCCGCTCGGTTTCGCGCGACGTCAGCGTCGCCGTCGGCTCGTCGAGGATGAGAATACGGCTTTCCGTCATCAGCGCGCGCGCCACCTCGACCAACTGTCGGTGGGCGATGCCGAGGCGCGCGACCGGCCAGCGCACGTCGATGTCGCTGAGGCCGATGGCGTCGAGTGCGGCCCGTGCGCCGGCATGCATCTCCTGCCGTCTGACGACGCCGAACGCATTGCGCGGCAGATGCTCGATGAAGATGTTCTCCGCCACCGACAGATGGGGCAGAAGGTTGAATTCCTGGTGCACCACCTGGAGACCATTGGCCTTGGCCTCGCGGGGCGTGGCCGGCGCATAGGCCCGGCCTGCAAGATTGATTGCGCCCTCGTCCGGACGGACGATACCGCAGAGAACCTTGATCAAAGTCGATTTGCCGGCCCCGTTCTCGCCGATGAGGCCGTGCACTTCGCCCGGCTGAATGGAGAGGCTGACGCCGTTCAGTGCCTTGGTACCCCCGAAGGCCTTCTTAACATCGTGCAGTTCCAGAACCGGCGGCATCGAGACGCCAGCCGCTTCCGCCTGCACGGTTTGCGTGTTCATCATGACCTAGCCCTTTTGAAACGCAGCAATTGCGCAAGCAAACCATTGGCCTGCGGCGGATGCTGTCCTTGCCGACGCGCACCGGGCAGCGCCCGGTGCGCACGCGCGGTCTCAGAGCTATTTCACGTTGTCCTTGGTCACGAGCTCGATGTCGGTCTTCACCCAACCTTCGAGTTTGGGCCCGCCGGCCACGACTTCGAGCGCCTTGTCGATTGCGTTCGCCGCCATCTGCGAACCGAACTGGTCGACTGTCGCCAAAAGCTTGCCGTCCTTCAGCATGGGGGCTACCGCCGGCACATTGTCGAAGCCGACGACCTTGATGTCGTTTCGGCCAGCCGCGTCGAGCGCCTTGACGACACCGATCGCCATGGAATCGTTGGCGGCGAGCACACCCTGGATATCGGGATGCGCCGTCAGCATGGTCGAGAAGACGGAATTGGCCTCTTCCGTTTCCCAATGCGCCGTCCGAGAATCGAGAAGATCGAGCTTGCCTGCCGCGATCGCATCCTCGAAGCCGAGCTTGCGCTGCGCTGCATTGTCGGCGCCCGGATTGCCCTCGAGGATCACGACCTTACCGCCGGCGCCGAGATCCTTGGCGAGCGCATCACCGACCATCTTGGCGCCGCCTCGATTGTCAGGGCCGACGAAGGCCAGATCGACGCCGGCATCCTTCTTTGCCTGCTCGTCGAGCGAAACGTCGAAATTGATGACGACAATACCCGCATCCATCGCCTTCTTCAGCGGCGCGACCATGGCGCGGGAGTCGGCCGGCGCAATCACGATCGCATCGACGCCCTGGGTAATGAAGTTCTCGACGCCATTCAGCTGGCTCTCGAAGTCCGTCTCGTTCTGCATGCCGATGGCTTTAAGCTCGTAGTCGCCACGCTTCTGCGCATGTGCTTCGGCGCCTTCCAGCATGTTCTTGAAGAAGTCGTTTGCAAGCGACTTCATGACGAGGCCGACGACGGGTTTATCGGCAGCCATGGCAAGTGTCGGCAATGCGGTGGCAACGGTAAGTGCGACGATAGACGCATACAGGGAAAATTTCATGGGTTCTCCTCCGGTGAAAAGATGGTCCTCCAACCATCAATGAAACGTTTCATCACATGAACATGCGTGGCCCGCTTCGACCTTTAGAAGACAGAAAGGCGGTATCGCTGTCAATATGAAACGTTTCATCGCTGAGAAATTTGTGCTGGAAGCCGCTACCGGTTCGCGGCATTCTCTGATCTAAGAGGAAGGCCAGCTGCCGTCGGGCGGATCCGCGGTCGCTGGCGTAAGACTTTGATCCGTTGCATGATTTTTCCCTCCTGATCGATGCAGCGAACGTGATAGGGAGCCGACCGTTTGAACCCGACGATCAAGGATGTTGCCCAGCGCGCCGGGGTGTCCGTCGGCACGGTTTCGCGTGTGCTTGCCAAGAACAAGACGGTGAGCGAGGACATCAGGGCGAAGGTCGAAGCAACGATCGACGCGATCGGCTACCGACCGAACATTCTCGGTCGCAGCCTCCGGCTCGCCAAGACCGACATTATCGGCCTCGTCGTGCCTGACATCACCAACCCCTTCTTTGCCGAGCTTGCCAAACAGGTGGAGATGTTGGCTTCCGCCGAGGGCTACTCGGTGCTGCTTGCCAACACCCATGACGACCCGGACGCCGAGAAGCAGCAGATTGAAACCCTGCTCGGACGGTTGCCGGCCGGGCTGATCCTCGTTCCCGTCAGCAACAGCCTCGCCGATGGATTGGCGTCGCGCACGCGCACGGTGACCGTCGACCGGCCCTTGAGCGGCCATGCGCTCGTCTCCGTCGACAACCGTCAGGGCGGTTATCTCGCCGCGGACCACCTGCTTTCGCTCGGCCATCGTCGGCTTGGCTATATCAGCGGTCCGGGCACGACCGAAGTCTCCGGCGAGCGCCGCGGCGGTTTCGTTCAACGGCTCGAGGAATTCCGAAAAAGCCACCCAGGCGACTACGTTCCGCCGCAGATCGTCGAGGGGCACTTCGACTACCGCTCAGGTGAAGAACTTGGTAAGCAGCTGCTGACGCAACCCGTAGCAAGTCGCCCGACGGCGATCGCCACCGCCAGCGACCAGCAGGCAATCGGCTTGCTGCGCGCCGCCGACGACATGGGGCTTCGGGTCCCGAACGACCTTTCGATCGTCGGCTTCGACGACATTCCTCTGGCTTCGCTGGTGCTGCCGCGGCTCACCACCATTCGCCAGCCGATCGACGAGATCGCCCGGCTGGCACTCGAAGGCGTGCTCGGCAGCCATGCGCTGCAGGAGGAATACAAGCTGCAGCCAATGCTGATGAAACGCGGCTCTTGCGCCGCGCCCTCAACACCCTGACATCACGGCGCGCGCGCCAGGTTACGCGGCGTGGCTGCCGTCGACGCGTCATCAGATCGCGAGCACTGCCGCCCCTCCCGCAAGCCCCGCGCCGGCCGCCGTCAGCAACAGCTTTTCGCCGGAGATAAAGGGCTCTTCTCGGTGCGCCAGCGATAGCGACAGCGGGATGGTCGCGGCCGACGAATTGCCGTAGTCCGAGATCGTGCGCACCGTTTTCGACGGCGCGATGCCGAGACGATCGCAGACGGCGTCGAAAATGCGGGCATTGGCCTGATGCGGCACGAAGCGGCTGATGTCCGGGGCCACGCAGCCGGCGGCGTCCATGGCGTTCACGGCACAGGCCGTCATCAACTCCACCGCCTGCGCGAACATCTCGCGCCCGTCGCGCATTGTCATCAACAGGTCCTCGGACCTGGTATCGGGAGAAAACGGCCTGTTGCTGCCGCCGGCGGCAATCGAGATCAGATCGTAGCGACTGCCGTCGGCGGCGAGGTCGGTGCCGACGAGGCCGGTTTGCGGGTCATCGGACGGCGCGACGACGACGGCGCCGGCCGCATCGGCAAAGAGCACGGCGCTCGCCCGCTCGGCCGGATTGATCCTGCGGCTCAAGATGTTGGCCGCCACCACCAGCACCGGCTTTCCCTGAGCCCGCGCGAAACCGTCGGCAAGCGTCAGGGCGTAGAGGAAGCCCGAGCAGGCGCCGGCAAGGTCGATCGCACCAGCGTTGGAAAGGCCGAGACGATGAGCGAGCAGGGGTGCTGAAGGCGGCAGCAGGTGATCGGGCGTCGAGGTCGCAAGCAGGACCAGCGCGATATTGCCGGGCGGGGTGCGGGCATCTTCGAGCGCCATTGCGCCCGCCTTTGCCGCAAGCCCCGACAGCGTGTCTTCAGGCGCGGCCCAGCGCCGCTCGCGAATGCCGGTGCGGCGCTCGATCCAGCCGGGCTCAAGCCCGAGCGTCGTCTCGATTTCGCCGTTGGCGACACGCCGCTCCGGCACCGCATGACCGAAACCGACGATCCGGGATGAGCGAACGAGCCTCATAGCTGCCCTGTCCCGAAGAGCGACGCCGCCTCGTCGATCGCGTCATAGGCCCGCCCGAGATCGGCATCGGTGACGCAATAGGGCGGCATCAGGTAGATGACGTTGCCGAGCGGACGGATCAGCAAACCACGCTTGCGGAAAAACGCCCTGAGCTGCGGGCCGACCTCGGCGAGATAGCCGCCGGACGGCACCGTGAGGTCGAGGGCTGTAATGGTGCCGATTTGGCGAACGTCGACGAAGCGAGGATCATCGGCGAAGCGCGCCAGATGTCGACGCTGGCGCGCGACCAAGGTTTCGATACGCGCGCCCACCGGCTCCTGTCTCCAGACGGCGAGATTGGCAAGTGCCGCGGCACAGGCGATCGGGTTGGCCGTGTAGGAACTCGAATGGAAGAAGGTCTTGCGTCGGTCGACCGAAAGATGCGCCTCGAAGATCTCCGAGGTGCAAAGCGTCGCGGCCAGAGGAAGCGCGCCTCCAGTCAGCCCCTTCGAGGTGCAGAGAATATCGGGCGCGATCCCGGCCTGCTCGCAGGCAAACAGGCAGCCCGTCCGCCCCCAACCGGTCATCACCTCGTCGGCGATCAGCAGGCTGCCATGCCGTTCGGCAATGCGTTTCAGCTCGGACAGCACGGAAGCCGGATAGGTCTTCATGCCACCGGCGCCAAGCAGCAGGGGCTCGATCAACAGGGCGGCAACCTCGCCGGAAGCGCAAGCCTGTTCGAAGGCGTCGAGCGTTGCCTGCTCCCGGGCCGGCTCCGGAAAGGGCAGGCGATCGACGGCGAAGAGCAGCGGCGCGTAAGCGGCATTGAAGACGCCTCTTTCGCCGGCCGACATCGTGCCGATCGTGTCGCCGTGATAGCCATGCTCCAGCACACAGATCCGGCTCCGCGGCTGGCCGCTGTTGTGGAAGAAGCCGAGCGCCATCTTCAGCGCGACCTCGACCGCAGTCGAACCGCTATCGGAATAAAACACATGGGCGAGCCCGGGCGGTGCGATCTCGATCAGCCCGCGCGCCAGGTCTTCCGCCGGTGCGTGAGTATATTCGGCGAAGATGATCTGGTCGTAGGTCTCCGTAGCCCTGCGGATCGCCTCCATGATCGTGGGGTGACGGTGGCCGTGGGTGATAACCCACCAGGACGAAATCGCATCGAGGATCGACGTGCCATCTTCGTCGACGAGATAGGCACCCTCGGTGCCGACGATGCGGCGCATCGCCGGTTCGAGGGCATGCTGGGTGAAGGGATACCAGACGGTGGAGCTTTTCATGCCGGCATCCCTCGAAAATCGGCGATGTTGAAATTCTCGGCGAAGGCGTGGCGCAGGCTGTCGGGCGTCAGCGGGTCGAGCCGCGGCAGCCGCCCGAGCCGGCGCACCCCGCCAAGGCGCGCGATGATCGCTTCGCTATCCTCCTGCGCGTCGCCGATGAAGGCGACGCCGAGAACGGGAATGGCGCGGCGGCGCAACGCTTCGAGCGACAAGAGGGTGTGGTTGATCGTGCCGAGCCCGGTGCGAGCGCAGACAACCACCGGGATCTGCCAGCGCGCGAAGACATCGGCAAAGACCGTGTGCTCCGTCAGCGGCACCAGAAGCCCGCCTGCGCCTTCGATCACCAGCGGTCGTTCCACCGCTTGCGGGGAAAGATGCTCCGGGTCGATGGTGACGCCGTCGATCCGTGCTGACAGGTGCGGCGATGCCGGTATTGCGAGCCTGTAGGCTTCGGGCAGGACGCGGTCACACGACAACCGGCCGAGCCGGGCGACGGTCTCGCTGTCGGTTTCTTCGTCGAGCCCTGACTGCACAGGCTTCCAGTAGCAACCGTCGAGCGCATCGGTAAGGGCTGCGGAAAAGATGGTCTTGCCGATGCCGGTATCGGTACCGGTGACCACGATACGGGTTTTCATGGCCGCTCCTTCGCGATCGCGATCTTCAACTGCTGCAGCATCTGCACGATTGCGGCCCGGTCGACGTTGAGGGTGATGTCGATCCGAAGACGCGCGGTGCCTTCCGGCACCGTCGGCGGGCGAATTGCCCTGACATCGTAACCCTCGGCGCGCATACGGGCGGCGATGCGGACCGCTCGGCCGTTATCACCGATCGGGATGGGCAGGATCTGCGAGCCGCTGCCTTCGATGCCGAGCACCTCGGCGAGCGCCCGGTTGGCGAAGGACCTGAGGCCGTCGAATGCGGCGCGGCGTTCCGGCTCGTCGACGAGGGCGGCGAGCGCTTCACGCACCGCGGCCGCGATGAGTGGCGAGGGCGCGGTCGAATAGATGAAATTGCGGGCGCGGTTGACGAGATAATCGCAAAGCACGGCGCTTGCTCCGACCAGTGCGCCGGAAACACCGAGCGCCTTGCCGCAAGTATGCAGCATGACGACGTTCTCCCGGTCCTCCAGCTCAGCGGCGAGACCGCGACCTTCCGGCCCGAAGACGCCGGTCGCGTGCGCCTCGTCGATGACGAGAAAGCCGTCATGCTGCGCGGCAAGCGCTAAGAGGTCGGCGAGCGGCGCCCGATCGCCATCCATCGAATAGAGGCTTTCGACGGCAATCCACGGGCGCCCTGTGCCGCCGGCGCGGCGCCATTGGCCGATGGCATCGGCAAAGGCGTCGATATCGTTGTGCGCTGCCGCAACCGCATCGGCCTTGCTCGCAGCGATGCCTTCATGGGCGCTCGCATGGATCAGGGCATCGTGGACGATGAGGTCGTCGCGCTGCGGCAGCGTCGAAAACAGGGCAGCATTGGCGGCGTAGCCGCTGCCGAAGAAGAGCATTCGTTCCGCGCCGAAGAAGGTGGCCGCTTCCGCCTCAAGTGCCTCGTGTTCTTCGTGATTGCCGCGCAACAGCCGTGAGCCGCCGGAGCCGACCGGCACGCCGCGCGCGATGGCACCCGTTATCGCCGCCTTCAGCCGCGTCGAAGCGGCGAGCGCCAGGTAGTCGTTCGAGGTAAAATCCAGGCCGCCAGCGGGGGCAAGTGCGCGCCGGCGGCCCTTGCGATCAAGGCCCTCCAGCGTCTTCTCATAGCGCGCAAACAGACCCAGGGTCATTCGGCCGCATCCTGCCTTGCCGCCGGAGCCATCGGCTTCAACCCCAGGCGTCGGAAGAGCGCCGCATCATGGTCCTCGCCGGGATTGTCGGCGGTCAGCAGGGTTTCGCCGACAAAGATCGAATTGGCGCCGGCGAAGAAACAGAGCGCCTGCGTCTCGTCGCTCATGTCGGTCCGGCCGGCTGAAAGCCGGACATGCGATAGCGGCATCAGGATGCGGGCAAGCGCGATGGTGCGGACGAAATCGATCGGATCGACGGGCGCTGCATCGGCCAGCTTCGAGCCCGGGATCGGGATCAGCATGTTGATCGGCACGCTTTCGGGCGGCACCGGCAGATTGGCGAGCGTCACCAGCATGGAGATCCGGTCGTCGGCGGTTTCGCCCATGCCGAGAATGCCACCGGCGCAGACCTTGATGCCGGCGTCGCGGACATTCGCGAGCGTCTCCAGCCGGTCGGCAAAGCTGCGGGTGGTGATGATCTCGCCGTAGAAGCGTTCGGAGGTATCGACATTGTGGTTGTAGTAGTCGAGCCCGGCCTCGGCGAGCCGTGCGGACTGGTCCGGCGTCAGCATCCCGAGCGTCATGCAGGTTTCCATGCCAAGCGCCCGCACACCGCCGATCATGGCGACGATCGCGTCCATGTCGCGGCCCTTCGGGCTGCGCCAGGCGGCCCCCATGCAATAGCGCGTCGCACCGCCGTCGCGCGCCTGTCGCGCCTCGGCAAGCACACGCTCGACCTCCATCAGCTTCGATGCCTTGAGCCCGGTCGGATAGTGGGCGGACTGGCTGCAATAGCCGCAATCCTCGGCGCAGCCTCCGGTCTTGATCGAGAGCAGCCTGCTCATCTGGATGGTGTTGGGATCGAACTGCGCACGATGGACCGTGTGTGCGCGGTAGAGCAAATCGTTGAACGGCAAATTATAGATTTTTTCAGCTTCCGCTTGGGTCCAGCGGGATTCGCCCGCGTCGCCCGGGGTAAAATTAGCGCCAGTTGATAGGGTTCCGTCCAGCATTTCGGCTCGTCCTCCAGGTCATCGCAAACGCGAAATAGATAGAATCTGATATTATCTATAATTTTGTCGACGAGCAAAGTTCGCAAGCACCCAGGTGGAGAGTTTGTGTTAGCAAATACCCTTCTGGTTGTATTTTGACCGTGAGTGAATCTGGAAACCGCCGAGACGGGGCAACAATCACCAATCAATCGGTCGCATCTCCCATTTCCGAAATCGGGCGTAACGCACCCGAGAAACGAGGACGAGCCCGGGCTTCTCCGGTATTTTTCGACCCGCTCTGCCCGCCTGACACTCCTCCCTTCAGCACGCCGCCAACGCTTCCGCTTTCTCGTCGAAAAATTATAGATACTTTTTTCGGCAGATGAGATCACATCGCACACGAATGCTGGCTCTTGACAAAAACCGCCCCGAACGGTCAGCTTGGAGCATTCACCAGGGGTGTCCCGCTAAGGGGCTGAGATTCTGCTATGCGATTTGCGCGGCGCAGTGACCCGTTGAACCTGATCCAGTTCATACTGGCGTAGGGACGGTGCAGACATCGCTGCCGCAAACGTCGCCTTCACGCGACCATTCAACGGCAAGGCGTCCTTGCCCTTCCTTCGCTCGTGAACTGGGTCTCCACAATCGGAGCCTCGGCATGCACACCGCCAACACCATCCCGCTTCCCTCACGACGGCCCGCCCACGCCTCGCGGGAACACTGAGCCATGCGGATCCTCGTCAAAGGTGCCGGCGTCGCAGGGCTCTGTCTGGCGCATGAACTTAGCGCCCGCGGTGTCGCGGTGACGGTTGTCGAGCAAAAACCAGGCTTTGCCGGCGCGGCCTCCTGGTTTGCCGGCGGCATGCTGGCACCCTGGTGCGAACGCGAAAGCGCCGAAGAGGTGGTGCTGACGAAGGGCATCAGCGCCATTGACTGGTGGGACGACGCCCTGCCAGGCGAGGTTTCCCGAAACGGCACGCTTGTCGTCGCCCCGCCACGGGATGCGGGCGAACTCAAGCGCTTTGCCTCACGCACCTCCGGCTTCGAATGGCTCGACGCCGCCGCGATCGAACGGCTGGAACCGGCGCTTGCCGGACGTTTCCGCGAGGCGCTGTTTTTTCCCGGTGAGGCGCATCTCGACCCGCGCCGGGCGCTGAGCCGGTTGCGGCAGAAGCTTGTCGATCACGGCGTCACCTTCCTCGATGAGACGAGCGACGATGGCCACCACGATCTCGTCGCCGACTGCGCCGGCGCGGCACGCATCGGCGAAACGCCGGGCCTGCGGGGCGTGCGCGGTGAAATGCTCTACCTGCAGACAAGCGACGTGGAGCTGTCGCGGCCGGTCAGGCTCATTCATCCCCGCATCCCGCTCTACATCGTGCCGCGCGGCGGCGGCCTCTTCATGTGCGGGGCGACGATGATCGAGACGGATGACGGCGGACCGATCACCGCCCGCTCCCTCATGGAACTGCTGAACGCCGCCTATGCGCTGCATCCGGCCTTCGGCGAAGCGCGCCTCGTCGAAACCGGCGCCGGCGTCCGCCCCGCCTTCGCCAACAACCTGCCGCGCGCCCTGCGCACCGGGCAGACCATCACGATCAACGGGCTTTACCGCCATGGCTTCCTGCTTTCGCCGGCCCTGGCGGCGGAAGCAGCCGACCTCGCGCTTGCGCAGGACCTGAAGGGAGATGCCGCATGAGACTGACCGTCAATGGCGAGGATCACGACCTCGCCGTCACCACCCTCGCCGAGCTTCTGGCCGCCCTTGATTTCGAAGGCGACTGGCTCGCCACCGCCGTCAACGGCGAACTGGTGCACCGGGCCGACCGTTCGGGTCATGCGCTCAGCGACAGGGACCGGATCGAAATTCTCTCGCCGATGAAAGGAGGCTGAGACATGCTGACGCTTTATGGACAGGACCTGCGCTCACGGTTGCTGCTCGGCACCGCCCGCTACCCCTCCCCCGCCGTTCTGGAAGATGCGGTGCGATCGTCAGGCACTGAGATCGTCACGGTCTCGCTCCGGCGCGAAACCGCCGGAGGCCGCCAGGGCGGCGCCTTCTTCGAACTGATCCGGGCGCTCGGCGTGCACGTGCTGCCGAACACCGCCGGCTGCCACTCGGTGTCAGAGGCGGTGCTGACGGCCAAGATGGCGCGCGAGGTCTTCGGCACCAACTGGCTGAAACTCGAAGTGATCGGCCACCACGATACGCTGCAGCCCGATGTCTTCGGGCTGGTCGAGGCGGCGCGCATCCTCTCGGCCGAAGGGTTCGAAGTCTTTCCCTACACCACGGATGATCTCGTGGTTGCCGAACGGCTCGTGGAAGCCGGCTGCAAGGTGCTGATGCCCTGGTGCGCGCCGATCGGCAGCGCCATGGGGCCGCAGAACATCCAGGCGCTCAGGGCAATGCGGGCCAACTTTCCCGATGTGCCGCTGATCGTCGATGCCGGCATCGGCCGGCCCTCGCACGCAACGACGGTGATGGAGTTCGGCTTCGATGCCGTCCTGCTCAACACCGCTGTAGCCGGCGCCGCCAAGCCCGCGCTGATGGCCGCTGCGTTCGCGGGCGCGATCGATGCCGGCCGGCAGGCCTTCGAGGCGGGCATGCTCGAACCGCGCGATTTTGCCGTCCCTTCCACCCCCGTCATCGGAAAGGCGGTGTTTGCGTGAAACTTGACCCCTTCTATCTCATCGTCGACAGCGCGGATTGGATCGAGCGGCTGGTGCCGCTCGGCGTCAAGCTGGTGCAGCTACGCGTCAAGGATCGTACGGAAGCGGAGATCCGCCGCGAGATCCGCGCGGCCAAGGCCGTTTGCGACGAGCAGGGCTGCCAGCTCATCGTCAACGACTACTGGCAACTGGCGATCGCGGAAGGCTGCGACTTCGTCCATCTCGGCCAGGAGGACCTGGCGGAGGCCGACCTTACTGCAATCCGCGCCGCCGGCCTGAAGCTCGGACTCAGCACCCATGACGAGACGGAACTGGAGACAGCACTTGCTGCCAAGCCCGACTATGTCGCGCTCGGACCGGTTTACCCGACCATTCTCAAGGCTATGAAGTGGGCGCCGCAGGGACTGCCGCGCCTTGCCGCCTGGCGGAACCGTGTCGGGTTGCTGCCGCTGGTCGCCATCGGCGGCCTCAACGTCGAGCGGATCGCCGGCGTCTTCGAGCACGGCGCCGACATCGCCGCCGTCGTTACCGACATCACCCGCAACGCCGACCCGGAAGGCCGGACGCGCGAATGGATCGCCAGAACCGCACCGTGGCGATAGGCACGTGCCGGACCGCGGGTAGCAGTCTCCGCGGTCAGGCGATCTCCAGCTGCGAGAGCCAGGAGGCGTCCAGGCCACGCTTGCGACAATAGGTGGCGAGCCGCTGGCGGGTCGGCCCCGGCCGGTCGAGGCCGAGGTAACGGGAGGCGTTCTTCCAGAAGATGTTCTGCTGGTCCTCCTCGCTGACATTGGCCTCCTTCAGTTGCTGGGCGATCCGCGGGACGTAGGCGTTGTAGTCCTTCTCCAGCGCCATCATCGACCAGTCGGTGCCGAACATCAGATGGCGCGCATCGGGATCGTAGTCCCGCAGCCATTTGTCGAGCAGCGCGCGGATTTTTTCGTGCAGCCCGGGCGTGTTGTCGGTGACGAGCTCGCTCAGATAGCTCAGGTCGGCAAACAGGTTCGGTCGGCGCCCGTGGTCGATCGTCTTGCCGATGATGTCCTCCCAGGTCGGCGGACCGGAGAATTTGTCCTGGGCGCAGGACACCATGACCCCCGTCGGCGCGCCCGGGCGAATGACTTCATCGAAAGCGCCGAAATGCGCCAGATTGATCCGCAAGTCATTGTAACGGTTGGTGTCGAGCAGCTTCTTCCAGTAGACGGGGCTCGCCATATTGCCATAGCCGCAGCCGGCGCCGATGCTGTTTTCCGCATGCGCCATGATCGGCACGCTGTTGTCGCGGCACCAGTCGTAGAGCCGCTTCAGCGCCGCATCGATCGCCGGATCCGCATTGCCCCATGCCTTGAAGCCCATCGGCGGGTAGATCTTCACGCCGATGAAGCCCTTTTCCATGATCGCGTAGCGGACGTTTTCCAGCGACGAGCCACGCTTCTGCGCCTCCCGGTGCGGATCGAAGCCGACGAAGCTGTGCATATGGATGCCGTGCCGCTTGATCACCAGCTGCTGGATCTCGTCCATCACGTCGATCTGGTCGTGCTGCGGCGATGCCCTGCCGCCGATCGACTTCTCGAAATCGAGGATGCTCGGCGTGATCATGGAAAACCGGCATTTCGACGCGAAGATCCGGGCATAGGTTTCCGCCAGGTTTTCTCGGTAGTCCTGCATGAGGCGCACGAAGGAAAGGTAGTTGCCGATCTGGTCGTGGGCCTTGGCGGCCGACGCCAGGGCATCGACATCCGTCTCCTCCACGCTGCCGGAGCGCCGCTGCAAGCCCTGGGGCAGGCCGGGGGTGCCGCCGATCTGTTCCAGCAGGCCTTGATAATCCGGCGTTTCGGCGCCGCTTCGTGCGGTCAACGATGCGCGCTGCTCGCCGGCTAGCGCGACCAGTTGCTTGACGGCGATGCGCAACTGCTCGTCCTTCCGCCGCTCGAACTCGGCGTCGGAGGGGCGCGGCACCCGCTTCTTGAGAATAGCGTCCTCGGCCTTAGCCTTGGGCGCGACGTCGCCAAGGGCCGTCACGAGGAAGACCACCAGGGCATTTTCCAGGCGCTTCGACTGCAGCGGATCGGCGGAGAGCTTTGCTTCCGGCAGTTTCTCCCGCAGCGCCACATAGCGCACCAGCCCTTCCACGGGCACATCGGCCGCGTTGAAGAAATGGCAGTGAACGTCGACGATCGGGTAGGGAAGCTCGCAGGCCGCGGCCGGTGGCCAGTCGTGTCGACACCCGGAAAGCACATTCGCCATCACGCCTGCCGAGAACAGCCGCAAGACATTGCGGCGTGTCACGGCGGCGACCGGACCAGCCCAGTCGACCCCCATCATCCCCTCCTGTTGCGAGACCCCCTCGAACAATCGGGCAAACATTACTCCGTTCGCAAGCGGCGTGGAACAGATATTTACTTGCCGTTACTGGAAACCCATAGGTCAACACGGGCGGCCTTTAAGTGCGAAAGGAGGCATGTTACTCTAAAATCTTGGGGAGAATTTTGCGTGGTAGGTGGCGCCGGCAAGAATGAATTCCAACGTTACCTGTCGGGAGCCCTGGTTCGATGGTCTGCCCCGGCGGCGACGGATTCGGCTGGCCCGACGCGCGAGGACTTTCCCGGCGCCTTGCTGTTCGCCGACATCTCCGGTTTTACCCGCCTGACCGCCAAATGGTCCGAAAGCGACCGCGCCGCCGGCGCCGAACGGGTGAGCCGGCTGCTCAACGGCTACATGGGGCCGCTCGTCCGGCATATCGAGGAACATGGTGGCACCGTGTTGAGCTTTGCCGGGGACAGCCTGCTTGCCGGCTGGCAGGCTGCCTCCGACAGCGAGCTGGAGCAGGCCGCCTGGCGCAGCTGCTATTGTGCCGGCCGCATCCGTGAAGAGATCGGCGGCCCGGGCGGGCCGGAGGACGCGCTGCAGCTGCGCATCGCCGTCGGCGTCGGCACCATCACCCTGCTGCACCTCGTTCCCCGCATCGACCAGCGCTGGCTGATCGTCGGCGGCGACTGCCTAGCGCAGGCGGACCATTGCGGCCTTTTGAGCGATGCCGGCGAAATTCTCGTCTCCGACACCGTGTGGCAGCTGATCGGCAAGCGGGCAACCGGCCGGCCCGGCCGGGAGGGCACCGCCCGCCTCGAACGCATCGATCCCTATTCGACCGCAACCGGGCAGCCCCACCCCCTTTCGGGCTTCGCCAGCAAGCGGCTTGAAGCCTACCTGCCGCTTTCGCTGCGCGGTCGGCTTCTCTCGCCGCTTTCGGAGTGGCTGGCGGACCTGAGAACCATTACGGCCCTGTTCGTGCATATCGTTGGCCCGGACCTCGAGAAAGATCTCGATCGGCTGAACCAGCTCGTTGCACGGTCGATCGCCGTTGTCGGCCGCACCGGCGGGGAAATCCTCCACACAGCCCTTCACGCAAACAGTCTCGAGATCTTCGCGGTCTTCGGTCTGCCCGGCCCCAAACATGCCGACAATGCGCGCCGCGCGATCGTTGCGGCGTTGCGTCTTTCAGGCGAGCTCGACGATCCCGATGTCGGCCTTTCGGCCGGCATCTCCACCGGCGAAAGCTTCTGCGGCGCGCTCGGCGCCAGCCACCGCGCGGACTACACGGTGGTCGGCGCCGCCGTGAACATGGCCGCGCGCCTGGCAAGCGTTGCCGCCGGGCGCATCCTTGTCGACCAGGCGACGGCAAAGGAGACGGCCAGCCAGATCGCCTTCTCCGGACCGTGGTCGCTGGCCATACCGGGCGTGCGCGGCGGCGTGTCTGCCTTCGCGCCGATTGCCGAGACGGTCGCAACGATCGACACCAAGTCACCGGCACTCCTCAACCGTGCGGCCGAAATGACGGCCCTTTCCGCCTATCTCGAAAGCGCGCGCAGGGGGCAGTCCGGCATCATGATCGTCAAGGGCGATTCCGGCGTCGGGAAGTCGGCCCTTCTGCGCGCCTTCGTCGAGCGCTGTCGCGACCGCGGCAACCGCGTGCTCGTCGGCAATGCCGACGACATCGAAAGCGACGTCCCCTATTTCGCCTGGCGCGGGGTTATCCGCGACCTGCTCGGTATCGGCGATCTGCGCGGCGCCGAGGCCACGGACCAGGTGGCGCTCTTCTTTGCGGAAAGACCGGAGCTTGCTTCCCTCGCGCCGCTGCTCAACGATGCCATCAACCTCACTTTGCCGGATACGCCGGAGACCCGGGCCATGTCCGGCGACGGGCGCTCCCATCGGCTGCGCGAGCTGCTGAGCGAGCTCATGGCCGACAGTCTCGCCGGGGGACAGGGCTTCGTCGTGCTCGAAGATGTGCACTGGCTCGACGAGGCGTCCGGCCAGCTGCTCGGGCGGCTGGTTTCAGGGGCGGCACCCGTGCCGGTGGTCGTATCGACCCGGACGACCCGCACACAGGAAGACCTGACCCGGTGGACCGGCCTGCACCACAACGGCGCCCAGACGCTCGATCTTTTGCCGCTCGACTTCGAGGGTACGATCGCGCTCGTTCGCGCATCAATCGGCAGCAACTCGCCCGCCGACGGCTTCGGCGAGGCGGTCTATGCGCAGTCGGCCGGAAACCCGCTGCTGATTTGCGAAATCTGCCGGATGATCGGCGAGCGCCGGCTGCCCAAGGCGGCCGAGCCTGCCGCAGCCGTCTCGCTGCTCTCCGAGCCCCGCTCGAACGATGCGACCCTGCTCAACACCGCCAAGGTTACCGTGATTGCCCGGACCGACCAGCTTCCGGCAGAGCTGCAGGTTCTCCTGAAGATCGCAAGCGCCATGGGCGCGACCTTCTCGCTTGCCGAGCTTGGCGCGCTGCCGCCGATCAGGAAGACGTCACTGGACATCGAGGCGAGCATCGAGCGGCTGCAGGCGGCGCATCTGATCAAGCCCGCCGACGACCGCCCGGGCCGGTTCATGTTCAGCCATGCCGTCATCCGCCAGGCGATCTACGAAAGCCTGCTGTCGGAACAGCGCCATGAAGCGCATCGCGCGATCGCCAAGGCGATGGAGGAAGGCGGGCAGCCGGACAATGCGGAAAACCTGCCGCGCGTACTCAGCCACTGGGAGCGCGCAGGCGACGCCGCGCAGGCCTTCAACTATCTGGACCGCGTTGCCGAACTGCGGCTGCGCCAGTTCGACAACGCCGCCGTCGTCGATCTGATCGAGCGCTTCTTCAAGACAGCGCGCGACCTTTCGATCACCATTCTACCGGCAAGACGGGCGGCCGCCTGCTTCCTGCTCGGCGAAGCCAGCCTCAATCTTGGCCGCGCCGAAGCGGCCCGCCATGCCTATGAGGAAGGACTGCGGCTTTCCGGCCTACCGCTGCCGCGCACCTCTGCCGGCCTCGCGCTGCATCTCGTACTCGATCTCGCCGAACAGGTGTGGCGGCGCACCATCCACCGCGACGCGGACTGGATCCTGAAGCGCGAAATCTCGCGATCGCCGTCCGATCCCTTCCTGCTTGCGGCGAAGGCGCATGAGGACCTGACGCGGATCTATTACTTCACCAGCGAGAAGCTGCGGCTGATCCATGCGACGCTGAGGGCGACGAACCTTGCCGAAAGAAACAAATACGTCTCCCCGACGACCGCCGCCAATTATGCCAGCCTCGGCGCCATATGCGGCGTGATCCCGCTGCACAGCCAGGCCGAACACTACAGTCGGCTGGCGGCAGCACTTTCCGAACGCGTCGACCAGTTGGGAACGCGCGTGCGGGTCGACTTACTGTCGGGCATGTACCAGATCGGCATCGGTCATTGGCACGCGGGCAAGCGGGCGTTCGAGGCCGGCCTGAACAATGCGGCGACGGTCGGCGACCTGAGGCGCTGGTGCGAAGTGGCGGTCGGGCTGGAGACGATTTCCGGCCCTTGGCTTTTGACCTCCGCCTTCGAGGGCATCGCGCCCTGGGAGATCCTCGTGCAGCGGATCTGCGAGGAAGGGCGCCGGCGCGGGGACATGCAGGTGCTCGGCTGCGGCCTGCTCGGCCGTCTCAGGGGCCACGCAGCACTTGGCCGCTGGAACGCGATCGACACCGACCTCGACGAACTCGAACAGATCCTTCGCGAAAAGGGTGACGGGCTGGAACTCGTCCATTCAATCGAAGGCGCATCGCTTCTGAGCGAGGCCGCCCGGCGCCGGGGCAACAGCACGGAGGCCGCAAGCTGGCTCGAGCGCGCGCTTTCCTGGTGCGAGACGCTCAACCCGGCGATGAAGACGCGAACGCTACCGGCGCTCGCCCGTCTCTTCGATGTCGCCAGCGACCCTGACGGAGGCGACCTGCTGGCCGCACAGCTCGTCCTTAGAAAACTCGAGCGCTTTGCGCGGGTTTACCCGATCGGCCGACCGGTGGCAGCGCTCGGCGAAGCGACCCTGCATCTGCGCCGCGGCCAACAACGCCGCGCCGAGCGCGTCACCCAGTATGCCCTCGCGGAGGCGATCCGGCTGGAGATGCCGGCCGTCGCGCTTGCCGCCCTGCAGCATGCCGCCGGACCGAGAGACGCCGAAGCGCGCCAGGCGTTCGAGACGATGTTTTCGCTGCGCCGGGCCACGTGGTGCGAGGTTCTTCCGCTTGGCCAAACCGACCAGACGCCGCATGTCCAGTTTGCCAGATCTCAGGGGAGCCGCGCATGAACCGTCCCAGTCCTCCCCGCATCCTGATCGTGCTAGCCCATTTCGACGAAACCCGGAACCCCAGGGGCCGCCCCGACTTCATCCCCCAGGGAACCGGCCACCTGTTCCTGGCGGGCGCCTTTGCCCGCGACCGCGTGGACCTTCGCGCCTACAGCGAATTCCATGACGGACCGCTCGTCGACGAGGCAGCCTTTGCCGACCTCGACATGCTGGTGTTGACGGGCGTGACCGCAGCCTTCGACCGGATGCAGCACCTGACGGCCTATGCCCGCACCAAGTCACCCGGTTGCGTCGTCGTCGCGGGCGGGCCGGTCGTGCGCAATCTACCGGTTTCGAGCGCCGAAACCTTCGACTACGCCTGCGACGGTGACGTCGAGGAGATGCAGGCGGTCATCAGGGAGGTGTTTGGCGAATGGGCCGTCTCCGAGACGATCCTGCCGCGCTTCGACCTTGCCAATTGGCGCGGTCCGGTCAGCTACATCGAGACGAGCCGCTACTGCAATTTCAAGTGCAGCTTCTGTGCGCTAACCGCCGAAGGCAGACGCTATCACAGCTACGACCCCGCCTATATCGAGGCGCAGCTGCGCAACGCCCCGCCGAAGAAATACGTGCTGTTCATCGACAACAACTTCTACGGCAACAGCAAGGACGTCTTCTATGACAAGCTCGAAGTGATCCGATCGCTGTGGCGGGAGGGGCTGTTTCAGGGCTGGATTGCGCTCGTCACCGGCGACTTCTTCCGCGATCCCGCCAATCTGGAAGCCGTGCGGGCGGCCGGCTGTCTCGGCCTTTTCAGCGGCGTCGAAACGCTGAACGAAGCGCAACTGAAACGCTACCAGAAAAAGCAGAACCTGGTGGTGCCGCAACTGGAGGCGATCCAGACCTGCCTCAACGCCGGCGTCGCCTTCCAGTATGGCTTGATGTTCGATCCGTCGTCGCAGACGATCGAGGCTATGCAGGAGGAGCTCGCCTTCATCACCGGCGAAACCACGATGCCTCTGCCGGCGTTCCTAAGCCTGACGATCCCGCTGCTCGGCACGCCACTCTTCGACGAGTGCGTCGCCGACGAACGCTTCCTGCCCTCGGCCAAGCTGCGCGACATGGATGGCTTCACCCTGATGACCCGTCCGCTCGATGGTCTTGAGGACGTGGCCCTCTTTGCCCGCAAGTTGTCGCGCCTCGACGGCAACCGCGCCCGTATCCTGCGCCATTGCCTGGGGTTCTACCGCAACTACCGCCACTCGCTTTCCGGGCGGCAGATGATCCACCTGCTGGCCAACAGCCTGCGCCTCGCGCTTCCTTCGGTCCTGCATCGCCACGGCCTGCCGACGCGCTCGGGAAGCGACGAAAATCTCACCTATGTGACGACGACACAGCCGCTCGGCCCGCTCTACACACCAGCCTTCCGGGTCGGCGAGGGTTTCCGTTCGCATTTTGCGCCGACGATGATCACCGACGCGTCCGGCGCGCTCGACGACACCATCGCCCGCAACCTCGAATTCCGCACCAGCCGCCGGCAACGGACAGGCACCGGCATCGAACATTCGTCCAGCTGACAGCGCCACCACGCCTGCGTCAAAGTGCCCGGCCTGATGCAACCTCCAGTGCGTGAAATTGGGTTCGCTTGGTAAGATTGGATTCAAACTTTTTGGGTAAGCTTCCGTTAGCCATTTCACACCTGTCGGCCGGCGATCGCCGTCGACCTTGTTTTGCGTACGGGTGCCCATGCGTCTTTCAGCTGCGACCGCAATCCTTTTTGCCGGCCTCATTTCGGGCTGCTCCTCCAGTTCGAGCCTGGACACCATCGCGCCGCCCTCGCGCGAAACGACGAGTTCGGTCGCGATGTCGGCCGCACCGGTGCCCGCCGCCAATGTCGGCGCGCGGGTCGCGCAGATGACGCCGCCGCAGAACGTTCAATCGGCACCGCCCCAAGAAATGCTCGCCTGGGCCGGACCGGTCCCGGAGCCGGAAGCCTTTGCACCCGCGGCAAACACCACGACGACGCTCGCCGCGCCTGTTCCGGACGCGCGGCCGGTCGCTTTCGTCGCGCCGGAAAATCCGGTGACCCAGGCGATGCCACAGGGCCGCTCGCGGATCTACGGTCATCGTTTCCGTGACGCCAAGCCGATCAACTTCGGCCGCGCCAAAAATCCGCGCAAGATGGCCGTGCATGGCGTCGACGTCTCGCGCTGGCAGGCTGACATCGACTGGGCTCGGCTGCGTACACAAGGGGCGAACTTCGCCTTCATCAAGGCGACCGATGGCGGCGACCACCTCGACCCGATGTTCAAGAAGAACTGGCGCGCTGCCAAGGCGGCCGGCATCCGCCGCGGCGCCTATCACTTCTTCTACTGGTGCCGCACGGCCGGCGAACAGGCCGACTGGTTCATCCGCAACGTTCCGCGTGAACCGGGCGCGCTGCCGCCTGTCATCGACGTCGAATATAACGGCGAATCGAGCTGCAAGCGTCGCCTGTCGCCCGAGCGCGTGCGCGAAAAGATGCAGGTGTTCATGGACAAGCTCGAGGCCCATTACGGCCAGCGTCCTATCATCTACACGGCGCCGGACTTCTACGCCGACAACCTGCAGGGCGCTTTCAAGAACTATCCGTTCTGGCTGCGTGCCGTCGCCCAGCACCCGTCGATCGTCTACCCGAACCGCAAGTGGCTGTTCTGGCAGTATTCCGGTTCTGGCCTTTCTCAAGGCGTCGATGGCAAGATCGACCTCAACGTCTTCCACGGCAGCGAGGACCAGTGGCACGACTGGCTGGAGACACGGGCGAACTGAGCCGGCAGGCTCTCGCTAACCTGCCTTCTCAGTCTGCAACCTCTCAATCCGCGCGGGCCAGCTTCGGCCCGCCATGGTTGACGCGGTCGAGGAACCGCCGATAGCCGGCATTGTCGCGCAACAGGCGCCGGCCGAGATCCGCAAGAAAATCGACGTCCTTTTCGTTGAGGCTCAGCCGATTGTGCAGCCCGAGGATCCGCCGCGCCAGCACCGGGTCGGATACATCCGACAGCGCCAGCCGGATGATATCGACATCGAGATCGCCGCAGCCCCGCTTGGCGCCGCTGCTGCCGCACCGCCAAGTCACGAAGCTTTCCCGCCAGGCCGGCAGATGATCGCGCAGCGCATCGAAGCTCTGAAGATTGGGAATATTGATCATCGCGTCGATGGCGGCGACGATCGCATCGGGAGCCTTGGGGTTGTCGACTGTCTTCGAGATGTCCCCGCCGATCCGCGTGGAGGCATCGACGACGATGACAACCAAATGCCTGAGACGGAAGGCGCGCTCCGCTGGGATGGGTTCCGGAGCACCCCGGCCCATCAGGTGCAGCAGGCTTTGCGTTCCGATGCCATCGACCAGGCCGCCATCGTAGAGTTTCAGATAGTTGAGATCCCTTGCCGTTTCATAGCGCCTGAGGGAGCCAGCGTATTCGCGCGCAACGAGCGAGCCCGGCGCGCGAACCCCTGTCTTCTGTGTTTTCGCTTCCGGCAACGCCTCGCAACCGCTTCGGAAGTTCTGCAAGGTCAGCGGCGCGAAAACGACCGGGACGGCGGCCGAGGCCGCAACCGCATAGGCGAGCGGATAGTCGTCGTAGCTGCTGCAGATGGCGGTGAACGAGGCACGGTCGAAGATGAACGGTGAGCGGTTATAGAGATCGGTCGCGTGGATCACCAGGCGCGGATGGCCGGAGCGCGAGATGTTGCCGAGCGTTGCGCCGTTAAACAGGTTGGCGTCGAGCCAGGCCGGAAAACCGGAGAGATCGTTCACCCCGCCGCGATAGCCGCGCAGGATATTGGGTGGTGAAAACGACGTCCTGAGCGAGGCCTCGACATCGCGTCCGAGAAACCGCTTGCGGAAATCCTCAAGGCCCGCGCGGCCGTTCAAGGCAAAATAGGAGGCGAGCACAGCACCTCCGGAGACGCCGGCAACAACCCCGACATCGTCGGCAAGCCGGCGCCCTCGCCCGCCCGGGGACGGCGCCTCGGCCAACGCCGACAGGACGCCGTAGCCGAAGGCAGCAGAGCGGGCGCCGCCACCGGAAAAGGCAAGGATGATGCCGGTGTCGCTCACATCAAACGTCGACTGCGCAAGCGGCACGGCACCCGTCGTCAGTTCAAGTCGTCTGTTGGTGGGCATCACGTCCGGGCCGGCGCAGCCGGCGGTGGCAAAAGCGAGCGCCAAGGTACCGTGACGCAGGAAACGACCTGCGCGCGCAAGTGCAACCGGATGCGCTGCACGCCAGCCAGCCGGCCTTTCCCTGCGTTGTCTGAGTGTAGGCGACGTCCGTTTGCTGAATGTCATGCGCCGTGATCCGGGTTGGCTTTGCCCGCGAACCCCGTTCTTGAGGTTTCACTGCTGCACAGCCTAAGGATCAAGATTGAGACAGCATGTCATGCAGGGCGCCCGCAACGAATGATTGTGCGGCGACAAAGATCGGGATTACCTTGCGGCGGGATGACAGGTTCCCTCAATGAAGCGGCACTAGGATCGCGCGCGTAGGCAAGTTGCACGGGGTAAAGCGCATTCATGCGGGTCTTGCTGGTCGAAGATGAGAAGGAGCTCGCGGGGGCGCTGAAGGCCGCGTTGAGCCATCACCGGATGATCGCCGATCATGCGCGCGATCTCGCTGAGGCCGCGCTGATCCTCAACGACGCCGTCTATGACGTGGTCGTGCTCGATCGCAAGCTGCCCGATGGCGACGGGCTCTCGCTCATCCCAGTGATACGGGCGCGCGGCAACACCGTGCCGGTGTTGATGCTGACGGCGCTCGACGACCTCGCCGACCGGGTGGCGGGGCTCGATGGCGGCGCCGACGACTATATTGGCAAGCCCTTCGCCTTCGAGGAACTGCTGGCGCGGCTGCGCGCGCTTGCCCGTCGCCCGGTTCCGGTGCAATCCGATGTCGTCACCGTCGGTCGGCTCTCCTTCGATCTCGCCCATTGCGAGGCGAGCGTGGCCGGCACGCCGCTGAAGATGCCGCGGCGCGAGCTTCTGGTGCTTGAAACGCTGACCCGTCGCATGGGACGCATGGTGCTGCGTGCCGCCCTGATGGAGGCCGTGTTCGGGCTCGACGACGAGATCCAGTCCAATGCGCTCGACACCCATATCTCGCGCGTGCGCCGCAAGCTGACGGACGCAGACGCGGGCGTGACCATCAACGGCATCCGCGGCGTCGGCTATCTTCTCAGAGAAGACCAATGAGCGGCCGCGCTTCCCATTCCTTCAAATGGCGGCTCGTCGGCTGGCTCGTGCTGTTCGAAACGGTAGCGACCCTTGTCGTCATCGCCATTGCGGTCGGCCTGCTCTGGGTGACCGGCTATCTCATCGACGGCTACGAGAACGGCAATGTTGACGTCTTGAAGGACGCGATCACCCGCAAAGCCGATGGCGGGCTCGAACTTCAGGAAACGCCGGAGCTGCAGCGGCTGCGCCAACAGGCGGGAAAGATCTGGTTCATCGTTCGCGACAGACAAGGGCACAGCCTCTCGGACGGCACGGTGCCGGAAGAATTCGCCTTTGCGGTCGCCGGGCTCGAGCGCATGAACGACGCCCGCTTCCGGCTTTCGCCCGACAAGAATGCCCGTCCGGAAGCGGTCGTCAAATGGCTCGAGTCGCCGGCAGGCATGGTCCAGATCTTCAGCGGCACGGAGGGACAATTGACGCTCGGCCGCCTGCTGCTCAGCACCACCGGCGCCTTCCTCAGCATCTTCGTGCCGATGCTGCTACTGCTCGCCTTTGCGACCGTGGTCGTCACCCCGATCGTCGTTCGAAGGATGCTCTCGGGCCTGTCGCACGCGGCCTCGCATGCCGCCCACATCGAATATGACCAGCGAGGCATCCAGATGCCGGTGACGGGTGTTCCCAATGAGTTTCTGCCGCTGGTGACGGCCGTCAACGATGCGCTGACAAGGCTCGATGACGGCTATACGAGACACAAGCGCTTCCTGGCCCAGGCGGCGCATGAGTTGCGCACGCCGGTCGCCATTCTCGGCGCTCGCATCGCCTCGCTGCCGCCGGGACCGGACAAGACCCGCCTCAACGAGGACGTGACGCGCCTTTCCATTCTGGCGGGCCAGCTTCTCGATCTCGAACGTCTCGACGCCCAGAGGGATGATTTCAGGCCCATCGATCTCGCAGCGCTTGCCGAGCGGGTGATCGTCGCGCTCGCGCCACTTGGCTTCGGGGCAGGTTACGAGATGACATTCGAGGCCGATCAACACCCTGTCATGGTGGCGGGAGACGAGGCGTCGCTGGAGCGAGCGCTCACCAATCTCGTGCAGAACGCCATCGACCACGGCGGAAGGCGCGGCACAATCACGGTCAAGGTCGATCCTCAGGGCGTGATCGTTGTCTGCGACGACGGCGACGGCATTCCGCGCAGCGAAACCGACCGGATCTTCGAGCCGTTTCAGCGGCTTCGCAAGGACGGCAAGGGCGCGGGCCTCGGCCTCAACCTCGTGCAGAAGATCGTGCACCTGCATGGCGGCTACGTCGACGTCTCCCGCTCGGCGTCCGGCGGCGCCTGCATGCGGATCGTGTTGCCGCTGGCGGCAGCCGTAACAGCTTGAGAAGAACAAGCCCCGGAACCGGCGCTGTCGGTCTTGCCCCGTAAATCGGCTAGGACATGGGGGAAGACGACATGCGGTTCCGGGGCTCGACGCGGCCTGACCGGGAGAAAAAGTCAGGCTGCCTGGACCTTTTTCGAAACGCGCGCCCATTCCGGGATCCAGTCGCGATGCGCGACGAGCAGGTCGTCGACGAGCGACCAGATCTGGTCGAGATCGAGTTCGGCCGCCGTGTGCGGATCCATCATTGCGGCGTGGTAGAGATGCTCGCGGTTCTCGGTCATGAGCGCCTGAACCGTCAGCTCCTGCACGTTGATGTTGGTGCGGATCAGCGCCGTCAGCTGCGGCGGCAGATCGCCGATGAAGGTCGGCTGGATACCGGAGGCATCGACCAGGCAGGGAACTTCAGCGGCGCAATTTTCCGGCAGCGAGGTGATGCAGCCGTTGTTCCTGAGGTTGCCGTAGATGACGGAGGGTTCGCCGGTCCAGACCGAGTTCATGATCGAAGACGCGTATTCGTGGCTCTCGGCCACTTCGATCGTCTCGGCTTCCTTGAAGGCAGCCGCCTGCCCCTTCCAGCGCTCGATCTGCTCGACGCAGCGCTTCGGGTACTCGTCGAGCGGGATGCCGAACTTCTCGATCAGGTCGGGACGGCCGTCCTTGATGAAATAGGGCGTGTACTCGGCGAAATGCTCGGAGCTTTCGGTGACGAAATAGCCGAGCCGCGTCAGCATCTCGTAGCGCACCTTGTTGGGGCAGCGCGGGTTCCAGTGGCTGGGCTTGGGGAAGCGGCCTTCGCGGTAGCCGCGCACCAGATCCGGATAGAGATCGCGGAAGCTGCCGTCGGCCTGTTTGTGTTCGAACTTGAGGAAGAAGGCCATGTGGTTGATGCCGGCGGCGCGGTAGCGGATCTCCGAAACCGGGATGTCGAGATCGCGTGAAAGCTCGTAGGCCGTGCCCTGGACAGAATGGCAAAGGCCGACCTGACGGATCGTCGGATACTTCTCGGAGATCGCCCAGGTGTTGATCGCCATCGGGTTGACGTATTGCAGCAGGATCGCGTTCGGGCAGACCTGCAGCATGTCCTCGCAGATCTTCCAGAGATGCGGCACGGTGCGAAGGCCGCGCATGATGCCGCCGACGCCGAGCGTATCGGCAATGGTCTGGCGCAGGCCGTACTTCTTCGGCACCTCGAAATCCGTGACCGTGCAGGGCTCAAAGCCGCCGATCTGGAAGGCGACGACGACGAAGTCCGCACCTTCCAGCGCCTTTTTCTGGTTGGAATGAGTCTCGATATCAGCCTTGACCCCGAGCGTGCGCACCAGCTTGCTGGCGACGATCTCGCTTTCGCCGAGGCGCTCGGGGTTCACGTCCATCAGCGCGATCGTCGCGGCCGACAGCGCCGGACGCTGCAGCACGTCGCCGATGATGTTCTTCATGAAGACGGTGGAGCCGGCGCCGATGAAGGTGATCTTGGGTTGTCTGGTCATGGATTGCCTCTCAATTCTAGCGGTCATGCTGCCACATCGAAGGCGGCTCTCACGAGCCTTTCGGTGTAGGCGGTCTTGGGATTGGACAGAATTTCGCTCACCGGCCCCTCCTCGACGATTCTGCCATGCTGCATCACCACCACCCGATGGCAGAGCGCGCGCACGACCTTGAGGTCATGGGAGATGAAGAGGTAGCTTAAGCCCCGCTCGTCCTGCAGCTTGCGCAGCAGCTCGATGATCTGGGCCTGGACCGAGAGATCGAGCGCCGAAGTCGGCTCGTCGAGCAGGATGAATTCAGGCTCAAGCGCGATGGCCCGGGCGATCGCAATGCGCTGGCGCTGGCCGCCGGAGAACTCATGCGGAAAGCGCGACAGGATGTTGCCCGGCATGCCCGCGGCGTTAAGCGCATCCACCACCCGGTCGAGCCGGTCCTTGCGGTTCGCACCGATGCCGTTGACGACCAGCCCCTCCTCGATGATCTGGCCGATCGACATGCGCGGGTTGAGCGAGGCGAAGGGGTCCTGAAAGACGATCTGGATGCGCGAGCGCAGAGGCCGCATCTGGGTCCGGTCCTTGTCGTGGATCGGGATGCCGTCGAAGTAGATCTCGCCGCCATCGGGGTTGAGCAGGCGGATCAGCGCCTGGCCGAAGGTCGTCTTGCCCGATCCGGATTCGCCGACCAGCCCCAGCGTTTCGTGCTTGCGCAGATTAAGGCTGAGCTTGTCGACCGCGACCAACTCAGAAAACTGCGAGCGGAAAAGACCGCCCTTCTTCAGCATGAAGGAGACCTTCACGTCCCGCCCGTCGAGCATGATCGGGGCGTTGTCCGGTAGCGGTTTAGCCGCACCCGACGGCTCCGACGAGAGCAGCCGTTTGGTATAGGCATGCAACGGGTTGGCGAAGAGCGCGGCCGTGGTGTTGTGCTCCTTCACCTCGCCGTACTGCATGACGTAGACGTAGTCCGAGAACTGCCGAACCACCGTCAGGTCGTGGGTGATCAGGATCACCGCCATGCCGAGCTCGCGCTGCAGGTCTCGGATGAGGTTGAGGATCTGCGCCTGGACGGTGACGTCGAGCGCCGTCGTCGGCTCGTCGGCGATCAGCACATCCGGATCGTTGGCGAGTGCCATCGCGATCATCACCCGCTGGCGCTGGCCGCCGGAGAGCTGGTGTGGATACTGATTGATCCGGAGCTCCGGGTCCGGGATCCGTACGTGGCGCAGGAGCTCCAGCGCCCGCTCGGTCGCGGCGCGTCGGCTCATCCTGCGATGCGCCCGGATCGCCTCGATGATCTGCGTGCCGACCGTGTAGACCGGATTGAGCGAACTCATCGGCTCCTGGAAGATCATCGCAAGGCGATTGCCACGCAAACCGCGCCGCTCACGCGGCGAGAATTTCAGCACGTCCTTGCCGTCATAGTCGATGCGCGATTGCGGGGCGATCGTGGCACGCTTGGAGAGCAGCCCCATGACGCAGCGCGCGGTAACCGATTTGCCCGAGCCGGACTCGCCGACGATGGCGATGGTCTCGCCGCGGTAGAGCTGGAAGGAAACATCCTTCACCGCCTCCACCGTGCCATGTTCGACCTTGAATCGAACCGCGACATTGCGGGCGTCGATGACCGGCCGGCCATCGCGTTCGGCAAGGTCCCTGCGCTCAAAGGGCGCGGCAGTGAGGACGTCGATTGTCTCTGTCATGATGCGTCCTCCTCAATAGGGATCGATGGCGTCGCGCAGGCCGTCGCCAAGCGCATTGAAGGCGAAGACTGTGACAAGCACGAAGGCCACGGGCGACAGGATCCAGGGATAGGACCCGATGACGGAATAGGTGGAGGTATCCTGCAGCATCAGCCCCCAGGAAATGAGCGGCGGCTTGACCGCAAAGCCGAGGAACCCGAGGAAGGATTCAAGCAGCACCACCTGCGGGATCGACAGCGTGACGGCGACGATCACATGGCTCATCACGTTCGGCAGGATGTGCTGGAAGATGATGCGCCGGTCGCTGGCGCCGACGGCGATCGCCGCCCGCACATAGTCGATGCGGGCAAGCGCCAGCGTCTTGCCGCGCACCTCGCGCGACATCTGCGCCCAGCCGAGCGCCGACATGACGATGATGACGAAGGCGAGGAAGACATTGGTCGGCGCCGTCACCGGGATCAGCGACGTCAGCGCCAGGTAGAGCGGCAATTGTGGGAAGGCGAGCACCAGTTCGACGAAGCGCTGAGTCCAGACGTCGAAGCGGCCGCCGAAATAGCCCGACGCCATGCCGACGGTCGTGCCGACGATGGTGACGATCGAGACGACGATGAGGGCGATCATCAACGAGATGCGCGAGCCGACGAGAATGCGTGACAGCACGTCGCGGCCAAACTTGTCGGTACCGAGCAGATGCACCGGCGAGCCATCGACCGCGCCAAAGAAATGGCGCTCGGCCGGGATCAGGCCGAAGAGACTGTAGGGCGCGCCCTTGACGAAGAAGCCAAGGATCTGCGGATTGTCGTAGTCGGGGCCGATGATCGGCTGAAAGGTGATCGGGTCGAGTTCCGTACCTTCGCTGAGCGGATAGCTGCGCGGCGAGAAAACGAGGTTGCCGTCCTTGTCGGTGAAGCTGATCGCCTGCGGCGGCGCAAAGGCGACGCCCGTGGCCTTCGGATCGACCGGCGACAGGAAGTCCGCAAAAATAGCCATGAAGAGCAACAGGCCAACGAGCACGAGGCCGAGCATGCCGGTCCAGGAGCGCTTCAGCCGGCGCCAGACGAGCGCAGGATAGCTTTCGTTGTGCTGCTCGTTCTTGGGTTCGACGACGAGCGGAAGGGTTGTTTGCATCTCGACGGTCATGCTGGGGCTCCTCCGAGACGCACGCGCGGATCGAGTGCGGCCAACAGCATGTCGGCGATGATGTTGCCGAGGATAAGGGTCGCCGACAGAACCAGCATGAAGGTGGCGGTGACATAGACGTCGCCCACCCACATGGAGCCGACGATGGCCGGTCCGACGGTCGGCAGCGCGAAGATGATCGCCGTCTCGATCTCGCCGGTCAGCATGTAGGGCAGCACAACGCCCTGGTACATGATCAGCGGATGCAGGGCATTCGGCACCGCATGGCGCATGACCACCGCGCCTTCGCTCAGGCCCTTCGCCCGGGCGGTTTCGACATATTGCGCGTTCAGCGTGTCGAGCAGATTGCCGCGCATCACCCGCATATTGTAGGCGAGGCCGCCGAAAGTGGCGATCGCCACGACCGGCCAGACATGTTTGACGAGGTCGACGAATTTGTCCCAGGACCAGGGCGCACCGCCATAACGGGCCGAGTGGAAGCTGTTGATTTCGCTCACATTGAAATGGAAGACGAGGATGTAGACGATGATCAGCGCCATCAGGAAGCGCGGCACCGTCATGCCGAGGAAGGCCACCGTCGAAAGCAGGCTGTCGATCCACGAATACTGCCGTGTCGCGGCGATGATACCGAAGGATATGCCGATGATGGACGCCAGGATGTGGCAGACGAGCGCCAATGCCAGCGTGCGCGGCAGGCGTTCGCCGACGACATCGGCAACAGGCTTGTTGTAGTAGAGGCTGTGGCCGAAATCGCCGCGCGTCAGGATGCCGGTCATCCAGTTGACGTATTGAACCGGCAGCGGCTTATCGAGGCCATGCTCCTTGCGATAGGCCTGCGCCTGGGCTTCGGCTTCCTCATAGGATGCGCCACCCTGGTTGATCAGCTGCGAGCGGATGTAATCGCTGTAGTCTCCGGGCGGCGCCTGGATGATGGCGAAGGTCGCCACGCTCAAGACAAGCAGCACCGGAATGGCAGAGGCGATGCGGACAAGCAGAAACCTGAACATGCCGTTTCCTTCTGTCGGTTAAGATGAGGCGCCGCCCCTCCGGCTTGAGGCCGGAGGGGCGGCCTTCGATCAGTTGCTCAGGCTCTTCTCGCCGGGCTTGCCCGGGAGCTGCTCGGCGAAGAGCTCGAAGTCACCCTGCTTGTCGGCGGGGACAAAGAGACGCTCGCGCATGATCGTGTCCTCGGCCCAGTTGAACATGAAGATCGGCGCTCCCGTCGGCACGTTGGCGAAGCGCTTGTTGATGATCAGCGCGCCCGGATATTCGGTAAGGCCGACTGTATCGAGGTTCGTCGTCGCGACCTTCTGGTACTGCTTCATCAAGTTCGCGCGCTCGGCATTGTCGTTGGTGGCAATGAACTTGTTGATGATGTCGACGAGTTCCTGTTCGAAGGGCATCAGGTCAAGCTGACCGCCTTCCGGTGCACGGTGGTGCCAGCTGGTGCGCGGACCGGCGGCCGCCAGCTGCGGCGTGTTCTGCACGACGGAGGCATATTCGGCGGCGTTGCGGTGAACCATCCAGTCGAACTTGCCGGCGTAATTGGTCGCGTCCCGCTGCTTGCCGTCCAGCGAGTTCAGAACCACCCGGAGGCCGAGCTTTTCCATCTGGCCGATAAGGCCCTCGGCCAGGTTGCGGTCGGTCGCATAGCTGTTGTCGATCAGAAGCACGATCTCCACGTCCTTGCCGCCGGCCTTGCCGTCCGCGAAGTTGACGAAGCCGTTGCCGTCGGTGTCCTTCAGCCCCGCCTTCTCAAGCAGCGCCTTCGCGCCATCGATGTCGAAGGGATAGTAGACGGTCGATTGCCGGTCGTAGAAGCTGGTGCCGGAGGAAAGCCCGCCGGGATAGATCGCGGTAAAGGGGCCCTTTACGAGCGCCTCGCCGAGCTTCTTGCGGTCGACCGCCATGGTCACCGCCTTGCGGAAATCCTCGTTGCGGTTGAGTTCACGCACCGCCTGGGCGCGTTCGTCCGGCTCCCCCCAGCCATTGGCCGAGAAGTTCATGTGCAGATTGTAGCCGATGAGGCGCGGGCCGAAGGCAAGCCGGGCGGGGGCCGTATCCTGGGCGGCGCGCTTCAGCGACTCCACGAAGTTTTCCGGCTGCTCGAGGTTCGAGAGATCGGCGGAACCTGCAATCGCCTGTACGTCGCGGTCGGCCCAGGTCGAGAGCTTGTAGTGCAACTCGTTGATGTAGGGCAGCTGGTTGCCGGCCTCATCGACCTTCCAATAGTACGGGTTCCGGCGCAGCACGATGATATCGTCGGGGCGATAGGCGACAGGGACCCAGGCACCCATGACCGGGATGTTCATGTACTCGGGCGGGAAGGCATTCTTGTACTGGTCGTAGGTGGTACCGGCGTATTTCGGATGCTTGGCCTTGAGAATATGCGACGGGCCGGGGCAGAAGGTGCCATAGGCCATGGCATAGAGATGCTGGCGCGGGAAAGCCTCCTTGAAGGTCCACTCGACCGTATACTGGTCGATCTTCTTCAGCGTCGTGCCGGCGCCGAAGGTCTCCGGCGTCGCGCCGTTCAGCGGCGTCACGCTCGGGTCGAGCACGTTGTCTTCCCAGTAGAACATTACGTCGTCGGCATCGAAGAGGTCGCCATCCGACCACTTGGCGCCCTCGACCAGATGCATCGTCAGCTTGTGGCCGTCAGAAGACCAGTCCCAGCTCTTGGCAAGGTTCGGCAGAGGCTCGACGTCCTTCGCTTCCACCTGGAAGAGCGGCGCCGTACGCGTCAGGCATTCGGACATGCCGATATCGATGCCCCCCCAACCCTGGCTCTGGCCGGCTGAGTAGTTCCAGCCCTCGGGACGACCGCCGATGACGTGGCGCAGCGTGTCGCCATAGACACCGACGCCATCAGGCATGTTGCCGGTCTTGAAGACCATCGGCTCCTTCGGCAGCCGTTCGGCGACCGGCGGCAGCTTGCCGGTCTTGACGTATTTCTCGGTAACCCAGGCCGGTTCCTTGTATTCCGGCAGCGCCTTGAACTCGGCGATCGAGTCGCGCGGCACATAGGTGATCTTGCCCTCGGCCGGAAAGGCCGGCTGCTGGGGCACGACGGTCGGCTCGGAAGCGGTCGCCTCCAAGGCAAGGGTCGAGATGCCGACAAGCAGCAGGCTCGCCATTTTCATCAGTCTGTGGCTGGTCATTGGCTTAGATTCTCCCTCTTTGCCGCGCCGGGACGCGGCCTCCTCCTTGAAAAGTCTGCACTTCAGGCAGAGCTGCCCACGTCTCCTCACGGAAGCAGCGCTGCAATCGATCAGCCGGCGGCGCGGACCTGACGCTCGGCGCGCAACTCGTCGAGCGAACGCACCTCACGCCGCGCAGCGCCATTCCATTCGCGCGTCTTGACGGTTGCGCGGCCAAGTCGCTCCTTGGCGCCGTCGATGGCATGGGCGTATTGCGGCAGCCACTGGCTTTGAGCGACCACCATCTCGTCGACCATCTGCCAAACCTCCTCCGGTGTGCAGATGGCGCCGACCAGCGGATCATGCAGCATCGCCAGCTTTAGAAGATCGAGATCGCCGGTCACGGCCGCATGGACCGACATGCGCTGGACGTTGATCGAGGAAAGGCAGGTGGCGGCACAGGCCTCGGGAAGGGTGATGCCCGAGACCATGTTGATGCCGAAGCGATCGACGAAGCCGGGGGATTCGATGATGGCGTCGGCAGGCAGGTTGGTGATCACGCCATTGTTCTTGACATTGAAATGGCCGCGATAGACCCGGCCCGTTTCCAGGGCCTCGAGAATATGGCTCGCATGTTCGTTCGAGCGCTTCTGATGGTCGAGCGGCCGGCCGGCTGCTTCGAGGAACTGCGGAAACTCGGTTTCGAACCAGTTGCGCGTCTCGGTCGAATGCCTGAGATAGCCGCCGGTCTCGCCGTGGATCCAGTCGGACATATCGATCCAGCGGGTAATTTCCTCCGGGCGCTTGCGATACCAGGGAAGATATTCGGAGAGATGGCCGTTGCTCTCGGTCGAATAGACGCCGAACCGCTTCAGCACGTCGATGCGGAGCTTCTCCTGCTTGGAGAACACCGGGTGCGCCTCGAAGGCCGCAACCAACTCGTCCTTGCCGATCCTGCGGCCCTTCAGCCTCACGTCGACGAACCAGGTCTGATGGTTGATACCCGAGCAGATGTAGTCGAGTTCGCCCTCGCCGGCTCCCAAGATTTCGGCGATCTGCTCGCCGCCGTGCTGAACACCGTGGCAGAGCCCGACCGTATCGACCTTGCCGTATTCGATCGCTGCCCAGGTGTTCATCGCCATCGGGTTGGCATAGTTCAGGAACTTGGCACCCGGTTCGGCGACCGCGCGGATATCCCGGCAGAAGTCGAGGATGACGGGGATGTTGCGCTGGCCGTAGAGGATGCCGCCGGCGCATATCGTATCGCCGACGCATTGGTCGACGCCATATTTAAGGGGGATGCGGATGTCGTCGGCATAGGCTTCGAGTCCACCGACACGGACGCAGCTGATGATGTAGCGGGCGCCTTCGAGCGCTTTCAGCCGATCGGTGGTTGCCGTCACCTTCGTCGGCAGGCGGTTGACTTCGACAATCCGGTCGAGGATCGCCTTGATCATCTCCAGATTGCGGGCGCTGAGATCTGTCAGCGCAACCTCGATGTCGCGCAATTCCGGCACGGCGAGAATGTCGGTGAAGAGCTTCTTGGTGAAGCCTATGCTGCCGGCGCCGATGATGGCGATCTTGAATGTTGCCATGCCCTCACTCCTCATGAACTGCATGCATCTCTGACAAAGGGTAAAATCAATTCACGGTTTTTCACCGTCTCTGCGCGCAACTTCGATGCATCCCCTCATTTCTTACGGGCCAAAAGCACCGCCTGTTGCGCTGTTGGTGGTCATTATGTGTATAATCGCCGACCCCGCCAGAGCGGTATTGTGCTTTCATGGGTATTTTTATGCTGCAAGAATTGATCGACAACGGCCCGGTTATGCGAACCGTTTCACTGCCGCGGGGACGCCAGAGCCTGCACGCGATGCCGACCAGCACCGGCTATGAAATCCGCAACAATGCGACCTATGACTGGGACGGCAGAAAGCGCGGAAACACGCCCTTTACCGTGCTCCAGCATACGATCGCGGGTGCCGGAAACCTGCGATACGAAAACCGCAGCTATCGGGTGCGCGAGGGCGAGACGCTGCTCCTGCTCGTGCCGCACAATCATCGCTACTGGCTGGAAGACGGCGGGCGCTGGGAGTTCTTCTGGATCTCGATGAACGGCGACGAGGCGCTGCGCATCCACCGCGCCCTGCTCGCTGTCACCGGTCCCGTATTGAAGCTGCAACCGGAAACGATCGAGCATCTGGCCGACTGCAGCCTGCGGCTGATCCGCGGCGGCGAGACGCCAGGCAGAGCCTCGGCGATTGCCTACGAGGCGGCGATGGCGCTCTACGACGACGTCTTCGGCTCGCACCCGGTGTTCAGCCATGAACACAGGACGATGCACCGCGTCGTCGACCACATCATGAACAACTTGCAGAACCCGCTTCCAGTGGAGGAACTGGCACGCGTGTCGGGCTTGAGCCGGGCGCATTTCTCGCGCGTCTTCGCCGCCAGCGAAGGCATGGCGCCGGCCGAATATGTGCTGCAGAAGCGCTTGCAGCGTGCGGTAAAACTGCTGACGAAAACCGCAAGCCTTCCGGTCAAGGAAGTGGCCATTCTCTCGGGCTTCGAAGACCCCAACTATTTCGCCAAGGTGTTCCGCCGCTCCTTCGGTCTGAGCCCGACGGAATTCAGAACCACCGGCATGTATGCCAGCATCGCCGCCGGCTCGGTGGAGCAAGCGGTCGACACGGCGGAGGACGCAACGGTGCTGCTGCGGGGTTGAAGACGCGAACGATCAGCCGGCGAGTTGCTGCCGAAAGGCCGGCACCCTCGGGAAAACCATGCCGAGGTCTGCATGCATGGCCCGCGCGATCACACGGAAGTCACGCTCGCTGATGGCAAGATGACCAAGACGAAGCTTCTGGTCCCAGTTACGGTTGCCTTCGGCAAATTCAAGGCTGTCGAGCCACGGCCGAACCGGCGCCTCCATGCTGTCGGCCCAGTCGATGTCGCCGCGATGCGGGGCGACACCGCCCATGGCAAAGAAGTAGGGCGGGCGCTCCTTGACGACACCGATGGCGGCAAAACATGCAAGCCCCGCCCTGCCGTTAAAGGCGGCGTTGGGCGCATAACCGATGAAGCCATCACCCGCCTTCATGCGCGTCATCGCCTGGACATTGCCGTAGCCGTAGCCAAAGCGAGAGAAGCCGTCTTCGGCGGCATGCTGCAGGTCATCGCCGGAAACAGCGCCGATCCAGAAATTGCGCTCGCCTGACCTGTTTGCTGCACCCATCTGAAACATATCCTGCGCCGACATCTGCAATCCCTCGATCTCTTATCCTGGGACCACTTTACGCGCGACCCCTGCCAGATTCTGTCAGCATCGTTTTGACGGCCCGGCATACCGTCGAGCCGCGTCTCAGCCGTCTTCGGAGGGCGCTTCCCATTGGCCGAAAAGCGTCACGCCTACGGCTCCCGCAAGCGCCACCGACGCGTGGTTGTCGAGTTGGCAGCGATATTGCGGTTGGTAGCCCTTTTCGAGGGCGGCCCTGCTGATTGCGCGCACGACCTTGCGGGCGTGGCCCTTACCCCTATCGGACACAAGCGTCAGCACACCGAGATCGGCGATCTGCCGCTCCTGCCAGGGATACATGCTCGCGGCACAGACCAGCCTGTCACCATCGAAGGCTCCGTAGACCAACCAGTGATCCAGTTCGACATAGGCTGCATCGAGATCCTCTTCCGAGGCGGAGCCCTGGAACAGGGCGAACGCGGCCGCATCCTTCGCCGTGAGCGCGCGCACATGGGCGCCTGAATTCTCCCGCAACAGCACAGCCTTATCCGCTTCGGTGAAGTAGAAGAGGTTGTCAGCACCGTTCAGGACGATGCCGGCATCGCGCAGCCCTTGGCGAAGGGTCGCTTCGGTGAGCACCTGACCCGCCGCTGACGACAGCGCGGCGCCGAGCGCCGGGGACAGGGCCACGATCACGCCGTTTTCAGCAGTGTGCAGCACCATGGCCGGGCTGTCCTCGTCGAGGTCGGGATTGACCACGACGGTAAACCGATCCGCGCTTGCGCGAACATCGCCCGCAAAGGACGCGTTCCAGAAATCGGTAATCTCAGAGGAAAACGGCGGCATGGCACTCAGTCTCTTGAACGAACACCGCGCCTGTCGGCGGCAAGCGGCGCGATTAATGGAGTAGTCGATTAATCAAATCGCAGTGCCAGCGATGTGTGGGACGACAATGGCGCAATGAAGGCGCCAAAAAGCAAAAGCGCCCGCAGGAGATGCAGGCGCTTGGCAATTATTCAGTCTTTAAGATCGCCTTAGCGGGCGAAGGCCGTACGTGCGACGCGGTCGATGTCGGCGCGTTCGATGCCGAGGTCGCGAAGTTCGCGGTTCGACATGCGGCCCAGTTCGGTGACCGTCTGACGGTACTTGCGCCAGTTGTTGATGGAGCGTGCGATGTTCATTTGATCCCCCTTTCAATGGGCTTTCGAAGCCTGGCTGCCAGTCCGTGGCGCCTCGTTTCGCTTCGATGAACACCTTATAGCTCAGGCTTTCCGTGAGTTGCAGCGCTCAAAACTCAGCGCTCCCATGTGGGAAACGCATGGGTCGCCACAACAACCTGTGCACGCAGGTGCGGATAACAGCTTCGCGCAATGACGGCAGCGGAAACTGTTGATCCCGGCGACAGAGACAAGTATTTCTTTTGTCGACAAAGGAATCTGACATGACCGATATCGACACCGACAACAGCCCCATCCCCGAGCGCAAGCGCGGCTCCGGCGTAAAGATGGTCTATGACCTCTTGCGCGACGAGATCCTCGACCTGGTGCTGCCGCCGGGCAGCCCGATCGACGAAGTGCAGCTTGCCGAGCGGCTGAAGATGTCGCGCACGCCGATCCGCGAGGCGCTGGTGCGTCTTGCCGGCGAAGGGCTGATCGACACGCTGCCGAACCGCTCGACGATGGTCGCGAACATCGACTTCCTCAATCTCAATCCGTTCTTCGACGCTCTGGTGCTGATGTACCGCGTCACCACGCGGCTTGCGGCGCAGAACCACCGCCCAGAAGACCTGGCGATCATTCGCGGCTTCCACGAAGACTATGCGGCAGCCGTGCAGACGCGCGACCCGCTCACGATGATCGCCACCAACGCCGCCTTCCATGCGGCAATCGCGGAAAGCGGACGCAACCCCTATTTCACCAGCCTGTTCCGCCGGCTGCTGGACGAAGGGCGGCGCATTCTCCGTCTCTATTATCAGTCCTATGACGAGCAGTTCCCCCAGCGCTTCGTCGACGAGCATGCGGCCATGATCGCCGCGATCGCCGCGCGCGACGTCGAGGCTGCGGATCGGCTGGGCAAGGCGCATGCTGAGCAGATCGTCGAGCAGGTGCAGAAGCTTTTTGCCCGCAACAACAAGCTCGATATCGCTTTGTAGCGACCTTTGTATTTTTCTTGTCGACAAATAAAATACAAACAGCTATTGTCTGGATCAAAGGCAAGGGCGCAGGTGCGCCGCTGCCCTGAAGACAAAGCCGAGAGGAGTTTCAGATGAAGGCTCAGATTTTCACCGGCGTCATCCCGGCGCTGATGACCCCCTGCAAGGAAGACCGCACCCCCGATTTCGACGCGCTGGTGCGCAAGGGCAAGGAGCTGATCGCTCAAGGCATGTCCGCCGTCGTCTACTGCGGCTCGATGGGTGACTGGCCGCTCCTGACCGACGAACAGCGCATGGAAGGCGTCGAGCGCCTCGTCAAGGCCGGCATTCCGGTTATCGTCGGCACCGGCGCCGTCAACACTGCTTCGGCCGTCGCTCACGCGGCACATGCCGAGAAGGTCGGCGCCCAGGGCCTGATGGTCATCCCGCGCGTGCTTTCGCGCGGCTCGGTTGTCGCTGCCCAGAAGAACCACTTCAAGGCCATTCTCTCGGCCGCCCCGAGCCTGCCGGCTGTCATCTACAACAGCCCGTACTACGGCTTCGCCACCCGCGCCGACCTGTTCTTCGCGCTGCGCGCCGAACATCCGAACCTCGTCGGCTTCAAGGAATTCGGCGGCGCTGCCGACATGCGCTATGCGGCCGAGAACATCACCAGCCGTGACGATGGCGTCTCGCTGATGATCGGTGTCGACACGGCCGTTTTCCACGGCTTCGTCAACTGCGGCGCAACCGGCGCGATCACCGGCATCGGCTGCGTTCTGCCGAAGGAAGTCATCCACATGTGCAACCTGTCGCGTGCCGCCGCCGAAGGCGACGTCGACGCACGTCTGCGCGCACTGGAACTGGAACAGGCGCTCGCCGTTCTCTCGTCCTTCGACGAAGGTCCGGACCTCGTTCTCTACTTCAAGCATATGATGGTGCTGAAGGGCGACAAGGAATACACGCTGCACTTCAACGAGAGCGACGTTCTCTCCGACAGCCAGCGCGGCTATGTCGAAGCCCAGTTCAAGCTGTTCAACAGCTGGTACGCCGAGTGGAGCAAGCTCCCGGGCGCGGTGCAGAAGTACAAGGCCTGATCGCTCGATCGGCACTCAAATAGAAAAGGCCCTCCGGTTGGAGGGCCTTTTTCGTTTGGCAGTCTCGACGGGTCGATGACCGACGAAAAGGTTAGCCGTCGCTTACGCGACGGCGTCCAGTCCAAGAGCAAGCAGCCGCTCGAGCTGCTCGATTTCAGCCGTGTTGAGAACGACACCTTCGGCTTCCGACTTGGCGCGCGCCACGAAGCGACGCTGCGACGGCAGGCGGGCGCCCTGGCCGACGATCGCCTCGAACAGCACTTCCGCACGGGCGAAGGGATTGCCCGGGCGTCCGGCTGCAAATTTCTCCGGCGAGAAGGCGACGATCAGTTCGCCGTGGAACGGTGCAAGCGTCGTGGTGCCGAGATAGTCGAGCACTTCCGGGCTCGTCAGGTCGCCGATCATGATGCCGGCAAGAAGCTCGACCATGGTGCCGATCGCCGAACCCTTGTGGCCGCCGAAGGGCAGCATGGCGCCGGCAAGCGCTGCTTCCGGATCGGTCGTCGGATTGCCTTCGGCATCGATCGCCCAGCCCTCCGGCAAGGGCTTGCCGGCACGGCGGTGCAGTTCGATCTCACCGCGGGCGGCAACCGAGGTGGCGAAGTCGAAGACGTAAGGCGGCTTGTTTTCGCGCGGCCAGCCGAAGGCGAAGGGGTTGGTGCCGAGCAGCGGTTTGTTGCCGCCGGTCGGCGCAACGGTCGCATAGCTCGGGCACATCACGAGGCCGGCAAGTCCCTCGCCGGTCAGGCCTTCGACCTCAGGCCAGAGCGCCGAAAAATGGGTGCAATCATTGATGACGAGCGCGGCGATGCCCAGCGAGCGAGCGCGTTCGGCGAGAAGCGGCAGGCCGAGCTCGAAGGCGGGATTGGCAAAACCGCCCTTGGCGTTGACCTTGACGATAGCGGAACCTTCGCCCGCTTCGAGCTCCGGTGTTGCATCCGGCTTCACCTTGCCCGCCTTGACGGTGCGAAGCGCTCCTTCGATGCGGTAGATGCCATGCGACTTGCAGGCATCCCGCTCGCCGGCGACGATCACGCGGGCCAGTGCACCGGCCTGAATGGCGTTGAGCCCCGCCTTCAGGAAGATCGCCTCGACGCGCTCGAAAAGTGCTGCGATCGTCAGGGTGTTGGTTTCGCTCATCTCTCTCCCTCTCAAATGCTGCGCCTGATCCGGAAGGGCCAGTCAGGCGATTGATGTTCTGCATACATATAGTATACAAAGATCCGACAAGTGCAATTCAGCCATGATCCCCTCTGCCAGAAAAGGCAATCCGGGATCGAACGAAAGGATCGGCAGATGGCCTTCACCCCCAAAGGAAAACACCTTGTCGCCGGCGAATGGCTCGACGGCGCGGGCACCTTCGCATCGGCACCCGCCCACGGTCCGGTCCATCAGTTCGCCACAGGCACCGTGGAACTGGTCAACCGCGCGGCTGACGCCGCCGAAGAAGCCTTCCTGAGCTATGGCTATTCGACCCGGACCGAGCGCGCCGCCTTCCTGCGCGCCATCGCCGACGAGATCGAGGCACGCGCCGAAGCGATCACCGAAATTGGCACCCAGGAAACCGGCCTGCCGGAAGCGCGCCTGCAGGGCGAACGCGGCCGCACCACCGGCCAGCTCCGTCTCTTTGCCGACCACATCGAAAAGGGTGAATATCTCGACCGCCGTTTCGATGCGGCCCTGCCCGAGCGTCAGCCGGCGCCGCGCCCGGAAATCCGCCTTATCCAGCGCCCGATCGGCCCGGTCGCCGTCTTCGGCGCCTCGAACTTCCCGCTGGCCTTCTCGACCGCCGGCGGCGACACGGCTGCCGCCCTTGCTGCCGGCTGCCCCGTGGTCGTCAAGGGCCACTCGGCCCATCCGGGCACCGGTGAGATCGTTGCGCAGGCCGTCGAGGCCGCGATCCGCAAGACCGGCGTTCACCCGGGCGTCTTCTCGCTGATCCAGGGCGGCAACCGCCAGGTCGGCGAAGCGCTTGTCCAGCATCCGCTGATCAAGGCCGTCGGCTTCACCGGTTCGCTCGCCGGTGGCCGCGCGCTCTTCAATCTCTGCGCCGCACGTCCGGAGCCGATCCCGTTCTTCGGCGAGCTCGGCTCGGTCAACCCGATGTTCCTGCTGCCGGAAGCACTGAAGGCACGCGCCGAGACACTCGGCCAGGGCTGGGCCGGTTCGCTGACCATGGGTGCCGGCCAGTTCTGCACCAACCCCGGCATCGCCGTTGTTGTCGAAGGTGCTGACGCTGATCGCTTCACCACGGCCGCCGTCGAAGCGCTCGGCAAGGTCGCGCCGCAGACGATGCTGACGGACGGCATTGCCAAGGCCTATCACGACGGCCAGGCGCGCTTTGAAAGCCGCAACACGGTGAAGCCGCTGCTGACGACCGAATCGTCCGGCCGCTCGGTCTCGCCGAACCTGTTCGAAACGACCGGCGACCAGTTCCTGGCCGACCATGCGCTCGGCGAAGAGGTGTTCGGTCCGCTCGGCCTCGTCGTTCGCGTCGGTTCGACCTCTGAAATGGAACAGCTTGCCCGCGGCTTCGAGGGACAGCTGACCGCCACCATCCACATGGATGCGACCGATCTCGAGACCGCCCGTCGTCTGCGCCCGATCCTTGAGCGCAAGGCAGGCCGGGTGCTCGTCAACGGCTTCCCGACCGGCGTCGAGGTGGTGGATTCGATGGTGCATGGCGGACCCTATCCGGCCTCGACCAACTTCGGCGCAACCAGCGTCGGTACCCTGTCGATCCGCCGTTTCCTGCGCCCGGTCGCCTACCAGAACATGCCGGAAGGCCTGCTGCCCGAGGACTTCCAGGGCTAAGGCACTCGCCGACAGCTGCGGGCGCCTGCCGCCCGCAGCTGCAAGACACGACAGATCGCTGCGCAGGCATCCCATTTGACGAAACAAATGGGATGCCTGCGCGCGTTCTGCGTTACGAACTTATACTTTTTGTATACTAATTGTATTTTTCTATTGATTTGTGCTGTCTAAAACGGAATAGTGCCTCAGCCGTCAAACGGCACTCATTTCAGGGAGAGAGAAAATGAAGACTTCGGTGCTCGCGCTCGGCCTCGTTGCGGCCGCTGCTCTGACCAGCCAGGCCCATGCCGACAAGCTGGATGACGTCATCGGCTCGGGTACGCTGCGTTGCGCAGTCGTGCTCGACTTCCCGCCGATGGGTTCTCGCGACGAGAACAACAACCCGATCGGTTTCGACGTCGACTACTGCAACGACCTTGCCAAGGCACTCGGCGTCACCGCCGAAATCGTCGAGACCCCGTTCCCGGAGCGCATTCCCGCTCTGATGTCGGGCCGCGTCGACGTCGGCGTTGCCTCGACCTCGGACACGCTTGAGCGCGCCAAGACCGTCGGCATGACGATCCCCTACTTCGCCTTCGAAATGGCTGTCACTGCCAACGAGAAGTCGGGCGTCAAGTCCTTCGAAGACATGAAGGGCAAGGTTGTCGGCGCTACCGCCGGCACGTTCGAAGCGATCGCTCTCGAAAAGCAGGTCAAGGAATGGGGCGCCGGTGAGTTCCGTCCGTACCAGACCCAGGCAGACGTCTTCCTCGCGCTCAGCCAGGGCCAGATCGACGCTACGGTTTCGACCTCGACCGTCGCCCAGGCCAACGTGAAGGGCGGCAAGTTCGCCGGCATCTCCGTCGTCGGCAAGGCTCCGTTCGACACCGACTACGTCGCGCTCTTCACCAACCGCGAAGAATACGGCTTCATCAACTTCCTCAACCTCTTCATCAACCAGCAGGTCCGCACCGGCCGCTACGCTGAACTTTACGAAAAGTGGGTCGGCGGCGAACTTCCGGACCTTACGGCTAAGGGCGTTTACCGCTAATATGCCGTTTATCTGGCGGCGCGAAGTTTAGCTTCGCGCCGCTATTCGTTTCCGAAGAGGTGAGACGAAACATGTTCAGCTATACCTTTCATTGGAACCAGGCGCTGAAAGCCCTGCCACAGATGCTCGACGGAGCGCTGGTCACCCTGCAGGTGGCTCTGCTCTCGATGGTCATCGGCCTGGCACTGGCGCTCGCGCTGACGGCTTGCCGCCTGTCGGGCAATCGCATCCTCGGTGGTTTTGCAACCGCCTGGGTCGAGATCGCCCGCAACACGCCGGCGCTGTTCCAGATCTACATGGCCCATTTCGGCCTCGGCAATTTCGGTATCCACCTGAGCCCCTATACGGCGCTGCTCGCGGGGATCGCCTTCAACAATGCCGGTTATCTCGCGGAAAACTTCCGCGGCGCCCTCAAGGCCATTCCCGATACCCAGGCGCGGGCCGGCCGCTCGCTCGGCATGACCCCGGTGCAGGCCTTCCGCTACATCGTGCTGCCGCAGATGCTGCGCATCGCCTTCCTGCCCGTCACCAACCAGATGGTCTGGGCGATCCTGATGACCTCGCTTGGCGTTACCGTCGGCATGAACACCGACCTTGCCGGCATCACCCAGGAACTGAACGCCCGTTCGTTCCGCACCTTCGAATTCTTCGCGATCGCGGCGGTCATCTACTACCTGATCGCCAAGGCCGTGACGCTGGGCGCGCGCCTGCTCGCCGCGCGCATGTTCCGCTACTAAGGAGAGGTGAGAGATGTTCAATACCGCCCTCACCCTCGCTGATCTCGGCTTCCTGCTGCAGGGCGCCTTGATGACGCTCGCGGTCACCGCCGTCTCGGTTACCGCCGGCACCGTGCTCGGCATCATCTTCGGCGTCGTGCGCAACCAGGTCGGCCCCTATTGGGCCGCCCCGCTCACCTTCGTGCTCGACATCTTCCGTTCGGTGCCGCTGCTGATCCAGCTGGTTCTTGCCAATGCCTTCCAGGCGATCGCCAAGCTCGGCTGGGCACCGTTCACGACCTCCTGCGTGGTGCTGTCGCTCTATACCGCCGCCTATTGCACCGAGATCGTTCGTGGCGGCATCTCTTCCGTGCCACCGACGACGCGCCGCGCCGCCCGCTCGCTCGGCATGACCTGGTGGCAGGACATGCGCTACATCGTGGCGCCGCTTGCGACCCGCGTTTCGCTGCCGTCCTGGATCGGCCTGACGCTCGGCGTCATGAAGGACTCCGCACTCGTCCTCTGGCTCGGCCTGATCGAACTCTTGCGCGCCTCGCAGGTGCTCGTCACCCGCCTGCAGGAACCGCTGCTGATCCTTCTGATCTGCGGCGCCATCTACTTCCTTATCAGCTTCCCGATCGCCCGGCTCGGCGGTTACCTTGAAAAACGGTGGTCCAATGATTGAGATCCAGAACGTTCGCAAATCCTTCGGCTCGCTGGAGGTTCTCAAAGGCATCGACCTCACCGTCAACAAGGGCGAGGTGCTGACCATCATTGGCGGCTCCGGTTCCGGCAAGTCGACGCTGCTGACCTGCATCAACGGTCTCGAGCCGATCGATGCCGGCCGCATCCTCGTCGACGGCACCGAGGTCCACGCGAAATCAACAAACCTCAACAAGCTGCGCAGCAAGCTCGGCATCGTCTTCCAGCAGTTCAATGCTTTCCCGCACCTGACCGTGCTTGAAAACGTCATGCTGGCGCCGCGCAAGGTGCTCGGCCTCTCCAAGGAAATGGCCGAGGAGAACGCCGTCAAGCAGCTCACGCACGTCGGCCTCGGCGAGAAGCTCGGCGTCTATCCAACCCGCATGTCGGGGGGCCAGCAGCAGCGCATGGCGATCGCCCGCGCACTCGCAATGTCGCCGGAATACATGCTGTTTGACGAAGTGACCTCGGCGCTCGATCCGCAGCTCGTCGGCGAAGTGCTCGACACGCTGCGCATGCTGGCCTCCGAGGGCATGACGATGATCTGCGTCACCCATGAAATGAAGTTTGCCCGCGAAGTTTCCGACCGCGTCGCCTTCTTCCACAAGGGCGTGATGGCGGAAATCGCCGCACCGGAAGCGCTCTTCGGCGCGCCGAAGGATCCGGAACTCCAAAAGTTCCTCGCAGCGACGCACTGAGCCGATCATGAAGGATGCAGTTCAGCCTGACGTCATCGTCATCGGCGCCGGCGTTGTCGGCCTTTCTGCGGCGATCGCCGCCCAGGCACGGGGACTTTCCGTCACCGTGCTCGACCGGGAAGGCCCGGCAGCAGGTGCCTCGGCGGGCAACGCCGGGGCCTTCGCCTTCACCGACATCCTGCCGCTCGCGTCACCCGGCGTCCTGAAGAAGGCGCCGAAGTGGCTGCTCGACCCGCTTGGGCCCTTGAGCGTGCCACCGGCCTATGCGGCACAGATCGCGCCGTGGATGTTCCGCTTCTGGCGCGCCTGCTCGGCAAGCCGCGTGGCCCATTCGACGACCGCCCAGACGGCGATGATGGACCTCTCCAAGGCCGAGCTCGAACCTTTCCTCGCCGAGACCGGCACCCTGCCGATGCTGCGCAAGGAAGGCAATCTGCAGGTCTATGAAAGCGAAGCCGAGCTGAAGGCCTCTCTTCCCGGCTGGACCGCGCGAGCCGAACACGGCATCGAGTTCCGGCACATGGGCGCGGCCGAGATGGCCGAGATCCAGCCTGGTCTCGCATCGCGCTTCACCCATGGCACCTTTACCCCCGGCTGGTATTCCATCGCCGATCCCAAGCTCTACACGCTGGCGCTGGCAGACCATTTCCGCGCCAAGGGAGGTGTGATCGAGCGTGCCGAAGTTACGGCACTGAAGCCGATCGAAGGTGGCGTCGAACTGACGGCCGACGGCAAGACGCGGCGGGCAGAACAGGTCGTGCTTTCAGCCGGCGCGTTCTCGCACCAGGTCGCCCGTACGCTCGGCGAGCGTATCCCGCTCGAAACCGAGCGCGGCTACAACACCACGCTGCCGCAGGATGCCTTCGATCTGCGCACCCAGATCACCTTCGGCGGACACGGCTTCGTCGTCACCAGGCTTTCGACCGGTATCCGCGTCGGCGGCGCCGTCGAACTCGGCGGGCTGAAGCTGCCGCCGAACTTCCGCCGCTCGGAAGCCATGCTGAAGAAGGCGCAAGCCTTCCTGCCGGGCTTCAAGAGCGAGGGCGGCGTGCAATGGATGGGCTTCCGCCCGTCGCTGCCCGACAGCCTTCCGGCGATCGGCCGCGCCCGCGCCACCGGCCGCGTCGTCTACGCCTTCGGCCACGGCCATCTCGGTCTCACGCAATCGGCCGGCACCGCACGGCTCGTTGCCGACCTGCTCACCGGCCGGCGGCCGGCGATCGATATCAGTTGCTTCTCGCCCCAACGTTTCTGACAGAGTTTAGACCATGGCCAACCACACCTTCTCCTGCATCGACGGCCACACCTGCGGCAATCCGGTCCGCCTCGTTTCCGGCGGCGGGCCACGACTCGAAGGCGCCAACATGCTGGAGAAGCGGGCCCATTTCCTGCGCGAGTTCGACTGGATCCGCACTGGCCTGATGTTCGAGCCGCGCGGCCACGACATGATGTCGGGCTCTATCCTCTATCCGCCGACCCGGGCCGACTGCGATGTCGCCGTGCTCTTCATCGAAACGTCGGGCTGCCTGCCAATGTGCGGCCACGGCACGATCGGCACCATCACCATGGCGATCGAAAACGGCCTGATCACGCCGCGCGAACCGGGCAAGCTTTCAATCGACGCGCCGGCCGGCAAGGTCGACATCACCTATCGCCAGGAAGGCCGCTTCGTCGAGGAAGTGCGCCTCACCAACGTTCCGGGCTTCCTCTACGCCGAGGGGCTGACGGCTGAAGTCGAGGGTCTTGGCGAGATCGTCGTCGACGTCGCCTATGGCGGCAACTTCTACGCCATCGTCGAACCGCAGAAGAATTTTCGCGACATGGCCGACCATACGGCCGGAGAACTTGTCGGCTGGAGCCCGAAGCTCCGCGCGGCGCTCAACGCCAAATACGAGTTCGTGCATCCGGAGCACCCGGAAATCAAGGGCCTCAGCCACATCCAGTGGACCGGCAAGCCAACACAGGCAGAAGCGCATGCGCGCAACGCCGTCTTTTACGGCGAAAAGGCGATCGACCGCTCGCCCTGCGGCACCGGCACGTCGGCGCGCATGGCCCAGCTTGCCGCCAAGGGCAAGCTCAAGGTCGGTGACGAGTTCGTGCATGAATCGATCATCGGTTCGCTGTTCAAGGGCCGTGTCGAGGCGGCGACCAAGGTCGCCGACCGCGACGCCATCATCCCGTCGATTGCCGGCTGGGCCCGCATGACCGGCATCAACACTATCTTCATCGATGACCGCGACCCCTTTGCTCATGGATTTGTCGTAAAATGACCCAATCGATCTCCGCCCGCAGCATTCTTTCCGGCTCCGCCGATGGCCCCATCATCGCCACGGAGGAGGCGCTGAGCTTCTGGGGCGGGGTCGATCCGGCAACGGGTCGGGTGATCGACGTGCACCATCCGCTGCACGGCCTCTGTCTGACCGACGGCATCCTGATGATGCCGTCGAGCCGCGGCTCCTGCACCGGTTCGGGCGTGCTGCTCGACATGGCGCTGACCGGCCGTGCGCCGGCGGCCCTGGTCTTCTCGGAAGCGGAAGACGTGCTGACGCTCGGCGCGCTGATCGCGGCCGAAATGTTCGGAAAATCCCTGCCGGTGCTTCGGCTTTCGCGCGACGCCTTCAAGGCGCTGGCGCAAGCAAAGACCGCGCGCATCAGCGATACGGCAATCGAAGCCGATGGCCTGACAATTCCGGTCGCTCCGCCGGCAATGACGGCGCTTGATCTCACCGACGACGATCGCGCCATGCTCGACGGTCGTGACGGCATCGCCGTGCAACAGGCGATGCGCATCATCGCGGCGATGGCGGCGCAGCAGGGTGCGGAAAAGCTCATCGACGTGGTCCAGGGCCATATCGACGGCTGCATCTATGCGAGCCCGGCAAACCTCACCTTCGCCGAGAAGATGGCGGACATGGGGGCCAAGGTTCGCGTACCGACGACCATGAACGCGATCTCGGTCGACCGTGCCAACTGGCAGGCGCAGGGCGTGCCGGAGAGCTTCGGCGATCCGGCAGCAAGGCTTGCCGACGCCTATGTGCGCATGGGCTGCCGCCCGACCTTCACCTGCTCGCCCTATCTGCTCGACAGCGCGCCGAAATCCGGCGAAGCCATCGCCTGGGCGGAATCGAACGCCGTCATATTCGCCAACACGGTGCTCGGCGCGCGCACGGCCAAACACCCCGACTTTCTCGATCTCTGCATTGCGCTCACCGGTCGTGCACCGCTCTCGGGCGTCTATCTCGACGCGCCGCGCAAGGCGACGCGCGTCATCGACGTGGAACTGCCTGAGAATATCGACGATGCCTTCTGGCCGCTGATCGGTTATCTCGCCGGCAAGGCAGCACCCGACCGCATCCCGCTTTTGCGTGGTCTTGCATCGGCAAAGCCCTCGCGCGACGACCTCAAGGCGCTTTGCGCCGCCTTCGGCACCACGTCCGCATCCCCGATGCTGCATGTGGAGGGCGTGACCCCGGAAGCGGAAGGTGCCGCCGCCAAGGATGCCGACCACACGACGATCACGCGCGCCGACATGGCCGCGGCCTGGTCGCTCCTGAACGACGGTCCGGCGGAGGTCGAGCTTGTCGCCATCGGCAGCCCGCATGCGTCGCTCGAGGAGTGCCGCGCGCTGGCCACAGCCTTCGACGGCCGCAAGCGCGATAGCAACGTCGCCGTGATCGTCACCGCCGGGCGAGACGCGATAGCCGCAGCACGGGACGAAGGTCTGCTTGCCCGCCTTGAAGAGAGCGGCATCCAGGTCCTGCCGGATATTTGCTGGTGCTCGATCTCCGAACCGGTCTTTCCGACCAAGACCCGGGCGCTGATGACCAATTCCGGTAAATACGCCCATTACGGTCCCGGTCTTTCCGGCCGCGCCGTGCGCTTCAGCAACCTCGCCGACTGCGTCGAGGCGGCGCTCACCGGCCGCGTTTCGGTGCGCCTGCCAGCCTGGCTCGCCTAAAGGCTCGTTCCTTCTCTCCGGCGTCGCCGCGTGGCGGCGCTGTCGAGGCGCCGAGCTCGTCGCCTCCCGACCCCAACTGATCTGCGTGGGGCTCGATGATTCCCTGACGCCGCCTCAAGCGGTGGAGCGCACCTGTGACGAGACGCAGGCTGCCTATCGGGCGGCCGCCGTCGAAGACGACTTATCTTTGGTTGCAGCGCCGGGCATCGGCCATGTCGAGACAGCGACCATGCGAGACGCGGTTCTGGCCCTTCTTTTCCACCACCTCGGCGGACCCGGCGGCGGCTGACGCAACCGAACATGGCGCTCGCACAGAAAACGCCTGGGCGCATGCGGCGCCAATCGCGCACGCCCTGCGTTCAACGCCTTATAACCACCGCTTCGATCAGGTTTTCGTGATGCCACAGTCACGATTTTTCATTCATTGAAACAACCCCTTCGAGAATCACGAGAAAGCGAGTACTCTGAAGGAACATTGCGCATGGGACGCCGTTTATTCGAATGAGCGAGCCGATAAGCAGCGATCCCCGTCTCAGCCAGCGGCCGCGGGAGAGCATGATGCAAAAGAGCGAATGCGACGTCTTTGATCTCTTCTCGGAGATCTATACAAGTGCAGCGCAAGAAGAAATCAGTCTTCAGGAATACCTTCTGGCATGTCGCGACGACAAAAGCATGTATGCCACCGCACAGGAGCGGATGGTTACAGCCATAGGTAATCCAACCCTCATCGATACCAGCGCGGACGAACGTCTCGGCCGCATCTTCTCAAACCGGACCGTCAAGATCTATCCATCCTTCGCCGACTTCTACGGCATGGAAGATACGATCGAGCGCATCGTCGGCTACTTCCGCTATGCCGCGCAGGGGCTGGAGGAGCGCAAGCAGATCCTCTACCTGCTCGGCCCGGTCGGCGGCGGCAAGTCGTCGCTCGCCGAGCGGCTGAAAAAATTGATGGAACTTCAGCCGATCTACACGCTGGCGGTCGGCGGCAAGGTCAGTCCCGTCTTTGAATCACCGCTTGGCCTCTTCCATCCCGACCGCATGGCCGACCTGCTCGAAGACAAATACGGCATCGGCCGACGCCGGCTGACCGGCTTGATCTCACCCTGGGCGACGAAGCGCCTCGACGAAGTCGATGGTGACATCTCCAAATTCAGCGTCGTCAAGCTGATGCCGTCGCGCCTGCGCCAGGTGGCTATCGCCAAGACCGAGCCCGGAGACGAGAACAATCAGGACGTTTCCTCGCTGGTCGGCAAGGTCGACATCCGCCAGCTCGAAAACTACAGCCAGGCCGATCCCGATGCCTATTCCTATAGCGGCGGCCTCAACCGCACGACGCAAGGCTTGCTCGAATTCGTCGAGATGTTCAAGGCGCCGATCAAGGTGCTGCATCCGCTTTTGACCGCAACCCAGGAAGGCAACTACAACGGCACCGAAAGCTTCGGGGGCTTCCCCTATCAGGGCATCGTTGTTGCGCACTCGAACGAGTCCGAATGGCTGCAGTTCAAGAACAACAAGAACAACGAGGCCTTCCTCGACCGCATCCTCGTGGTGAAGGTGCCTTACTGCCTGCGCGTCACCGAAGAGCGGCAGATCTACGAGAAGCTGCTGCGCGAAAGCGAACTGACCAAGAGCCCCTGCGCGCCGGAAGTGCTGGAAAGCCTCAGCCGCTTCACCGTCTCCACCCGCCTTGCCCGTCACGAGAACTCGCCGCTCTACACCAAGATGCGGGTCTATGACGGCGAAAACCTGAAGGACACCGATCCCAAGGCGAAGTCCGTTCAGGAATATCGCGACGCGGCCGGCGTCGACGAGGGTATGACTGGCATCAGCACCCGCTTTGCCTTCAAGGTTCTGTCGGAAACCTTCAACTACGACACCAAGGAGGTCGCGGCCGATCCCGTGCACCTCATGTACATTCTGGAACAGGCGATCCGCCGCGAACAGTTCCCGAAGGAGACGGAAGCGAGCTACCTCGACTTCATCAAGTCCGAGCTGGCATCGCGCTATGCCGAATTCATCGGCCACGAAATCCAGAAGGCCTATCTCGAATCCTACAGCGAATACGGCCAGAACCTGTTCGACCGTTACATCGCCTATGCCGACGCCTGGCTCGAAGATCAGGACTTCAAGGACCCGGATACCGGACAAATCCTCAACCGGGAGATCCTCGACAGCGAACTGTCGCAGATCGAAAAGCCGGCCGGCATCGCCAATCCCAAGGACTTCCGCAACGAGGTCGTCAAGTTCACCCTGCGCGCCCGCGCCAAGAACCATGGGCGCAACCCCTCCTGGACGAGCTACGAAAAGCTTCGCGACGTGATCGAGAAGCGCATGTTCGGCCAGGTCGAAGACCTGCTTCCGGTCATCAGCTTCGGCTCGAAGAAGGACAGCGCATCCGAGAAGCAACACGCCGAGTTCGTCCAACGCATGACGGAACGCGGCTATACGGAGCGTCAGGTCCGGCGGCTGGTCGATTGGTATATGCGGGTCAACAAGGCGGGCTGACGATGCCGAAGCAGGGGATTGGTATATGCCGAATTTCATCGACCGGCGGCTCAATCCGAAGGATAAGAGCCTCGGCAATCGACAACGCTTTCTGAAGCGGGCCCGCGAAGAGCTCAAGCGGGTCATCAAGGATCAGGTCAAGTCGGACAGGATCATCGACGTCGACGCCGCGCATGGCGTGCCGATGCCGACTGATGGCGCCAGCGAGCCCACGTTCCAGCCGTCCCGCGGCTCCGGCGAACGCAACTACGTGCTGCCCGGCAACAAGGAGTTTTCGGCAGGCGACCGCCTGCCGAAACCGGAAGCGGGCGGCGGTGGCGGCGGCGGCAAGGGCAAGCCCGGAACCGGCGAAAGCGACGATGATTTCCAGTTCATCCTGTCGCGCGAGGAAGTACTGGACCTCTTTTTCGAGGATCTGGAGCTCCCCGACATGGTCAAGCTCAGCCTCAAGGAAACGGTCACCTTCAAGCCCCGCCGCGCCGGCTTCGCCACGGCGGGAACGCCGACGAACATCAATGTCGGGCGCACGATGCGCAACAGTTTTGGCCGGCGCCTGGCGCTGCACCGGCCGAAGGAGAAGGAACTGACCGCGGTTACCGACGAGATCGCGCAACTGGAAGTGGAACCGGAGCCGACGGCGAAGAGCCGACAGAGGCTCAAGGAACTGCGGGTCGAGCTGGAAAGGATCGAGAAGAAGCGGCGGCGCATCCCTTACGTCGATCCGGTCGACATCCGCTTCAACCGCTTTGAGCAGCAGCCGCTGCCGAACGCCAACGCCGTGATGTTCTGCCTGATGGACGTCTCGGCCTCGATGGGCGAGCGCGAGAAGGACCTCGCCAAACGCTTCTTCGTGCTTCTGCACCTGTTTTTGAAACGGCGCTACGAACGCATCGACATCGTCTTCATCCGCCATACGGACGAGGCGCGCGAAGTCGACGAGGAGACCTTCTTCTACAGCACCCAGAGCGGCGGCACGATCGTATCGACCGCGCTCGAAGAGATGATCAGGATCGTCGAGGACCGCTACCCCTCGCAGATCTGGAACATCTATGCGGCCCAGGCCTCCGACGGCGACAACATCATCGGCGACAGCGAACATTGTGCGGCACTGCTGCGGGAAAAACTCACGAAGCTCTGCCAGTACTATGCCTATGTCGAGATCATCGACGAGCGCGAGACGGAAATCTTCGGCTCGACAGACAACGGCACCGCGCTCTGGCGCGCCTATCGCACGGTGGACGGCGAGAAGTCGAATTTCCAGATGACCCGGATCGCCAAGCCCGCCGACATCTACCCGGTCTTCCGCAGGCTTTTTGCCCGGCAGCCGGCCGCACGCACCCGGAAGTGAGGGGGAGACCGGATGGCACGACGCACGACCTCAGGTCTCCTGTTCCAGGGGTCCGACTGGAATTTTGCGACGCTGTCGCGTGCTTACGACGCGATCGAGCAGGTCGCGCTCGAAGAAATGGGCCTCAGCGTCTACCCGAACCAGTTGGAGATCATCACCTCCGAACAGATGCTCGACGCCTATTCCTCGGTCGGCATGCCGCTCATGTACCAGCACTGGTCCTTCGGCAAGCGCTTTGCCTATGAGGAGCATCACTACCGTAAGGGCCACCGCGGTCTTGCCTATGAGCTGGTGATCAATTCCAATCCCTGCATCACCTATCTCATGGAAGAAAACACCATGGCGATGCAGGCGCTGGTGACCGCGCATGCCGCTTTCGGCCATAACCACTTCTTCAAGAACAACTATCTCTTTCGCCAGTGGACCGATGCCGGCGCGATCCTGAGCTATATGGATTTCGCCAAGAAATACGTGACCAAATGCGAGGAGCGGCACGGCACTGCCGCCGTTGAAGCCATTCTCGATTCCGCCCATGCGCTGATGGACCAGGGCGTCTTCCGCTACCGCCGCCCGCCACGCCTCTCCTCTGAAAAGGTGCGCGAAAGGGCGCGCGAGCGGCTGGAATATGAGGAGCAGACCTATAGCGACCTCTGGCGGACCCTGCCGCAGGTCGCCGAGAGCCGTGATCCGGCCGAGGCCGAGCGCGACGCTTCGGAGCGCAAGAAGGTGCTCAACCTGCCGGAGGAAAACCTGCTCTATTTCCTCGAAAAACACAGCCTGATCCTGGAGCCCTGGCAGCGCGAGCTGCTCAGGATCGTGCGTGTCATCGCGCAATATTTTTCACCGCAGCGCCAGACGAAGGTCATGAATGAGGGCTGCGCCACCTTCGTGCATTACACCATCATCAACCGCCTCTACGACCAGGGCAGGATTGGCGAAGGTCACATGCTGGAACTGTTGCAGAGCCATTCCAACGTCGTGTTCCAGCCGGATTTCAACGACCGGCGCTACCCGGGCATCAACCCCTACGCGCTCGGCTTTGCGATGATGCAGGATATCCAGCGGATTGCCACCGAACCGACGGAGGAAGACCGCGACTGGTTCCCGTCTTTCGCCGGCAACGGCGACTGGATGGAAACGCTGCGTGACGCCTGGGCGAACCATCGCGACGAGTCCTTCATCCTGCAGTATCTGAGCCCGGCGGTGATGCGCAAGTTCCGGCTGTTCCAGCTCTCCGATCGCTCGTCGGATCGTTTCGTCGAAGTTGCCTCGATCCACAACGAGCGCGGCTATTCCGCGGTCCGTTCGGCGCTCGCCAACAGCTACGACGTTGCTGCCAACCAGCCGGACATCCAGGTGATGGACGTCGATCTGCTCGGTGACCGGCAATTGCGGCTACAGCACAATGTCAAGCACGGTATCCTACTCGACGAGGGCAGCCGCGACGCGACGATGCGCCATATCCGCCATCTCTGGGGCTATGAGGTGAGCCTCGCCGGCGTCGATGCCCAAAGCGGGCGCACGGTGTACGAGTGCTCGACGGCAAAATCGTCCGAGTGAACGGATAAAAGCCGTGGGTCGTGGCCATCATTAGAATTGGTGGCAGGCATTAGAATTATTTGGTTATCAAGACGCGCCGCCGCGGGACCCGGTTGAGGCGCAGCTTGCGCTGCACGGCCCTGTGGCGGACGTTCAGCCTGCGATAACGTCGGGCGTGGCCGGCAAGGCCGCTGCCTCCTGCTCGGCCGCCGCAGCGAGCCAATCGTGGAAGGCGGTCATCGCCGGCGTGACGGGACGCGATTTCAGCCGCGTCAGCCAGTAGCTTCCCATCGAGGTGTGAACGTCGAAGGGCTGGCGCATCGTGCCGTTCGACAGCAGCCGCGAGAACATCAGTGGTGGCGCCAGCGCCACGCCGATCCCCTGGGCCGCTGCCTCCATCATCGCCAGCGAACTATCGAAGACGATGCCCTTGAGCAGGGGCGCCGGATAGGCGATGCCGGCTGCATCGAACCAGGTCACCCACTCGTCGGCCCGATAGGACCGGAGCAGCGTTTCGTCGAGCAGATCGGCCGGCGTCTTCAGCCGCTCGGCGATCTCGGGGATGCAAAGCACGGATAGCGGCGCCTCGAAGAGCCGCGTCGCCTCGATATTGTGCCAGGAGCCGCCGCCGAAGCGGATAGCGAAATCCAGCCCCTCGGCCGCCATGTCGACGCGGTTGTTGTTGGTGGAGAGGCGAACGTCGACAAAGGGATATTTCGCCTGGAAATCCGCGAGCCGCGGCAGCAGCCAACCGACCGCAAACGTGCCGACGGCGCCGATCATCAGCACTTCGCGAATATGCCCCGCCTCGAAGCGGTCGAGCATGTCCGCCATCCGGTCGAAGCTATCGCGCAGAACCGGCAGCAACGCCTCGCCCTCCGCCGTGATCATCAGTCCGCGCGGCAGCCGCTTGAACAGGGTCACGTTCAGGCGGTTTTCGAGAAGCTTGACCTGATGGCTGACCGCGGCTTGCGTAACGCAGAGCTCGATTGCCGCGCGCGTAAAGCTCAGATGCCGCGCTGAGGCTTCGAAAGCGCGCAGCGCATTGAGCGGAAGATATGGCCTGACCATGAATGCCCTAACTCACCTAATGGGTCTCGCAAATAAACGTGGTTTGTTGCGTAAGCACAATCCCTCTACGGTGAACTTTATCGGCGGTGCGTGCCGTTGCCCGGAAGTCGCCAACTCAGGAAAGGCGCGGTCAGCCGCACCGCTTTCGGAGACCTGATCCATGCGCCGTTTCATTTGGCCCTAGCGGCCGCAGGCACCGTCACCGAGCCAACGTCCGCGGACGTAGGCGCATCCCAATACTCCGCTCCGCATGCGCTGCCCGCCACACGAACACCTGTGTCGGCGACGCTGCCTGCTGCCATGAAGGTCCGCTCTGCCCGTTATGAAGCTCCTCGTAAATCTGCTCGGCACATGCCTCAATCTTACTGTCGTCGTCGCGCTGGCCGCCGCCTCGCTCGTCGCAGCCCTGACGCGACACCTGCCCGATCACCGCACGCTCGCCAACTGGGAGCCGGCGGTGACCAGCCGCCTCTATGCCGCCGACGGCACGATGGTCGCGGAGCTCGCGCGGGAACGCCGGCTGTTCCTGCCCATCGCCACCATCCCCGCACGCGTGCGCCAGGCGTTCCTCTCCGCCGAGGACAAGAACTTCTACACCCATCCCGGCATCGACGTTGCGAGCATCGGCACGGCGCTCTTTGCCAATCTCGCCAACTACGGCTCCGGTCGCCGCATGATCGGCGGCTCGACGATCACGCAGCAGATCGCCAAGAATTTCCTGCTGACGTCGGACCGGACTGTGGAGCGCAAGCTGCGCGAGGCGATCCTTTCGCTGCGGATCGACCAGACCTATTCCAAGGACCGCATCCTCGAACTCTATCTCAACGACATCTATCTCGGGCGCGGTGCCTATGGCGTGGCGCAGGCAGCGCTCACCTATTTCGACAAGCCGGTCAGCGAGCTCTCGGTCGCGGAGGCAGCCTTCCTCGCAGCCCTGCCGAAGGCGCCCAACAATTACGACCCGGACCGCCAGGCGGAGCGGGCAACCGGCCGCCGCAACTGGGTGATCGACCAGATGCGGCAGAACGGCGTCATCGACACCGCCGCCGCCGCAAAGGCATCCGCTTCCTCGCTCGGCGTCAGGCAACGCCAACAATCGCCCGCGGTCGCCAGTTCCGACTATTTCACCGAGGACGTCCGCCGCCAGCTCAACGCCCGATACGGCGATGCTGCCCTTTATACGGCCGGCTTCTCCGTGCGCACGACGCTCGATCCGCGATTGCAGGTCGCCGCCATGACGGCGTTGCGCAAAGGCCTCGTCGCCTATGACCAGGCAAAGGGCTACCGCGGCCCCGTCGCCAGGCTCCCTTCGACTGGAAACTGGGCGCCGGCGCTTGCCAGGCTCCAGCCGCTCGCCGACGTGCCGGAATGGCGGCTCGGCGTGGTGCTGGCGACCGACAAGGATGGAGCAGAGATCGGGCTAAGGCCGACGGTCGCGGAACGAAGCGGTGCTCTTGGCACCAACGAGACGATCCGCCTTGGCCGGGCGGGCATGGCCTGGGCGCTCTGCCGCTCGGCCAAGGCAAAGCGGGGCTGCGCCGCGGGACCCGACGGGGCTCTGGCGCCCGGCGACGTCGTCTATGTGGAAAAGGCGGGCGACCGCTACTTGCTCCGGCAGCCGCCGCTCGTGCAGGGCGCGCTCGTTTCCATGGATCCGAACACCGGCCGGGTGCTGGCGGTCGCCGGTGGTTTTTCCTATGCCCAGTCGGAATTCAACCGCGCAACCCAGGCCTATCGCCAGCCGGGCTCGTCGTTCAAGCCCTTCGTCTATGCCGCCGCCCTCGACAACGGCTATGCGCCGACGACGCTGGTGATGGATGCGCCGATCGCCCTTGCCGACGGCGCCGGGCGAATGTGGAAACCGAAGAACTACGACGGTCGCTTCAGCGGTCCATCGACGCTGCGCGTCGGGCTCGAAAACAGCCGCAACCTGATGACCGTGCGCCTTGCCCGCCATCTCGGCATGGATCTGGTCGCCGACTACGGCAAGCGTTTCGGCATCTATGACGAGCTGAAGCCTTACCTGCCGATGTCGCTCGGCGCCGGCGAAACGACGCTGCTCAGGCTGGTCTCGGCCTATGCGGTCATCGCCAATGGCGGCAGGGCCGTCACGCCTTCGATGGTCGATCGCGTCCAGGATCGTTACGGCCGCACGATCTTTCGCCACGACCAGCGCAAGTGCGACGCTTGCAACGCCTCCGACTGGACCGGCCAGGAAGAGCCCATGCCCGTGGACGACCGCGACTACGTGCTCGATCCGATGACAGCCTATCAGGTCACTTCGATGCTGCGCGGCGTTGTCGAACGTGGCACCGCTCGAAATGTCGGCTCGCTCGGCGTGCCGATCGCCGGCAAGACCGGCACCACCAATGACGAGAAGGACGTCTGGTTCGTCGGCTACACGCCCGATATCGTCACCGGTGTCTTCCTCGGCTACGACACGCCGAAGCCCATGGGCTACGGCGAAACCGGCGGCGGCCTCGCCGCACCCATTTTCATCGATTTCATGAAGGTGGCTCTTGCGGGGCGGGCCGCGGCCGATTTCCACGCGCCAACAGGCATGATGGTCGAGGCGATCGACCGGAAGAGCGGCCAGCCGGTCCCGGCGGGCACGCCGGGTGCCATTCTCGAATCCTTCAAGCCGGGCACTGCCCCTTGCGCCGGCGGCTGCCCGGTCATCGACGGCTTCGAGACGGCGAGCACATCGGCCACGGCCGATGCGGACCTTACGCCCGAACAGCGGGCGAAGCTTCTTACCAACAGCAACGGACTTTATTGAGATGGCACGCAAGGCTCAGCTCCGGCCGGATCCCCGCGGCCGCCTTCTCCTCGTCATCGGCGCCTTCGCGCTCGTCTTCGGCCTCATGCTCGCGCGTCTCGTCCAGCTCGGCGCCGCCGACTACGAGCGCACCGGCTACATACCGCCGCCGCCGTCGCTCGGCCGTCCCTCGATCCTTGACCGCAACGGCAATCTGCTGGCGATCGACGTGCCGAGTTCCGGGCTTTACGCCGAGCCTCGACTGATCGTCGATGTGGACGAAGCAGTCGAGAAACTGACAGCGATCTTCCCTGATCTCGACGGGCGCGACCTCTATCGTCGGCTGAAGAGCGGTGCGGCGTTTGCCTGGATCAAGCGGCAAGTGACGCCGGCCGAAGAGCAGGCCGTCTGGAACGCCGGCCTTCCAGCGATCGGCTTCCAGCGCGAGAAACAGCGCTTCTATCCCAACGGCACGCTTGCCGCCCACGTGCTCGGCGCGGTCGATATCGACAATATTGGCATCGCCGGCATCGAGCGCTGGATCGAGGGCCAGGGGCTGGAGGTGCTTCGCCAGAGCGGAATGGATCTCTCCCATCGCAACCTCGAGCCGGTGAGCACGACGCTCGATATCCGCATCCAGCATGCGCTCGAGGTCGAGTTGCGCAAGGCGATCGCCAAGTTCAGCGCCAAGGCCGGGGCCGGCTTGGTGCTCGACGTCACCAATGGCGAGATCCTGGCGCTCGTTTCTTACCCGGATTTCGACCCGAACCTGCCCGTGGACGCGCTGAAGCCCGACCGTATCAACCGCATCGCCGCCGCCACCTTCGAGATGGGCTCGACCTTCAAGGCACTGACGACGGCCATGGCGCTCGATTCCGGCCAGTTCACGCTCCGCTCCGTCATCGACGCCAGCAAGCCGCTCGCCTTCGGCCGCTTCCGCATCAACGACTACCGCGGCCAGCATCGACCGCTGACGGTGCCGGAGGCCTTCATCTATTCGTCAAACATCTCGATGGCGAAAATGGCGATATCCGTCGGCCCGGAGAACCTGCAGGCATTCCTGACGCGCTTCGGGCAGATGTCGCGGCTGACGACGGAACTGCCCGAAAGCGCCCATCCACAATTGCCGCGACGCTGGGGCGAGATCGAAACGGCGACCGCCTCCTACGGCCACGGCATCGCCGTGACGCCGCTGCAGGCGAGCATCGCGGTGGCGGCGCTCGTCAACGGTGGGCGCCTTATAAGGCCAACTCTGATCAAGGGTGCGGCGCTCGACGAACGCATCATCGCGCGCAATCTGATCAAGCCGGAGACCGGCGAGGCGCTGCGCTATCTGCTGCGGCTCAACGCCAAGACCGGCTCGGCAAAGAAGGCGGAGGTCAAAGGCTATTTCATAGGCGGCAAGACCGGCACCGCCGAAAAGGTGGTCAGCGGGCGCTACTCGAAGGAGCTGAACATCTCATCCTTCATGGGCGTCGTTCCCGTCGACAATCCGCGCTATCTGCTTCTCACTTTGCTCGACGAGCCCAAGGGTCTGAAGGAGACCTATGGCTTCCGCACCTCCGGCTGGAATGCAGCACCGCTGGGCGGCGCGGTTTTCGAACGGATCTTGCCGATGCTTGCGCTCATGCCCGATTTCGAAATCGCAGACGTCAGCTTCCCCGAGATCAGCAGCCAGGGCGCCTTTGGCTCCCAGCTCTTTCCGTCTCCGACGAACACAGGCGAGCGCAACAGCGGCGCGATCGACGGAGCGCTTTGATCCCTGCCGCCGCGGCAGGCAATGACGCGCGAGCCGGCAACCGAACCGTCGGCTATGCTTCAAGGAAAGCGCGGGAGAAACCCGGTTCGGTCACTTCGATCGTTCCATCCGGGAGCTTCAGAAAGCGCTCGATGGCGGTGCCGTAGGTTCGCATCCAGCCGTCGAGCATCGCAGCCGCGCCGTCGAGGTCGCCGGCCTCCTGTCGCTGCAAGGCCTTGTGCATCACTTTGGCGACACTCAGCCGCAGTTGCAGCAACATCAGGGCGGAAGCTTCCGGATCGGGCGCATCGAGCGTTCCGTCCGCGTGCCCACGCCGCAGCATTTCGGCGACCAGCGGCAGGCTGACGGCCATCAGCGCCTCGTCGATACGATGATAGAGCGCGACATTTTCGGGCTTGAAGAGGGCGTTGAAGCTGTTCTTCAGCTGCGGCGCCATGTCGAGCTTCAGCCGCCGCGAGCCGGCGAAAAGCGCATTCAGCTGGCCGACTGCATCGAGCGACGGATCTTCGAAAAGCGGCTGCAATTCCTTCAGGTTCCGCTCAGCCAGGCGGGTCGCGACCGCCTCCAGCAAGGCCTCCTTCGAGACGAAATAGTGGTAGAAGGCGCCCTTGGATAGATTGGCCTCGCGGATGACGTCGTTGACCGTCGTATTCTCGTAGCCGTGCAGAAAGAACAAGCGCTCGGCGCAATCGGTCAACTCGTTCGATCGGACTTCCGGCGATTTCTTCGTTCTGACCATGAGCGCTCCCAGGACGGCGGCTTAGCACGGGTTTGCGGCGCGGTCCACGACGCTCCTGAAGGTCGAGGAAATCGGCAGCCTTGAAACAAACCGACCGTCGGTCTATTTATACAGAACGGATTGGAAGCGTTCAAGGAGCGTCTCGTGCGGCTCACTCGTTATGCAATCGGAGCGGCCGTTGTCGTTGCCGTCGGTGCGGCAAGCGCCTGGTATTTTCTTCGCCCGGTTCCCGTCTCCGTCATTTCGCCGAAACGCGGCGATGCGGCGGAGATCATCTATGCGGATGGCGTGGTGGAGCCGCGCACCTGGGCGAAAGTCACCCCGACGGTCGCCGAGCGCATCGTCGAGCAGTGCAATTGCGAGGGACAGCGTGTCGCCAAGGGTGACGTGCTCGCCCGCCTCGACGACACCGAGGCACGGGCGGCGCTTGGCGAACTACAGGCGCGGCTGACGCTGGCGCAGGAGGAATATCGGCGCAAGCTGGCGCTCGCCGAACGCAGCACGATCAGCGAACAGGAAGTCGACCGGGCGCGCAGCGAACTCGGCCAGCTCGAAGCGCTCGTCGCCGGCCGCCAGGCGCGGCTCGCGACCTATGTGCTGCGCGCACCGAGCGCCGGCCAGGTACTCAGGCAGGACGGCGAGATCGGCGAGGTCGCGGATCTCGGCACGGTGCTCTTCTGGGTCGGAGAGCCGAAACCGCTGATCGTCACCGCCGACGTCAACGAAGAGGATATCCCGCGCGTCGAAGTCGGCCAGAAGGCGCTGCTCCGATCGGATGCCTTCCCCGACCGCAAGCTGGAAGCGACGGTCGACAGCATCACGCCCAAGGGTGATCCGGTAACGAAGACCTATCGCGTGCGCTTTCGGCTGCCCGACGACACGCCGCTTCGGATCGGCATGTCGACCGACGTCAACATCATCGTGCGGGTCGCCAATGGCGCCTTGATCATCCCGACCGTGGCGCTGGAAGGAGCGAAGGCCGCCGTGATCGACGGCAATCGCGCACGGATCCGAGAACTGAAAACGGGCATCCGCGGCGCCGACGGCGTCGAAGTCCTCTCCGGCCTCAAAGACGACGCGCGCGTCGTCTCGCCCTTCCCGACCGGTCTTGCCGATGGCACGCGGGTGAAGGCCACCCCTTCGCCGGAGAAATGAGCCCGCCATGCGCCTCATCCTCGACATCGCACTGACGCACATCACCGGCCGAGGCCGACAGACGATCGTCGCGATGCTGGGCGTGGCGGTCGGCGTCGGCTTCTCCATCGCCATGGCAGCGCTGATGCAGGGCGGCCAGGACGACTTCGTTCGCCAGCTCGTCGACACGATGCCCCATGTGCAGGTGACCGACGAGCAACGCACGGCGCGCCGCCAGCCGGCGGAAGACCTGTTTAGTGCCGCAGCCATTTCCGGCCTCAGGCCACGCGACGACCGCCGCGGCATCATCAACCCAACGGCAGCGCTCTCCTGGCTCGACGGCTGGATCCCCGGCCGCTTTGCCGCCACCCTCAGGGCGCAGGGCGTCCTTCGCTATTCCGGTCAGGAGGTCGGCGCCGCCGTCATCGGCATCGATCCGCAGGCGGAGCCGCGGGTCTCGCCGATCATCGGAGATTTCAAGGCGGGCAGCTTCGCGGCCCTTGCCGCCGGCGGCAACAATGTGGTGATCGGCGATACCATGGCCTCCCGGCTCGGCGCCAAGATCGGCGACACGATCACCGCTGTCTCTTCGGAAGGGCTCAGCCGCCGCTTCAAGATCGTCGGCCTCTTCCACACCGGCACGACGGCGCGCGATGAGGGCGAGGCCTATGTGCTGCAGAAAAACGCCCAGATCCTCTCAGCCCGGCCCAACGCGATCAACGTGATCAACATCAAGCTCGACGATCCGAACGCCGCCCCGACCGTCGCCCGGCGTATCGAGGCGGAACTCGGCTACAAGGCGATCGCCTGGCAGGAGGCCAACGAGTCGATCCTCGAGGCGCTCGTCGTGCGCAACGTCATCATGTACACGGTCGTCGCTGCGATCATGCTGGTCGCCGGCTTCGGTATCTTCAACATCATCTCGACGATCACGCACGAGAAGGCGCGCGACATCGCCATCATGAAATCGCTCGGCTTCACCGAGACCGACATGCGCATCCTCTTCGTGCTCGAAGGCGTGGCGATCGCGACAGTCGGCACGCTTGTCGGCTGGGCGTTCGGCTTGGCAATGATCTATGGCCTTTCGCTCGTCCGCTTCGAGCTCGCCGCCACCGGCCAGGAGATGACCCGGCTACCGATCGCCTGGAGCATGTTGCACTATCTGATCGCCGCCGCTTTCGCGCTCGGATCGGCAGCGGTTGCCGGCTACCTGCCGGCGCGGCGCGCGGCCCGGGCAAATCCCGTCGATATCATCCGGGGCGCGACATGAGCACGCTGATCGAAACCAAGGATGTGACGCGGATCCTCAGGGAGACCGTACCTGTCACGCTGGTGAAGGACATATCGCTCACCATCGGCGAGCGGGAATTCGTCGCTGTCACCGGCCCCTCCGGTTCCGGCAAGTCGTCGCTCCTCTATCTGCTCGGCCTGCTCGACCGGCCGACGGGTGGCACGCTTATGATCCGCGGTCGCGACACGGAGCGAATGGACGAGAACGAACGGGCAGCCACGCGGCTCGCCAATATCGGATTCGTCTTCCAGTTCCACTTCCTGTTGCCCGAATTTACCGCCCGCGAGAACGTCGAAATTCCCATGCGCAAGCTCGGCCGCCTCGGCCGGAGCGAGATGCGTGGGAAGGCAAGCGAGCTGCTTGCGGCACTCGGGCTTGCCGATCACCTCGACAAGCGGCCCGATCAGCTCTCGGGCGGCCAGCGCCAGCGCGTGGCGGTCGCCCGTGCACTCGCCAACGACCCGCCGCTGATCCTCGCCGACGAACCGACCGGCAGTCTCGACAGCACGAGCTCCGAGCAGGTCTTCAGGATCCTGGAAACGCTGGTGCGCGAAGAGGGCAAGACCGTGGTCGCGGTCACTCATGACCTGGATATGGCCGCGCGCATGGACCGGCGCCTTCATCTCATCGATGGGCACCTAACCACGGAGACGATCAATGCCGCGCGCCAAGACGAAGGCGCAGCTCCGGAGGCCTGACGAACGAGGCCTCAGCCGAAGACGAGATCGCTTTCGGAGAGAACCGAGAGCGAGCTATCCTCGATCAGAATGCCTTCGGTTTCCGAGCCATTGAAGGAGACGAACACGCCATCGGCCGTGTCGCGCGCTGCGGCAAGGAAATCCGCATAGCTGTGAATACCCGTTGTGTCCTGGGCCTCGTGGGAAAAGGCGATGCGGTCACCCTGCCGGCCATCGAAATCGAGAATGCGATCGAGGCCCACCTCGCCGGAGGTTTCCGACGACCAGTAAAAGGTGTCCGCGCCGCGGCCACCCGTCAGCACATCACTGCCGTTACCGCCGCTCAATAGGTCGTTCTCGGACCCTCCATCGAGGAAATCCGCCCCGTCGCCGCCGAAGAGCTGGTCGTTTTCCGACGCGCCCGTCAGCTTGTCATCCCCGCCGCGCCCCTCGAGGATATCGTTGCCGCTCGAGGCGTAAAAAGTGTCGTTGTCGTCGCCGCCGCGTAGTACGTCGTCGTAGCCCCCGCTCGAAACGTTGAAATATTCGATACCGGTGAACGTCAGGCCGGTATGGGTGACACCCCGTGCCGCGTCGAAGTCCATCGCCTCCGGCAGGCCGCCATAGTTGAGGTTCAGGAGGTCCCGGCCTTCACCGCCATCGACCTCGCCGACGTAGCGGGCATTGATCGTGTCGTTGCCCGCGCCGCCGCGCAGGATCGACGCAACACCGAGGCTGCCACCGCCGGGGAAGGTGTCCTGCAGCCAGTCGTCTCCGGCGCCGCCATCGAGCACGTCGCTGCCGCCGGTATTGGCTAGCGTGTCCATTCCGTCGCCGCCATAGGCCACATCGTCACCGGCGCCCGTGACGATCGAGTCGTTTCCGGCACCCCCGTGAATGTAATCATTGCCGTCTTCGCCATAGAGCGCATCCCCTCCGGCGCCGCCCTCGAGGTGATCGTTTCCAGCGCCGGCCTCGACCACGAGATAGGTCAGATCGCCGGCGATCACCCGATCGTTGCCGCTGCCGAGCATGAGGCTCGCCTCCTCGATGCCGCTAATGACGGTGCCGGTCGAGGCCCCTCCGGCGGAGAAGTCGACCGTCAGGTCGCTCGTGCGCTGCGTTTCCTTGATCCATAACCAGTCCTGGCCCGCCCCACCGTCGATTTCTGCCGAATACAGCGTCGAGGTGATCTGATCGCGGCCGTCACCGCCAAATAGGCGATTGGCGCCGAGCCCGTCGATGATCGTATCGTCGCCGACACCCGCGTCGACGAAGTCGTTGCCGCCGCCGGTCTGGATGACATCGGAAAGCGTACTCCCCAGGATCCGGTCGTTGCCGCTTCCCGTCGTCACTTCGATCTTTTCGATGCCGTCATAGGTGACGAAGATATGGCGCTCGCCCGATGTCTGATGACCGATGATGCCGTGGCCGTTTTGCAGGTTGAAGACGACGGGGGCTTTGGCGGCGACGAGATCGATAGCCAGCGTATCGGTGCCGCTGCCGCCGGAGACGGTGCTGCCGGTACCGATGAGAACGAAGCGGTCGTTGCCGGCGCCGCCATTGAGACGATCGTGACCGCCGCTGTTGGTTATGAGATCGTTTCCGCCACCGGCGTAGACGACATCGTTGCCGGCGCCCGTCGAGATGTTGTCGCCTGAGGCGGTGCCGGCGATCCGGTCGTCGCCGCTGCCGGCAAGCACCCGCAACCACTCGATATCGTGGAAGAAGACGTGGCGCCCGGCGAGCGCAGGATCTCCGACATAACCGTGGCCGGACCCGCCGTTGAACACCATGCGCTCGGAGGTTTGTGAGAAATCGACCACGAGACCATCATAGCCGGCCCCTCCGGTGACCGCACCGCCGGTCCCGTTCAGCACGATCTGGTCGTCGTCGGCACCGCCGTCGAGCCGATCGTAGCCGCTCGAGCTTATCAGGGTATCGCGCCCGCCGCCGCCGCTGACGAAATCATCGCCAGCGCCGCCGTCGATCGTGTCGGCGCCGAAAAGCCCCCAGATGCGGTCGCTTTCCGCGGTACCCTTCAAAACGTCGTTCCCATAGGAACCTACGATCCTCGCCATGCGATCACTCCCCTTCAAACAATTTTCAAGAATACTTTGCCACGGAAATATCGACACTTCTATGCGGACTGTATTTATATAAACTCGTAAAGCAATACCGAATAAATACTCGAAATACTGGCAATATAATTCGAGATTTATATTAGTTGTTTCGCGCGTATATTTTCATCCTCGGCGCCGTGCGTCCCTCGGCGTGAGAAACACGCGTGCGAGCTTTTCGGGAAAGAGCCTCGATAGCCGGTCGCTGCCGGACACGACGGCTTTGCCCGAAGTTCGGGTGGTGGCTTATGGGAGGTGCCGACCTATCCCTGCACCGGCGCGGCTGCCCAGCGCCTGGTCGCTTCCGCTGCATCGTCAAAGCTTGCCTCGAAGGCTGCGGATGCGAGCACAGCGCGAATGTGGAGCGTTTCGCCGCCGACATTTGCAAACCCGTGCCGACGCAATTTCGGCACGATCAGCGATTGATTGCTGGTGAGGATGAAACGTTCGTCGTCGATCCACATTTCCGCCTGCCCCGCCACCACCGTCAGCACCTCTTCGACGGGATGGCTATGGGTGGGCGCGCCGGCGCCGGGCGCGATCCATTGTTCGAACAGGCACAATCCGGAAGCGCCATTGAGCGCGGAGATGAGCATGCGGGTCTCAACCCCGGGCGCCACATCTCGATCGGCCAGTCTTCATGCGCGACAGCTCCCATGACGTGCTCCCCGCCGATGAAATCCGGCCAGCAGTTTATCAGGTTGAACCAATCGACACGACCGATCCCGCTGAGCGCTCAAGGGCATTTGATGCCTCGCCTTATCGATAGCTGGGCAAAAGGAAGGGGCGGCGCGGAACGCCACCCCTCCCTGAGAGACTACGGTATGAAGACCGCCTACGGTCAGTTGATGACTTGGACCACCGTTCTCGACTGCGGCTCGACGATCACGCGGTGGTCATTTACGACCGCATAGGCGTAGCGCGGATTATCGGGTACGGGCGTCAGGACGACGGCTTGCGGGATGGGTTTACCGATCACGACCTGCTCCTGCACGACGACCGAAGGCGGTGCGGGCTGCTGTTCGACATAGGTGATGACTTCCGGCGGCGGCGGCGTCAGCGCTCCGCCGAGCGCGCCACCGACCACGGCACCCACACCGGCACCGATCGGCCCGCCGACGACGGCACCCGCGGTTGCGCCGCCAACGATGCCTGCGGCCGTGCCGGCTTTCTGGTTGGCATCCTCAGCAAATGCGGATCCTGCCATCAAAGAAACAACAGCCGCGGCGATTATAAGCTTCTTCATGATCTAATCCTTTCGTTTGATCACCACATCAACGAAAAGAATAATAATTTGTTCCGAATCCACGCTAATTTCAGCGCATCACGCTTGATAAATTTCATTAACAATCAATGTATGATCGACATCAACGCCATACAATTCAAAGAGGCACCGACCATTATCAATTCTATAGTACAAATAGCAGAGAATCACCCTCTATGTGACTGAGACGCCTTCGTGCGCTCTCAAGGCAAACCCATCTGCCCCGCCACGCTTTCTGCCCGCACCGCCCATCAGTCACGGGGCAACCGGCCAAGAAGCAGTTTGTTCCCTTCCCTGTTGCCGCAGCGTACGCATTTCAGCGCCGGGCCGATGGAATTGAGAGAGACGCCCCATCCGCGCCTGTTTGCAACAAGCCGGCGATCGATCCGCCCCTGGTGTCGACATTTCCCGCATTGCGCCACGAGCACGTACCATTCCGGCAAGAGTTCCAAGGTCGCCCCGTCAACGGTGGCGTCTTCGCGCGGCATCAGGTCGATGCTTCGACGATGCCTCATGTTCATTCCTCTCGAAGCTTCGACTCACTTCGCCCGTCATCCAGCTGCCGGGCCTTGAGCGGCCCGCTCCTTCGTCAGCGTGCGGAACCGTCGAGCCGAAGCGAAAGCTGGACACCGCCACGCTTCAGCCGCGGCAACGGCGGCGCCATGTCGATGCGGCCGAAGGTGCGCTTGCGCCATTCGGCCTCGCGTTCCCGCTTCTTTCGGGCGGCCGCAACGGCGGCCATGGCGCGTTCGATCACTTCTTCCGTGTGGGTCATGGTCTCCATCCGACTCATGGGAACCTCCGCTTTGTTCTTGTTATGTTCTTATTTTAGCGTTCCAATGTCAACTCCCCTCATGAGCCCGGACGAATCGCTCTTGCCGTATCGAGGCTTTCTGCGTCGCTCGGCGCCGGGCGCAGGGTCTGATCGGCCGAAGCCAAGGCGACGATGGGCAAAAGAGCGGCTTTTTCGGCCACCCGATTTTCCTTGTTTTCCAGCGGCCGGCGACCGGTCCTCAGCGCCGCCTCATTAACCTTCGCATTGCCGAATTAACCATTTGTTAACCATTTGATCGATACACCGAAGCAACGGAAAATTTACCAAGATGAATGATGTGTTAACCGAATCCCGGCCGATCCGCCTCAAGGGGCGATCCTTCCTTGCGCTAGCGCTGACCCCCGAGCTTCCGCTCGAGGATTGGCTCACCCGCCTCGACCATCTCGCCTCCCGCTCCGCCGGTTTCTTCCTGCGACGCCCGGTCGTGCTTGATGTCGACGGCCTTGATATCGACCGGTCGCAACTGCGCGAACTCGTCGACCAGCTCGGCAAGCGCAATGTGCGCATCATGGGCATCGAAGGCGCGCGCCAGTCTCTGCTCGGCGCTGACCTTCCTCCCGCGATGACCGACGGTCGCCCGGCGGCGGACTACGAAGCCAAGATGGCGGAACAGGCCGAAAAGAGCGAGACGCCGGAAGCGGAAGCAGCCGCGGAAACCGTGATCACGGCAGAACCGCTTGCCACCAAGGCGACGCCGTCGATCGTCGTCACCCAGCCGGTGCGCTCCGGCCAGTCGCTGTTCTTCCCCGAAGGGGACGTGACGATCATCGGCTCGGTCGCCTCGGGCGCCGAAGTCGTCGCCGGCGGCTCGATCCACATTTACGGCGCGCTGCGCGGCCGGGCGATGGCCGGCACCACGGGCAATGCTTCGGCGCGGATCTTCTGCCGCAAGCTCGAAGCGGAATTGATTGCGATCGACGGCTTCTACAAGACGGCCGACGACATGGAGCAGAACCTGCGTGGCAAGTCCGTGCAGATCTGGCTCGACGGCGAACAGCTGAAGGCCGGAACGCTCGGTTAGGCCGAGGCAAGGAAAGGTGTGGATGCTTGCCATCCGCATCTGGTGATTCAGGTCGATCCGGCCGGGGTCACGAGGACGTAGGCGAAGGCGAATTCTTAGATACTTGGAGAGACGAATGGGCAAGGTAGTCGTAGTTACATCGGGCAAGGGCGGCGTCGGCAAGACGACGTCCAGCGCCGCACTGGGCGCCGCACTCGCTCAGAACGGCGAGAAAGTCGTCGTCGTGGACTTTGACGTCGGTCTGCGCAATCTCGACCTCGTCATGGGCGCGGAACGCCGCGTCGTCTATGACCTGGTCAACGTGATCCAGGGCGAGGCCAAGCTGTCGCAGGCGCTGATCCGCGACAAGCGCTTGGAAACGCTCTATCTGCTGCCGGCCTCCCAGACCCGCGACAAGGACAACCTGACGCCGGAAGGTGTCGAGAAGGTCATCGCCGCCCTTCAGAGCGCCTTCGACTGGGTCATCTGCGACAGCCCCGCCGGTATCGAGCGTGGCGCCACGTTGGCCATGCGCCACGCCGACATCGCGATCGTCGTGACCAATCCGGAAGTCTCGTCGGTGCGCGATTCCGATCGCATCATCGGCCTGCTCGATTCCAAGACGCTCAAGGCGGAAAACGGCGAGCGCATGGAAAAGCACCTGCTGCTTACCCGCTACGACCCGGTACGCGCCGAGCGCGGCGACATGCTGAAGGTCGACGACGTGCTCGAAATCCTGTCAATCCCGCTGATGGGCATCATTCCGGAAAGCGCCGACGTGCTGCGCGCGTCCAACGTCGGTTCGCCGGTCACGCTGGCCGACACCCGCTCGGCCCCGGCGCTCGCCTATTTCGAGGCGGCTCGCCGACTGAAGGGCGAGGCCCTGCCGATCAACATCCCCGGCGAGAAGCGCAGCTTCCTCGGCAAGATCTTCGGAAGGAAAGCGGCATGAACCTTTTCCGTTTCTTCTCCCGCACACAGTCAGCGCCGGCCGCCCGCGAACGGCTGCAGGTGCTGCTCGCCCATGAGCGCGCATCCGCCGGCGATAGCGATCTCGTCACCAAACTGCGCGACGAAATCCTCCAGGCGATCTCCAAACACATGCAGATCGACGACGACAAGGTCCGCGTAACGATGGAACGCGGCCCCCAGGTCTCAACGCTCGCCGTCGATATCGAGATCCCCTTCGACGCAAAGAAGGCGGCCTAAGGGCCGCCAACTTATTTGGGAAACAACGTTCCTCTCGGCCGACTTCCTGTTTTCAGATACGGCAGCATCCAGCGGGTACTGCCGTATTTTTTGTCTGAGATCAGTACTCCGGGGCGACACCGAAGACGAACTCCACCTTGTCGCCCGTCATGTTGAAATATTGGTGATCGAAACCCGCCGGAAGCCGTCGCGCGGGTTGAGCTCGAACCAGACCTGGCTTTCGGCATCGGGCACATGGATGTTCAAGATACCCGACACCAAGTAGAGGCATTCGTCACCCTTGTGGCGCTCCATGCCGGTGCGTTTTCCCGAAAGCAGCGTCGTCTTGCCGACGGTGAGCTGATCGGTCGCGCAATAGAGGCCGGTATAGGCGCCCTGCGTTTGCCGATCGAGGCTTAAGAGCAGATCGGCATCGCGCATCGAATGGATTGTCCTGGCCTTCCGCTGGGCGTCGGCGTCCATCGGCCAGCGACCGATGGACCTGCTCTGGCCATAGCGCGATTGCTCGATCTCGATATAGGGCTTGGTGCGCGCATAGGGGCCTGACGTGCCCTTGGCCGGCGGCGGCGCGAAGAATTCCAGCACGCGGACCTGCTCGTTGCCAAGGTTGAAACCGTGGTGCCAAGTTTCCTTGCGGAAGAACAGCGCCTCGCCTTCCTTCGCGATGCAGAATTCACCCGTCTCGGGGTTGGCAAGGCCAAGTGTACCGCTCAGCACGTAGAGAACCTCGTACGCCCCGAAGATCGCGGGAGGCCATCGTATGCTTGAAGCAGCCGCCGGGCTGCATGAAGACGATCTGGTGAATGCTTTCCGTCGAGGCGTAGATCCAGCCGTCAACGAGACCGGCATTTTCCTCGCCCCAGAGATGCCGCGTGACGCCGGCATAGGGGATGTGGCTAGGACGATCAAAGACAGGACGGGGAGACGGCTTGTATCCCATTGGTAAACTCCTTGGTTCTGGGCGCGAAGCGGCGCGCCGATGTGGGGGGGGGGGGGGGAGGTCAGTCTGCGCCGTCTCGCCGACGACGGTCGCCCGTTTTGCGACCGTCCTTGGTTTCGATGACTTCCGCGACCTGAAGGCGTTCTTTCAACAACACCTGCGAAATGCGCGGATGGTCTCCGCCTCAGCATAGAACACTCACGCGGCCTGTTGCGGCAGCGGCCCGACATAGAGCGAACGCGGCCGGATAAGGCGGCCTTCCAGCGCCTGCTCGCGGGCATGGGCGATCCAGCCGACGGTGCGACCGATCGCGAACACGCCGGTGAAGGCGTCGCGCGGGAAGCGCAGCGCATCGAGCAGCAGCGCCGTGTAGAACTCGACGTTGACGTCGAGCGGGCGGTCGGGCTTGCGCACCTTCAGGACGGCGAGCGCCGATTGTTCGACCTCTTCTGCCAGTCGAATGCGATCGCGGTTGGCCGGATGCGCAGCGATCAGTCGTTTCAGCGCGCCCTTCAGCGCATCGGCGCGGGGGTCGCGGACACGATAGACACGGTGGCCAAAGCCCATCAGCCGTTCGCCGTGGTCGAGCGCGTCGGAAAGCCAGGCCTCCGCATTCTCAGGCGTTCCAATCGCGTCCAGCATGTCGAGCACCGGACCAGGCGCGCCGCCATGGAGCGGCCCCTTGAGCGCCCCGATGGCGGCAAGCACCGAAGAGGTGAGACCGGCCTTGGTGGAGGCGACCACGCGTGAGGCGAAGGTCGAGGCGTTGAGGCCGTGGTCCGAGATCGTCACCAGATAGGCGTCGAGCGCCGCCACTTCTTGTCTGCTCGGGACCTTGGCACAGAGCATCGCCAGGATATCGGCGGCGTGCGACAGCGCCGGCGTCGGCGCGACCGGAGCTTCACCGCTCTTCATGCGCAACGCCGCCGGCAGGAAGACGGCCGGCGCGGCGAGCAGACGTAGGGCCGTATCGAGGTCCTCCCCATCCGGGAGCCGGGCGATGAGCGCGCGCATGATGTCGACCGGTGGCAGTTCCAGCAACGCATCGTCGATGGCGCCAACATGGGCGAACACTTCCGCTCGCTTCTCACCCAGCCGCTTCGCGAGTTCAACCCGGTCCGGCATCGGCCCCAGCAGCCCCTCGAACAACAGCGCCACGACATCCTCATAGCTTGCGTGGCCGGCCAGGTGATCGAGCGAGACGCCGCGGATGATCAATTGACCCGCCTCGCCGTCAACATGGGAGAGCTGCGTTTCGGCGGCGACGACGTCTTCAAGTCCGTTCTTCATCATCAAGTTTCTCCTTTACGCCGAGGATGATCCGACCTAGACCTATTGACGTCAATCTTGATGCTATTGATCAACATGAATACACTCTGGATCACCGCCGAAGAGGCGCTCGCCAAGCTCGGCAGCAAACGGCAGACGCTCTATGCCAATGTCAGCCGCGGCCGCATTCGCGCCAAGCCCGACCCCGCCGACCCGCGCCGCAGCCTCTACCAGGCCGACGACGTGCACCGGCTGGCCGAGCGCCACGCCGGCAGGCGGCAGGCGGCGGTCGTGGCGGCCGAGACGATCCGCTGGGGCGAGCCGGTACTGCCAACGACGATCTCCAGCATCGCCGGAGGGCAGCTCTCCTACCGCGGCAGCAACGCGATCGAACTTGCCACCACAGCGACCCTGGAGGAGGTCGCCGCCCTGCTCTGGCTGACACCGGCGGCGGTTGTTGTTCCAGCGCGCGATCCCGGCAGCAGCCAATCGCGACTAGCAACGACCTTTACGCTTCTCGCCGGGCGCATCGAAGCCGACCTGCCGGCGCTCGGACGCAGGCCCGCCATCCTGAAGGCCGAGGCCGCCGAGGTGCTGGCGACCGTTGCCGCCGGACTTGCGCCGTCGCGGGAAAATGTGCCGCTGCACGAGCGCCTGGCGCACGGCTGGGAGCGGCCGGAGGCGGCGGAGCCGATCCGCCGATGCCTGGTGCTGACGGCGGAACACGAGCTCAACGTTTCCGCCTTTGCAGCACGGGTCACCGCGTCGTCCGGCGCCGCACTTTCCGCCGCCACACTTTCGGGGCTTGCCACCCTCACCGGCCCCAGGCACGGCGGCGCCTGGCTGAGCGTCACGCGGCTTGCCGAACAGGCGGCCGTGGGCGGGGTGCGCGAGGCGATCCGTACCATGCTGTCTTCGGACGGCGTGGTCCGGGCTTTCGGCCACCGGCTCTATCCGGACGGCGACCCGCGCGCGAAGGCCATCATGTCGAGCTTCGACGTGCCGCCGCTCTATGCCGCGCTGGCCGAGGCCGGCGAGGAACTGCTCGGAGAACCGGCCAATCTCGACTTCTCTCTGGCGGCGCTCGCTGCTGCCTATGATCTACCCGATGACGCGCCGATGGTGATATTCGCCCTTGCACGCACCGTCGGCTGGCTCGCGCACGCAATGGAACAGGTCGTCAGCGGCGATCTGATCCGGCCGCGCGCCCACTATGCCGGATCGTAGCTCCTCCTCCGCGCCCTCAGCCCTAAGCTCGATTGACTAGAAAAGGCGCGGGCGGGCGGCCGCAAAAGGGCCACAATACGCGCCTGGGGAAAGAATATCCGTCAATCTGGAGCGAATTGGCCTTTATTAAATAATGTTAATGAAGCGGATTTCCGGAGATGTTTACCGAAATATTACGCGTTATTAACATGACGGCGGCGCACGGAAGTAATACCTTCATTTTCGAGGCTGAATATTGCCGGCGACCGCTTCGGCCGTGACGCGACAATAGGAGACAGCCTCGAACGGAAGCGCGCGGCGCTTCCTTCAATTCAGGAGATGCAGTCATGCGCTCGCCCTTCAAGACCACCACCATCGCAACCGTCGCCCTCGTTCTCTTAAGCGGCGCCGCCTTTGCTGCCGATCACCACGATTTCGGCCGCGACAACGACAAGGGTGCCTATACCGGCGATTACTACCAGGGCATTTTCGCCCAGGACGACATGGCAACCCCGGCCATGCCGGTCTACCGGACACCGACCCACATTGCATCGACGCGGCTCGATCACGTCCTGCATGAACTCCGGGTCGACAACCACCGCATCAACGCCGACCACGAACAGGGCAAGCTGACGGCAGCAAACTACCGGAAGCTTGAACGCGAAGACGGTGCTGTGCGCGCCGACGCCGTCAAGACCGCCGCCGCCCATCACGGCATGCTGCCGGCCCAGTCCTACGCCCGGCTCCAGGGTGACGTTCGCCATCTCGACCGCGACATCGCCCGAATGGCTTGACCGACACGTTGAGGCTCACCCGTCTTCGGGTGAGCCGTAACCGATGGGGCCGGGCCTGCTCAAGGGCCTGGTCCTTCGGTAACCAGACCGCCCCTTAATCCAATGCCGGCCGACGGTGCCCGCAGACCCGACCTGCCTCGGGCTGCGTCCGGCCAAGTTCGTCCGGCAAACAGGCAGCGAAAGGAACAGGATCATGTCAAACATTCTCACGAGGTATCGAGCTGCCGCCCTCCTTGGCGCAGCCGTCATCATTGCGCCCTTGTCTGTAGCAGCCTTCACAGGCCATGACGTGGCCGCTGCGGCGGCCAGTCCGGCCGTTGCAGTCCCGGCCACATCCGGCGGATCCTTCGCGCCGGTCGTGTCGGCAGACAAGCCGGCGGTCGTCACCGTGACGACCGTGATCAAGGCCGACAACGCCGGTGCGAGCGAACCGTCGCAACCGGGCGGAAATTCGCCCTTCGACGAACAATTCCGCCAATTCTTCCACGATCAGGGCATCCCCTTGCCGGACCAGGCGCCTGAGCAGCGTCAGCGTGAACGGGCCGAAGCGCTCGGCTCCGGTTTCATCGTGACCGCGGACGGCTACGTCGTCACCAACAACCACGTCATCGACAAGGCATCGAGCATCATGGTGACGCTCGACGACGGCACGCAAGTGCCGGCCAAGCTTGTCGGCGCCGACCCGAAGAACGACCTCGCAGTCCTGAAAATCACGGCGCCGAAGCCGCTCGCAACAGTTGCCTGGGGCGATTCCGACACCTTGCGGGTTGGCGACCAGGTGCTGGCGATCGGCAACCCGTTCGGCATCGGCACGACGGTCACGTCGGGGATCGTCTCGGCGCGCGGCCGCGACCTGCACAGCGGTCCCTATGACGATTTCATCCAGATCGACGCCCCGATCAACCACGGCAATTCCGGCGGACCGCTGGTCGACGCAAAGGGCCAGGTGGTCGGCATCAACACGGCGATCTATTCGCCGAACGGCGGTAGCGTCGGCGTCGGCTTCGCCATCCCCTCGGACCAGGCGCAAAAGGTCGTCACTGAGTTGATGAAGGATGGTTCGATCCAGCACGGCTTCATCGGCGTGCAGATACAGCCGGTCACGGCTGATATCGCCGACGCCATCGGCCTTGCCCAGCCTGAGGGCGCGCTCGTTGCCGGCGTCAGTGGCGGAACGCCCGCGGCCAAGGCCGGCATCAAGGCCGGCGACATCATCATCGCGCTTGGCGGCAACCCGGTGAAGTCGCCGCGTGACCTGTCGCGCATGGTCGCCGACCTCTCGCCCGGCACCTCGAAGAACCTGAGCCTATGGCGGACCGGCAAGACGAAGGATGTTGCGATCACGATCGGCGACAATGCCGCAGACCAGCAGTAACCGTCGCAAGTACGTCACCGCACACCTTGCCTCCAACCAGCCCGGCCGCACCGCGGCCGGGCATCGCCATGGCATCAGTCAGGCGGCAAGCGCTCCGGTCCGGTTCTGCTCGCGCCAGGCGACGGGGCTCAAGTCGGTGACGCGGCGAAACTCGCGATTAAAATTCGATTTCGTCTGAAAGCCGGATTCCAGCATGGCCGCGGTCACCGACATGTCGGTTTCGCGCAACAGCCGGCAGGCCTCAGCAATCCGGATATCGTTGATGTATTGCGAGACGTTCTTGCCCGCCAGCCGATTGACGGCGGTCGATATCTGCCGGGCGGGCAGGCCCGCGCGCCGCGCCAGACGTGACAAGGTGAGGTTTTCGTCGCGGGCCAGTTTCTGACTGACGAGCAGTTGATCGATCCTGTCGAGGATTTCGCGGTCCTGCGGCTTTGCAACAGGATCCTCGTCGGTGACCGCGCCGGCGGCCGGAAGCGCACGCGCACGGTCCGCGACCATGGCTGTCAGCCCGATGAAGAGCAGGCCCAGCAAGTTCGCGTTACTGACGATGAGGCCGATATTCGCGCCCCTCGTCCATTCGAAATCCAGAAGGATCGCAAGATCGAAGAGCGCCGAAAGGCAGAGCGAGAACGCGGCAATGAGCAAGGCGCGGTGCGCCGCGGCCGCACCTTCGAAGCGCGCTTCCTCCAGCGCATCCGTACCGACGCGCGCCAGGTTCAGGAGCGCCAGCGCGTATCCGACATATTCGACGATCAAGGCGAAATCGATGTAGCGCGGCGCGAACAGCACGAGCGCGAACATACCGATCGTCGGCGCCGCATGGACCCACCCCGCCGCAGCAGCACTGCGCTCGTCTCTGCGGATCAGGCTGTGGAAACTCGCAAGCACCAGCGGCGGCACACCGCTCGCAAGCACCGGCAGCGCAAACTTCAACGCAGTGACGTCATAGCCCCAACGCAGCCCGACGATCACCGACTGGAGCGCACAGAGCGCGACCAGAGCGAGGAACGGCCGGTTGCGCCGCCCTGGCTCGTCGCCATGCAGCATGAACGCAAGCAGGATAAAAAGCAGCAAGGCGACGACGAACGGGAGCGGCAGAAAGATCAAGGCATGTCCTTCAGACAAAGGCGGACAGACAAAGGCGGACAGACAAACGGCAGGCAGGCGAGCGGCAAGCAGGCATTTCGATGAGCGGATCATTGCCCAGATCGCGATTCGGGACGACCTCAATCGCGATCGAGGACGCGGACAAACGGGGCGTCGGTGACGGTCGGCCGTCTTTTCCAACACAGCGAGATGCCCAATGCCCCTCCTCCAGTTCATTCCCGCCGCTGCCTTCCTTCTGAGCCTGGCCGCCTCGGCGCAAGCCGATGACGTCGGCGTCCGCGAGATCGACGTTGCCGCACCGAAGCGGGAACGCCAACTCGCCGTCACCGTCTGGTATCCCGCCAAAGCCGGCGGTGAGCCGGTGCTTGTCGGCGACAATCGCATCTTCGAGGGATCGCCCGCAGCGAAGAACGCCCCCTTGCGCGAGGGCCGGTATCCGCTGGTGGTTCTGTCCCATGGTTCGGGCGGCCGCGTCGAGGCGATGAGCTGGCTTGCGGCCGAGCTCGCGGCGGCCGGCTTCATCGTCGCCGGCCCCAACCATCCCGGCACCACCAGCGGCGACTCGACGCCTGCCAACACGCCGAAGCTTTGGGAAAGGACGGCCGACCTCTCGGCATTGATCGACACGTTCACCCGGGATCCGCAATGGAGCGCTGCAATCGACCCCGGGCGGATCGCCGTCCTCGGATTCTCTCTCGGCGGCTCGACCGCCATGGAGATTTCAGGGGCAAGAGCGAGCCTCGAGGCCTATGCCGGCTACTGCGACAGCTACGGCAAGTGGGATTGTGCCTGGTTCGTCGGCGGCAGGGGCTATGTCGACGACACGCCGGTCGACGTCGACAAGCTCGATCTTCGCACCGTCGACAAGGCGCGTTTCGAGCAGTCGAACCGGGATCCTCGGATCAAAGGCGCCGTACTCGTCGACCCCGGCCTCGCCCAGGCCTATGTGGAAGACAGCCTCAAGGCGATCGCGATCCCGATGCATTTCATCAATCTCGGCAGCAAGGAGACGATCCCGCTTGCGGTCGCTTCCGAGCCGCTGGCGGCGCTGACGCCGAAGGGCTCCTATGCCACGGTCGCCGGAGCAGACCACTTCAGCTTCCTGCCGATATGCAAGGACGGCGCTGCCGAACTGCTTGAATCCTTCGGCGAGGTCGATCCGATTTGCGGCACGACGGAACGGCCGCGCGCCGATATTCATGCCGAGATCAGCAAGCTGACCCGCGAGGCCCTGCAGAAAACACTGGCGAATCGATAGCATCGTCATACTGGCCGCAGGGCGATGACACGCGTCGCCCTGTGCTCGGTCTGTTCGATTTCGGTCTTGCCCGGAGAGATGGCATCGTCCGAGGAGACGAGAAGCTGCCATCGCTCTGGTCCGCTGCTAGCGCTGAAACGTGAGGTGGACAGTCCCACTCTCGGCCGTTTCTGCCTTGACGGTGTAGCCGGCCTCCAACCCGCGCAGATCGTCCCAAAGACGGATACCCCGCCCGAGCAGGATGGGTGCGATCGCCACATGCAAGCTATCGACAAGGCCTGCCTTGAGATAGGCGCGCACGACCGTGGGTCCGCCGCCAATACGGACATCCTTACCGTCCGCAGCGCTCGTCGCCTGCCGGAGTGCATCGGCAAGGGACGTGTTCAGAAAATGAAATGTGGTGCCTCCGGCCATCTCGATCGGAGGCCGCGGCATGTGCGTGAGCACGAAGACCGGGACGCGAAACGGAGGTTCTTCCCCCCACCAGCCGCGCCAGTCGGGATCGTTTGGGTGAGCGTGAAATCCAAACATGGCGGCACCCATAATCTCAGCACCGATGTTTGAGAAGTATGACTGCGCATATTGCTCATCGACGCCCGTGGTGCCCGCTCCGGACGTGTCCTTGAACACGCGCTCCCGCATCGTTCGGGTCGCAGCATAGGCGGCAACCAGACGCGGCCAATCAGCGCCAAACGGATTGTCCGGGGTCTGATCTGTGGTTGTCGCGAAACCGTCCAGGGAAATGTTGAGATCGACACGAACTGCCATTGGTCTCTCCTAATAGTAAGGTAGGTGCCTTATTAATTTCACCCGAATACAAAGGCAAGTACCTTATTATCATTGACGCGCGTGCGCGGTCCGCTTTAGTGTGGCGCATGCCCTATCATTCGACCCCGCTTGACCTTGCCTTCCATGCACTCAGCGACCCGACGCGCCGCGCCGTTGTTTCACGGCTTGCGGACGGGGAGATGCCCGTGAGTGTCCTTGCCGAGCCCTTCGACATGGCACTGCCCTCCTTCGCCCAGCACCTCAAGGTGCTTGAAGATTGCGGACTTATCGCAAGCGAGAAACGTGGCCGCAGCCGCTGGTGTCGACTGGAGCGGGGGCGCTTCGAAGAGGCGGCAACCTGGATGGAAGCGGAGCGACGACGTTGGGCCGAACGGCTCGACCGATTGGAAGCCTATCTGGACAAGACGTAGGGAACGGCAATGGAACCGATTTTTGAGACCTGGTCGCCCGACCGCGAAATCGTTTTGGTCAAGGTGCTGAAGCACCCGCGACAAAAGGTTTTCGCCGCCTGGATGGACCCGCAAGCGCTGGCACAATGGTATGGCCCGGCTGGCTTCAGCATCGAGAACCATGAGGCTGACATCCGTGAGGGCGGGGTATGGCGCTTCGACATGGTGGGCGAGTTTGATGGTCGGCAGCAGCGCTTCCCCAGTCTGATGCGCTTCCTGAAGATCGTGCCCAACGAATTGATCGTAGTGGACTATGGCACTGCTGAGCCCGACGACCCCGATCGCTTCTATATGACGATTACTTTCGATGAACAGGCCGACGGCAAGACCGTGCTGACCCTGCGCCAGCTTCACCCAAGTCGCGAGCGCCGCCAAGCGGTCATCGACTTCGGCGCGGTGGAGTACGGGCTGCAGACGCTTGACAGTCTGGCCGCCTGGCTCGATGGCTGACGCGGCCCGCCTGGACGTTGGTCGCCGCCTTCATGATTGACCGCTTTCAGGATTGTTCGGAGCCACGTCTGAGCTTGCGACTGGCACCGTCGGCGAAGCCGTCGCCGCTCGTTCCGATCAAGTGACGGATCTGCGCGGCACCTATGGCCGAAGGAAGTCGAGAAGCTCCGAATTGAAGGCCTTTGCCGACTCGATATTGACGATATGCCGACCAGGCAGCGACAGGTGCCGGCCTCGCTGCACCCGGGCGGCGATATATTCGAGGTCCGCCGGCGGGCATACCGGATCGCCGTTGCCGGAGATGGCGAGCACGGGGTTGGCAATCGCTACGATCTCCTCCCTCAGGTCCGCGCCGGCGAGCGCGGTGCAGCCGCCGATGTAGCCGTCCGTCGAGGTGGCGGTGAAGGCGCCCAGAATGCGATCGACGGCTTCTGCATGGCTGGCTGCAAACTGCGGGCTGAACCAGCGTTCGGCCGTGGCCGCGGCGAGCCCTGCGAGACCGTCCGCCCGGACGCTATCGATGCGGGTGCCCCAGCTCTCGGGCGTCCCGATCCGCGCCGCCGTGGCACAGAGCACGATCTTGTCGAGACGTTTGCCGGCATGGATACCTAGCCATTGTCCGGTCAGGCCCCCGATCGACAGGCCGCAGAAATGTGTCCGCTCGATCCCCAGGCCATCCATGAGCGCGAGCACATCCTGGCCGAGGTCGGACAGCGCATAGGGCGGCGGCGGCGCCGAGGACTGGCCATGACCGCGGCGATCGTAGCGCACCACGCGGAAATGGGGCGACAGATCGGCGATCTGCGCATCCCACATGGAGAGGTCGGTGCCGAGCGAATTGCAGAAGAGCAGCCAGGGCGCGTTGCCGTTCTGGTCGCCGTCGATGCGGTAGTGAAGGCGATGGCTGGACAAGTCGAGATAGGCCATGAAACAGGAACTCCAATCGGGAAAGCCGCCAGCAATGGCGGCTTTGTCGTTCTTGGCGCAACATCGCGCCTCGGGTGGTACGCGGCGCTGCAATAAGTAGATATCGACAGCGCGCGCTCAAGGGGCGGCAACCGATCCTTTCGCGGCCCGGCCGCCTCGCCTCGATCTATGCCGCCGCCAGTCGCGCGATCTCCACGCGGCGGGCGTTGCTGACCGCGAAGACCAGCATGGCGACAGCCGAGATCGCCGCCGGTACGGCGAAGATCGCGAAGTTCTGCTGCAGCGGAAGCTCCTGCGCCAGGAGCACGCCGCCGAGCGTCGGGCCGACGATCGCGCCGATGCGACCGACACCGGAGGCCCAGCCCAAACCGGTGGAGCGAACCGACAGGTTGTAGAGCTGCGCCACGCTGGCATAGAGCAGGATCTGCGTGCCGATCGTGGTGGCGCCGGCAACAAAGACCATCAGAAACAGGACACCCGTCGGCGGATTGAAGCCGATCAGCGCGATCGAGAAGGCGGCGGCAACGAAGAAACCAACCACCACCTTCGGCAGGCCGAAGCGGTCACCGAGCCAACCACCGGCAATCGCGCCGACCATGCCGCCGAAATTCAGCGAGAACAGGCTGAGCAGGCTCGCCTTCTCGGCATAGCCAGCTTCCTGCAGCACCTTCGGCAGCCAGGACGACAAGAGATAGACGAGCAGTAGGCAGCAGAAGAATGCGACCCAGAGCATCACGGTGCGCAGGGTCCGCTGATGGCGGAAGAGTTCCAGCACCGATGCCGAGGCCCCCTTCCTCTCGGAGAAGACCAGCCTGTCGGTGGTACCGAGACGCGCGTTCGGATCGATCTTGGCATAGATGCGTTTGGCCTCTTCCTGCTTGCCCTGGCGGATAAGGAAGCCGAGCGATTCCGGCAGCTTCCAGAGGATCACTGGCAAGAGGAGCAGCGGCACGGCGGCGATGAAGAACATCGGCTTCCAGCCATAGGACGGGATGAGGCCGATACCGAGGCCGGCAGCGACCATGCCGCCGACGGAATAGCCGGAGAACATCAGCGCCACCAGCGTGCCGCGCAGACGCTTCGGCGCATATTCGTTCATCAGCGCCACCGCATTCGGCATCAAGCCGCCGCAGCCGAGACCGGCGAAGAACCTGAAGATCTTGAATTGCTCCGGCGAATTGGCAAAGCCGGTCAAAAGGGTTGAGAGCGTAAACAGCAGGAAGCTGATGGCGATTCCCTTCTTGCGGCCGATCCGGTCGGCGAGCGGGCCGAAGATCAGCGCCCCGAACATCATGCCGAACAGCGCCCAGGCCTGCAGCGCGCCGGCCTGCGGCTTGCTCAGGCCCCATTCGGCAATCAGCGTCGGCAGCACCGTGCCGGCGACGAAGACGTCGTAACCGTCGACGATCAACAGCAGCGCCGAGAGCACTACCACCATCCACTGGAAGCTCCCAAGCGGGCTCCCGTCAATTGCTTCATTCACATCGATCGTGCGCATCATCTCCTCCCCAGGTGTTAGCGCGTTGAAAAAGGTCCGTCAGCCGAGATCGCCGCCGGCGACCGGCAGAACACTGCCGGTGATGTAGGAGGCCTCGTCGGAGGCCAGGAACAGGATCGGCGCCGCTTGCTCTTCGATGCTGCCGTAGCGTTTCATGAAGCTCGACTGCTTCACCTGGGCGACGACGTCGCCCATCCAGGCCTTCTCGGCCTCATTGTCGCCTTCGGCATTGCGCGGGATGCGGCGCGGCGGCGCCTCGGTTCCGCCCGGTGCTGTGGCAACGACGCGGATGTTGCGGTCGGCAAGCTCCATCGCCAGCGACTGGGTGATGGCATTGACGCCGCCCTTGGCCGCCGAATAGGGCACGCGGTGAATGCCGCGTGTGGCATTGGACGACACGTTGACGATGGTGCCGCCACCGCGGGCAAAGAGATGCGGCAGCACCGCATGGCAACAGTAGAGGGTCGGCATCAGCGAGCGGCGGATCTCTGCATCGATCTGCACCGGTTCGAATTCGGCAAAGGGACGCATGCGGATGGCGCCGCCGACATTGTTGATCAGGATGTCGATGCCGCCGAATTTTTCCGCGGCAAAGTGCATTGCTGCGGCTGCCCCCTCGTGCGTTTCAAGATCGGCTACGAAGGCAGCCGCCCATTCACTGCCGGCCTCCGCCGCCACCTCGGACACGAAATCGGCACGGTCGACAAAGAGAACCTTGCCGCCTTCAGCCACGGCACGCAGCGCCACGGCGCGGCCGATCCCTTGCGCGGCACCGGTGACGACGATTGCCTTACCGGCAAACCGTCCTTCGAAACGAGCGGAGGTCATGCTGCCTCCTTCGCCACCGCATTGGGCGTGAACTTCTCATAGTGGAAACTGTTGGGCCTTACGCCGGTGTCGTCGAGATGCTTGCGCACTGCGTCCACCATAGGCGGCGGGCCGCAGAGATAAACGTCGACATGGCCGCCGTTCAGCACGTCCTCGGGCATGTGCTGGGTCACCCAGCCCTTGCGCGGATGGCTGGAGGCGACATCCGCCACCACCGTGTCAAAGGTGAAGTTGGCAAGCCGCTTGGTATAGGCTTCGATCTCGTCGACAAGCACCAGATCGAGGTCGCGGGTGACGCCGTAGATCAGATGCACTTTCTGCTCCGGGTTGGTGCGGGCCAGAACCTCAAGCATCGACAGGAACGGCGCAAGACCGGTGCCACCGGCGAGGAAGAGCAGGGGGCGCTGAACCTCGCGCAGATAGAAACTGCCGAGCGGCCCGGTCAATTCCAGTTTCGTGCCGACTTCGGCGTGTTCCAGCCACGTGCTCATCAGCCCGCCCGGGATCTTCTTGATCAGGAAGCCGACGCGCGTCTCGCCCGATGCCGAGGAGAAGGAATAGGAACGGCTCTGGCCGCTGCCGGGCACGTCGATGTTGACGTACTGCCCCGGCAGAAAGGCCGGCGCTGCAGCGCCCTCGATATCCAGTTCGAGCACGATCGCCGCATCGTTGTGCGGGACGACGCTTGCCACACTCGCCGTAAACTTCTGCTGTCCGGTCTTACAGGCCGCTGCTGTCGTCGGCACCGCGATGACGCAGTCGCTCGACGGCTTCATCTGGCAGGTCAGCACCAGTCCGCTTGCCGCCTCGTCCGCTGTCAGCGCATCGTCGATGAAGTCGTCGCCGAGGTCGTAGGCGCCGCTTTCGGCGCGGCACTTGCAGGTGCCGCAAACCCCGTCCGAACAGTCCATCGGCAGGTTGATCTTGTTGCGGAAGGCGGCGTCGAGCACCTTCTCATCGTCCCTGCATTCGACGAAGCGGGTGACGCCGTCCTCGAAATTCAAAGCGATCCTGTAGCTGGCCATGGTTGTTCCTCCCATTCCTGTCAGGCGACGGCCGTCAGATGTGGTAGACGTCGATGACCTGGCGGATGTAGTCGTTCTTCAACACGATCTTCTTCCGTGAGATCAGCAGTTCACTGCCGCTCTTGCGGAGCGTGACGAACATGGTCCCGAAGAAGTGGTCGGTGACCTTGTAGCGGTGGTTGAGCGTGTGGAAGTTGTAGCGGAAGTCCGCCTCCTCGCCGCGATCGGCCACAAGCTCGACATTGGTGACGTTGTGGCTTGTGCGCGGCTCCGGCGTGGACGCTCCAGAGCGTTCGGTCTTGATGCGAAAGACGCGATCTTCCAGGCCATCGCGGCTCGGGTAATAGATCAGCGAGATCTGCGACTGCGGATCTTCGGTCAACTGATCGTCGTCGTCCCAGGCCGGCATCCAGTAGCTGACGTCCGGCGCATAGCAGGTCAGCCATTCGTCCCATTGCCGGTCGTCGAGCAGGCGCGCTTCGCGATAGAGGAAGGCGCAGGCGGTGTCATAGGAGATCGTCATGCGACCGCTCCCTGCTTTTCGGAGGCAAGTGCTGTGCGCATCACCTTCGCCCAATATTCGTGCTGGCGGACAAAGAGGCCTTCGTCTTCGCTGCGCTCGCCCGAGAGCAGCGGTGCGATGCCCATGCGCCTGGCGTTCTCATCCGGACCGTCGATCCAGAGCGGCGCACCGCGAGAGAGATCGTTCCAGAGCGCGGTGATGCCGGCGTAACCCTGCTGGCAGGCGCGGAACTCCTCGAGATCGTCGGCCGTGCCCATGCCGGAGACATTGAAGAAATCTTCGTATTGGCGGATGCGCAGCGTGCGATCGGCCGTATTTTCACCCTTCGGCGCGAAGCAGAAGATGCTGATCTCGGTCTTGTCGACGCTGATCGGACGGGTGACGCGGATCTGCGTGCTGAACTGGTCCATCAGGAAGACGTTCGGATAGAGGCAGAGATTGCGGGTCTGGTTGACGATGAAATCCGCCTGCACCTCGCCGACGCGCGCCTTGATCTCCTCGCGGTGGCTGTAGATCGGCCGGACCTCCGGGTTCATGGTGTTGGTCCAGAGCAGGATGTGGCCGTTGTCGAAACCGTAGACGCCGGCAATCGAGCGGCTCCAGCTCGAGGCATCGACCGCCTTTGTGCCCTCCTCGTTGCGCCGGCCCATAGTGGCGGCATAGTTCCAGTGAACGGAGCTGACGTGATAGCCGTCGCAGCCGTTCTCCATCTGCAGCTTCCAGTTTCCGTCGTAGATATAGGAGGAATTGCCGCGCAGTACCTCGAGACCGTCAGGCGCCTGGTCGACGATCTGGTCGATGATGACTTTCGTTTCGCCGAGATAGTCCTCGAGCGAGGTGACATCACGATTGAGGCTGCCGAACAGGAAGCCGCGATAGCTCTCGAAACGGGCAACGCGCTTCAGGTCGTGCGAACCGTCTTTGGCAAACTGCGGCGGATACTGCGTCGTCTTCTCGTCCTTCACCTTCAGGAGCTTGCCGGTGTTGGAGAAGGTCCAGCCGTGGAAGGGACAGGTGAAGCTGCCCTTGTTGCCGTGCTTGCGCCGGCAGAGCATAGCGCCGCGATGGGCACAGGCATTGATGACAGCGTGCAGTTCGCCCGTCTTGTCACGGGTGACGACAACCGGCTGCCGGCCGATATAGGTGGTGTAATAGTCGTTGTTCTCGGGGATCTGGCTCTCGTGGGCGAGATAGACCCAGTTGCTCTCGAAGATGTGCTTCATCTCCAGCTCGAAGAGGTCTTCGTTGGTGAAGATGTCGCGGCGGCAGCGGAACGTGCCGGCCTCATGATCGTCCTCGACCGCGGTGGCGAGCAGGTCGTCGAGGGCTTGGGCTTTGTTGATAACGGCGGACATGGTTCTTCTCCCGCAAACGGCTGATCCGTGCTCGGCTCTAGCGATTGCAACAATGTCTGATGTCAGGGGGCGGCGGCTCAGTCGGCCGCCGCAGAGGTGATCAGGCGGCGGCGCGCTTACGCTGCTCGTTGATCTGGTTGTCGACGCCGTTCACCAGTGAGGTGAGATGGATGTCGAATTCGATCTCGGCGAAGGGGCCGGAGAGGTTGTTCGCCTTGATGCTCGCCTCGTCGGTCCGCTCGGTGACGTCAGGCACCAAGCCATCCCTCGTCGCATAGGCGAAGTCGTCGTTGACCAGCGGGTCGCCGGCGATGTTGATCTGGGTCGTCAGCTTGCGGTGCCCATCGGCGCTGATGAAGAAATGGATGTGGGCCGGGCGCTGGCCGTGACGGCCAAGGGCGGAAAGCAGCTGCTCTGTCGGGCTTCCCGGAGGCACGCCGTAGCCGTGCGGCACGATGCTTTGAAACTTGTAACAGCCCTTGGCGTCGGTGACGATCGTGCGGCGCATGTTGAACGGCGCCTGCAGGCCGGTCGGGTCGAAGTGCGAATAGAAACCGCGGGTGTCACAGTGCCAGACTTCGACCGTCGCGCCCTTCAGCGGCTGGCCGTCGGCATCATAGACGGTGCCGTGCATGATCAGCGTCTGGCCATTGGTGTCGCGGCCATCGTCGAGACGGGCGAAGCCTTCCGAGGCCGGTGCGCCGGCGACATAGAGCGGACCTTCGATGGTGCGCGGCGTCTGATTCTCGATGCCGAGCGCTTCGTCGATCGCGTCGAGACGTTCATCGAGGAAGTGATCGAGGCCGAGGCCGGGCGAGATCAGGCCGGCCTGGCCGGCAGCGCCGATCTCGTTCAGCCAGGCAATACCGGTCCAGTATTCGTCCGGGGTGATGTCGAGATCGTCGATCGCCTTGAACAGGTCGGACATCAGCCGGTGCACGATCTCTTTGACACGCGGGTTGCCGCCGTCCTTGTCGAGGCCGCTGAGAACCTTCAGGAAAGCTTGAGTCTCCGGCTTGTCGAAAATCTTCACGTTCATATCAATTCCTCCACTTGGATTGTCTTGAAGCTCAAGCCGCTTGCCAAACCTCCCGGCCGCGGCACGCACAAATTCTCAGCTATCGTCCTCGCGGATCGAGGATGGGTGCCGAAGCAGCGGCGTGACCTCGATCTGCATGAACTTGAACAGCGGCAGCCCCGAGAGGATCTCGTGCAGCTCGGCATTGTCCTTCACGTCGAAGACGCTGTAGTTCGCGTACTGCCCGGCGATCCGCCAGATATGCCGCCACTTGCCGCTCTGCTGCAGCTGTTGCGAATAGGCCTTTTCCCGGGCGAGGATCTCCGCCGCCTGCTCGGCAGGCAGATCGTGGGGAATGCGAACATCCATTCTGACGTGAAACAGCATGGTTCAGTCCTTACTTCGCAACGCTGATCGTCTTGCGCAGCCCGTCGCGCGCGAAGAATTTCAGCCGATCTTCATCGAGTTCGATCCCGAGCCCTGGAGCATCCGGCACCGTCAGCTCGAAGTCGCTGTAGTCGAGCGGCGTCGCCAGAATTTCCTCGGTCAAAAGCAGCGGACCGAAGAGCTCCGTGCCCCATTGCAGCTTGGCGAAGGTGGAAAACACGTGGGCTGACGCCACTGTGCCGACACCACCTTCCAGCATCGTGCCGCCATAGAGTTCAATGCCCGCGGCATCGGCGATGACCGCCACGCGCTGCGCATTGAACAGACCTCCGCTCTGTTCGATCTTGACCGCGAAGACGTCGGCCCCCTTGGTCTTGGCGATCTCGAAGGCGCTCTCGGGTCCGGTGAGGGACTCGTCGGCCATCAGCGCCAGCGGGAAACGGCGGACGAGGCGACCGAGCGCTGCGGTCGAAGCCACCGGCTGCTCGACCAGTTCACATCCGGCATCGGCGAGCGCTGCCATGCCGTAGGCGGCCTCAAATTCGCTCCAGGCCATGTTGACGTCGACGCGCACCGCGCCGCGCTCGCCGAGCGCCTTCTTGATCGCCGCCACATGGGCGATATCGTCCTTCAGCGGCCTGGCACCGATCTTCAGCTTGAAGATCCGATGACGGCGTAGCTCGAGCATCTTCTCGGCCTCGGCGATATCCTTGGCCGTGTCACCCGACGCCAGCGTCCAGGCGACCGCCAGGCGCTTGCGCAGTGCCCCGCCGAGCAGTTCGCTGATCGGCAGACCCAAGCGCTTTCCATGGGCGTCGAGCAGCGCCGTTTCCACCGCGCTCTTGGCGAAACGGTTTTCCTTGATCGCCTTGCCGATGCGCGCCATCAGCGCCTTCACGTGGGTCGCGTCCTCACTGACCATGACAGGCGCAAAATAGGTATCGATCGCAAGCTTCATGCTTTCCGGGCTCTCGCCGCCATAGGCAAGCCCGCCGATCGTCGTACCCTCGCCAATGCCGACCGTTCCGTCGCTGCAATGGACCTTCACCAGCATCAGCGTCTGGCCGGTCATGGTCGCGACCGACAGCTTGTGCGGCCGGATGGTCGGCAGGTCGACCAGCATGGTCTCGACCCGTTCGATCACGGGGAAGAGGGCTGCTGTCGGGGCGATGGGTGCAAGGGTCGTGTTCATGACCTGAATGTGCGCCCACGCAGCGGGTGACGTCCAACACCAAATAGGTTACCTATGATACCTTGACGGTATAGTATGGCAAAGATTACGCGCATTCATGCGCTTGCCGCACTGCAACATACCGCAACGGTAGGAAAATGGGGGCTGTAACATTGGATCTGCGCCAGCTTCGCTACTTCGTCGCCGTCGCCCGCGAGCGCAACTTCACCCGCGCTGCCGAGCAGCTGCACATCGCCCAGCCGCCCTTGAGCCGGCAGATCCAGCTTCTTGAGGAAGAACTGGGCGTGCCGCTGATCATCCGCAAGAGCCGGCCGGTGCGGCTGACGGAAGCGGGGCGATTGTTTTACGAACAATCGCTGCAAGTGCTCGGCCGGGTGGAACAGATGGTAGAGGCGACCCGCCGCGTCGGTCTCAACCAGAACCGCGTGCTGTCGATCGGCTTCGTCGCGTCCACGCTCTATGGCGGGCTGCCGACGCTGGTGCGCAAGCTCAGGCAGAACGCGCCGGAACTCGATATCCGGCTGTTGGAGATGGTGTCGGTGCAGCAGATCGCGGCGCTGAAGGAAGGCCGGATCGATGTCGGCTTCGGGCGGCTGCATCACAACGATCCCAATGTCGCCGGCATCCTCATGCGGGAAGAGCGCCTCGCCTTGGCGATACCGCAGGGCACGCCGTTTGCCGATGACACATCTCCGCTTCCGTTGAGTGCGGTTGCCGGGCAAAAACTGATCGTCTACCCGAAGGAACCGCGCCCGAGCTATGCCGATCACGTGTTGAGCCTGCTCCACGCGCAGGATGTGCGCCCGGCCGAGGTGCATGAGGTGCGTGAGATCCAGAGTGCGCTTGGCCTCGTCGCCTCGGATGCCGGACTTTGTATCGTCCCGTCCTCTGCGCGTCAGGTCCGCTCCGATCTGCACTATCGCATGATCGAGGGCGAGCGGGCGACCTCACCCGTCATCCTCAACCATCGGGTCGGCGACAATTCCCGTTACATCGAGCTGATCAAGGCGCTGATCGTGGAAATGTATGCGGAAAACCCGCCCTGGCTCGGCCTCGAGCACAATCTGCCGTTCCGGCCGTCCTTCGTTAAATGACGAGTTCAGGCGTCCTCAGATCCCGTGCTTCACCCGTCGGGGAATTGGCACTTTCCGCCCAGATCTCGCAGGCCATCTCGCGAAGCAAAAGCGCCTCGGCCCAGCGATCAGTCGTATCGTTACCGTGCCTGTCGGTGATGGCATAGGGCCTTGGGCCGAGTTCGCAGGTCATGACCAGCTCGGCATCGTTGGCAGCGTGGGAGCGCCAGTGCCGGAAGCCGTAGTCCCACCACTCGCGGAAGAGAGCGACCCAGGGCAGATGGTGGGGAAAGGAAAGCTCGATCTGGATCTGCTGGCAGGAGCCGATACGGCCGTGGAAGGCGCCGGCGTTGCGCAGAATGCGTTGGATCTGGGCGTGGCTTTCGTCTTCCACCGGAAAGGCGAATTCCCGGCCAACGAGATAGTGCGAGAGGTCGGCCAAGAGCGGCAGATCGGGCCGCCGGTCGAGCAGGTCGAGCGTGAAGAGGAGGTCGTTGGTGATCCGGTGACGGTGGGTTTCGATATAGACGGGAACATCCATTTCCTCAGCAAGCCTGGCCCAGCCGTCAAGCAGCGGCAGGCAATCCTCGACCCGGCGCGGGCGAACATCGGCCTGCAGATCGATGTGGCTCACCGGAAACTCCGAGGCCAGTTCCAGCGTCAGGCGCAAATCCTCGACGCTTCGAGGAAAACAGACGCCCTCGATCTTCAAGCCCGTTCCGCGGATCACGGCATTGAGGTGCTCGACATCGCGCCGATTGGTATAATGCGCGCTGATGCCGTCGAACCCGGCCTCGACGATCATTGCGATGTTCTCTTCGAGACTGCGCTCAAAGCCGTCCGCATGCCGGCGCTCCATCGCCCAGAGCGATTGAAAGACAAGCAGCTTCTGCATCAGGCGGCCCTGGCACTTTTGAGCAGCGCCTTGAGGTTCACGCTGGCGTCGGCGAGCGCTCCCGGATCGGGACTGACGCCGGCAGCAATCAGCATTTCCGAGAGCTTGATATCCTTGGCGAGACCATTGCCGAAACCGAGGCCAGCGGCGGCGACGAGACGCCCGCCATCGAGGTAGAATTCGAGTTCGCCACCATCGAGCTGGCGTGTCACGCTTTGATGGTCCGGATGGGGCAGGCCCGCCACCTGCAGGCCGAGATCGTATTGATCGGTCCAGAACCAGGGGATGGCAGAAAAAGCCTCCTTGCCGCCGGCCATGTTGAGGGCCGCGACCTCGGCCTGGGTGCGTGCATTGCGCCAGCTTTCGAAGCGCACATACCCGCCACCCGGCTGGGCCACGGCGGCGCAATCGCCTGATGCATAGATGTTCGGATCGCTGCTGCGCAGATAGCCATCCGTCAGGATACCGTTGCCGACGGCAAGCCCCGCCGCCTCCGCGAGTGCTGTATCCGGCTGGACGCCGATGGCGGCGACGGCGATATCGGCCGGCACCGGAGTGCCGTCGGAAAGAACAACCGCATCACCGGTGATTTCGGCGATCCCCTGCCCCAGATGGAAGGTGACGCCCTCATCCTGATGCCGGGCATGAAGCTTCGCGGCAAAACGCGGCGGCACCGCGCGACCGAGCGGCTTCGGCGCCATTTCGATAACGCTAACCATGATGCCCTTGCCGCGCAGCACCGCCGCAAGCTCCATGCCGATCAGTCCACCGCCGATGATCGCAACGTGTCTGCCGGCTTCGGCACGGGCGAAGATCGCCGCCGCATTGGCGTAGGTGCGGAAATCCAGTGCGCGCTCGGCCCCTATGCAAGCGAGGCGCCTCGGACGGGCGCCGGTGGCGAGCAACAGCTTGTCATAGGTGAGCGTCCGGCCATCGCTCAAGGTGACGGAGCGGTCACCGGCATCCAGTCGGGATGCAGAAACACCTTGCCGGTAGTCGATACCGGCGGCCTCCAGCGCCTCAGCGCCGCAGATCGGCTTCATCTGTACGGCGCCATTGAGCGGCTTCGACAACGGTGGCCGCTCATAGGGCAGATGCGGTTCCGTGCCGATGAGCGTGACGCTGCCGGCAAAGCCAGTTTCACGCAGGGCAAAGGCCGCGCGCGTGCCGGATTCCCCGGCGCCGATTATGACGATGCGATCCATGGCTTGCTCCGTAGATCATGCGTTGACGTGCGGGGCGGTCGCAAAACCGCACGCAAGATTTGTCAGCCCGTTCAAAAAGGTGGCCGGCGCAGGCAGGAGAAGTGCGCCGGCCCACAGCGCCGCGCATCCGTTCAGACGCGCAAAGGTCGCTGTAAAACTCTGAATTCCTGCATGTTTCTGTGCTTCAATCGGCGACGATTAAGGAAACATGCAGGAGGAGGATCAGTTGCGCGCCGCGTAATCGGCCATGTTTTTCGGCGTAACGAGCTCGAAGGGAACCCAGACGTTCTTTTTGACGCTTTCACCGCGCACCAGCGAGACGGCCGTGTCGACGGCGCTAGCCGATTGCCCCTTGGCGTTCTGGAATACGGTTGCGTCGAGGTCGCCGGCGGCCATGGCGGCAAGCCCGTCCTGGGTCGCGTCGATGCCAACGACGATCACGTCGTCCATCGATACACCGGCGGCCTTCAGCGCCTGGATGGCGCCGATCGCCATTTCGTCATTGTTGGCAAAGACCACGTCGATCGGCTGTCCGGCGGTGATCCAGTTGGTGGTGAGATCCATCGCATTGGTGCGCGTCCAGGCGGCCGACTGCTCGTCGGCAATCGTCGCACCCTTGCAGTCGCCGGCAGCGAGCGTTTCCTTGAACGCCGAGGTGCGGTCGCGCGAGGCCTGGTGAGCAAGGTCTCCCATCAGGATATAGACCTGCGCATCACTGGCCTTGCCCTTTTCCTTCAGCAGCGAACAGGCAGCTTCCGCACCCAATCTGCCGGAGTCCGTTTCTTTCGAGCCGACATAGGCCTGCTTTTCCGGCAGCTTGCCGAGGTTATCCGGCTCTAGATTGAGATAGACGAGCGGAATACCGGCCTTCTCAGCGGCTTCGCTGATGCCGGGGGCGGCCGAGGTATCCGTCAGCGTCATGATGATCGCGTCGACGCCGCCCGCGATGAAATTGTTCACCTGGTTGAGCTGCTTGGAGATGTCGGTCTGTGCGTCTTCGATCTGAACGGTGGCGCCGTTGACTTCGGCAGCGCGGGCATTGATGCCCTCACGCAGCAGCGTCTGGAAGTTGTTGTCGAAGCTCTGCATCGAGACGCCGATCGTCTCCGCCGAGGCAGCACTTCCCATCAAGGCGGCAAGTGCTGCCGCCAGGTACATGGATTTCATGATTTCCTCCCGAGGGTGCCGGATCACCCGATCGCATTCCGGAGGCCCGATGGGCCTGATCAATGCTTGCGTGGTGGCCTTAGCCGAGCGCCACACGAACCTCGCCGTCGACGATTTCGGCGGGATAGGTCTTGAGATTCTCGCAGGCCGGAAGCCTGATGGCTTCACCGGTGCGATAATCGAAGGCGCCGGAATGCTTGGGACATTCCACCTCGTAGTCCATGACGAGGCCATCAGCGAGGTGAACGGCCTCGTGGGTGCAGAGCCCGGCGGTGCAATAGACGCTATCGTCGGGACCGCGGTAGACGGCGTAGGTTCGGCCGCCATGGTCGAAGCGGATCGCCCCTTCCTGTTCGATATCGTCCAGCTTGCAGGCTGGTACCCAGGTGATCACGTTGCTCATTCTGCTGCCTCCCCGATGGTGTTGCGTGCCTTGCGGGCTGCGAGTTTTTCCTTGCGTTTGCGGTAGCGCTCCTGCATCCGCGCCTCGCCCTCCTTGGAGCCGTCGTGCCAGGTGCCGAACCAGCGATCGAGCGGGATCAGGGCGTCGCCGTAATTCACCTCGAAATACTTGTGGTGCAGGTAATGCGCATAGGCGTGGCTATCGACGAGCGTCTCTTCACCGACCTCGACCTTGTCGAAGCCGACATGGCCGGGAATGGCACCGAAGCCCGCGTAGTGCAGCTGGTAAAGCATCAGGATCGGGTTGGACGGCAGGATCAGGTGATAGAAGGCGGTGGCGAAGTAGAGCAGGTGCTCGACCGGATGCATCGACAGCGACGACCAGGGCGACGGGTTCACCGAATTGTGGTGGACCGAATGCACCCACTTGTAGAGCAGCGGCGTGTGGATGAGCCGGTGGATGCAGAAGAAATGGAACTCGTGGATAACAGGCACCACCAATGCGACGAGCGCGAGCGTCCAGGGATTGTCCGCGAAGCTCAGCCACGGCGCATAGCCATTGGCGTAGGCCCAGAGCATGGCGACTTCGACGGCGGTCCAGATCGTCACGCCTGAGAGGAACGTGCGCAGGATGTTGTCGAGATTCTGGCTTTCGAACCAGAAGGCTTTGCTCTTCTGCTCGGCCGGAAACTTGCCGTTGTACTTGAACCGGTTTTCCTGCCGTTTCAGCACATAGAGATGCAGCTCGAAAGCGCCGTAGAAGAAGAAGACGCAAACCGCGTTGACCGCATAGAGCCAGGCGATCCAGCCGACGCTCAAGCTCTGCATCGCCTCGACCGGCGGGATCACCCAGGCCCAATAGACGACGGCCGACGCCGCGAAGATCGCATTCCAAGGAAAGAAGTAATGCGGCAGCCACTTGACGAGCGCCAGCAGTTTTGGCGGGAAGGCAAACAGCGGCGCCGTTTCGATCGGCTCGTTCGGCGCCCAGTCGCCGCGCTTGTTGCGGGTTCCATATTTCAGATCGTCCATGGCGCTCTCCTCCCGGCGGACCGCATGCGCTCCGCCCTAAATCCTTCGAAGGAGGTTGCTTTCCGGGTCTGTCGGAGCGCCTCCTTCTTGATAAAAATCTAGCAGGAGGCGGTCGGAACGGCGAAAGCTTGTTTGATCAAATCAGATCAAAGGCTTTCGGCTGTGATGGTAATGAAGCGAATGGGGGCGGTGTCCGGCTCCATCTCGGAAAGCCCGATCCGCCGCAGCATCAGGTCAAGCGAGCGACGGGCCTGTGCCTCCGGCGCCTGGTCGAGCACGACGTCCATGATGCCGTCGCTAAGCGCCTTGCGGGTGTAGTCGGTCAGCTCATGGCCGACGAAGAAGATTTCGGTGCCACGCTTATGTCGGCGAAGCACGTCGATCAGGGCCGCATTCGCGCCGCCGGCATTATAGAGCCCGGCCATATCCGGATACATGTCGAGCGCCCATCGCAACGCTTCGGCGCCATAGTGCTCCTCGTCGCGGGTAAAACCCAGCCACTCGAACCGGCGGTCGCCCGGATGCCCCTCAAAATAGTCCGAGAAGCCACTGAGGCGGTCGCGATGGACCTGATAGATCGGGTGGCAGAGCGCGACGACGGGCCCCGCCTTGCGCGCCATGCGCGCGATGAAGAGTGCCGCCGTTCGTCCGGCCGCGTGATTGTCGATGCCGACGAATTCGCCCAAGTCGTGCGAGGCCCTTGTCACGACATGGACCACCGGCACGCCGCGCACGATCACGGCTTCGACAGCGGCGCTGATCAGCGGATGATTGGGCACGGCCAGGATCAATCCGGCGCGGCTAACCTCGGCTGAAAGGATGCGCCTGGCGATCTCCTCCGGCTTCATTTCCTCGGTAAAGCTGCGATGCACGACGACGAGCGGATCCAGCGTCTCGGCGATCCGCTGAAAGGCCTGCGACAGGCGGCGATAGAAGGTCGTCTCCGGCCGCACCATCAGCACATCGATGCGCAAAAGCCCGCGATGGGTCTCGGGAAGGGTTCGCGGATAATTCAGCGCGCGCGCCGCAACGACGACTTTTTCGACGAGGTCCGGGCGAACACCACCGCGGCCGTTCAAGACCCGCTCGACTGTCGCGGTACCGACGCCTGCCAGTTCAGCAATGTCGCGATAGTTCGGCTTGCTCACCTGGACTACTCCCCACCACACGTGTTCATAGCGCCTTAGCATGTGATCGCCCCTGTTCGACAGAGCAGGCGTCCGAAGTCAGGGCCTCCCCTCGCCGCCGCTGCCGCGGCGCCTATATCAACCGGGTATCGAGAATGGGATCGAGGCATCATGACCTATGAATTGTACTACTGGGACGGCATCCAGGGGCGCGGTGAATTTGTCCGACTGGCACTCGAGGACGCCGGCGCCGCTTATGTCGATGTGACGCGCGCGCCGGGCCGCGGCACCGGGGAGATGCTGAAGCTGATGGAGAGCGCCACCGAGGCGCACGTGCCATTTGCGCCGCCCTTTCTGAAAGATGGCAACCAGATCATCTCGCATGTCGCCAACATCCTCTTCTACCTCGGCCCCAAGCTCAGCCTTGCGCCTGACGGTGAGGCGCTGCAGTGGTTCGCCAATGGCCTGCAGCTCACCGTCACCGACTTAATCGCCGAAGTGCATGACACGCACCATCCGATCGCGACTTCGAAATATTATGAGGAGCAGAAGGCGGAGGCGAAGGACCGCGCATTCGAATTCGTCACCAACCGCATCCCGAAGTTTCTCGGTTATTTCGAGCGGATTCTCGCGCAAAACCCTGATGGCAGCGGCCATGCAGTCGGGAACGCCGTCACCTATGTCGACCTTTCGCTGTTCCAGGTGATCGAGGGGCTACGCTATGCCTTTGCCAAAGCGATGCGGCACTATGAGGAGGACTACCCCAATCTCATGAAACTGCACGCCTCGGTGAAAGCCCGGCCGAACATCGCCGCCTATCTCGCCTCATCGCGACGGCTGGCCTTCAATGAAGACGGCATCTTCCGCAATTACCCGGAACTGGATATCGCGCCCTGACGGAAACTCCCCTCAGGCGGCCGCCACCTGGTGCTCCCGCAGGAACGCGGAGACGCGCCTCAAGCCTCCGCGTAGAATGCCTTCGTTGTTGGCGTAGCCGATCCTGAGATAGCCTCCCATGTCCATGGCGCTGCCCGGCGTGAACATCACGCCGGTTCGCTGTAGCAGTTGCAGGCAGAATGCCTCTGAAGTCATCGGCAGGTCGTATTTCAGAAGCGCCGTCGTGCCCGACTGCGGCTTGATCCAGGCGATCAACGGCTAAGCACCCACTCAGTCCGAGAGAATGGCGAGGTTGGTGCACCGTCTACAGCTCGGCGCAGGCCTATGCCTACATCAATGACGGCGACGGCGTCGTGACCTTCGTCCGCAACGTCATCTCGTAGACAAGGCCTAAGCTGCCACCCGCTACTCGACGTAGTTCCAGGGGACGAAGCGATAGAGCGTCTCGTCGCGCGCCACATGGCCAACACCGGGGAACGGCAGATGCGCACCGGCGACGAGGTATCGCCCATCGGCCGCATCCGCCAGCGCCACGGCACGCGTCGCTGCCGCCGCGGTGCCGTCGACGTCGAAGCTGACGAAGACGTCAGGCGTGTCGAACTGGATGTAGTCGCCGTGAATGACGTCCCCCCAGAATACGAGGCGCTGGCCGTCATCCGCTTTCAGCACGATCGCGGAATGCCCGGGCGTGTGCCCGGCGCGCAGGGTCGATCCGAGGTTCGGCAAGACGTCCGCGTCGTCGGCGAAACGCTTCACTTTTCCGGCGGCGATATAGGGGGCCAGGGCATCGTGCGCTCGCTGAAAGTCGGTCTTCTGCGCCTCGGTCAGCGCCGTCACGCCCTCCCGCTCGATCCAGTAGCGGTATTCGCGCTCGGCGAGATGGATCTCGGCATTCGGGAATTGTGCTTTGCCGTCGATGGTGAGGCCGCCCGAGTGGTCGGCGTGCACATGGGTCAGGATCACCGCGTCGACCTGGTCGGCGCGATAGCCGGAGGCCGTGAGATGCCTCAAGAGCTTGCCGGCGGCAATGCCGAGCAGGCTCCCCGACCCGGCATCGATCAGCACCAGCCGTTCGCCGTCGTTGACGAGATAGGCGTTGATCGACAGATGCGGCTCCTTGCCGAGGAAGTTTTCGTCCAGCCTGCGCTGCAGCTCGCCTTCCGGTTCGTTCTGATAGATCTTTGTCATCGGCAACGCCAAGGTGCCGTCCGACAAGGCGGTGACTTCGAACTTTCCGAAGCGGAAGCGATAGTAACCGGCATTGGCGACGGTCGATAATGGCGCGGCGGAAAAGGCGATCCGCGGTGCGAGCGGCAACAGGGCCGCGGCGGCAAGAAGGCCCAAAGCTTGTCTGCGAGTGGTCATGATCGGCTCCTTCGATTGGATGCCGAGACGCTATCAATTCAACCGTCGGTCGATTATCCTGCGATCGTGGAAGTAATTGTTCCGGAAACGCATGAAATCCCCCCAATCTGCCGATCTCAACAGCCTCAGGATTTTCCTCGAGGTCGCCCGCTCAGAGAGCTTTTCCTCAGCTGCGCTTCGCCTGCACCTGCCACCGAGCACGGTCAGCCGGCGCCTGGGCGAGCTTGAGGCAGCGCTTGGCGTCGCCCTGCTGCTGCGCTCCACCCGCCGGGTCTCCTTGACCGAGGCCGGACAGCATCTGCTGGAATCGGTCGGGGGCGCCGTCGAGCTCATCGACCGCGGCATCGCCGGCTTCCAACCGGCCGACGGTACGGCGCGCGGGCGCCTAAGGGTCGCGACGTCAGTCGCCTTTGCCCGTACCTTCCTGCCACCGATCCTGAAGCGCTATGCGGAACTCTGCCCAGAAGTCCAGGTCGACGTGCAGACCACCCACCAAAATGTCGATCTGATCGGCGAAGGCGTCGACGTGGCCTTAAGGATGGGCGAACCCGTCGACAGCGAGATGATCTACCGCAAGATCGGAACGATCGAGCAGCGCCTCTATGCCGCGCCCGCCTATTGCGCAGGATTGGCGCTGTCTTCGCCCGAGGACCTCATGCACGTCGCCCTGGTGGCACACCGGACACGCATGCGACGGGAGCTTGCCCATTGGGTGCTGTCAGACGGCAACAGGCACTTTACGCTCGAGCGCCCGCCATCGATCGTCGTCGACGATCCGGCGATCGGTGAGCGCCTGATCTCCGAAGGTCTCGGCATCGGCATGCTCAGCGACGCGCTCGCCGCTGACGGCGTCGCAGCAGGAAGACTTGTGCCGGTTCTTCCCGAATGGTTCGGGCCGCCTACGCACCTCTACTACCTCTACCACCAGCAACTGGGCGACCTGCCGAAAGTGGCGGAGTTCCTGAAAGCGGTGCGCGAGACGTTTCAGGTTCGGAGCAAGTAGCGTCGCACCGCCGCCGCTTCCAGCAACCGTCATGCGGCGACGCGCGGAGGGCCGGGCTTTCGCGCCTAGGGCCGAAGCTCTTCGATCGAATCCACCCGGTCCGGATAGAATGCCAACCGATCCCGGATGTCGGCGACCGCCTCATGCGGGTTCTCATAGCTCCAGACTGCGTTTCGCGATCGCTCGCCGCCGGATGGGATGCTGTAGTAGGACGCATCCCCCTTATAGGGGCAGTGGGACGCGTGATCCGTGCGCTCAAGCAAAGACATGTCGACATCCTCACGCGGGATGTACTGCACCGGCGGATAGGACGCCTCGCGCAAGGCGAGCGCATTGCGGGTGTCGGCAACGACGCGCCCGCCAAGCGTGACGACGACCCGCGCCGGGTTTTGCTCGATGGTGATCGGATGATCGGGACCGGGGATCTTGATCGGATTGTCTGACATGGGCGACCGCCTCCAGAACGTTACGGATACTAGGTGGTTACCTCGCCGGCCAATTCCAACCGGTCACGCCAAAAACCCTCAGCTGTTTGCCGCCGGAGAACGGACGGCTGTTGAGGGTTCTACCGCGGCCGCCGTCGGATGGCTCTCGTCGAGCAGCTTGCGCACCTCCATCACGCCCTTGGCCGTATCCGACCAGCTGTGTCTCCAGACGAGAAGCGCGACCGAGCCGACGATGGCGATAAGAAAGGCGATCGGCCCCAAGAACCAGAGCGCGGCGGCAACGGTGAAGTAATAGGAGCGGACACCCTGGCTGAAGGATCGAAGGGCCGGATTGATCATCAGCGACAGGGCGTGGGCCCATGCGGCGATGTCGCGGGCTTCTTCGCGCGAAGGGCTCGCTCCGATCGCTGCGAGGCAATAGTTGATCTGCCGCACCGCCCAGATGAATTCGGACAGCCCGCGCAGCAAGGTCGCCATGACGAGCAGCACCTTGCATTGAAACAGCCACAACGGCTCGATCGGCGCGAACATCGCGATGATGCCCGACTGAAGGCCAATCGTCGGCTGGATGAAAAGCGCACTGCTCATGGCGACGATGACGATGAGATTGGCCGAGCCGAAGAACGAGGCCGAATTGATCGTGTGACCGAGAATGGCGGCGTCACCGATGAAGTTGGTATCCCGCGTCAGCACCTCGCGCATCCAAGCCTGCCGGACACGCACCATGTCCAGCATCAGGCTGTCTGTCCGGCGCGGCCAACCAAGCGCCATCATCGGCTCCAGTCCCACCCAGGTCACGAGGAACAGGATAATCGCAATCCAATCAAGCATCTGCACGGCCAGCCTCCCACCATAGCAGTTCCTAATAGAAGCCGCGGCGAGCGGCGCGTCAACGCGGCGGCGCAAGTCGGGACTGCCGAAGCCGACGGCGTCGCCAGTACTTGCTGACAATCCCTGGGACTTATGTGTCATCACCGGATTGACTCGGCCTGTATCCTGGATACAATTTACCTCGATCTTGGGAGGGATCGATGAACCAATCCTTTGAATGGCGAAGCCAGTCACGCTTGCTCGACGAAGTGGCCCAGGCCCTTCGCGAACGTATTTATGCCGGCGTCTATGCGCCGGGCGCGACGCTGCGCCAGGAAAAGATCGCCGCCGAGTTCGGCATCAGCCGCACGCCGCTGCGCGAGGCGCTGCGCGTGCTCGAGCGCGACGGGCTGGTCGTCAACAAGCCGGGCAGCGGTGTCCGGGTCGCAACCGCCGACCTGCCAAAACTGCTGGACGCCTACGCGGTGCGTGAGGCCATGGATGGCGTGGCGGCCCGCAACGCCGCCGAGCGGGCGACAAATGCCGAGATCAAGGATCTGGCAAAGCAGGTGGAGCGCCAGCGCAAGACCGTCGAAAACTGGGATCCAGGCGCCTACACACAGTCCAACGTCGTCTTTCACGAGGCGATCGTTGCGGCCTCGCGCAATGCGTCGCTGGCGCCGCTCGGGCCGCTTCTGCGCATGACCTCGCAGGTTTTTGCCCCAGCCTTTTCGCTTTCGAGCGAGCGGGCGAGCACTGCGGTCGCCGAACACGGGCTGATCGTCGAGGCGATCGCCGCACGGAACCTTGATGAATCCGAGAAACTGGCCCGCGCCCACATCAACGCGACGGCCATGAGATTGAAGGCGCTGCTTGAAGAGCGCGGGACTGACAAAGAGGCATGACTGTGAAGACCTACGGCAATTTCATCGCGAACAAGTGGCAGGACGCAACGGGCGGCGAGTTCATCGCCGTCAGGGATCCTTCCAACGGCCAGGAATTTGCGCGCATCGCCCGGGGCACTCGGGACGATATCGATCTCGCCGTGCGTTCGGCACGCGCGGCACTCTCAGGTGAGTGGGGACGCCTGACGCCGACCGAGCGCGGCCGGGTGCTGACCCGGATTTCGGCCGGTGTGCTGCGCAACATCGACCTTCTGACGGAGCTCGAAGCACGCGATGTCGGCAAGCCGCTGACCCAGGCGCGCGCCGATGTCGTGGCGCTTGCGCGCTATCTCGAATTCTATGGCGGCGCCGCCGACAAGGTTCATGGCGACACCATCCCCTATCAGAACGGCTTCACCGTACTGACCGTCTACGAGCCACATGGCGTCACGGGCCATATCATCCCCTGGAACTACCCGATGCAGATCCTCGGCCGCAGCCTCGGCGCGGCCCTTGCCATGGGCAACGCCGCCGTCGTCAAGCCGGCCGAAGAGGCCTGCCTCACCATCTTGGAGTTCGCCCGCATCGCCGAAGAAGAGGGCTTGCCCTCGGGCGCGCTCAACATCGTCACCGGCTTCGGCTCGGAGGCGGGCGCAGCGCTTTCGGAACACCCCGATGTCAACCACATCTCCTTTACCGGCTCGGTCCGCACCGGCGAGATGGTGCAGGCAGCCGCGGCGAAGAACGCCGTGCCGGTGACGCTGGAACTCGGCGGCAAGTCGGCGCAGATCGTCTTTGCCGATGCGGATCTCGACCGCGCGGTCCCCTTCCTCGTCAATGCCGGCATCCAGAATGCCGGTCAGACCTGTTCGGCCTCGTCGCGCATTCTGGTTGAGCGTGCCGTCTATGAAGAAGTGGTCGCGCGGATGAGCGAACGGTACCGCGCCTTGAAGGTCGGTCCTGCTGGCAGCGATCTCTCGGTCGGCCCGGTCGTCTCGCAGCGGCAGAAGGCGATCGTCGAGGGCTTCCTTGCCGACGCCGCCAAGGATGGCCTGAAGGTCGCAGCGCAGGGCGAGATCGTCGCCGACGCGCCGGCCGAGGGCGCCTATGTCGCGCCGACGTTGCTGCGCGACGTGCCGCACCAACACCGCACGGTGCAGGAAGAGATCTTCGGCCCGGTTCAGGTGATCATGCCCTTCGACGGCGAGGAGGAAGCCATTCGACTTGCCAACGGCACCGACTATGGCCTCGTCTGCGGCGTCTGGACCAATGACGGCGGCCGGCAGTTGCGCATGGCGCGCGCCGTGCACGCCGGCCAGGTCTTCATCAACAATTACGGCGCCGGCGGCGGCGTCGAGCTGCCCTTCGGCGGCGTCAAGAAATCGGGCCATGGCCGCGAGAAGGGTTTTGAGGCCCTCTACGGCTTTGCCAGCATGAAAACCATCTCTGTCTACCACGGCTAGAGCGCGCAAAACCGCAGGCGGCGTTCCACCCGCATCGCGCTCCAACCCATGATCTAAGTCTCCTTGGGAGGAACAACAAAGTGTCACTGGAAGGTAAAGTCGCTCTCATCACCGGCGCAGGCTCCGGTTTCGGCGAAGGCATTGCCAAGCGCTTCGTCGAAGGCGGCGCCAAGGTCATCGTCGTCGATCGCGATGCTGCGGGTGCAGAGCGCGTCACCAAGCAACTCGGCAGCAATGCCATCGCCGTGGTTGCCGATATCGCCAAGGAAGCCGACGTTAACGCGGCCGTTGCGGCGGGTCTCAAGCAGTTCGGGCACGTCGATATCCTGATCAACAATGCCGGCATCGGCCACAAGCCGCAGAATGCCGAGCTGGTCGAGCCCGACGAATTCGACCGTATCCTCGGCGTCAATGTGCGCGGCGTCTACCTGATGACGCGGGCGCTGCTGGCGCACATGAAGGAAAACAAGGCGGGCGTTATCGTCAACATCGCTTCGACCGGCGCCAACCGGCCGCGTCCCAACCTTGCCTGGTACAACGCGACCAAGGGCTGGGTCGTTTCTGCCACCAAGGCGCTCGCGATCGAACTCGCGCCCTTCAACATCCGCGTTGTCGCGCTCAACCCGGTTGCCGGCGAAACGCCGCTGCTGACCACCTTCATGGGCGAGGACTCCGAGGAAATCCGCAAGAAGTTCCGCGATTCCATTCCGCTCGGACGCCTGCTGAAGCCGGAAGACCTTGCGGAGGCCGCCTTCTTCGTCGCCTCGCCGCAGGCGTCGATGATCACCGGCGTGGCGCTCGACGTCGACGGCGGACGCTCGATCTGATTATTTCGACCTGATTTCCGGGACCATAAACAACGAAACCGCAAAGCGGGGGAACCATGATGAATTTGACGAAACTGGCGCTTGCCTCGTGCTTCATCGCCGCGTCGCTGACGCCGGCGATGGCAAAGGATACGATCACCGTCGGCCAGGTGCTCGAGCCGCCGGGCCTCGACCCGACCGCGGGCGCCGCCGCACCCATCCGCTACATCACCTACGGCAACCTTTTCGAAGGTCTCGTCCGGGTGGTGGAAGACGGCACGGTGAAGCCGCTGCTCGCCGAGAGCTGGACGATCTCCGACGACCAGAAGACCTACAGCTTCAAGCTCCGCCAGGGCGTCAAGTTCCATGACGGCACGGCTTTCGACTGCTCGGTGGTGAAATTCTCCTATGAGCGCGCCGTCTCGGCCGATTCCACCAATGCGCAGAAGGGCCTGTTCGAGCCGATCGAAAAGACCGAATGCCCGGATCCGGCCACCGCGGTCGTGACGCTGAAGCGCCCGGCCTCCAACTTCCTCTTCAACATGGCCTGGGGCGACGCGGTCATGATCGCGCCGTCGTCGGCCGCCGACAACAAGACCAAGCCGGTCGGTACCGGCCCGTTCAAGTTCAAGGAATGGGCGAAGGGCGACAAGGTGGTGCTGGAAAAGAACGCCGACTATTGGGGCGAACCGGCCAAGCTCAGCGAAGTGACCTTCAAGTTCATCAGTGACCCCTCGGCTGCAGCGGCCGCCGTTCTTGCCGGCAACGTCGATGCCTTCCCGATGTTCCAGGCCGCAGAACTGGTCAGCCAGTTCCAGAGCGACCCGAACCTGCAGGTCGAGGTCGGCAGCACCTCAGGCAAGGTGGTGCTTGCGCTCAACAATGCGAAGAAGCCCTTCGACGACGTGCGCGTGCGGCAGGCGCTTGCCCATGCGATCGACCGCAAGGCGCTGGTCGAAGGCACTTACTCGGGCTTCGGCACGACCATCGGCTCGCATTATTCGCCGGTCGAACCCGGTTATGTCGATCTGAACGAGACCTACCCCTATGACCCCGGCAAGGCGCAGCAACTGCTGCAAGAAGCGGGCGTTCAGAACCTCGAAATCACCATCATGCTGCCGCCGCCGGCCTATGCCCGCCGCGGCGGCGAGATCATCGCGGCCATGCTCAGCGAAGTCGGCATCAAGGTGAACCTCGTTCCGATCGAGTTCGCACAATGGCTGGATCAGGTCTTCAAGAACTCGAACTTCGACGCAACGATCATCGCCCATGCGGAAGCCCGCGACCTCGATATCTATGCGCGCGACAAGTACTACTTCAACTACCAGAACCCGGAATACAAGGCGCTCTACAAGTCCTACACGCTGGCTGCGACCGAGGCCGAGCAGATGGACCTGATCGGCCAGCTCCAGCGCAAGCTCGCAGCGGACGAACCGAACGTCTTCCTCTACGCGCTGCCGAAGATCGGCGTCTGGAACAAGAAGGTGAAGGGTCTCTGGAAGAACATGCCGGTGCCGGCCGACGACCAGACCCAGACCTATTGGGAAAACTGATCGACTTTCATTGAGCGGGATGCGGACGGAAATCCGCACCCCGCTCCAGCATCTGCCCCTCGTTGGGGCGGACGCAGATCTGCCGTTGATTGACGCACCCGGCGCCGGTCAACGCTCGCTCTTTCCGGGAGGTTGATGTGATTTCCTTCATTGGCGGTCGCCTCGTGTCGCTCTTGCTGACGACGCTGGTCGCCTCAGTCATCGTCTTTCTGCTGATGCAGGTGCTGCCCGGCGACCCCGCCGTGCTGATGCTCGGCATGAATGCCGACGCAGATGCGATCGCGGCGCTGCACCGGCAGCTCGGCCTCGATCAGCCGATCTGGATCCGCTACCTCCACTGGATCGGCGGCTTCGTCGTCGGCGATTTCGGCATGAGCCTCACCTATTCGGTGCCGATCCGGGAGCTGCTTGGCCCGCGCATCCTGGTGACGCTGCCGCTGGCGCTGCTCTCCATGGCAATCTCGGTCGCCGTCGCCATCGCCATCGGCGTCTATGCCGCCGCCAACCGCGGCAAGGCCGGCGACACCGTCGTCATGGGCATCGCCCAGGTGGGCGTCGCCATCCCGAACTTCTGGCTGGCGCTTCTCTTCATCTTGCTCTTCGCGCTGAAGCTCGCCTGGTTCCCGGCCTCCGGCTTTGCCGGCTGGGAAGGCGGCATCTGGAACGGCCTGCATTCGCTCATCCTGCCGGCGCTCGCACTCGGGCTGCCACTTGCGGCCATTCTCGGACGCGTCACGCGCTCGGCCGTCATCGAGACGCTCGGCGAGGATTTCATCCGCACCGCGCGCGCCAAGGGGCTTAGCCGTTCGGGCGCTCTCTGGAAGCATGCGGTGCCCAATGCGCTCATTCCGGTCGTCACCATTATCGGCCTGCAATTTTCCTTCCTGCTTGCCGGCACGATCATCATCGAAAATGTCTTCAACCTGCCGGGTATCGGCCGCCTCGTCTTCCAGGCGATCGCGCAGCGCGATCTCGTGACGGTGCAGACGCTGGTGACCCTGCTTGCCGCCTCCGTCATCACCATCAATTTCCTCGTCGATCTGGTCTACGGTTACCTCGATCCGCGCCTGTCGAGGGGAGGCCACTGATGTCCGCTCCTGCAACCGCCGCGCAACCCAGCCTCATCTCCAAGCTTATCGGCAGCCGAAATCTGACGATCGGGGCCACCGTCACCGTCATCCTCGTGGCGATGGCGCTCGTCTCCTATGTCTGGACGCCCTATTCGCCGACGGCGATGAATTTCCGCGACAAGCTGCAGGGACCGAGCCTTGCCCATTGGTTCGGCACCGACAACTTCGGCCGCGACATCCTGTCGATGATCATGGTCGGCGCCCGCAACTCGATCAGCGTCTCGATCGTCGCGGTTCTCGTCGGTGCCGGAATCGGCGTGCCGCTTGGCGCTTGGGCGGCTGCTCGCGGCGGCTTTGTCGATGGTCTCGTCATGCGCATGAGCGACCTCGCCTTCGCCTTCCCGGCGCTTCTGACCGCCGTCATCATCACCGCGATCTTCGGTCCGGGCGCTACCAACGCGATGATCGCGATCGGCATCTTCAACATTCCGGTCTTTGCCCGCGTCACCCGCGGTGCCTCAATGGGCCTCTGGAAACGCGAATATGTGCAGGCCGCGCGCTGCGCTGGCCGCGGCGACGTCGCGATCACGTTTCTGCACATCCTGCCCAACATCAACCACGTGCTGCTCGTTCAGGTGACGATCCAGTTCGCCTTGGCGATCGTTGCCGAAGCCGGCCTTTCCTATGTCGGCCTCGGCACGCAGCCGCCGATGCCGAGCTGGGGCAAGATGCTGAACGACGCCCAGACCTTCATCTATCAGGCGCCCTGGCTCGCGATCTTCCCGGGCCTGGCGATCACCTTCGCCGTGCTCGGCCTCAACCTGCTCGGCGATGGCCTGCGCGACATTCTCGACCCGCGCGTGAGGCGGCAACGATGACCAAACCCTTGCTTCACATGGCCGGCATGTCGGTCGAACTCACCGCGGGCAAAAGCACGGTCGATATCGTCTGCGACATCGATCTCGAACTCAACCGCGGCGAACGGCTTGGGATCGTCGGTGAGTCCGGCAGCGGCAAGTCGATGACAGCCCTTGCCGTCATGGGCCTGCTTCCGCAGCGCATGCGGGTGCGCGGCGAACTTTCCTTCGACGGCCGCAATCTCGCGGGCTTGGACGAAGCCGACTATTGCGGCTATCGCGGCCGGCGCATGGCGATGATCTTCCAGGAGCCGATGACGGCGCTCAATCCGGTCAAATCGATCGGCGCGCAGATCGCCGAGGGACGGCGGCTGCATCTCGGCGAAACGAAGGCCGATGCGGAGAAGAAAGCGCGTGCGCTGCTCGACCGCGTCGGCCTGCCGGCGCCGCGCTTCGACCTCGATCTCTACCCGCACCAGCTCTCCGGCGGCCAGCGCCAGCGCGTGATGATCGCCATGGCGATCGCCTGCGAACCGGATCTGCTGATTGCAGACGAGCCCACGACGGCGCTCGACGTTACGGTGCAGGCGCAGATCCTTGATCTGCTCGACGAGCTGATCGAAGACACCGGCACAGCGCTGATGCTGATCACCCACGATCTCGGCGTCGTCTCCGAGATGACCGACCGCATCGCGGTCATGTATGCCGGCCGCATCATCGAAACCGGGCGCACGGACGATGTCTTTGCGCGCATGGCGCATCCCTATGCCCGCGGCCTTTTCGCCGCGTCGCCGCATGGCGCAGCCCTTGACTCCCGCCATCAAGGCGGTGGGCGCCCGCGGCTGAATGCCATCCCCGGTATCGTTCCGGATCCCTTTGGCCGTCCATCCCACTGCTCCTTTGCGGACCGCTGTTCCTTCGCCGAGGCCGACTGCCGTCAGGCGATCCCGGCACTCGACCTGATCAATACCGATGGAAATGTGCAGCATCGCGCCGCCTGCTTTCATCCGCGCGAAAGGATGGTGGCACCATGAGCGAGGTGATCCTCAAGACCACCGATCTGGTGCGCGAATACGACCTGCCGCGCCCGTCGATCTTCTCGAAACAGAGCCGCCTGCGCGTGCTCCATGGTGTCAGCGTCGCACTCGCCGCCGGCCAGAGCCTCGGCATCGTCGGCGAAAGCGGCTCCGGCAAGTCGACCCTGGCCCGCGCCGTGATGGGGCTGGAGCGGCCGCAATCGGGCCAGGTGTCGATCGCCGGCAAGGATATCTACGCGCTCGATCGCGCCGGACTGCGAGAGGCGCGCAAGGGGTTTCAGGCGATCTTCCAGGATCCCTACGGCTCGCTCGATCCGCGCCACACGGTTCGGACGATCATCTCCGAGCCGATCGTTTCACTGGAGCGTGGAACGGGCACCACGGAGCGCAACCGGCGCATCGCCGAGGTGCTGGAGGCCGTCGGCCTACCCTTGGCGTCGGCCGACAAGTATCCGCACGAATTCTCCGGCGGCCAGCGCCAGCGCATCGCCATCGCCCGCGCGCTGATCACCCGGCCGGCCCTGATCGTCGCTGACGAGCCAGTGTCTGCACTCGACGTCTCGATCCAGGCGCAGGTTTTGAACCTGATGATGGACCTGCAGGAAAGGCTCGGCCTTTCCTATCTGTTCATCAGCCACGATCTCGGCGTCGTGCGCGCCATCACCGACCGGGTTGCCGTCATGCATCTCGGCCGCATCGTCGAGGAAGGACCGACGGCCGAGGTCTTCGACAACCCGCGCCATCCCTATACTCAGGCGCTGGTCGCTGCCGTGCCGAAACCGTTTTCCGGACGGCGCAAGCGGGTGCGTTCCGCTGGGCCGCCGCAAACGCCCGTCCATACCGCAACGACCGCAGCCGGCTGCGCCTATGCTGCCGTCTGTCCCCGCAGGCAGGAGATCTGTCTGACCCGAACGCCTGAGGCCAAGCCGGTGACGCCGGCCTGGTCCGCCCGCTGCCATTTTGCCTAGGAAGTGCCCCATGTCCGAACTCGCCGATCTCTCCGCCGTCGATCTCGTCGACGCCTACCGCTCGAAGAAGCTTTCCCCCGTCGAGGTCACCGAAGCGGTGATTGCCCGCATCGACGCTTCCGAGCCAAAGCTGAACGCGCTTTGGGCCTATGACCCGGCCGAGGCGCGCAAGGCCGCCAAGGCATCGGAAGAGCGCTGGGCAAAGGGTGAACCTCTGGGCGCAATCGACGGCGTGCCGGTGACGATCAAGGAAAACATCGCAACCAAGGGCACCGCCGTGCCGCTCGGCTGTGCTGCCGTGTCGCTGACGCCTGCAGCCGCCGACGCGCCGCCGGCAGCCCGCACCCGAGAGGCGGGCGGCATCCTTCTCGCCAAGACCACCATGCCGGACTACGGCATGCTGTCTTCCGGCCTTTCCAGCTTCCACAAGCTGGCCCGCAACCCCTGGGACCTCTCAGCCAATCCGGGCGGCTCGAGCGCCGGTGCGGGTGCTGCTTCGGCCGCCGGTTATGGTCCGCTTCACATCGGCACGGATATCGGCGGCTCGGTCCGGCTGCCGGCCGGCTGGTGCGGCATTGTCGGGCTCAAGCCTTCGGCCGGCCGCGTGCCGATCAACCCGCCCTTTATCGGCCGCGTTGCCGGCCCGATGACCCGGACGGTCGTCGACACGGCACTCTACATGTCGGTGCTGTCGCAGCCAGACGCCCGGGACACGATGTCCTTGCCCTATGCCGATCTCCCCTGGCTCGATCTTGATCGTGATCTGAAGGGTCTGAAGATCGGCCTCTGGCTCGACGCCGGCTTCGGCCAGTCGGTCACGCAAGAAACGGAACAGGCGGTCAAGAAGGCGGCACAGCTCTTTGCCGATGCCGGCGCGATCATCGAGCCGATCGGCCCCTTCCTGACGCGCGAAATGATCGACGGTCTCGACCGCTTCTGGCGGGCGCGCGGCTGGGAAGACGTGTCGCGCCTCTCGCCGGAAAAACAGGCGCAGATCCTGCCCTATATCTTCGACTGGATCAAAACGGCCGAGAATTTCTCCGGCCGCGAGGTCTATACCGGCTTCGCCCAGATCGACGCCATGCGCAACGCGCTGCATGCGGCACTTTCCGGCTATGATTTCATCCTGTCGCCGACGGCCCCGACGGCCTCCTATCCGGCCGAATGGGCCTCGCCGGTCAACGACCCGCAGAAGCCGTTCGAACACATCGCCTTCACAGTCGCCGTCAACATGGGCGGCCAGCCGGCAATCTCGCTCAACTGCGGCTACACCTCGGGCGGCCTGCCGATCGGCCTGCAGATCATCGGCCAGCAGTTCGACGACATCGGCGTGCTGCGCCTCGCGCGTGCCTTCGAGACAATGCGCCCTCAGCAGCGCCCATGGCCAAAGGTCGCATGATGAGCAACACCATGCGTTACACCATCGAAAGCGGCGATCTCGAAAACATCGTTTCCCGCCTGCTCGACATCGTTCGCCGGCTCGGCGTCAGCGTCTCGAAACTCGCGATCGAGGTAGACGGCGGCAACGCCAATCTTGAAATCGCCCTCGCTCCGGCTTCGCAGGCTGTCGCCAACACGCTGCGAGAGCGCATCGGACAGATCGAAGGCGCGAAGGCAGCGGTCTAGCCCGCATCATTATCAACGCGGCCGTGCCGCTTTACACCGACTGAAAACCACAGGAGTGCCGACAATGGCCCGCAAACTTTTCATCCTCCCCGGCGACGGCATCGGCCCGGAAGCCATGGCGGAAGTCCGCAAAATCATCGCCTACATGAATGCCGAGCTTGGTGCCGGCTTCGTGACGGACGAGGGCCTGGTCGGCGGTTCGGCCTATGACGCCCACGGTCAGGCGATCTCGGAAGAGGACATGGCAAAGGCGCTTGCCGCCGATGCGGTGCTGTTCGGCGCCGTCGGCGGTCCGAAGTGGGATGCGGTGCCCTACGAGGTGCGCCCGGAAGCCGGTCTGCTGCGCCTGCGCAAGGATCTCGAACTCTTCGCCAACCTGCGCCCGGCGATCTGCTACCCGGCGCTTTCCGCCGCCTCGTCGCTGAAGCCCGAACTGGTCGAGGGCCTCGACATCCTGATCGTGCGCGAGCTGACCGGTGGCGTCTATTTCGGCGAACCGAAGGAGATCGTCGATCTCGGCAACGGCCAGAAGCGCGGCATCGACACCCAGGTCTATGACACCTACGAGATCGAGCGCATCGCCGGCGTCGCCTTCGAGCTGGCCCGCACCCGCAACAACCGCGTCTGCTCGATGGAAAAGCGCAACGTCATGAAGTCGGGCGTGTTGTGGAACCAGGTGGTGACCGAGACGCACAAGGCGAAGTACTCCGACGTCCAGCTCGAGCACATGCTGGCGGACGCCGGCGGCATGCAGCTGGTGCGCCAGCCCAAGCAGTTCGACGTCATCGTCACCGACAACCTGTTCGGCGACATGCTGTCGGACGTGGCGGCGATGCTCACCGGCTCGCTCGGCATGCTGCCCTCGGCCTCGCTCGGCGCACCGGATGGTGTCAGCGGCAAGCGCAAGGCGCTCTATGAGCCGGTGCACGGCTCGGCACCCGACATTGCCGGCCAGGGCATTGCCAACCCGATCGCCATGATCGCCTCGTTTGCCATGTGCCTGCGCTACTCCTTCAACCTGGTGAAGGAAGCCGACAATCTGGAGAAGGCGATCGCCACCGTGCTCGACCAGGGCATCCGCACCGGCGACATCATGGCCGAAGGGGCGAAGAAGGTCGGCACCACCGAGATGGGCGACGCCATCCTTGCCGAGTTCAAGGCGCTGTCGGCGTAAGCGACAACCGATCCCGGATCGGCGTCACGCCGACGCCAACAGGCCTACGAAAACCAACACCTCCGGAGCGCATCCGGAGGTGTTTTGCATTTCACGGCCCTGCGAGAATGCGGCGTCTCAGATCGTGATGCCGCCGTCTATGTTGATTGCCTGGCCGGTAATGAAGGCCGCCTCGTCGGAGGCGAGGAAGGCGCAGATGGCGGCGACTTCTTCGACCGTGCCGAACCGGCCGGCCGGCTGGCGGCTGATGAAGGACCGGTAGGCCTCATCCCGGCTTCCAAGCTTTTCGCCAAGTTCGCCGATGCGCTCTTCCAGGGAGGGTGACGCGACGGTGCCGGGGCAGACCGAATTGCAGCGAATGCCCTGAGAAACGTAGTCAGCTGCCACCGCCTTGGTCAGGCCTATGACGCCACCCTTGGCGGCGCCATAGGCGGCACGCCGCGGGAAACCCTTGATCGAGGAGGCAACCGATCCGATGGTGATGATGCTGCCGCCATTGGCCTTCATCTTCGAGATTGCGCCGGCAATGACGTTGTAGGCGCTGTCGAGCGTAATGTTCACCGAGCGCCGCCAATCGGCGGGCGAGCATTCCTCGATCGTGCCCTGATGCACGTAACCGACCGCGTGCACGAGGATATCGACCCGGGCGAAGGCGTCGAAATAGGCACCGACCGCCACATGATCCGTCGCATCGAGCCGCGTCGTCGCGGCGCCGTCGAGGGTGGTGAGCAGCTCGGCATTGATGTCGCTAGCGTGGACCTCGGCGCCTTCAGCCATCAGTCGTTCGGCGACCGCGCGGCCGATGCCTTGGCCGGCAGCCGTGACCACGGCAATGCCCCCGGTCAAACGTCCCGTCTTTTCCTTCATGGTGAGACCCTTCTGCATGTCTAGAGGGATTGAACGACCTGACGCTGGCGGCCGAGTCCATCGATACCGAGTTCGACCACGTCACCGGGCCCAAGATAGCGCGGCGGCTTCTTGCCCATGCCGACGCCGGGGGGCGTGCCGGTGCAGATGAGATCGCCGGGCTCCAGCACGCAGAACTCGCTCATGTAGGAGACGATGGTCGCGACGTCGAAGATCATGCGCGCGGTCGTACCCGCCTGCATGCGCTCGCCGTTGACGTCGAGCCACATCGACAGGGCCTGCGGGTCCGGAACCTCGTCTTTCGTCACAAGCCAGGGGCCCGTCGGGCAGAAATTCGGGAAGCTCTTGCCCTTCACCCACTGCCCGCCACGCTCCATCTGCCAGGCACGTTCGGAGACATCGTCGACGATCGTGTAGCCGAGGACATGGTCCATAGCCTCGGCGCGCGATACGTTGAGCGCCTGCTTGCCGATGACGATGCCGAGCTCGACCTCCCAGTCCAGCTTCGACATTTTCTCGGTGTGGAGAAGCGGTGCGTTCGGGCCGCAATAGGTGCCGGCCGCCTTGTTGAAGAGGATCGGTTCGGACGGCACTGGCAGTCCCGCCTCTTCCGCATGGTCGGAGTAGTTGAGGCCGACGCACCAGATTGTACCGGGCCTTGCGACCGGCGGCAGGATGTCCGCATCGACCACCGGCATCACAGGGAGCGCCGCGAAATCGGCGCCGGAGAGCACTGCCAAGACACTAGGCAAAGTCTCCGCCGTGAAGTCCTGGACGAGCGAAGACACGTCCCGCGCCTTGCCCTCGCCATCGAGGATGCAGGGCACGGCAGAGCCGTCGACGGTGAGACGCAACAATTTCATTCTCTTGGCCTTTCAGTTGGATATGTCTCAGCGAGCGACCATTCAGCCGATCGGAGCGGCTTCGACGGAAAGCCGATAGCGGGTGGTGAAGGTCTGATCGGGTTCGAAGGCAATCGCCGTTGCAACGCCGGATCCCGCGATGGGGCTGTCGCCCGTGGAGACAGCCGGTCCGAGATCGAAGGCGGATGCGATCGGCTCGACGCCGAGCGCCACGTGCCGCCCATTCCAGGGGTAGGCCTTGCGACCGCGGTTGCTGTACCAGAGCAGCAAGCTTGGGAAATGCTCGTTCTGCCAAGTGAGCCGCGCGCGAAAACCCTCGTCGCGATAGTGGAGCGCGAGGCTGCCGTCGATGCCCGAGAGCTGCAGCAGGTCCTCGGTCTCCTCGACAAGCGGCACCTGCGACGCATCGAGCATGACACCTTTGCGCGTCTCGACCTTGCCGAGCGATAACCATTGCCGATCGGGCGAGAACAGAGCCGCGCCCGGTTCGACATCGCCGGGAAAACTCCAGACGCGATCATGGGCGCCGGGTTCGATCGTGACCGAACCGGGACGGCTCGGCAGTCGGAACGTCGGATGCAGGCCGATCGGCAGGCGGCACGGACGCCGGGCCTCGATTTCCAGGGTGATGTCGATGGAGGGCGCATTTGGATCCGGCACGATCTGCCGCCGCAACAGTCGGATCGGATGGTTCTCCGGATAATGGCATTCCATCGCTATCTGGCGGTCGTCGCAGGCACCCCACGCCCAATGGACATTGGAGCTATGGCCATGCGGCACGCCGGCGCCGTCGAAACTCTCACCGTCTACGGACCAGCCTGCAGGAAGCGTGCGGCTGGCGTCGCTGCCGAAAGGCACACACGGCCACTCGCCACGCAATTCCTTCAGGATTTCCGGCAGCGTCTCGCGCTCGGGATCGTTGCCCCAAGGCGCAACTTGCAAGGGGCTGACTTGCCGCCCGTCCGGAAGCAGGAACAGCACCGGGCCGAGCATGCCGCCGAGCGACTGCACCGAGAGGCAGCCATGCGCCCAGGCGAGCGCGCGCCGTGTGGTCTCCGCGCTCACTTTGTAGCCGCCCCGAACCGGTTTTCCGGCATGCCGGCGACCGTGACGCGCATGGCATAGAGGCTGCCGGCGAGACGCTCGGCTGGCCCCGCACCGGCCGTGGTGATGTAAAGCGTCTTCAGGTCGGCGCCACCGAAAGTGCAGGTGGTGATGTTGGTGATCGGCATATCGATCGTCTCGGCAAGGCTGCCATCCGGCGCAACACGGGCGATGCAGCCACCGCCATAACGGCAGTTCCAGAGGAACCCCTCGCTGTCGATCGCCGAGCCGTCGGGCGCGCCGAGATCGAAACCGGTGAAGAAGGGTCGTTCGCCGGAAATCGAGCCGTCCACGGCATGATAGTCGAAGGCGTAAATCTCGTTTGCCAGCGTATCGCCGAAGTAGAAGGTGCTTCGATCCGGGCTCCAACAGAGCGTGTTGGAAATGCCGAGGCCATGCCGCCATTCGGTGACGGTGCCATCGGGTGCGATCCGGTAGAGGATGCCCTCGCCCGGGGCAACGTCGCCAAGCTGGCCATCCGGAAGCACGTTGTTCTTCATCGAGCCGACCCAGAAGTTTCCGAGGGGATCGGCGCGACCGTCATTCAGCCGAACACGCGGTGAACCGGGCAGGACGAAGCCGTGATCCTGCCGCCGGTCGGTTTCGGGCCACCACCATATGAGCTTCGAGCCGAGAGCGATGAGCAGACGCCCATCTTCACGGGTCAGCGAGATCGCCACCACCGGCTCGTCGAAGAGCCACGTCCTGACCGCGCACGTCGCCTCGTCATAGCGGTGGATCAGAAAGCGGTTGATGTCGGTCCAGTAGAGCGCCGCCTCTTCCGCCGACCAGACGGCGCCCTCGCCGCAGCGGTCGCCGACGGGCGCGACACAGACGAGCTCACGGGCCATCTCCGCCTCCTATTCCGCTGCGATGCTTGTCGGGATCGAACGCGCGGGGCCGAGCGCCTCGGCATTCTGCACAAGCGCCTTCATGTAGCCGAGCGCAAAGGCCTTGCCCGCATGCCAGGAGGCGCCGCAGGTCATGGCCGGCGTATGGTCGGGGATCATCACACCCTGGTAGTTTTCGTCGCGCAGGATGCGGATGATTTCGGCCATGTCGATATCGCCCTCGTCGACGAAGGTCTCGACATAACGCGGCATCTTTCCGCGTACGTTGCGGAAGTGGATGTAGCCGATGCGGCCGGAGCGGGCAAAACGACGAACGTGCTCGTAGATATCCCCTCCCGGCATTTCCTGCAGCGAGCCGAGGCAGAGTTCGAGCCCGTTCGAGGGCGAGTCGACGATCGCCATCAGCCGGTCGTACTTCTCCGGACGGTTGACGAGCCGCGCGGTGCCACGCAGTTCCTCGGCTGGCGGATCGTCCGGGTGAGCGCCGAGCACCACGCCCGCCTCCTCGGCGACCGGCACGACCTCCTTCAGGAAGTGGCTGAGGCGGTCCCAGAGCTCCGCCGAGCTGACGGAAACGGAGGCAGCGCCGGCGACGCCACGACGATAGCGCATGTTCCAGACCATGCCGTCTGGGATCGGCGCATCCGGGCTTGGCGCGATGCTGTTTTCGACGCCGAAGCCGACGGATTCCGCACCGCCGCGGGCATAGGGGCCGCGGGTCCAGCCATAGACGCCGGCAAGCGAGAAATTGTAGCCGATGCAGGGAATGCCGGCGCGACCGGCGTCGCGAATGAGCTGCTTCAGCCCCTCGATCTGCTGCGCCCGCTCTGGCCCGTCGAGCAACACGTCATGCCAGAAGCGCGGCGAGAAGTTCTCGATCGCCGCCACTTCCAGCCCACCGGCCCGCACGTCCTTCACCAGCGCCGACAGCTCTTCGTAAGTCCAGAGCCGGTCACCGGAGCAATCACCCCAGCCGCCCTGGTCGCCACTGTCGATCTTCGGATCCTTGCCGGCGAAATAGTTGGTGAGATGCGCGACGACGTGGGTCGCGCCCGCCTGCAAGGCAAACTGAAAGTTATCCGGGGTGAGTTGCTCCCGGTAGAGCCCAAGGCCGATTTTCATCTTGTCGTTTCCTATCCGATTATTTGACGCCGATGCCGGCGGTGAGGCCGCCGTCGATGCGGAAGTCCGAGCCGGTGACGAAGGCGGCGCGATCCGAGGCGAGATAAGCGACCAGCTCGGCCACCTCCTCCGGCTCGCCGATGCGGCCGATCGGGTGTGCAGCGCCGAAGCGGGCAAAGGCTTCCGCCTCGCTGACGCCCTCGCCGCCATAGGTGCGGGCTGCAAGCGATAGCAGCGGCGTGCGCACCGAGCCTGGGCTGACCGAATTGACCCGGACCTTCGCCGCCGCATGATCGAGCGCCATGGCGCGGGTCAGCGCATGGATCGCGCCCTTGGAAGCGACATAGGCGGCGACGTTCTGCTGGCAGGCATGACCCTGCACCGAGGAGATGTTGACGATCGCGCCGCCGCCGCGCTTCATCATTTCCGGAATGCCGAAGCGGCCGGTGAGATATATCGAGCCGACATTGACCGACAGGCAGCGCGCAAAGGTCTCGGCGCTGGTGTCGAGCACGGTGCCATAGGGGTGAACGGCGGCGGCATTGACGATGATGTCGAGGCCGCCGTGGCGCAGCACCGCCTCGCGCACGGCCGCTTCGACCTCTGCTTCCACGGCAACGTCCGTCAGTCGGGTCGACATCGGCAAGTCGCGCTCTTTGGCTATGCGGTCGAAGATCTCGTTGGTGGCGACGTCGTTGCCACAGGCAAGCACGGTGGCGCCTGACGAGGCGAGCCGGATCGCCGAGGCAAGCCCGATCCCGGACGTGCCGGTGACCAGCGCGATCTTTCCCTTGAATTCAGTCATGATTGTCTCCGCGATGGATCGCGATGATCCGGGCCGGCGTCGACCCGAGATCATAAGCGTGATCGTTGGTCATAAGGGGGAGCGGGATGCGGACACCCCGCGCCGGTCTCAGCGCACCCGTTCCAGAACCTGGTTCAGGAGCACGGCGCCGAGGATGATCCCGCCGCGCACGACGTATTGCCAATATTCGCTGACATTCATCAGCGTCATGCCGTTGGAGATGCATCCAAGGAAGAGCACCCCGATCAGCGTGCCCCAGATCCGGCCCTTGCCGCCAAAGAGCGAGGTACCGCCGATGATGACGGCCGCGATCACGTCGAGTTCCATGCCGGTCGCCGTCGTCCCGGTGCCGGCCCCGATCTGCGAGGCGATCAGCGTGCCGGAGACGGCGGTTAGCGCGCCGGTCAGGCCCAATGTCAGCGCCTTCACCTTCCAGATGTCGATGCCGGAGAGACGTGCCGCCTCCATGTTGCCGCCGACCGCGTAAACCTCACGGCCGAAGCTTGTGTACTTCATCAGGAAGTGCATCGCCGCGAAGGTCAGCGCAAAGATATAGACCGGGAACGGAATGCCGAAGAGATAACCGCCGCCGAGGAAATCGAATCCGAGCGGGAAGGACGACATCGGGAAGCCGCCGGTGATCAAATTGGCGACACCGCGGAGTGCCGCGAAAAGCGCCAGGGTGGTGATGAAGGTCGGCACGTTGAACCACTGCCGGAAACGGCCGGTGAGATAGCCGAGCGAGAAGCCGAGCAGAAGTGCCACCGCAAAACCGACGGTGACCGCGCCCCAGTCACCGAACGTGTCGGTGAAACGGTCGGCGAACCAGGCAACGATGCAGCCGGCGAGCGCGGCACCGGCGCCGACCGAGAGATCGATCTCCCCGCTGATGATAACCGCCGTCATGCCGAAGGCGATGATGCCGAGCATCGAGACGGTGCGCAGCACGTTCAAGACATTGCTGGTGGAGGCGAAGCCCGGTGCGACGAAGATCAGGAAAATCACCAATGCGGCGAGAATGATCTCCATCGGGTAGGTTTTCAGAAACTTGAGCGGCGTGTTCTGTCCGCCTGTTTCCGTGGTCTGGCTCACGAGTGTCATTGCTTGGCCCCTTCCATGCACAGGCCGTAGAGTTCGGTCAGGTCGGTTTTCGTCGGATCCACTTCGGCGACGACGGCGCCGTGATGCATGACGAGGATGCGGTCGGCGACTTCCAGCACCTCCTCGAGCTCGGTCGAGACAAAGAGGCTGGCAAGGCCATCGGCGGCCTGTTGCCAGATGATGTCGAAGATCTGGCGCTTGGCCTGGACGTCGACGCCGCGGCTCGGCTCATCGAAGAACATCACCGACGGCTGCCGGTTCAACCATTTGCCGATCACCACCTTCTGCTGGTTGCCGCCCGACAGCGACGACACGGGCAGTTCCGGATCGCCGCACTTGATGTGCAGATCGGCGATCTGGCGGCGCACGTGCGGCTGTTCGCGGCGGCGCGAAATGAAGCCTCTGTTGGAGATCGGGCCGAGGCTCGCCATGCAGAGATTGTCGGCGGTCGAAAGCGACTGCACGAGGCCGACCTCCTTGCGATTTTCCGGCGTGTAGCCGAGTCCCGCCTTGCGCATGTCGCGTGGGCTGGCACCGGTCATATCGCGACTGTTGAACGTCACTGAACCGCTGTCGATCCGGTCGGCGCCGAAGATCGCCCTCATCAGTTCGGTGCGCCCGGCGCCGAGCAGGCCGGCGATTCCGAGGATTTCGCCCGGATAGAGATCGAAAGAAACATTCTGAAAATGCCCGGAGCGGCTGAGATCCCGCACCTCGAGCACCGGCCGGGTGCGATCGAGCGTGCGCCGCGGCGGCCGCGTTGCGCGGGCGGCATCGCCGAACATCATGCCGACGATCGCCGAAGGCGTCGTCGCCTTCATCTCGACCGCGCCGATGTAATGGCCGTCGCGGATCACCGTGCAGGTATCGGCAATCTCGAAAAGCTCGCTCATCCGATGGGTGATGTAGATCATCGTCACGCCGCGGGCGCGCAGCCGTTCGATCAGTGCGAAGAGCTGCTTGACCTCGCGCGACGCCAGCGCCGAGGTCGGTTCGTCCAAGAGCAGGATCGACGGGTTGAAGGACATCGCCTTGACGATTTCCACCACCTGCTGCTGGCCGACGCTCAGCGCCGAAACCGGCTGGCGGGAATCGATCGCAAGCCCCATGTCGGCAAGCAATTCGCCGGCGCGCTTGTGCAGGCCCGCCCAGTCGACGACGCTGAAACCGGCGCGACGCCGATGCGGCAGCCGGCCGAGAAAGATGTTCTCGCCGACAGAAAGTTCCGGCACCAGCGAGAGCTCCTGGTGCACGGTGACGATGCCGGCGGCAAAGGCATCATGCGGCGAGGTGAAATGGCGATCCTCGCCATTGACACTGATCGTGCCCGATGTCGGCTCGGTGACGCCGGCAAGCAGCTTGACGAGCGTTGATTTGCCCGAGCCGTTCTTGCCCATCAGGGCATGCACCTGGCCGGGGGCGAAGCTGTGGGTGAATTCGGAGAGGGCGACAGTCGGACCGTAACGCTTGGTCACGGCCCGAAAGTCCAGCCGTCCCTGCACCCCTTGCAACGCGGCTGAACTCGGTTGCGGATAGCTCATGCGGATTTCCTGCTGTGCAAGACGAGGGAGTGGCGGGCGCGATGTCCCGCCGCTCGGCTGACGTCAAAACCCAATCACTTCAGCGCCTTCAGGCCTTCCTTGTAGGCCGCGACCGCCTGCGTATCGGCGCGCGTCAGAGGCAGCACCGGCACGTTGACCTTGGTCTCGATCTTCTTGCCGTCGAGCAGGTTCTGTGCCGCTTCGATCGCCTGCTTGCCGACCTCGAGCGGCTGCTGCGCCGTCGTTGCCTGCAGTACGTTGTCGGAATTCAGCAACATGTTGGCGAGCTGCTCGGAACCGTCGGTGCCGAAGACGAAGACCTTGCCTTCGAGGCCTGCCTTTTTCACGGCCTGGACCGCACCGATCGTGCCGCCCTCGTTGGCAGCGTAGATCACCTGGATATCGGGATTGGCCGTCAGCATGTCGCTTGCGACCGCGAGCGCCTTTTCGGCAAGCCAGGCATCCTGCTGGGCGACGATATCGACCTGGTCCTTGACGACGCTTAAGAACCCGTCGACGCGGGCGTTCGACTGTTCAGGCAGCAGTGCCTTGAAGGCGAGCGTGCCGATCTTGACCTTGCCACCATTGCCGAGGGTCTTCAGGAAGTCGGTTGCGGCGTTGCCTGTGCCGATGCCGATATCGCGGTCCGAGCTCGTCACCGTCGCCTGGGCGACGTCGCCATTGGCCGAAGTGCCGTAGGTGACGACCGTGATGCCAGCATCACGCGCCTTCTTCAGCGCCGGCACCGAGGCATCGGCCGAAAGCGGCGCCACGACGATCGAGTTCACGCCGCGAGCGATGTAGGTGTCGATGAGCTGCGCTTCCTTCTCCAGCTTGCTGTCGCTGTTGCCGGCGAGAAGCTCGTCGCCGGCGGCTTCCGCAGCCTTCTCCATGCCGATCTGGATGCCGCGGAAATACTGGTCCTGCTGGAAGACGATGCCAGCGATCGCCTTGCCGCCAGCAAAGGCTGCGCCCGGCGCAAAGCTGACGGTGGCAAGAAGTGCGGCAAGCGCCAGACGTTTCATGTTGCTCATATTGGTTCTCCTCCCAAGTGCCCTGTTCGTGCCGCCGGACCAACGGGCGAAAATCCGGCAAATGGCTGCCCGCACCGCGTGAAGCGCGGTTCGGACCCAATCTCCAAATGTTTATCGTGGCTGCGAGCTGCCCGGCACGGCATCGACGAAGCGGATGCCGAACTCCAGATGACGGCTCATCAGGTAGACATAGGCGATGCGGTCGCGCGCCCTCAGCGCCCGGATGATCTCGGCATGCGCCTCGAAGGTCGCCGCGTGCACCGGACGTTCGGCCTTGCCGAGCCGCATGACCTCCTCGATCACCGAACGCAGCATGTGATAGGCGGCAAGCGTCGTGCGGTTGCCCGAGAGTTCGACGATCGCCGAATGGAACTCATAGTCGCACTGTGCGGCTGCCTCGACGCTCTCGGCCTCAAGGATCCTGGAATTGATCGCATCGAGCCGGTCGAAATCGGCGTCGCTGGCCGTCAGGATGATGTGTTCGCCGACACCGGTCTCGATGATGCGGCGGAAGCCCTGCAGGTCATGAAACGAGTCCGGTGAGATACCGTTGTGAAAGGCAAAGAGCCGGCGGATCGCCTCGCCGTGGCCACCGCTGATCACGGCGCCAACCTTCGGCCGGGTCTCGACCATGCCATAGGCGCGCAGCACCTGCAGCGCCTCGCGCACGGTGTTGCGGCCGGCCTGGAACTGTTCGCCGAGATCACGCTCGGTCGGCAACGCGTCACCGACACCAAGGCCACGCTCAGAAATCATGTCGCGGATCTGCTCGACCAGCCGATCGACGGCCGAGGTCTTGCCCGGCTCCACGGCCTCGACGCCCGACAACACCTCTTCCCTTACCGAACTGCTCACCGGCTCTCCTCCCTGCGATGCCTTATTTGTTGGTCCAGATTGCAGTTTCCGTCAAGCGAAAATTTGAAGGCCTCAGCTTAATCGGTGATTTTCACGCGAAATCTCCGCTTTCAGACTTGAATTGTTGGACCAATGGGACATTATTGCTGGCTGTGGTCCAACAATAGCCACGGAAGCGGGTAGGAGTTCTGCATGAGACTGATGGAAGAGTGCTTTCGCTGGTACGGGCCCAACGATCCGGTGCCGCTCAGCCACATCCGGCAGGCGGGCGCCACAGGGATCGTCTCGGCGCTGCATCACATTTACGACGGCTCGCCGTGGTCCGATGAGGCTATCCTTAAGCAGAAGGCGCTGATCAAGGCGGCCGGCCTGCGCTGGAGCGTCGTCGAGAGCATTCCGGTGCACAATTCGATCAAGCTCGCGACGCCAGATAGCGATCGCTATATCGGCTGGTACAAGGATACGCTTCGCGCCCTGGCACGTTCGGGCATCAGCATCGTCTGCTACAACTTCATGCCGGTGGTCGACTGGACGCGCACGGAACTGATGCAGCCTTTGGCCAATGGCGGCTTTGCGCTGCGCTTCGATGCTGTCGATTTTGCCGCTTACGACCTCTTCGTCCTGCAGCGTCCGCATGTGGAGGACAGCTACTCAACGCAGCAGATCGCCGCCGCCCGCCAGCGTTTCGACGAGATGGACCAGGCGAAAATCGACCGGATCGAACGCAATCTGATCGCCGGTCTTCCGGCCACCGAGCGCCAGTTCAACCGGGCGAGCTTCCTCGCAGCCCTCTCGGAATATAATGGCGTCACCGCCGACATCTTGCATGAGAACCTCGCGCGCTTCCTCAGGGAGATCGTGCCGGTCGCAGAAGAAGTCGGTATCCGGCTCTGCATCCATCCGGATGACCCAGCCTTCTCTCTCTATGGCCTGCCGCGGATCGTTTCGACGCCGGCCGACGTCCGGCGCATTCTCGCTGCCGTCGACAGTCCGGCCAACGGCATCACCTTCTGCACCGGCTCTTACGGCACACGCGCCGACAACGATTTGCCGGCCATGGTGCGCGAATTCGGCCCGCGCATCCATTTCGCCCATCTGCGCAACGTCCAGCGCGAAGAAGACGGATCCTTCTACGAGGCCGACCATCTTGGCGGATCGAGCGACATGCCCGCGGTGATATTGGCATTGATGCAGGAGCAGGAGCGCCGCGTCCGCGAGGGTCGCACCGACTGGCAGATCCCGCTTCGGCCCGATCACGGCCATCTGCTCGCGGACGATATCGGCAAGGAGCGGATCAACCCCGGCTATTCGCTGATCGGGCGCTTGAAGGGTCTCGCAGAAATCAGAGGCGTCATGCAGGGCATTGCAACGGCCATGGCGCACAAGGCTTGAGGGAAGACATGAAACATTTTGAAGACGATACCGAACTCTTTACCGCCATGCGCAGCCGGCTGTTCACGGCCGTGGTCGGCGACATTCTCGACACGATGGGCCTGCAGCACCAGTTCCTGCCGCCGCAGATCAAGGCGCTGCGCGACGACATGGTCGCTGTGGGCCGAGCGATGCCCGTGCTGGAGGCGGATTTTTTCGCGACCGCTGAGGCCGGCGGCCATTCGGAATTCAGCGCCAAGCCTTTCGGCCTGATGTTCCATGCACTCGACAGCCTGAAGGAAAACGAGATCTACGTCTGTTCCGGCTCGTCGCCGCGCTATGCGGTCTGGGGCGAACTGATGTCGACGCGAGCAATGAAACTCAAGGCGGCCGGTGCGATCTGCGACGGCTATTGCCGCGACAGCGCCGGCATTCTCGCGCTCGATTTCCCGACCTTCTGCTACGGCTCCTACGCCCAGGACCAGGGCCCACGCGGCAAGGTCGTCGACTACGGCATCCCGATCGAGATCGGCGGCATCCGCATCCGGCCGGGCGACATCCTCTTCGGCGACCGCGACGGCGTGCTCGTCATCCCGAAGTTGGCGGAGCGCGAGGCGATCGCGCTGGCGCTGGAAAAGGCCGAGACTGAAAACAAGGTGCGGCTGGCGATCGAGGCCGGCATGAGCACCGTCGAGGCCTTCGAACGCTTCGGCGTCATGTAACGACAGAATGATGAGGTGCCGGGAGACGGCGCCTCACCTCAACCGGCTCAGATCCACGGGGCGACCGTTGATGATCGCCTCCATCGAGAAGAAGCCGGTGACCGTGGCGAGGTCGAAATTGGTGATGAGCTTCTGGTAGAAGGTGTCATAGCCGCGCATGCCGCGGGTCACCACCTTGATCAGATAATCCCAATCCCCGCCGATGCGATAGAAATCGATCACCTCCGGCAACCGCTCGACATGCTGCCGAAAACCGTCGCTCCATTCCTTGGAGTGATGGCGGGTGCGGATCATCACGAACACGGTGAGATCCAGCCCCAAAGCGTCGAGATCAATGTCTGCATGCGAGCCCCGGATCACGCCGATTGCCTGCAGGCGCTGGAGGCGTCGCCAGCAGGCGTTTTGCGACAGGCCGACCTTTTCGGCCAGATCCCGCTGCGACAGCGACGAATCTTTTTGCAATGCGGTAAGAATGTTCAGATCGAAAGCATCGATTTTGAACGACGATTCGATCATTTGACACAATTCCTCGATGAAACCGCAGAAGATAGGTGAGGTTTTCGACCCTGGACGGGATTACAATTGCTGTCAATGTCCGCTCCGAGGAGTAAGCGCGATGATCGTGCCCGCCGTCCACCAACCCTGCGAGGCGCTCTCGCCGCTCGCCCGGTTCCGCCAGTCCCTCAACCGGCCGGGTCTCGTCGCCGAGCTACGCGACGATCTGGTCGGAGCGAAGGCGCGGATCGCCGGTCCCTACGGCACGAAGGCACTGGTTTATGCCGACTACGTCGCCTCCGGCCGCGCGCTGCGCGTGATCGAAGATTTCGTGCTCGAAGAGGTCCTGCCTTACTACGCCAACAGCCACACCGAAGCCTCCTATTGCGGGGGCTTCATGACCCGGATGCGGCGGGAAGCGCGAGCGCTGATCGGGGAATTCTGCGGCGCCACGGCCGACCATGCCGTGATCTTCACCGGCTCCGGTGCGACCTCCGGCATCAACCGTCTGGTCAAGCTCGTCGGCGTTAGCGACGCGGTTGCTGCCGGCCAAACCGTCCGCGTCATCATCGGCCCCTACGAGCACCACTCCAACATCCTGCCCTGGCGCGAAAGCGGCGCTGAGATCGTTGAGATCGCCGAATGCCCGGCGGGTGGACCGGACCTCACGGAACTTCGCAAAGCGCTGAGCGTTGGCTCGTCCGACCTGACAGTCTGTACCCTCTCGGCCGGCTCGAACATCACCGGCATCACCAGCGACGTGGCCGCGATCACCCGCATGGTCAAGGCTGCCGGTGCGAAGATGATCTGGGACTATGCCGGCGCCGGCCCCTATGTTCCAATCGCCATGTCTCCCGTTTCCGGTGCCGAGATCGACGCCATCGTCGTCTCGCCGCACAAGTTCATCGGTGGCCCGGGTGCTTCCGGCATCCTGATCGTTCGCCGCGACAGTGTCACGACCGACAAGCCGACCTGGCCGGGCGGCGGCACGGTGAAGTTCGTTTCGCCGGATACACACGACTACAGCGCCAACATCGAGGCCCGCGAAGAGGCCGGAACGCCGAACGTCGTCGGTGACATCCGTGCAGCCCTTGCCTTCATCGTCAAACACGCGATCGGGCTTGAGAGCATGGAGCGGCGCAACCGCGAACTGGCGGAGCAGGCGTTTGCCGCCTGGAGGGCCATTCCGCAACTGGAACTGCTCGGCTTGCAAGAACCGGACCGGCTGCCGATCTTTTCGTTCCGCATCAGGAACGGCAAGGGCGGCTATGTCCACCAGCAGCTCGTCACCCGCATGCTGAGCGACCGCTTCGGCATCCAGGCGCGCGGCGGCTGCGCCTGCGCCGGACCTTACGTTCACCGGCTGCTGTCGATCGATGCCGAGCACTCCGAACAGATCCGCCAGGCGATCCTTGCCGGCGAGGAAATCGAGAAGCCGGGTTTCACCCGGCTGAACTTCAGCGTGCTGCTTTCGGAAGACAAGGTGAAGTACATTCTTGATTGCGTCACGCAGCTCGCCGCCGACGCCCCGAGCTTCGAAGCCGATTACGATTTTGACCCCGCCCGCGCGATCTTCTTCCCGTGCGCCGCGGCTGAAGAGGCCCTCGCCTATGCATAAGCCCGATGTGACCGGCTTCTACGATCCCCGCACCGGCAGCATCCAATATGTCGTCGCCGACCCGGCGACGGGCAAATGCGCGATCATCGATCCGGTGCTGGACTTCGATGAAAAGTCCGGCTCGACCGCGACGCGGAATGCCGATGCGATCCTCGACCATATCGCCGCCAAGGGTTTGACGGTCGAGTGGATCCTCGACACCCACCCGCACGCCGACCATTTCTCGGCGGCGCGCTACCTCAAAGCAAAGACCGGCGCGCCGACGGCGATCGGCGAACATGTGAAGGGCGTGCAGCGGATCTGGAAGGAGATCTACAACTGGCCGGACTTCGCCTGCGACGGTTCGCAATGGGACCGGCTGTTTGCCGACGGCGAGACGTTTCAGATCGGTGAGCTCAAGGCCCACGTCATGCATTCGCCGGGACATACGCTCGCCTCGATCTCTTACGTGATCGGCGACGCCGCCTTCATTCACGACACGCTGTTCATGCCCGACAGCGGCTCGGCCCGCGCCGACTTTCCGGGCGGAAGCGCTGCCGACCTCTGGCGCTCGATCCAGGCCATTCTGGCACTGCCGGACGAAACACGGCTCTTCACCGGCCACGACTATTGCCCCGGCGGCCGCGAGGCGCGCTGGGAAAGCACGGTCGCCGAACAGAAGGCCACGAACCCGCACGTTGCCGGCAAGTCCGAGGCCGATTTCGTCGGCCTGCGCGAGGCGCGCGACCGCACCCTGCCGATGCCGAAGCTCATCCTGTACGCGCTGCAGGTGAACGTGCGTGGCGGCGAGCTCCCTGTCGCCGAGGACAACGGCCGACGCTACCTGAAGATACCGCTCGACGCGCTGCCCGGTTCGGTCTGGGGGTAGCGGCATCGTGGCGGACCCCTTCCAGCAGATGCTGCTTGCGATCGGCTCCGGTTCGCTCACCGGCTTCACGCTCGGCCTGATCGGCGGTGGCGGCTCGATCCTGGCGACGCCGCTCCTGATCTATGTCGTCGGCATCCGCGACGTGCACACCGCGCTCGGCACCGGAGCGCTTGCGGTTTCCGCCAATGCCTATCTCAACCTGATAAGCCACGCGCTCCGCGGTCATCTCTGGTGGCGCTGCGCGCTGATCTTCACGGTCGCGGGTTCGCTTGGCGCCTTTTTCGGCTCCAGCCTCGGCAAGCTGATCGATGGCCAGCGATTGCTGTTCCTCTTCGGCCTCGTGATGATGTTCGTCAGCTTCGCCATGCGGAAGGTCAGGTGCGACACGGCGGCGACACCGCAGTCGCTTTCGCTCGGCACACACGCCAAGACCGGCTTGACAGCGCTTCTGACCGGCACCTGTTCCGGCTTCTTCGGCATCGGCGGCGGTTTCCTCATCGTTCCCGGACTGCTGCTTGCGACCGGCATGCCGCTCATCAACGCTGTGGGCACGTCGCTGCTTGCTGTCGGCACCTTCGGCCTGACGACCGCGATCAACTATGCCGCCTCTGGATTGGTGGATTGGCGCATCGCCGGCTACTTCATCCTGGGTGGCGTCGCGGGTGGCGTGATCGGCACGATCGTTTCGACGCAGCTTTCGACCCAGCGCGATACGCTGACCAAGATTTTCCGTGCGATCATCTTTTCCGTCAGCCTTTACGTTCTCTGGCGCAGCTACGGAGCCGTGTGACCGGCTTCGCCGTCCGCAATCCATATGACGGCGCGACTGATCGGTCCTTGGCCGGAAACATACGCAGCGAGTCCGGAATCGTACTATCTGGATCATTCAAGACAACGGCGTGGCGTGTTTTAATCCTGTCAGCACTCTTTCGGACAGGAATAATCCAATGACCGTTCAATCCATGGACCTCTCGAACAGCACGCCGTTGACCCGCAGGTCGATCTCGCAGCTTCCGATCAACCTGTTCGCCTCGGTAATGGGCATAACCGGCCTGAGCCTCGCCTGGCGCGAAGCCACCAGGACGATCGGTCTGCCGGCCCTTCCCGGCGAATATGTCGGCTGGCTCGGGACTTCGATCTTTCTAAGCCTTGCGCTCGGCTACGCTTTCAAGTGGCACCGCCATCCGGCCACGGTCGCCGCCGAATTCGCCCATCCGGTTCAAAGCAACTTCTTCGCAACGGTCGCAATCGGCTTGCTTCTGCAGTCAGCTTTTCTGAACCGCTATAGCCCGCTGCTGTCAGAAGTCGTCTGGACGGCTGCGTCGGCGCTGACCTTCGCCCTCGCCTATGTCGTCGCCAGGGGCTTCCTCGGCCGGCAACAGTCGCGCGATACGACGCTGCCGCCGCTGCTCATCCCCGGTGTCGCCACTCTGGATATCGCCGTTACCGGCCACGCCATGCCGTTCGCCTGGGCACATGAGGTCAACATGCTTGCCTTCTCGGTCGGCAGCGTCATCGCCGCAGTCTTCATTGCGCTGATCTTCTCGCGGTTGCGCCATGAAGATCCACTTCCGGCGCTGGCTCGGCCGTCTCTCATGGTTCTGGTCGCCCCCTTTGCCGTCGGCTTCCTCGCCTATACCAATGTCACGGGTTCGGTCGATCTCTTCGCCACGGTCCTGTTCTACTTCGCGCTGTTTCTGATGCTCGTCCTGTCGCCGATGGTATTCCGCTCCCATGTCCCCTTCAGCGTCGGCTGGTGGGCGATCAGCTTTCCGCTTGCTGCGCTCTCGATCGCCTTCTTCCGGTATGCTGCGTCTGCCGAGAGCACCGTCCTCACCGGGCTGGCTGGACTGTTCTTTCTGTTTCTGGCTGGCGCGATTGCGGTTGTCTTCTATCGGACGATCAGCATCATCCTCACCGGCAGATTGTTCGAGGTTCGCTAATGGCCGTTCACAAAGTCGCGATCGTCGCAATGCAGGGCGTCCAGCTCCTCGACGTTATCGGCCCTTCGGACGTGTTCGCGGAGGCCAACCGTCAGAGTGGCACCGACCATTATTCGGTGGAGGTCGTCAGCGCCTCCACCGCCCCGGTGCGTGGGTCTTCCGGGCTGACCCTCCTTCCCGACCGTGCGATGGATGACGGCATTGCCGACATCGATACCCTGCTGGTTGCCGGGGACCCGCTCATTCACGAACGACCGCTTCCGATATCGCTTCTGACTTGGGTGAAGGACGCATCCGCCCGTGCCAGTCGCTTCGGATCGGTATGCTCCGGCGCCTTCGTGCTCGGCGAAGCGGGCCTGTTGAACGGCAGGCGGGCGACGACGCATTGGTCGCAAGCGGCGGAATTCGGCAAGCGCTTTCCGGAGGTGAAGCTCGAGCCCAACCGCATCTTTACCAAGGACGGCAATGTCTGGACCTCGGCGGGCGTGACAGCCGGCATCGACCTCGCACTTGCCATCGTCGAAAAGGATCTCGGCCTGCACATCGCCTTGAAAGTCGCGCGTGAACTTGTTGTCTTCCTCAAGCGACCCGGCGGCCAGACCCAGTTCAGCACGCTCCTTGCCGGCCAGCTTGCGCAGAAGACCCCTATTCGCGCGGCGCAGGACTACATTGCCGACAACCTCTCTGCCGATCTCGGTGTCGGGGCGATCGCCAGGCGCACCGGCATGAGCGAGCGAAACTTCTCCAGGCAATTCAAGCAGGAGGTGGGCATGACGCCGGCTGACTATGTTGAGAGCATGCGGCTTGAGGCGGGGCGCAGATTGGCCGAAGACACAAGCATCCCGCTCAAAAAGATTGCGACCGATATCGGCTTCCATGACGATATCGCCTTCCGTCGTTCCTTCGTTCGTCGATTCGGCACGTCGCCGGCGGCTTATCGAAAGAGCTTCGGCTCCTAAGCCTCGCTCAAGGCCCGCGCCGTTACCGCCACCGGAGAAACCAGCATGTTCGACCTGATCATCCGCAATGCCAATCTTCCGGACGGACGGCTTGGCGTCGATGTCGGCGTCAAGGGCGGCAAGGTCGCAGCGATCGAGATGGCTCTTGCCGCGACAGCGGGCGAAGAAATCGACGCCACCGGCCGCCTGCTCAGCCCGCCTTTCTGCGACCCGCATTTCCACATGGACGCGACGCTGTCGCTCGGACTGCCGCGCATGAACGTCTCCGGCACGCTGCTGGAAGGCATCGCGCTCTGGGGCGAGCTGCGCCCGATGTTGACTAAGGAGGCGCTGGTCGCGCGGGCGCTGCGCTATTGCGACCTCGCCGTCAGCCAGGGCCTTCTTGCCATCCGCAGCCACGTCGACACCTCCGATCCACGGCTGGTGACGGCCGAGGCACTGCTGGAGGTAAAGGAAAAGGTCGCGCCCTATATCGACCTGCAACTCGTCGCCTTCCCGCAGGACGGCTATTTTCGCGCGGCCGACGGCGAGGCTTCACTGAACCGCGCACTCGATATGGGCATCGGCATCGTCGGCGGCATCCCGCATTTCGAGCGCACGATGGAAGATGGCACCCGCTCGGTGGAAGTGCTCTGCCGGATCGCCGCAGACCGCGGCCTGCCGGTCGACATGCATTGCGACGAGACCGACGATCCGATGTCGCGCCACATCGAGACGCTGGCGGCTCAAACGGTCCGTTTCGGACTTCAGGGCCGCGTCGCCGGATCGCACCTGACTTCGATGCACTCGATGGACAACTACTATGTCTCCAAGCTGATCCCGCTGATGGCGGAGGCGGAGATCAACGTGATCCCCAATCCGCTGATCAACATCATGCTGCAGGGACGCCACGACACCTATCCCAAGCGCCGCGGCATGACGCGGGTTCGCGAGTTGATGGCGGCCGGCCTCAACGTTTCCTTCGGGCACGACTGCGTCATGGATCCCTGGTACTCGATGGGTTCGGGCGACATGCTGGAAGTGGCTCACATGGCCATCCACGTGACGCAGATGGGCGGGATCGAGGACAAGCGCAAGATCTTCGACGCCATCACCGTGAATGCAGCGAAAACCATGGGCCTTGAAGGCTATGGCCTCGACGTCGGCTGTAAGGCCGACCTCGTCCTGATGCAGGCGGCCGATGTCAGCGAAGCGCTGCGGCTGAAACCGAACCGGCTCTGCGTGGTCAAGGACGGCAAGGTCATCGCCAGGACGGCGCCGCGCATCAGCGAACTGCTTCTCGACGGCCGGCCGGCCTCCATCGACATCGGGCTGGATTACATCCCGCAGACGTCGGCGCCCTGAGCTTTCGGACTTCGATTTCAATCCTCGAAGTCGCCGAAGACGTTCTGTAGCCGAGTAAGCTGGGCGACGCGCTCGCCGACCTCGTCGCCGAGGACGACGATGATGTTGCTCAGAAGCAGGTCCATGACCGCGACGGTCGTTGCTGCTCCATCCCAGAGCGGACCATGGGACCCGGGCACGACGAGGCAGATGTCGGAGACCTCCGGCGCCCAGGGGCAGAACTCGTCGGTGAAGAGGATGACCTTGACGCCGGCCCGACGCGCCTCCTCCGCCAAGGGCCGCGCCTTGGCGGCGAAGCGGCGTACGTCGTGCAGGAACAGCACGCGTCCCTCGACGGAACCGTCGAGCAGCTCGGCATAGGTGCCGTTGAGGCCATCGACGAACTGCACCCGCGACCGGGTATAGGATAGCTGGCTCGCGAAATACTGCGCGATGCCGCGTACGTTCTGGTAGGCAGCGACATAGACCTCGCTGGCAGCAATCAGAGCGTCGATCGCCTGCTGCCATTCCGGCGCGGTCGTCAACTCATAGATCATGCCGAGATTGTCGATCTGCTGCTGGATCAGGCCGGCAAGCAGCTTGCCTTCGCGGTTGTCGTCGCGCAGACGGCCAACCGATCCCTTCACCTGCCAGGCAGGATTGTTGGAGCCGTCGCGCCGAAGCTCCAGTTTCAGCTCGTCGAGACCGTCGAAGCCCATGCGCCGAAGATAACGCCCGACCGTCATCGGCGAAACTTCAAGCCGGGTCGCGATCGAACGCGCCGTCTCGAAGGGAATGTCGGCCAGATTACGCTCGATGTAGTTGGCGATGAGCTTATCAGATTTCGAGCGTCTGAGCTCGTCGCTGCGCACCAGCTTCAGGATTCGCTGCGCCACGTCCCCTCCCCTTGCATGATCGGAGCGGGACGCCGGCAAGCTAGCGCCGCATATCCCGCTCCGTCGCATCGCCTGTTTATTGCGCCGTCTTCACCTTCGTCCAGACCCGATCGAGCTGGCGCACGCCGGGGCCGAGATCTTCGAAGATCTGCAGCTTCTGCATGGTTTCCGGCGGCGGGTTGATTTCCTTGCTATTCTTGATCTGCTCGGGGGTCAATTGCCGCGCAGGCACGTTGGCCGTGACGTTCGTCTGCTGCTCGATGTTGAGCGCCGCCACTTCGGGACGCGTGTAGAACTGCATGAACTTTACGGCGTTCTCCTTGTTCGGCGCGGTCTTCAGAACGCAGATATCCTCCTGATACATCGTCGCGCCTTCCTCCGGGATCACGTAGCCGAGATCCTTCGGATTGCCGAAGACGTCGACCATCGAGCCGACGAAGAAATGACCGGCCGCCACATCGCCGGCCGCGACCATCGGGCGGGTGTCATAGGTGAAGGCGGCGACATCCGGCTTCATGGCGATGATCGTATCGGCCGCCTGCTGCAATTCGGCAGGGTCGGTGGAATTGACCTTGTGGCCATTGAGGATGAGGCCGACCGACAGCACCTCGCGCATGTCGTCAAGCAGCGTGAATTTCAGGCCTTTGGCCTTCACGGTTTCGATCAGGTCGCGCCAGCCGGTCACGTCCTTGCCGAGCAGCGTGCGGTTATAAAGGATACCGACCGTACCGAAGGCATAGGGCAGGCAATATTCGCCCTTCGGGTCGCTCTTGGCGCGCAGGAACGTCGGGTCGATATTCTTGAAGCCCTCATAGGTGTTGATGTCGGTCTTTTCGAGCAGGTCGAGCTTGGCCATGATGTCCTGCATGTGCACCGACGGGAAGACGATGTCGTAACCCGTGGCGCCACCCTGGATCTTCGCCAGCATCTCCTCGTTGGAGGAATAGGTCGAGAGGTTGACCTTGATCTGGGTCTCCTCCTCGAACTTCTTGAGGACAGCCGGATTGATGTATTCGCCCCAGTTGTAGATGTTGAGCTCGGCCGCTTGCGCCGTGCCGAAAAGGGCTGTCAGCGTCGCGAGGGACAGTGCCACTGTGCGCGCACGGGTCGCGAAGGCTCTCCTGCCCCCGCGGGTCCTCCCGTTTGTCATCGTCATCGAAATTCTCCTCTGATGGTTCTGGCCGGACGGCCTGACACGATCTTGACCGGCCGCTTCCGGATCACGGCTTCTCGTGGCCGTTGACTCCGATAGGCAAATGGTATCCATATATCGAAAACGCACAAGCGTTATTTGCATAACATTTTGGGGAACAGAAGTATGCAGAATTCCATCGTCCGGCTGGTGGAGGCGAGCAAGGCCTTTACCACTCCGGAAGGCGGCACCGTGACCGCTCTCGACCGTATAAATCTCGATGTCCGCCGCAACGAATTCCTGACCTTGCTCGGTCCCTCCGGTTGCGGCAAGACGACACTGCTGCAGGCGATCAGCGGCTTCGTCGAACTCGACGGCGGCTCGATCCTGATCGACGGCGAGGACATGACCGACCGGCCGCCCTATCGTCGCCCGGTCAACACCGTCTTCCAGAACTACGCCCTGTTTCCACATATGACCGTCGGCGAAAACGTCGCCTACTCGCTGGAGGTGGCGGGCGTTGCCAAGCCGCAGCGCCGGGAAAAGGTCGCGTCCGCCCTGAAGATGGTCGGGCTCGAAGGCATGGAAGCACGCAAGCCGCGCCAGCTCTCCGGCGGCCAGCAGCAGCGGGTGGCGCTCGCCCGCGCCATCATCGCCCGGCCGAAGCTGCTTTTGCTCGACGAACCGCTGTCGGCGCTCGACAAGAACCTGCGCCAGGCCATGCAGATCGAACTCAAGACGCTGCAGAACGAGCTTGGCATCTCCTTCATCTTCGTCACCCATGACCAGCAGGAAGCGCTGACGATGTCGGATCGCGTTGCCGTGCTATCAGGCGGGCGCATCCAGCAGCTCGATACGCCTCGCGCCATCTACGACCATCCGGTCAACACGTTCGTTGCAACGTTCATCGGCGCCAGCAATCTGTTCGAAGGCAGGCTCGACGGCGACCGGTTGATGACGGCTGACGGCATGGCGATCCGCCACCGGCCCTGCGAGCGGAAGATTTCGGCAGAGGCAACGGCGCTGATCCGTCCGGAACAGTTCTTCCTCGCCGAGGACAACGCTCCCTTCCCGACGATCGACGTCGATCTCGACCAGATCGTCTTCGTCGGCTCCACCTTCGAGCTGTTCGGTCGCACCGCCGAGGGCCGCAAGGTCGTCGCCGAGATTCCGGCCAACCGCCGCAGCCTCGTTGGCACGGTCGAGCAGACCCGTAAGGCGCGACTTGCCTATGATCCAGCCGCCGTACACCTGATTGGCGAAAGCGCAGGTGCCTAAGATGACGATCGCCAGTCGCCGCCGCTTCCAGCTTGCACTCCTGCTCGGGCCCGTCTCGGCCTTTCTCGCCGTCTTCTTCCTCGGGCCGCTCGCGATCATGATCGTGACCAGCTTTCTCGCACCCGGCCTTTATGGCGGGGTGGAATGGACCTTCTACCCGCATAATTTCGGCCGCATTCTCGGCTTCGCCGATCCGATGTTCGAGGAGTTCGATCCGATCTACATCGCGATCTTCCTGCGCTCGATCGAGATCGCGGCCCTTACGGTGCTCGCGACCCTCCTCGTCTGCTACCCCGCGGCCTTCTGCATCGCCCGGCTTTCCGACCGCTGGAAGAACTTCTGCCTGTTCCTGATCACACTGCCCTTCTTCACCAGTCTGATCGTGCGGCTGTTCGTCTGGGTGCTGATCCTGCGCCAGACCGGCCTCGTCAACGAAGTGCTTCTATCCACGGGGCTGATCGAACGGCCGCTCGACCTGATCTACACCAAGGGCGCGATCATCCTCGGCATGACCTATGTGTTCATTCCCTTCATGTTCATGCCCGTCTATGCCAGCGTCGAGAAACTCGACTGGACGCTGGTGCGCGCCTCGCTCGATCTCGGCGCCGGCCCCGTGCGCACCTTCTTGCGCATCATCCTGCCCTTGACCGCACCCGGCATCGCCGGCGGCTCCGTCATCGTCTTCATCCCGGCGCTCGGCAACTTCGTCGTGCCGGCGGTGCTTGGTGGCGCCAAGGTGATGATGTTCGGCAACCTCATCGAGCAGCAGTTCCTCGCCGCCCGCAACTGGCCCTTCGGTGCAGCACTGGCGATGATGGTGATGAGCGTCATGCTGATCATGATGATCGCCCATGTCATCCTTTCCGGACGGCGCGGCGCTGCCGCCGCACTGGCACGGTGAGGCGCCCATGAAGATCGCTCGATCCCTTTTTACCGGTGGCCTGCTTGCCTACACCGGCTTGTTCTTCGCCTTCATCTACATCCCGCTCGTGGTCATCGCCGTCTATTCGTTCAACGCCAATCCGGTGAACATGATGACCTGGACCGGGTTCACCACCGAATGGTACGCTCAGGTTCTCGGCTTCAAGACCAAGGTCTCCGAGAGCGCGCTCTACATCGAATCGACGGGGCAGCTGCTGCAGGCGGTGTGGAACAGCCTGGTCATCGCCGCCTCGACAACGGCCATTGCAACCGTCTTCGGCACGGCGATCGCGATTGCGCTCTACCGCTTCGAATTTGTCGGCCAGCGCTTCTACCGGGTGGTGATGTTCATGCCGATGCTGATGCCGGATATCGTGCTCGGCATCGCGCTCCTGATCTTCTTCGTCAATTCCGGCATCCGGCTGGGCCTGACGACGATCATCATCGGCCAGTGCACCTTCCTGATCTCCTACGTCTTCATCGTCGTCTCGGCCCGCCTTGCCGGCATGGATCGCACGTTGGAACACGCGTCGGCCGACCTCGGCGCCAACGAATGGATGACCTTTCGTCGGGTGGTGCTGCCGCAGCTTTTCCCGGCGATCGTCGGCGGCGCGCTGCTCGCCTTCATCATCTCGATGGACGATCTCGTCATCACCTATTTCATCGCCGGCGTCGATGTCACGACGCTGCCGATGTTCATCTTCTCCATGCTTCGGCGCGGCATCAAACCGGAGATCAACGCCATCGCCGTGATGATGCTGACCTTCTCCTTCGTCGTCGCCTCGCTCGGCCTTTACCTTCGCTCCCGGCAGAAATGATCATGAACGACAAAACCTCTACGCCCTCCAGCGCCCGCGCCCGCGATATCGGCCTGCCCTTTGCCGGCCGCACCGGCCGCTTCAACGCCATCACGGATGTCGAAGGCATTGCCGTCGGCTTCCGCACTATCGAGGAGCAAACGCCGCGACCCGGCCGAAAGCGCCCGGTGCGCACCGGCGTCACCGCCATCCTGCCGCATGCCGGATCGGAAACACCGGTCCCGGTTTATGCCGGGGTGCACCGCTTCAACGGCAACGGCGAAATGACCGGCACCCACTGGATCGAGGACGGCGGCTTCTTCCTCGGACCCGTGATGATCACCAACACCCATGCGGTCGGCATGACCCACCACGCCACCATCCAATGGATGCTGGAGCGCTACAGGACGACCTACGACACCGATGATTTCCTCTGGCTGATGCCGGTGGTCGCCGAAACCTATGACGGCGTTTTGAATGACATCAACGGCCAGCCGATCACGGAAGCCGATGTGCACGCCGCACTCGACGCTGCCGCGTCCGGCCCGGTCCAGGAAGGCAATTGTGGTGGCGGCACCGGCATGATCGCCTATGGCTTCAAGGGCGGCACCGGCACCGCCTCGCGCGTCGTTGAATTCGGCGGCCGCGACTACACGATCGGCACGCTGGTCCAAGCCAATCACGGGCAACGCGACTGGCTAACGATCCGCGGCGTTCCGGTCGGCGAACACATGCGCGACGGCACGCCGCAAAGCCAGATGCAGGAGCGCGGCTCGATCATCGTCGTGATCGCGACCGACCTGCCGATGGCACCGCATCAACTCAAGCGCCTGGCGCGACGGGCGGCGATCGGCATCGGCCGCAACGGCACGCCCGGCGGCAACAATTCCGGCGACATCTTCCTCGCCTTCTCCACAGCCAACACCCAGCCGATGGCCCACAGGGCGCCGCCGCGACTGTCGCTGGAAATCGTCAACGACGAGCTGCTTGACCCCGTCTATCTCGCGACCGTCGACAGCGTCGAAGAAGCAGTGGTGAACGCGATGATCGCGGCCGAAGATTCCGGCGGTACAGCCCATGATCGCTTCAAGATCCAGGCGATCCGGCATGAGCCTCTGATGGCGGTTATGCGGGCCTATGGCCGATAACCGACGGACTTGGCGATACCTCTCGGAGCCGGTGACTTAGCCGGCTCCAGGCGAGTTCAACCGCGCACGGCGCCAGTCGCTCGGGGCTTCGCCGACCCTCAGGCGGAAGAAGCGCGAGAAATAGGCGGCGTCGGCAAAGCCGATCTCATAGGCAATGTCTTCGAGTGGCCGGACCGTAAAGAGCAGCAGGCGCTTGGCCTCAAGCAATCGCCGCTCGTTGATCAGTTCCTTCACCTGCATGCCGAAGGCATCCCTGCTCGCCTTGGCAAGCAGGTGCGGCGTCGTGGCGAGCGCATCGGTGTAGTGCCCGACGCTCCAGTTCTCGCGGAAACGCAGATCGATGAGCCGGCGCAGTTCCGTGGCCAGCATCGCCTGTGTCGGCTGGGCGGTGGGCGGTGCTGCGGCTGCCAGGCGGGCGATCTGGGTCAGCACGGCGGCGACCAGAGACGCCAGCATCCGCTGCGCGCCCGTGGCACCGCAGGCGTACTCATCAGCGACGATATCGAGCAGTTCCGCAAGACGGCGCCAATGCCGGTCTTCACCGTCGCCACGGATCATCATCGGCGTATCGAGCCCCAGCGTCGTTTGCTCGCGGATGGAGAGCAGCGCACCATCGGCAATCGAGACGACGATCGCGTCGCTCGTCTCTGGATCGACCGAAAACCCGTGCACGATGCCGCTCGGCACGAAGCTGATGGCGGGTGCGGAAAAGTCCAAAGGCTTGTCGTCGATGAAGTAAGTTCCCCCGCCGCTCAGCCAGTAGGTGATCTGTCCCATCTGGTCGTGCTTGTGCGCCTTGACCTGGCCCTGATGCAGGTTCCGCCGCGCCATCACCGTCTCGACATGGAAGAACCCGGGCTCGACCTTCTGCTCCGGTTCGCCATAGACGAAGAAACTTGGAATGCTGCTGCTCATGCTCCACCCGAAAAAGTCCAAGTCATTTTGCCATTCTGTCCATGGCCGCTGCCGATTTCAACGCCTAGCCTTGACGAAACTCAAGGAGGAGAAAATGAGAGCAGAGGATTTCCGCGCCGACAGGGCGCGGCCCTTCACCGGCGCCGAATATCTGGAAAGCCTGCGCGACGGCCGCGAAGTCTATATCAATGGCGAGCGCGTCCACGACGTCACCAGCCATCCGGCGATGCGCAATTCCGCCCGGTCGCTCGCAAGGCTCTATGACGCGCTGCACGACCCGGCGAAGAAGGATATCCTGACGTCACCGACCGACACGGGCTCGGGCGGCTACACCCACAAATACTTCCGCGTCGCCCGCTCCTCCTCCGATCTTGCGGCACAGCAAGGCGCGATCGCCGAGTGGGCACGCATGTCCTATGGCTGGATGGGCCGCACCGCCGACTACAAGGCGGCGCTGATGAACACGCTGGGCGCCAATGCCAACTGGTACGGGCCGTTCAAGGACAATGCGCTCGCGTGGCACCGACGCGCCCAGGAAGCCGCCCTCTTCATGAACCATGCGATCGTCAATCCGCCGATCGATCGCCACAAGCCGGCGGATGCGGTGAAGGACGTGTTCGTCCACATCACCAAGGAAACGGATGCCGGCATCTACGTCTCCGGCGCCAAGGTGGTCGCAACCTCCTCTGCGCTGACGCACTACAATTTCCTCGCACAGAGCTCGGCGACGGCGACCGAGGATCCCTCGCTCTCCGTCATGTTCATCGTTCCGATGAACGCGCCGGGCATCAAGATGTTCTGCCGGGTCTCCTACGAGCAGACGGCCAACACGGTCGGCCATCCCTTCGACTATCCGCTGTCGTCGCGCTTCGACGAGAATGACGCGATCCTGGTGCTCGACAATGTCTTCGTGCCCTGGGAGGATGTTCTGGTGCTGCGCGACGCCGCCAAGATCCTCTCCTTCCACCCGGCCTCCGGCTTCATGCACGGCTACTGCTTCCAGGGCTGCACCCGCTTCGCGGTGAAACTCGACTTCCTCGCCGGCCTGCTTGCCAAGGCTTTGAGGGCGACCGGCGGCGACGCCTTCCGCGGCAACCAGGCGGCGCTCGGCGAGGTCATTGCCCTTCGACACATGTTCTGGAGCTTCTCCAACGCCATGGCGCATAACCCCATTCCCTGGGCCGACGGCGCGGTGCTGCCCAATCTCGAAGCTGCGCTTTCCTACCGCACCTTCATGTCGGAGGCCTATCCGCGCGTCGTCGAGACGATCCGCAGGGTCGTCGCCTCCGGCCTGATCTACCTGCCCTCCTCGGCGCGCGATTTCGGCAATCCCGAGATCGATCGTTATCTGGCGCAATATGTGCGCGGCTCCAACGATATGGGCCATATCGAGCGCATCAAGATCATGAAGCTGCTCTGGGACGCGACCGGCACCGAGTTTGGCGGGCGGCACGCGCTTTACGAACTCAACTATGCCGGTGCACCCGAAGAGGTGCGGCTGCAGGTGTTAAAGGGCGCCGAGCGCGGCGGGCGTCTGAAGGAGATGGAGGCGCTCGTCGATCAGTGCATGGCCGACTACGACGAGAACGGCTGGACCGGCAATACCTGGCTGCCGCCGCTCGACGACAACGCCACCCTTCGCAGCGCAGCCGAGTGAGGCCGGCCATGGAACCGCTCGTTTCGAAGACCGAGTTTCGCAATGCGATGGCGCGGGTCTGCGCGCCGGTCAACGTCATCACCACCAACGGACCCGCCGGACGCGGCGGGTTCACGGCCACCGCCATGTGCTCGGTAACCGACGAGCCGCCGACGCTGCTTGTCTGCATGAACCGGAACTCCACCCAATGCGGGCTGTTCATCGACAACAGGCGCTTTTGCGTCAACGTGCTCAGCCACGACCATCGGGATCTCGCCGGTCATTTCGCCGGCGCGACGCAGGACATGGCCGCGCGCTATGCCGCCACCGACTGGGTCGAGATGCAATCGGGCAGCTTCGCCGTCAAGGATGCGATCGTTTCGCTCGACTGCGAACTGGCCGAGGCGCGGCTCTTGGGTACGCACCATATCCTCATCGGCCGGGTCGTCGGCATCCGCTCGCGCAGCGATGGCAATGCGCTGCTCTACTTCGACCGCAACTATGTACACGTGCCGACGCAGCTCGGAAGTTTCGGCGGTTAAGCACGGACGCAGCGTCGCTGGTTCGGTACAAACACAGCATCTTTCGCCACAGAGCCGGCGCAATCCACATCCAGTTGCTGTTCAGCGCCTTTTGTTTTTTCCCTAAAACGCGTCTATTGCCGGGCGTGGAATGAGAAAGGAAAACGGAATGGTGGTTGCTGAGCCAGCCGGACGTCCGACGACGGACGCGAAAGGCAGGGAATTCGATCGCTTGGCCGCCCTTGGACATCTCGATATCCTCGACACGCCAAGGGATGAAGGCCTTGAACGGGTCGTACGGCTGATCAAACAGGTCTTCTCCATAGAGATCGGCATCGTCTCTTTGGTCGATGCACATCGCCAATGGTACAAGGCCTGCTCCGGCCTTTCGGCCGACGAGGTCCCGCGCAAAGAGACCTTCTGCCGATATGTCGTCGTCGCCGAGGAGCCTCTCGTCGTCCACGACGCCACGAAGGATGCACGCTTTTCGCAGCACCCGGCCGTGGCCGGTCCCGAACATGTTCGGTTCTACGCAGGCGTCCCGCTGAAGACGCGGGACGGGCATACAGTCGGGACCGTGTGCGCGATCGATCGCGCGCCACGACAGTTCACTGAGACGGATCTTGCGATCCTGATGGAGTTGGCGGGCGTGGCGATGGACCGGATCGATCTGCTCCGCTCGGCCGCGACGGATGGACTGACCGGGACGCTGACGCGGCGCGCCTTCCGCGAGGAAGCGGACAAGCTGATCTCGCTCGCGGTGCGGCACCAGCATGACCTGTCTTGCATCGTCCTCGATGTGGACCATTTCAAGCGGGTCAACGACACACACGGGCATGCGGCAGGAGACGAGGTCTTGAAGGCCGTTGCCTCCATCTGCCAGTCCAATCTGCGAGCAAGCGACCTCTTTGGGCGGCTCGGCGGCGAGGAATTTGCCGTCATGCTGCCGCATGTCGACGCGACAGGCGCGCTGACGGCGGCGGAAAAATTGCGGGCAGCGATCGCCGCCCAGACGATCCACGGTGAATTCGGCCAGCTCGCGGTGACTGCGAGCTTCGGCACCGCCGCCCTTTCGGCCAATAGCAGGGATAACGCGACCTTGCTCGCCCAGGCGGATGCGGCGATGTATCTCGCCAAGGCCGGAGGACGAAACCGCTGCGTCGAATGGAGCAGTCTCGAAGCCGGCTATCCGCTCGGTCCGCGCCAGCGCGTGCTGAAGGCCGGAACCATTCTCTTCGACGACAGGCATTCACGGATCGACTGCACCATCCGGTCGCTGGGCGCCGATGGCGCGGCGGTTACGGTCTCGAATTCCGCCGGCATACCACCGGAACTCGTCCTGGTGGTCGCCGGCGACGGTTTCGAAACTAAGTGCCAGGTCGTGGCACGGGACCGGCAGAACCTCGAACTCGCTTTCGGATAAGCCTGTTCGCCCGTAAGCAGAGATCACGACACATGATGAAGGGGCGCCGGTTGGGCGCCACTTCTCGCATCTTCGCGCGGGGTGCTATTCCGCGGCCGCTTCCAGGCCTTTCGGCGAAGGTGTCGCCTTGCCCTGGAACTTCCTGAACAGAAAGAAGTAGAGCTTGATGTACTGACCGACGAGAATGGCGTTCAGGATCGTGCCTTCGCGGATGAACTTGACCTCTGCGAGGAAGAGCAGACCGATACAGGCCGACAGAACCAGCAGCGTGCAGTCGAAGCCGGTCTTGATGTTGCCCCACTTCCAGCCGGTGCGCTTGAAGATGGTGTTGACGAACATGTCGATCGGCATCAGCACCAGATTGGCGCGGATCATCAGGAACAGGCCGAAGGCGAGCGCCGCATCGGCAAAGACCAGCAGCGCCACCCGCAGCGGATAGGCCTCGAGCTTGATGAACTCGGTGATCCCCAGGTTGAAGTCCAGGAAAACCGCGAGCACGAAAGCCGGGATCAGCGAGGCGAAGTTCTTGAGCTTGAAGTCCTTGGGCAGGACCAGATAGGTCAGGAACAGCATGATCAGTTCGAGCATGAAGTTGTAGGTGCCCTGGCTGAAGGGCGGATAGACCAGCGTCATGGTCCGCGTCAGGCTGCTCTGGGGTGAAATGCCGATGCCGGCGCGGATCGCCAGGCTGACACCGAAGGTCAGCACATAGATGCCGACGACATACATGATCCAGCGCCGCGTCAGGCTGCCGGTATCGACGATTTCGGCTTCCGCCGCATTGTGTGCCATTGTTTCCTCCCTCGAAACGAGGCGGAGCTCCTTACCCCGCCGGCCCATCGCCCCCTCAGCGATGCGCTTTTAAATCTTTCGGCATGTCCGCCCATTGTCGCGGAAGCACGCCACTTTCCAGGCAGACGGACGCCGAAACGCCCGTCTCCTTTTTCTGAATGGCTCTAGGCCATGAAGCGGAACCGGTGCAACGAGATGAACAGGCTGAGCAGCTTGTTGACCACCGGTTCGCCTTCGTTGCGGTTGCCAAGAGCTTCGAGCGCCGCATCGATCGCAGCGGCACTGGCCGTCAGTTGCTCGACGCTCATGTTCGCCATGACCCCGTAGATCTCCAGCGGCATGACGGCCTTTTCCACCCTGTCGTCGGTGACGATGCAGGCGCCGGCATGGGTATCGACCCGCTTGAGGCAATGGCACATCTCGGCGCTGTCCTGACCGACGACGACGAAATAGGGCTTCGGCGCCGGCCAAAAGGTCGCCACTGCGCCACGATCGACATGAACGCCCTTGAAAAGCCCGTTCACCACATGGCGTTTGCCGTCGGCATAGCGCTGGACGACCGACAGCCGGCTCATCTTCTTGCCCTCATGCTCGGCAACGACCTTGCCATCCTTCAGCGGAACCCAGATTTCCTGGTAGAATTTGGCGTGGCCGCGGCCGTAGACATCGAACAAATAGACCTTGGCCTGCGTGCCGTCTTCCGACACTTCCAGGGGCACGATGTCCAGTTGCTCCGGCGAGAGATCGGCGAGGCCGGAAACGCCGTCCTTGCACATGCCGGAATAGTCGATGTCGGCATTCTTCAGCAGCTTGCGGTCTTTTGCGACCAGTTCGCCATCCTTGAACACGTAGAGCGGATTGATCTTCGACAGGCTGTCGGTCAAGACGATATCGGCGAACCGTCCGGGCGTCAGCGAACCGATCTTGTCTTCCATGAGGAAAGAGCGCGCGGTGTTGTAGGTCGCCATCTTGATCGCGTGGATCGGGTTGATGCCCATTTCGGCCGAGAGCGAAATGATCCAGTCCATGTGGCCCATGGTGAGCAGTCGCTCGATCGAGATGTTGTCGGTGCAGAGCATGAAATTGTCGGTCGGCCATTTGCGGTCGACGATCGCGCGCAACAGCACCTTGATCACCTCGCTGCTGCCGACCCCGAACTTGATGTGCGTCGGGAAGCCGTAACGAATGCTCTTCTCGATATCCTTCTCGTTCCAGACGTCGTGATTGTTGGAGACGCCGATCGCCGGCAGGTAGTTGAGGATCATGTCGGAGAGCGCCGTGACGCCCCAGTGGCCGTTCATAAAGCCGCCCTTGGCGCGGACCCAGGCCGCCTTGCGGAAATCGTCGTCGTTGCCGGAACTGTAGGTGAAGTGCTCGAACTCCCCTAGGCCGATCACCGGTTCCAACTTGAGCACCGCTTCCGTCACCGATGCCGCCGTCTTCTTGCCCGGTGCGAAGGCATAGAGCCGATAGGGCAGCTGCTCGTAATCCCGGAAAAGGCTCTCGGCCGCTTCGATGCCTTCCTTGCCGGCGGCGCTGAGCAGATCCAGGCACTCGGCATAGATCGTCGTCGTGCCGCAGGGAACCATCGCCTCGGCGAGCGCCGTCGGGTGCGCGAGCTGGGATTCGAAATGGATATGCGCGTCGATCAGGCCGGGGATCGCATAGAGGCCCTTGCCGTCGAAGACTTGCTTGACCTTCAAGACGGTCTCGTCGGGGTTGAGCGCAACGATGCGCTTGTCGTAGACGAGAATGGACCCCTGGTAGACGGTCTCTCCATGAACATCGAGGATGTTCAGGTTCTTCAAAAGAAGATCCGCCTCCCGCTCGCCGTTCAGGATATCGAAGATGGCGCGCACCTTTTCGTAATGCGCGGCTTCAGTCTGGTTCACGAATAGTCCTCCACTTTCAGAGTCGTCGGCGCCTGCCCATAACCCGCCATATTCAGCGGGTGCAGTGCCGGCAGCGCGCCCCTCGCCAACCATAAGAAGTCATTGCACCGCTTCCGAAAAGCAGTATTTTCTGCTCGTACCGTTCGCTTTTCGAGAACGATTAAATGGGGAAGACCATGCTGCATTCACGCGTGCTGCGCTATATCGACGAGGTGGCGCGCTCAGGCTCGATCCGCGGGGCGAGCGAACGGCTGAACGTCGCTGCCTCGGCCATCAACAAGCATGTGTTGCAGCTTGAGGAGGATATCGGCGAACCGCTGTTCGAGCGACTGCCGCGCGGCCTCAGGCTGACGCCGGCCGGTGAAATCCTCGTCGCGCATGTGCGCCGGACCATGAAGGAATACAGCCAGGTCGAAGCCGAAATTCGCGATATCAAGACGCTGCAGAGCGGCGAGGTGATCATCGCCACAATGAACGGCCTTGCCGGCGGCATCGTGCCGAAGGTGGCTGCGATCTTCGGCGCACGCCATCCACGCCTCAAGATCACGATCCGGGTAATGTTCGCCCGCGAGATCGTTCAGGCGGTGGCCGGTGGCGAGGCCGACCTCGGCTTTGCCTTCAGTCTCCCGCCGACGCCGCAGGTCGAGACTCTCTGGAAGATGGACACCCGCCTCGGCGCGGTCGTTGCTCCGGAACACCCGCTCGCCGGCATGGAATCATTGCCGCTGGCCTATTGCCAGCTCTACCCGCTGATCTTTGCCGACAAGTCGATGCAGATCCATGGCATCGTCGCCGACGCCTTCGCTGAGGCCGGGCTGACAGTCGAGCCGAGCTATCTCACCAATTCCATCGAGGCGATGAAGTTCCTGGCCGCGGCCGGCGACGGCATCGCTTTCCTCAGCAAGTTCGACATTACCGAGGAACAGCGAAACGGCGTCCTGACATACCTGCAGATCCGTGACCGGACTTTTGCAAAGAACGTGCTTTCGCTGGTGCAGCGGGAAAGACGCGGCCACGGCCTGGCCGCCGCCATGTTTGCCGAAGAGATCATCCGGGCCTTGCGGGCGACGATGGAATAGCCGGCTTACCCGGCCCAACGCCGATACGGTTTGTCGTCCCGGGGGTCAGAGCTGAATCCAGGCGGTCTTCAGATCGATGTATTTGTCGAGCGCGTGCAGCGACTTGTCGTGACCATTGCCGGACTGCCTGACGCCACCGAGCGGCACTGTGTTGTCGGCGCCGCCATAGGTATTGACGTGCACCACGCCGGCGCGGATGCCGCGCACCATGCGGTGCGCGCGTGACAGGTTCGCAGTCCAGACGGCCGACGCCAGACCGTAGTCGGTCGCGTTGGCGATCCGGAGTGCGTCGACCTCGTCATTAAACGGTATGACCGCAAGCACGGGGCCGAAGACCTCCTCCTTCGCCAGCTTCATATCCGGCTGAACGTCGAAGACAGTCGGCTGCATGTAGGAGCCACCGGTTTCTTCGAGGATGCGCTTGCCGCCGGAGCGCAGCCTTGCACCTTCAGCCTCGGCCTCTCTGACGAAATCGAGGTTCTTCTTGAGTTGAACCTCGCTCGAAATCGCACCGGCCTCGGTCGCAAGACGCAGCGGGTCGCCGACCTTCACGGATCCTGCGATCGCTGCCACCTTCTCGGCGAAGGCTTCGTGAATGGAGCGCTCGACAAGCAGCCGCGAACCGGCAACGCAGACCTGGCCGGAGTTGCGGAAGATGCCATAGGCGGAAATGCGCGCGGCCTGGTCGAGGTCGGGTGCGTCGGCAAAGACGACGTTCGGCGACTTGCCGCCGAGTTCGAGATAGACGCGCTTCAGGTTCGAGCGCGCGGAATATTCGAGCAGCCGACGACCGACGCCGCCGGATCCGGTAAAGGCGAGAACGTCGATATCGCCATGAAGGCCGATCGCCTCGCCCGTGGTCGCGCCGCGACCGGTCACGACATTCAAGACACCCTCTGGCAGACCGGCCTCGGCGCAGATCTCAGCGAGCCTGAGCAGGCTGAGCGAGGCGCCCTCGGCCGGTTTCAGCACCACGGAATTGCCGGCGGCAAGCGCCGGCGCGATCTTCCAGGCGCCGATCATCAGCGGAAAATTCCAGGGAACGATCGCGGCGACCACGCCAATCGGTTCGCGGTGCACGAGACCGAGAATATTGTCGGCCGTCGGAGCGATCTCGCCATAGACCTTGTCGAGCGCCTCAGCATAGTAGCGGAAGGTGCCGGCGGCACTGCCGGGTTCGGCCTTCAGCGCCATAGAGATTTCCGTGCCATTGTCGCGTACGCCGAGAACGGCCAGCTCGAGTGCCTGCGCCTCGATGATCTCGGCAATGCGCGTGAGAACCTTTTTGCGCTGGGCCGGGGCAGCCTTCGACCAGCTTCCCTTCTCGAAAGCGGCGCGGGCGGCCTGGACCGCGGCATCGACATCACCGGCTGCCGCGTCGGCGATCGTCGTCAGATGCCTGCCGTCGATCGGCGAGACGACATCGAGGCTTTGACCGGAGAGGCTCTCCTGCCAACGCCCCCCGATGAACAGTTTTTGGGCCGCAACGGGCAGGTTGCGCAATTGATCGATCTTGTCCTGCATCGTGTCCTGTCCCGTTTGGTTTGCAGGGATGGCGGCGGGCCGCCATCCCCAAAAGCGATATTCCCGAGAGATCAGATCTCCTGGCCGGCACCCAGGCGGGCGAACTCAATCGGATTGCCCGATTTCAGCGAGGCCGCCAGGAACAGCCCGATGACCCCAAAGATCACGACGAGCCCCGGCAAGAACACCGCGAGCATGCCGGTAGCGCCGGCGAGATCGCCGAAATTGGCCGCGATCGCGATGATGACGGCAACGAGGATCAGACCGGTGACGACGGGAATGACCTTGGTGACCAGCGGGTTCGTTTCAAGCCCAGGATTGCGGTTGAAGAAGGCGACGATCGCAAAGGCGGTAAAGGCCATCAGCGTCATGACCGCAAGCGTGCCGACGTTGGTCAGCCAGGAGAACAGCGCCAGCACCGGGTCCTGGCCCGTTGCCGCAAAGAGCGCGACGATTAGCACGGCAATAACCGTCTGGATCAGCGAGCCGACATGCGGGCTGTGGTAGACAGGATGTGTGACGCCGATCGAGGCGGGCAGCAGGCGCTCGCGGCCGGCGACGTAGAGATAGCGGGCGACACCGTTGTGGAACGCCAGCACGCCGGCAAAGAGGCTCGTGACGAAGAGCACGTTCATCAACGGCGGCAGCCAGCCGCCGGCATAGCGTTCGGCGAGGCCGAAGAGAAAAGTGGTCGGATCGGCAAGGCCCTGCAGTTCGGGCACCAGCTTGTCCGCGCCGGCGGCGTTCACCATCAGCCACGAGGTGAACATGTAGAAGATGCCGATGATCAGCACCGAGATATAGGTCGCACGCGGCACGGTCTTCTCCGGATCGCGGGCTTCCTCGCTGTAGATCGTCGTCGCTTCGAAACCGATGAAGGCGGCGAAGCAGAAGAGAATGCCGATCGACGGCGAACCGGAGAGGATCGCCGAGGGCGTGAACGAAACCGTCGTCAATCCGCCGTCGCCGCCCTTGGCGAGGATCGCGACGTCGATGACGAGCACGACCAGATATTCAAGGATGACGAGGACAGTCAGCACCTTGGCGGAGAGATCGACGCGGCGATAACCGAGAATGCCGACCGCAGCGATGCCGATAAAGGTCCAGACCCACCAGGGCAGATCGATCCCCAAGCCGGCGAAAAGCCCCGCCGTTGCCGCGCCGAAGAGGCCGAAGACGCCGATCTGCATCGCGTTATAGGCAAGGATCGCGATCATCGCTGCGGCACCGCCCATCAGCCCGCCGAGGCCCTGTGCCGTATAGGCATAGAAGGCGCCGGCATTGCGGATATGCCTCGCCATGGCGACATAGCCGACCGAGAACAGAAGCAGGATCGCGGTGACGATCAGAAAGGTGCCGGGAATGCCCGCACCGTTTCCGAGCATCATCGACAATGGAACGCCGCCGGCAACCGCGGTTAGCGGTGCAGCGGCGGAAACGACGAGAAAGGTGACGGCGCCGACGCCGAGGGCGTTCTTGCGCAATTGGTTCGCCCCGGTCACGGGCGCAGGCGAATTGGTCATGGTCTTGGCTCCCCTTGCTGGCGCGAACGCCTTTTCGCCTCCGGTCCTTCTCTCCGGCGGCTGCTCCCTGAAGCGGACTTGAGGCGCGGGGCTTGCTTTTTGTCTTCGCCGCGCAAGTCTTTCGGTTCATTATTTGAACCTTAGCTTCAAATATAGACTTGCAAATTGCATCTGGCCCTGTCAAGTTATTTCGCATGTTAAGTATCTCGACCCAGAACGACCGGGAGAGCGGGTCTACCGCTCCTTAGGAGGGAACAGGCAAGAGGACTGACGGGGCGCTCGACAACGGAGGAATGGATGAGCACCATCGGTAAGGCCTTGACTTTGCTCGACGCGATCTCGCGCCTTGAGAAAGAGGCGGGGTTGAGCGACATCGCCCGCCACTGCGGGCTCGACAAGGCGACGGCCAGGCGCTTTCTCGTCGAACTGGAAAAACACGGCTTCGTCGAGCAGGACGTGGAAACGCGCCGTTATCGGCTGGGCGGTGCACCGGTGCGGCTCGCCCGTATCCGCGAGGCGCGCTTTCCCTATCTGAGCGTGGCGACACCTTTTGCGCGGGAACTCGCAAGCCTTGCGGGCGAGACCGTCCACCTCTCCGAATATGCCGCCGGCCGCCTGTCGACCATTCATGTGGAGGACTCGCAACGGGCGCATCGTGTCATCGTCGACGTCGGCAGCATCCTGCCCTTCCACGCGACTGCATCCGGGCTCGGCTTTCTCTCCTTCTGCCCGCAGAAGGAGATCGACGCGGCCCTGTCGGCACCGCTCCAGGCCTTCACCGACCACACGCTGACGGATCCGGCCGCACTCCGCCAGACGCTCGGCGAGACGCTCCGGCGCGGCTACTCGATCTGCCATCACGGGCTTGAGACCGGCGTCGTCAGCGTCGCCGCCCCGATCCGTGCGCCCGGCACAACGCCGGTCGGCGCCATCGCTATCGCCGCACCTGCAACGCGTGCCGACAAGGAGACGGTGGAACAGATGGGGCGCGCCGCTATGGCTGCGGCAAGACGCATTTCCGAAAGACTTTTCGGGTTGGAGCAGGTTGCTGCCGATCCGCTGGCAAGGAGGGCCGGCTGATGAATGCAATGAACCGTCTCCCCAATATCCTGGTCGTGGGTACGGGAGACACCAAATGCGACGAACTCCAGTTCATGGCGTCCGTCATCCGCGAAGCCGGCGGACTGCCTGTGATGATGGATGTCAGCATTCTCGGCGACCCGCCCTATCAGCCTGAATACTCGCGCCACGACATTGCCGAAGCGGCCGGCGTCTCGATCGCGGCCATCGCATCCAGCGGCGACGAACACAGCGCCATGGCGCTGATGGCAACAGGTGCCGCCGCCCTTACCCGTTCGCTCTACGAGGCCGGCCAGGCCGATGGCGTAATCATTCTCGGCGGCTCGATGGGCACCGACCTGGCGCTGGACGTCGCCGCGGCGCTACCACTCGGCGTGCCGAAATTCATCGTCTCGACGATTGCCTATTCGCACCTCTTGCCGCCCGAGCGCATCGCGCCTGATCTGATGATGATCCTCTGGGCTGGCGGGCTCTATGGTCTCAACGGCATCTGCCGCTCGGTGCTCTCCCAGGCCTGCGGCGCGGTCGTCGGTGCTGCGCGGTTCGGTACAAAGCCGGATGGATCGCGGCCGCTGATCGGCATGACCTCGCTGGGATCGAGCTGCCTCAAATACATGAAATACCTGAAACCCGAACTCGAGCGCCGCGGCTACGACGTCGCCGTCTTCCATTCGACCGGCATGGGCGGGCGCGCTTTCGAGGCGATCGCGGCCGAGAAGGGTTTCACGGCCGTCTTCGACTTCTGCATCCAGGAGGTCAGCAACCACCATCACGGAACGGTCGTCACCTCAGGGCCGGACCGGCTTGAAAATGCCGGGCGAGCCGGCATCCCCCAGATCGTCGCGCCCGGCGCCGTCGACATGGTCGACCTGCCCGCCTGGCAGCCCGTTCCGCAAGCCTTCGCCGACCGCCCCTATCACGCCCACAACCGGCTGCTCGGCTCGGTCACCACGTCAGCCCATGGGCGGCGCGAGATCGCTCGCGTCATCGGCGGCAAACTGGCCGGCACCGGCGCCGAAGTCGCCTTCATCCTGCCGCTCAAGGGGATTCAGGAGTGGGATCAGCCCGACGAGCCGCTCTTCGAACCGGAGGCGCTCGACGCCTTCATCGACGAGATGCGCCGGTCGATCCCGTCAGGCGTCGCGCTCCTTGAGGTCGACAGCCACATCAACGCCCCGGAATTCTCGAAAGCAGCACTTGCGATCTTCGATGACTGGGTGTCGCGCGGCATCGTGCCCGAGGGTCGGCCATGACGAAGAACATGACCGACAAGGCATTGATCCTCGACTTCGGCGGCGTCGTCACCCGAACGCTATTCGAGACCCACGACGTCACCGAGCGCGCACTTGGCCTTGCGCCGGGCACGCTCACGTGGCGCGGCCCCTTCGATCCGGCGACCGACCCGCTCTGGGCCGCCATGCAGCGGCGCGAGATCACCGAACGGGACTACTGGACGACACGCACGCGCGAGGTTGGACAGTTGCTCGACGAAGACTGGAGCGACATGAAGACCTTCGTGCAGCGGGCGCGCGGGGCCGAACCGGAGCTGGTGCTCAGGCCCGAGGCACGCGACGCGATCCTTGCCGCTCACAGGGCCGGCATCCGCCTCGCGATCCTCTCCAACGAACTCGACCTCTTCTATGGCGTCGCGTTCCGCGAGCGTTTCCCGCTGATCGAGCTCTTCGAGATTATCGTCGACGCCACCTACACCAACATCCTGAAGCCCGATCCGCGCGCTTACGAACTGGTGCTGAGCCAGCTCAGTTTGTCGCGCGAAGCCTGCGTCTTCGTGGATGACCAGTTGAAGAACATCGAGGGTGCGCGGGCCGTCGGCCTGCCTCACGTCCATTTCGACGTCACCCGCCCCGCAGAAAGCTATGCCAGAGCGCTTCAGATGCTCGGCCTCGAACTGACAGGAGCATGAGCATGCGCGAAACCAACTTCCTCATCGAGAACAACGCCCGCCACCTCTGGCATCCGATGGCGCATCCGGCCGAGATGCAGGCGACGCCGCCGCGCATCATCAATGCCGGCGAAGGCGTCGAGATCGTCGACATTCACGGCAAGAAGGTGCTCGACGCGGTCGGCGGTCTCTGGAACGTCAATCTCGGCTATTCCTGTGAACCGGTGAAGGAGGCGATCCGCCGCCAGCTCGACGACCTGCCCTATTATTCGACCTTTCGCGGCACCACCAATTCGCCGCTGATCGAGCTGTCCTACGAGCTCGCTGAATGGTTCCGCGAGGACGGGCTGACGCGCTCGTTCTTCACCTCGGGGGGCTCGGATTCGGTCGAGACCTGCCTGCGTCTCGCCCGCCAATACCACAAGCTCAACGGCCAGCCGGAGCGCACCAAGTTCGTCGCCTTGAAGAAGGGCTATCACGGCACCCATTTCGGCGGCGCCTCGGTCAACGGCAATGCCAATTTCCGTCGCAACTACGAGCCGCTGCTGCCCGGCGTCTATCATCTGCCGGCGCCCTATACCTATCGCAACCCGTTCGACACGACCGACGGCGCTGTCATCGCCAAGTCGATCGCGCGACTCTTCGAGGACGAGATCGCCTTTCAGGGCGCCGACACCATCGCGGCGCTGATCATGGAGCCGGTGCTTGGCGCCGGCGGCGTGATCGTGCCGCACGAGACCTTCATGCCGCTGATGCGCGAGATCTGCGACCGCCACGGCATTCTGCTGATTGCCGACGAGGTGATCACCGCCTTCGGCCGCACCGGCGCCTGGACCGGCTCACGTCTCTGGGGCGTGAAGCCAGACTTCATGTCGACCGCGAAGGCGATCACCAATGGCTACTATCCCTTCGGCGCAGTGATGATCGCCGACAAGGTGGCCGAGGCTTTCGAAAGCAACAAGACGGCTGCCGGATCCATCGGCCATGGTTACACCTACTCCGGCCATCCGGTCGGTGCTGCGGCAGCGCTCGCAACGCTGAAGGAGACGCGCAAGCAGAACGTGGCGGCGAATGCCGGTGCCCGCGGCGAGGAACTCATCGCCGGTCTCGAAGCGCTGAAGGAGCGGCACGAACTGATCGGCGACGTGCGTGGCAAGGGTCTGATGTGCGCGCTCGAACTGGTCTCGGATCGCGAGAAGAAGACCGCTGCGGCGAAGGATGTGGTGCAGAAGGTCCAGGACGTGACCTATGACGCCGGCGTCATGGTGCGAACCTCGGGCGCCAATGTCATCCTCTCGCCGCCACTCGTCATCACCGCCGGCGATGTCGCCCGTATTCTGACGGCGCTGGACGCCGGCCTCACCGCCGCACGGGGATAAACCATGACAGGCAACGCGGATCTGATCGCGCGCCGCGAGCGGCTGCTCGGGCGCAACATGTCGCTGTTCTACGAGGAGCCGGTGCATCTGGTGCGGGGCGAAGGCGTCTGGCTCTTCGACGCCGATGGCCGCCGCTATCTCGACTGCTACAACAACGTGCCGCATGTCGGCCATTGCCATCCGCGGGTGACCGAGGCGATCGCCCGGCAGGCCTCAACCCTCAACACCCACACCCGCTATCTGCACGAAGGCATTCTCGACTATGTCGAGCGGCTGACCGCGACCTTCGACAAGAGCCTCGACGCGGCGATCCTCACCTGCACCGGCAGCGAGGCGAATGACGTGGCGCTGCGCATGGCTCAAGCCGTGACCGGCAAAACCGGGGTGATTGCCACCGACCACACCTATCACGGCAACACCGCGGCCGTGTCGCAGCTTTCGACCCGAATGCCGCCGGTCGGCGGCTTCGGCGGCCACGTGCGCCACGTGCCAGCACCCGACAGCTACCGACCGCTCGGCGGCGAGCCGGGTGACGCATTCGCTGCCGCCTTCACCGCCAAGGTCGAAGAAGCGATCGCCTCGCTTGAGCAGAGCCCGCACGGCTTCTCGGCGCTGATCATCGACCCCTTCTTCGCCAACGAAGGCTTTCCGGAATTGCCATCCGGCTTTCTCGACGGCGCCGTCGCCGCCGTCCGAAAGGCGGGCGGCCTTGTGATTGCCGATGAGGTCCAACCGGGCTTCGGTCGCACCGGCAGGCACATGTGGGGGCACCAGAAAGCCGGCATCCTTGCGGATATCGTCACGCTTGGAAAGCCCATGGGCAACGGTCACCCGATCGGCGGCGTGGTCGCGGGAAGCGAAACACTCAATGCCTTCCGCAAGGCGTTTCGTTACTTCAACACCTTCGGCGGCAACCCCGTATCCTGCGCTGCCGCCATGGCGGTGCTCGATGTGATCGAAAGTGAGAAGCTCATCGAGAACGCCGCCACCGTGGGCGCCTATGCCAAGGCGGGTCTCGCGCGGCTTGCGGACAAACATGACGTGATCGGCGACATCAGGGGCAGTGGCCTGTTCTTCGGTGCGGAACTCGTCACCGATCGCAGCGAGAAAACACCGGCGAGCGATCTCGCGACAAAGGTGATCAACGGCATGCGCGAGCGAGGCGTGCTGATGGGCAAGCTTGGTATCCACCAATGCACGACGAAAATCCGGCCGCCGATGCCGTTTACCCGCGAGAATGCCGACGTCATGCTGTCGACGCTCGACGACGTGCTTTCGGGCCTGTGAGCGGCTGATGGTCGCCGCCCTACCTCCGCATTTTCGCGCCGCGCTCGACGCGCGCGCCCGTCAGGCGCTCGCCCATTGGGGCGTCGCCGACCAACGGCCGGAACTGTTGAAGTATCGGGAAAACGCGGTGTTTCGCGTATGCCTCGCCGATGGTCGGTCGGCGGCGCTGCGGCTGCACCGCGCCGGCTATCACGGCGAAGCGGCCCTTCGCTCGGAACTGCAATGGATGGCAGCACTCGTCGATAGCGGTCTCGCGCTGCCGCGGCCGATCGCAACGGCGGACGGATGCCTGCTTGTTGCCCTGCCGGAAGATGAAGCGTTTGCCGCGCAGCACGCCGATATCATCGGCTGGATGGACGGACAGACGCTCGGCGAAAGCGGAAAGCCGCTGTCCCACACACCCGAAAAGCTCGGCGCGATCTTCTCGGCACTCGGCGCCACCATGGCCGAGATGCACAATCTCGCCGACCGCTGGACGTCGCCGGAGGGATTCTGGCGCCCCGCCTGGGATGCGGAAGGACTGCTCGGCGAGCGGCCGCTCTGGGGACGGTTCTGGGACTGCGACGGCTTGTCTTCGGCGCAGACAAGAGCACTTTCGGCGTTGCGCCATGATCTCCGGCGGCGCCTGGCAACGATGCCGACTCCGGCGCAGGATTTTGGGCTGATCCATGCCGATCTCGTTCGGGAGAACGTGCTCGTTGCCGAGAACGGCGTGACCGTCATCGATTTCGACGATGCCGGCTACGGCTTTCGCCTCTTCGACATCGCGACCGCACTCCTGAAAAACCGGCGCGAGCCGGCATATGAGACGATCGAGGCTGTGCTGATCTCAGGCTATCGAAGCCGCCGCGCCCTGCCGGACGAAGCGTTTTCCTGCCTGCCGCTGTTCCTCGTGCTTCGCAGCCTCACCTATATCGGCTGGTTTGCCTCGCGGCCGGAGTTGCCCGCGGCGCGCGACCGCGTCCTGCGATATGCCGACGAGACGCTGGCGCTTGCGGAAGAACTGGGGGTTCGATGATCAGGGCGCCGTCGAAGCACTCAGTCGTTGAGACTGGCGAGTTCGTCCAGCATATCGAGCAGGACTTCGACGCGCTCGTGGCCGTAGCGAGCTTCGAGCTCCTCGTAGATCGCGCGGCTTTCCGGGCTGACGTCGGCGATCACCCGCATGCCCTCGGGCGCGATCTCGAGCAGAACGCGCCGGCCGTCGTCGGCGTCCTTATGCTTGGTGATCAGGCCGCGCTCCTCGAGCGAGCGGATGATGCGCGTCAGGCTTGGCGCCAGGATGAAGGCCTTGTCGGCCATCTCGGACGCATCGACCCGGCCGGCTTCGGCGAGAATGCGGATCACCCGCCATTGTTGCTCGGTAATATCGTGACGCGCCAGCATCGGTCGAAAATGCGCCATGACGGCTTCGCGTGCGCGCAGAAGCGCGATCGGCAGCGAACGGCGCGTGTTGTGCGGCAAAAGGGCGTCGTGGCCCAGGTCGGTGGGAGGCTTTTCGCGGCTCATAGGCGTTCTATCGGACATTTTCTTTCGTTCTGCAATCGGCAGTCGCAGCTGCGGGAAACGGGCTGCTTGACACCGTCGGCAATTTCGTTAACGTGTTAAATATATGAGAGCGCATCGGGAGGAAAGATGCCGCATCTGACAATCGAATATTCCGGTAACCTCGACACTCGCGTCGACTTTGCCAAGCTGTGCCGCACGGTGCACGCGACCATCCTCGGCACCGGCCTCTTCGAGCTTGGCGCCATCAGGGTGCGCACGATCCAGAGCCGCGACTATGCGATCGCCGACCTCCTGCCGGAAAACGGCTTCATCGACCTGTCCTTCCGCATCGGCCGCGGCCGCACGGAAGCGGAGAAGAAGGCGACCGGCGACGCGATTTTCAAGGCCGTCAGCGAAGAACTCTCGACGCTCTTCTCGACGCCGCATTTCGCCCTCAGCCTGGAGATCCGCGAGATCGATCCGGAGCTGAGCTGGAAGAAGAACGCCATTCACCCCAGGCTGCGCGCCTCCAACGGCTGAGCGCGGCCCTCCCACAAAAACACAGCAGTGCGCGGCGAAGTCTGCGCCAGCATCGGAGACCATCATGTCCAAGCTCGCCGAAAACCTCGCCAAGGCGGAACGCTATCTTGCCCGCTTCAGACGCGAAGGCGTGCTCAACTACATCAACGGTGAAGCCCTTCCCTCGCTTGATGGCGAGACTTTCGAGACCATCTCGCCCATCGACCTGAAACCGCTGGCGAAGATCGCGCGCGGCAAGGCAGCCGATATCGACCGCGCCGCCAAGGCCGCGAAAGCAGCCTTCGCCGAATGGGCGTCCATGCCCGGCGATACGCGCAAGAAGCTCCTGCATAAAATTGCCGATGCGATCGTCGCGCGCTCCGAGGAGATCGCCTTCGTCGAGTGCGTGGATACCGGACAATCGCTGAAGTTCATGGCCAAGGCGGCGCTGCGCGGTGCGGAAAACTTCCGCTTCTTTGCCGACCGGGCGCCGGAGGCACGCGACGGCAAGATGCTGCGCGGCGGCAACCAGATCAACATGACGACGCGCGTGCCGATCGGCCCAGTAGGCATCATCACGCCCTGGAACACGCCCTTCATGCTGTCGACCTGGAAGATCGCCCCGGCGCTCGCCGCCGGCTGCACGGTCGTCCACAAGCCGGCGGAGTTTTCGCCGCTGACCGCACGGCTGCTGGTGGAGATCGCCGAGGAGGCCGGGCTGCCGAAAGGTGTCTGGAACCTGGTCAACGGTTTCGGCGAAGACGCCGGCCGGGCGCTGACCGAGCACCCCGATATCAAGGCGATCGGCTTCGTCGGTGAAAGCCGCACCGGCTCGATGATCATGAAGCAGGGTGCCGAGACACTGAAGCGCGTCCATTTCGAACTCGGCGGCAAGAACCCGGTGATCGTCTTTGCCGATGCCGATCTCGAACGCGCGGCCGACGCCGCCGTCTTCATGATCTATTCGCTGAACGGCGAACGCTGCACCTCGTCCTCGCGCCTTTTGGTCGAAGACAGCATCTATGAACGGTTCACCGCGCTCGTCGCCGAGAAGGCCAAGCGCATCAAGGTCGGTCATCCGCTTGACCCCGAGACCGTCGTCGGCCCGCTCATTCACCCCGTGCATGAGAAGAAGGTGCTCGACTATATCCGAATCGGCCGCGAGGAGGGTGCAACCATTGCTGCCGGCGGCGAGAAATTCGACGGTCCGGGCGGTGGCTGCTATGTGACCCCGACGCTCTTTACCGGCGCCAATAACGGCATGCGCATGGCCCAGGAAGAAATCTTCGGGCCGGTGCTGACGGCGATCCCGTTCAAGGACGAGGCGGAGGCGCTGGCGCTTGCCAACGACACGCAATACGGCCTGACCGGCTATCTCTGGACCTCCGACGTCACCCGCGCGTTCCGCTTCACCGATCATCTGGAGGCCGGGATGATCTGGGTGAACTCGGAGAATGTGCGCCACCTGCCGACGCCGTTCGGCGGCGTCAAGAGCTCGGGCATTGGCCGCGACGGCGGCGACTGGTCGTTCGATTTTTACATGGAAACCAAGAACATCGCCTTTGCCAGCTCGGCGCATGCGATCGCCAAGCTCGGCGGCTGAGCGCGCTGGCAAAAAAATCTGGAGGAGACATCAATGCCCTTGCCGAAACCGAACCTCTACCCGCCCTTCAACATCGTGCGGCTGAGCCATGTGGAGCTCGCCGTCACCGATCTTGCCAAATCGCGCGCCTTCTATGTCGACGTGCTGGGCCTGCAGGTCACCGACGAGACGGCGGACACGATCTATCTGAGGGCCATGGAGGAACGCGGCCACCACTGCATCATTCTGAAGAAGGCGGCGAGCGCTGAGGCTCGCGACCTCGGCTTCAAGGTCTTTGGCGACGAGGATCTCGAAAAGGCCGCGCATTTCTTCAAAGCGAAAGAATTGCCTGTCGAGTGGATCGAACGCCCCTACCAGTCACGCACCTTTCGCACCCGTGACCCGCAGGGCATCCCGCTCGAATTCTATTCGAAGATGGACCGCCTGCCGCCAATCCACCAGAAATACGCGCTCTACCGCGGCGTCAAACCGCTGCGCATCGACCACTTCAACTGCTTCTCGCCCAATGTCGACGAAGCGGTCGCCTTCTACAACGAGATCGGCTTCCGGGTAACGGAATACACGGCCGATGAGGAGACGGGACGTCTCTGGGCCGCCTGGACCCATCGCAAGGGCGGCGTGCACGACATCGCCTTTACCAACGGCCGCGGCCCGCGCCTGCACCACACCGCCTTCTGGGTGCCGACGCCGCTCAACATCATCGACCTGCTCGACCTGATGTCGACCTCCGGTTGGCTCGCCAATATCGAACGTGGCCCCGGCCGCCACGGCATTTCCAACGCCTTCTTCCTCTATGTCCGCGACCCTGATGGACACCGCATCGAGATCTACTGCTCCGACTACCAGACCGTCGATCCGGATCTGGAACCGATCAAGTGGGACCTGAAGGACCCGCAGCGCCAGACGCTCTGGGGCGCGCCGGCACCGAAATCCTGGTTCGAGGAAGGCAGCGCCTTTGCCGGTGCCGAGGCGAGGGACTCGATCCTGAAAGCCCAACCGATCGTCGCGCCGTGACGTTTGGCGAGTGGATCGGCTAAGGGCCTGGGATCGAACGGGAGTAGAAAATGGACGAGAAGAGTTTCACCGAATGGTCGCTGAAGGCGGCGAAATGGGGTGCGGACTATCGCGCCTCGCTGCGTGACCGCCCCGTGCGGGCGCAGACGGCACCGGGGGCAATTGCCGCCCAGATCCCGGCGCAGCCGCCGCGGACCGGCGAGGACATGCAGGCGATCTTCGAGGATTTCGAGAAGATCATCCTGCCGGGCATGACCCATTGGCAGCATCCGCGTTTCTTTGCCTATTTCCCGGCGAACGCGGCACCCGTCTCCGTCGTCGCCGAATACCTCGTCACCGCCATGGCGGCGCAGTGCATGCTCTGGCAGACCTCGCCGGCGGCGACCGAGCTCGAGACCAAGGTCCTCGACTGGCTGCGCCAGGCGATCGGTCTGCCCGAGGGCTTCTCCGGTGTGATCCAGGATTCGGCGTCCTCGGCGACACTCTCGGCCGTGCTTGTCATGCGCGAGAAGGCGCTCGGGTGGAACGGCAACAAGAAGGGCCTCGCCAGCCAGCAGCAACTTCGCATCTATTCCTCCGATCAGGTTCACACCTCGATCGACCGGGCGATCTGGGTCTCGGGGATCGGCGAGGAGAACCTCGTGCGAATCCCGGCGAACGGGCCGCGGCGGGCGATGGACTGCCAGGCGCTCGAAGCGGCGATCCTCCGCGACAAGGCAGCAGGCCTCGTGCCGGCGGGCGTGATCGCCTGCACCGGAGGGACAAGCACGGGTGCCTGCGACGACATCGCCGAGGTTATACGGGTCGCCCATGCGCACGGTCTCTATGTCCATGTCGATGCTGCCTGGGCCGGTGCCGCGATGATCTGCGAGGAGTTTCGCGAACTCTGGGCCGGCGTCGAAAACGCTGACTCCGTCGTCTTCAATCCGCACAAGTGGCTGGGCGCGCAGTTCGACTGCTCGGCGCATTTCATCCGCAGTCCCGATGATCTGGTGAAGACGTTGGCGATCCAGCCGGAATATCTGAAGACGCACGGGCGCGACGGTATCATAAACTATTCCGAATGGACGATCCCGCTCGGCCGGCGTTTCCGGGCTCTGAAACTTTGGTTCCTGCTGCGCTTCCATGGTCTCGAAGGCCTGCAGACGATGATCCGCAACCACGTGCGCTGGTCCCGGCAACTGGCGGAGCGGCTGGCCGAGCACCGGGATTTCGAGATCGTGACCGCACCGATGCTGTCGCTGTTTTCGTTCCGCCATCTGAGCGAAGGGGATCCGGACGCCCACACCATCGCTTTGGTCAACGCGATCAACGATGACGGCCGCATCTACCTGACCCAGACGCGCGTCGATGGTCGCGTGGCGATCCGTTTCCAGGCGGGCCAGTTCGACATGACGCAAGAGGATGCCGAGACGGCGTTCGAGGTCATTGTCGAGGTCGCCGCCGCGCTCGACGGACAACACGAAAAAACGAAGGCTTCCCGATGACACCTCCCCGTTTCGTCACCTTTTCGGCCGGAAACAGGCGGGGCTACGGCCTCGTTTCCGGCAATGGATTGATCGACCTTAGCACACGATATGGATCGACCTTTCCGACGCTGCGCGAGGTGATCGAAGCCGGTGCCCTTACCCGGCTTGCCGACGAAGCGGCCGGACTGCCGGCGGACATTTCGCTCGACGATATCCGCTACGAGATCCCTATACCGGCACCGGAAAAGATCATTTGCGTCGGCGTCAATTTTCCGGACCGCAATGAGGAATACAAGGACGGGCAGGTGGCACCCTCCAACCCGTCGCTGTTCATACGTTTCCCGCGCTCCTTCACCGGACACGGGCAGCCGCTGATCCGCCCGCCGGAAAGCGCACAACTCGATTATGAAGGCGAGATCGTCATCGTCATCGGCAAGGGCGGTCGTCGTATCCCCGAGGCGACGGCGCTCGACCACGTCGCCTCGCTTTCGCTCTCAAACGAAGGCACGATCCGCGACTGGGTGCGCCATGCCAAGTTCAACGTCACCCAGGGCAAGAACTTCGACCGCACCGGCTCGATCGGTCCTTGGCTGGTGCCATTCACCGACGAGGCCCAGCTTGCCGACATCAAGCTGGAAACCCGCGTGAACGGCGAGGTTCGCCAGCAAGACCGCACCAGCCGGATGATCTTCTCCTTCCGCAAGATCATCAATTACGTCTCTACCTTCACGACGCTGGTGCCCGGCGACGTCATCGTCACCGGCACGCCGACTGGCGCCGGTGCCCGTTTCGATCCGCCAATCTGGCTGAAGCCTGGCGACATCGTCGAGGTCGAGGCCCAAGGCATCGGCACGCTCATCAACCCAGTTGCCGACGAGGCCTGACCCATGCTCGACAAGAACCAGATCGAGTCAGCCGCGACGGCACTCGACATCGCCGAACGCGAGCGCGTCCAGACCGGACTGCTGTCGCTCCAGCATCCCGACATGACCATGGACGACGCCTATGCGGTGCAGGCCGCCTGGGTGAAGAAGAAGATCGCCGCTGGACGCCGGGTGATCGGCTGGAAGATCGGCTTGACCTCGAAGGCGATGCAATATGCGCTCAACATCGACATCCCCGATTCCGGCGTGCTCTTCGATGACATGCTGTTTGAGGACGGCGCGCGCATTCCGGGCAATCGTTTCATTCAGCCGCGCATCGAGGCCGAGATCGCCTTCGTGATGAAGGCGCCGCTTTCCGGCCCCAATGTCACCGTCTTCGACGTGTTGAACGCCACCGATTACGTGACGCCGGCGCTCGAAATCCTCGATACGCGGATCCTGCGCGTCGATCCGGAAACGAAGAAGGCGCGCACGATCGTCGATACCATCTCCGACAACGCCGCCAATGCCGGCATCGTGCTTGGCGGAAGACAGATGCGGCCCGATGCGATCGACATGCGCTGGATGGGCGCGATCGTCTCGCGCAATGCCGAGGTCGAAGAGACAGGACTGGGCGCCGGCGTGCTCAACCACCCGGCCCGCGGCATCGCCTGGCTCGCCAATCGCCTGGCGCTCTACGGCGACCGTATCGAGGCCGGCCAGATCGTGCTTGCCGGCTCCTTCATCCGCCCGGTCGAGGCCCGCCATGGCGACACCATCGTCGCCGACTTCGGCCCGTCCGGCACCGTCAGCTGCTTCTTCGAATAGGAACGCCCATGCCCGCTCCGCGCAATCCGTTCAAACAGGCCCTCACTGACAAGCGTCCGCAGATCGGCCTCTGGCTGGCGCTCGCCAATCCCTATACGGCCGAGATCTGCGGCGGCGCCGGGTTCGACTGGCTGCTGCTTGACGCCGAGCATGCGCCGAACGACGTGCCGCTTCTGGCGGCACAGCTCCAGGCGCTCGCCGCATCGCCAAGCCACGCCATCGTCCGGCCGCCGATCGGCGAGACCTGGATGATCAAGCAGATCCTCGACATCGGCGCGCAGACGCTGCTGGTGCCGATGGTCGAAAGCGCCGAACAGGCCTGCGCCCTGGTGCGCGCCGTGCGTTATCCGCCCCATGGCGTGCGTGGAGTCGGTGCCGCCCTTGCCCGGGCATCGGCCTTCAACCGTATTCCCGACTATCTGCAGACCGCCAATGACGAGATCTGCCTGCTCGTGCAGATCGAAAGCCGGGCCGGCCTTGCCGCGCTCGACGAGATCGCCACGACCGAAGGCGTCGACGGTGTCTTCATCGGCCCGGCGGATCTTGCCGCCGACATGGGCTTCCTCGGCAAGCCCGGTGCGCCGGAGGTACAACAAGCAGTCGAGGCGGCGCTCTTTCGCATCCAGTCGCACGGCAAGGCGGCCGGTATCCTGACCTCCGATCAGGCCCTTACCCGCCGCTACCTAGAACTCGGCGCGACCTTTGTGGCGGTCGGCAACGATGTCGACCTGCTGGTCGGCGCCACGTCGAAGCTGGCAGCGGAGTTCAAGGGTACCAGAGGCGAGACCGAGACGACGGCTGGAAAAATCTACTGATCGGCATCGTCTGCGCCGCGACCGGAGGAGCCAGTCAGGCCACGACCAACCGCATGCGTTGGGCGGTCACGACTTTCCCTCGTCTCGGTCTGGGGGTATAGCGGTCTGACGCCCACCAGCATTGGATTCCCGCCATGACCGATACCGTTCTCGACCGCTTCCTTCGTTATGTCGTCATCGACACCCAGTCCGACGCGAGGTCGAAGACGCAGCCGTCGACGGAAAAGCAGAAGAACCTCGGTCGCGTGCTCGTCGAGGAACTGCTGACGATCGGCCTTGCCGACGCCCATCTCGATGAAAACGGCTACGTCTATGCCACCATTCCTTCGAACGTGGACAAGCCGGTGCCGGTCATCTGCTGGTGCTCGCACATGGACACGGCGCCGGATTTCACCGGCACGAACGTCAAGCCGCAGATCGTCAGCAACTACCAGGGCGGCGATATCAGGCTCACGGGAGATCCGCAGCAGGTAATCCGCGTCGCCGACCACCCGGTTCTCAACGACCAGATCGGCAATGACATCGTCACGACCGACGGCACGACGCTGCTCGGCGCCGACGACAAGGCCGGGCTTGCCGAGATCGTCGCGGCCGCTCAAGTTCTCGTCGACAATCCCGAAATCAAGCACGGCACGATCAAGCTGCTCTTCACCACCGACGAAGAGATCGGCCGCGGCGTCGACAAGGTCGACTTGAAGAAGCTTGGGGCCCAATTCTGCTATACGGTCGATGGCGAAACCGCCGGCCATATCGAGGACGAGACCTTTTCCGCCGATGGCGTCGAGATCGTCATTCAGGGCGTCGCCATCCACCCGGGCTTTGCCAAGGACAAGATGGAGAACGCCATCAAGATCGCCGGCAACATCATTAGCCGGCTGCCGCGGGAGGTTTCGCCCGAGGGCACCGAGGGCCGCGACGGCTTCGTGCATCCGACCGGCGTGACCGGCTCGATGGACAGGGCGCAGCTCGGCCTCATCGTGCGCGACTTCGACGAGGCGGGCCTTGCCTCGAAGGAAGCCATGCTCGAAGGCATCGTCAAGGACGTGATGAAGGCCTATCCGGGCTCCACCTACAGTTTCGAGGTCAAGCAGCAGTACCGCAACATGAAGGCCATCCTCGACCGCCATCCGGAGATCGTCGAAAACGCCATCGAGGCGATCCGCCGGGCCGGCATGCAGCCGGTGCGCGGCAGCATCCGCGGCGGCACCGACGGTTCGCGGCTCTCCTTCATGGGTCTGCCTTCGGCCAACCTCTTCGCCGGCGGCCACGCCTTCCATTCGCCGCTCGAATGGGTCAGCCGCCAGGACATGGAGCGCAGCGTAAAGACGCTGGTCGAGCTCGCCAAGATCTGGGCCGAACGCGCCTGACATAGTCCGGAAAACGGGGCGGCTTGGGTGCAATAGGCAGCCGCTCCTTCTCCAAAGGAGACGACCGATCGACACGGCGCGAAGGAGGGTCAGGCGATGAGTACGGCGCGAGGCTCAAAACGCGCGCCGGCAAAGCCCGCTTCGCTCGCAACCAACCCGCCGACCTTCGAGCACATCGTCACCGGCGTCAACGAGACGTTCCTATGGCGTCTCGACAACTATCCCTGGGAACGGAACGTCTGGAACTTCCATCCGGAGATCGAAATCCATCTCATCCGCAAGGCCTCGGGCCTTGCCTTCGTCGGTGATCATATCGGCCAGTTCGGTCCGGGTTATCTCACCGTCATCGGCAGCAACCTGCCGCATGACTGGGTAACGGTTACCGAACCCGATGAGATTATCGAAGGCCGTGACATCGTCATGCAGTTCCACCCGGATCGCATGCGCGAGATCACCGACGCCCTACCGGAATTTGCCGAGCTCGAGGCCTTCTTCGCCCGCGCCGAGCGCGGCCTGGTGTTTCATGGCGAAGCCCGCGCCAAGGGCGCCGATCTGATCGAACGTATGGGCAGCCTGAAAGGGCTCTCGCGCTTCTCGCTGTTCATCCAGCTGCTCGATCTGCTGGTCAACACCGAAGAATACGAGTTGCTCTCCTCGCCGGAATTCGCGCCAGAACTCGACCAACAATCGCTTGACGTGCTGCGCGGCGCTCTGGCCTTCATCTACGAGAACATCGCCACCGACATTCATCTTGCCGATCTTGCCCGGCAGGCCGGCATGAGCGAAACGGCCTTTTCCCGTTTCTTCAAGAAGAATACCGGCAACACCTTTACCGACCACGTCAACAAGCTGCGCATCTGGCAGGCGTGCAAGCTGCTTGCCGAAACCGACGTGCCGATCACCGACATCTGCTTCGAGGTCGGCTACCTCAACATCTCCAATTTCAATCGCACCTTCCTGCGCCAGCACAAGATGACGCCTTCGGCCTACAGGCGGCTGACGGGCCAGCGTCGTACTTCCCGTTCTTAGGCGCGTTTCACCCACCCAGGCAATGAATCCTTGCGTTTGCTGCGCTGCAAACGGCTGGCATCTGGCAATTTTCTGCAAGAAAGTACAGAATTGCCGCATCGCGCACGCTAGTTCGGCAGAGCGTAAGGCCTATCATCGAACCCAGCGAAACGGTTCGCTATGAGGAAAACGCACTGGATCTGAGGAGTATCCGGCGCGCATCGCAGACCTGGGGAGGTCTTTTCACAATGAAAAAAGCCAAAACGCTCGTTTCGAGCATCGCCTTCGCATGCCTTCTTTCCACCGGCCTGACGACTGTTGCGGTCGCTGCCGAATGCTCCGGCACGATCAAGGTGCTCGCCCAGCCGCGCGACGGCCTGACGCTGCTCGAAGACTACAAGTCCCAATTCGAGAAGCTCTCGGGCGGCGCATCCTTTGAGATCGACTATCTCAACGAAAACGACCGCCGCGCCAAGACCAAGGCGGACGCCTCGACCATCGGCAAGTACAACGTCTATTACATCGACGAGGCAAATGTGGCGCTATTTGCGTCGGCCGGCTGGGTCGCGCCGCTGATGGACTATTATCCTGCCGACTACGACTACGCCGATTTCGATCCGGGCCGCCAGAAGGTCGCGACCTATGACGGCAAGGTCTGGTTTGCGCCGGTCACTGGCGGCGGGGACCTCATGGTCTACCGCAAGGACCTGCTTGAGGCGGCCGGCATTACGCCGCCGAAGACGCTCGACGAATATGTTGCCGCAGTGAAGAAGCTCAATCAGCCCGACCAGGGTATCTACGGCACAGCCCTTCGCGGCCAGCGCGGCTCGGGCGCCAATGTCTGGCGCTGGATGCCATTCTTCAAGGGCTTCGGCGGCAACTGGTTCGACGGCAAGACGCCGGTCTTTGACGGCGAACAGGCGGTCAAGGCGACCGAGACCTATCTCGAACTCTTCAAGTACTCGGCACCGGGCAGCCAGACCGGCGGCTGGGACGAGGCGGTTGGTGCTTTTACCTCCGGCCAGGTGGCGATGCTGATCGAATCCACCCCGCTCGTCGGCATGGCGATCGATCCGAAGTCCTCGAAGGTGGCCGGCAAGGTCGGCTACCTGCCGCCTCCGGCACCGTTGACGGGCGGCGGCTACGGCCATGGTCTGGCAATCGGCATGAAGGCCAACAAGGATGAGGCCTCCAAGGCCTGCGCCGGTCTGTTCGTAGCTTGGGCGACCTCGAAGGAAAACGAGGCCCGGCGGCTCGAAGCCGGACAGTTCAGCGAACTCAATCGCACCAGCATCATGACCAGCCCGAAATTCGCCGAGCTCTACGGCCCCGATCTCGGCCAGGCGCTTGCTGATACCGGCAAGGTCACCGCCGTCAACTTCTGGCAGAACCCGCAATGGCCTGATCTTGGCGACCGCTGGGGCATCATCCTCGAGGAGCTGATCACCGGAACGCGCACCGACATCAAGGAAGGCCTCGACGAACTCGACGGCTTCGCCCAAGACCTGGTTGCCCGCAGCCAGTAAGCCGGTTCCTCCCAAGGGCCATCGGCCGGCAAAGCCGCCGGTGGCCCGCACCATCGGGGGCGTTCAAAGCCCAGCCGTAGGACTGATCACATGAAGCAGAAAAACAGCCTGCCGGCGGTGTTCCTCACCCCGGCCATGGGCATCCTTGCCGTTCTCGCCCTCGTGCCGACGGCCTATGCGATCTACATATCGTTCCAAAACCGGGAACTCAGCCGTCCGGACGGCAGCTTCGTCGGTTTCGCCAATTATATCGACCTTTTCTCGGACCGCCGCTTCATCAATGCGATCGGCGTCTCCCTGACCTGGGAAGCCGTGACCGTCGGCATGACGCTCGCCATCGCCGTCGGCCTTGGCATTCTGCTGTTCGAATGCGTCTCGCCGCGAACGCGCAACCTGCTGGCGCTCCTGTTTCTGGTACCGGTGATCCTGCCACGCGTTTCGGCCGCCTTCGTCTGGAAGTTCGCCTTCCATCCGCTCTATGGCATCGCCACCTATCCCTACAAGGCAATCATCGGTCAGCCACTCGATCTCCTGTCCAATCCGGCGACTGCACTTGCGACAGTCGCATTGGTCGATGTCTGGCAATGGGGCCTGTTCTTCGCCGTCATCGTGCTGAAGCTCCTGGAAACGCTGCCACCGCAACCCTTCGAGGCAGCAAAGCTCGACCATGCCCGCACATGGGAGATCTATGCCTTCATCGCGCTGCCGATGCTGAAGGCGCCGCTGATCTCGCTTGCCTTCGTCAAGATGATCGAGTCGCTGCGCGCCTTCGACCTGATCTACGTCATGACCCGCGGCGGCCCCGGCATCGCGACCGAAACGCTCGACATGTACGCCTTCTCGCAAGGCTTCATCGAGTCCGGCCGGATTTCCTACGCCTCCAGCATGGCGGTTCTGATGATGATCGCCACCTCGATCGCCTTCACCTTCATCTGGAAGAGGGTTCAGTGATGACCGCCCACGCCCTTGGCCGCTTCATTGGCCGGCTCATCCTTGCCGCCGCCGCCTTCTCTGCCGTGTTTCCAATGTTCTGGACCGCGCTCAATGCCTTCAAGAACCGGGTCGACATCGTGACACCGACCCCGCTCTTCTTCTTCGAGCCGACGCTCGACAACTTCGCCTATGTGCTCGGCCGCGAAAGCGTCTTTGCCGGCCTCGTCAATTCGCTGCTGATATCGGGCGCTGCGGTGCTGATCGGTGCCACTCTCGGCCTGCCCGCCGCCTATGCGATCGCGCGCTATCCCAACCGCTGGTCCCGCGACATTCAGTTCTTCGTTCTGTCGCTGCGCTTCCTGCCGCCGGTCGCGATCGCCATTCCGCTGATGGTGATCTGGCTCGATTTCGGCCTCTATGACACCCGCCTGTCGATGATCGTCACCTATTCGCTGCTGACGCTCGCGACCATCATCTGGCTGAGCGTCCCGGCCTTTGCGCGAGTGCCGAAGGAAGTCGAGGAGGCTGCCCGCGTCGATGGCTACGGTCCTTATGCGATCTTCTTCCTTATCGCGCTGCCGATTGCCCTTCGGTCGCTGATCGGAGCGGTCGCCTTTGCCTTCGTGCTCGTCTGGAACGAATTCCTGATTGCGCTGATGCTGACGACGTCCGACGCCAAGACGTTGCCGATCGTCGCCTCGGAGCTGACGCAACTCGGTCGCGACGTGCCCTGGGGCATCCTCAACGCCTCCGTCGTGCTGCTCTCCATCCCGCCGCTGCTCTTCATCGGGGTTCTAAGTGGCATGCTCAACAGCGCCTTCAAGCGCAAGACCCAATGAATCCCAAGACTGGAAAAACAAGGAAATCCTTCATGCAAGCGTTGGTCCTCGAGCAAAAAGGCAAGCTCGCAATCCGGGAGATCGATCTCCCGCTGGAACTTGGTCCCGATGATGTCAAGATCGCCATCGACACGGTCGGCGTCTGCGGCAGCGACGTGCACTACTACACCCACGGCGCCATCGGCCCCTATGTGGTGCGCGAACCGATGGTGCTCGGTCATGAGGCGGCCGGCACCGTCGTCGCGGTCGGAAGCAATGTCGAAACGCTCGACGTCGGCGACCGGGTCTGCATGGAGCCGGGTGTTCCAGAACTGACCTCCCGGGCTTCCAAACTCGGCATCTACAATGTCGATCCCAAGGTGCGGTTCTGGGCAACGCCGCCGGTTCATGGCGTGCTCGCTCCCTTCGCAGTCCATCCCGCCGCCTTCACCTACAAGCTTCCCGACAACATCTCCTTTGCCGAAGGCGCGATGGTCGAACCGTTCGCCATCGGCATGCAGGCAGCCGCCCGCGCGCGGATTGCACCGGGCGATGTCGCCGCGGTGATCGGCTGCGGGCCGATCGGCATCATGGTGGCGCTCGCAGCCCTTGCCAGTGGCTGCAGCCGTGTCTTCATCTCCGATTTCAGCGCGGAGAAGCTGGCGATCGCCGCTCAGTATCCAGGCATCATCCCGGTCAACATCGCCGAGCGGCCTTTTGCCGATGTCATCGCCGCGGAAACCGGCGGCTGGGGCGCCGATCTCGTCTTCGAGGCGAGCGGCAGCGCCAAGGCCTTTTCCGGGATATTCGATCTGGTCCGCCCGGGCGGTGCCGTGGTTCTGGTGGGCCTGCCGGTCGAACCGGTACAATTCGACGTTCCGGGCGCAATCTCCAAGGAAGTCCGGATCGAAACGGTGTTTCGTTACGCCAACATCTTCGACCGCGCCCTGCAATTGATCGCGTCCGGCAAGGTCGATCTGAAGCCGCTGATCACTGAAACCTTCCGCTTCGAAGACAGCATCAGGGCATTCGAGCGGGCCGCATCCGCCCGACCGACTGATATCAAACTACAGATCCGCATGGACAGTGGGAAGGATTGAGCCATGGCGAACATCGTCTGCTCCAATGTCGACAAGCAATACGGCGCCGTTGATGTCATCAAGGATTTCAACCTCGATGTCGCCGATCATGAATTCATCGTGTTTCTCGGTCCATCCGGCTGCGGCAAGTCCACGCTGCTGCGCATGATTGCCGGTCTCGAAGACATATCCGGCGGCATTGTCTCGATCGGCGGGCGGGCGGTCAACGACCTGCCGCCTCGCGACCGCGGCGTCGCCATGGTCTTCCAGAACTATGCGCTCTACCCACACATGACGATCTACGACAACATCGCTTTCGGACTGAAGCGCATGAAGGTGCCGAAGGCGGAGATCGATACGCGGATTCGCGCTGTTTCGGCAACGCTCGGCCTCGAGCCCTATCTCGCCCGCAAGCCGACCGAGCTGTCCGGCGGGCAGCAACAGCGCGTCGCTATCGCCCGCGCGATGATCAAGACGCCGCGGGTCTTCCTCTTCGACGAGCCGCTCTCCAATCTCGACGCGAAGCTGCGCAATCACATGCGGGTCGAGATCGCCCGGCTGCACCAGAAGCTAAAGACCACGACGATCTATGTGACCCACGACCAGTTGGAGGCGATGACACTTGCCGACCGGATCGTCCTGATGAAGGGTGGCGCGATCGAGCAGGTCGGGACGCCCGCCGAGATATACGAACGCCCGCGCACGCTCTTCGTCGCCGGCTTTATCGGCACACCCAACATGAATTTCATCGACGTGACGGCCGAAAAGACCGAAGGCGGCTGGCTGTTGCGCAGTGCGGGCGGCAGCTTCGCGATCTTGGACGACAGGTTCACGCTTCGCCATGGCCAGACGCTAGTGCTGGGCATACGTCCCGCCGACCTGGCGCCGGCGGAAAGCGGGCTCAATCGTATCGAGGGCATCGCCGACCTGGTCGAGTTTCATGGTAACGACGCGCTCGTGACCTTTCTGTTTGCCGGCAAGGAAATTGGCGCACTGGTCAAGGCCAGCGGCTGCCCCAGGCCGGGGGAAGCCGTATCCTTCACAATCGAGCCAAACGGCTTGCACCTGTTCGACCGGGAGAGCGGTCTCTCGGTGCTGAGTACGTGAGCGGCAAGCAACAGCCCTGCCCCGACAGGACTGTTTGCCTTCAGGCCGCGTTGGCGAATGAGGCGGCCGGGAGCGGCCCGGCCGTCATCATCGTAAAATCGAAGGGCGCGCGAACGTCGGCATCGAGCACGTATTGGCGGTGCACACGCAGGAAGTCGCGCTTGATCCGGCCATAGCGCTCCGGTGACAGCATATGCTTGAGCCGGATGAAAACGATGGGCGGCTGGGGCGCATCGCCGTGTCCGGCAAGCGCCACCACCTGGCATCTGTAGAAATTGATCGCGTCGGTCAGGCACTGGACGTCGAACCAGAAGATATCCTTCACCCGGGCGATGGCGCCGACGCGCGCGCGCAACACTTCGGCTGAGCGCAGCAGCGCACATTGCAGGATCGCGCCGCCGAGCGTGACGAAGACGATGCGTTTTCCGGCAAAGAGGCCTGGCTCCCGCTCCACCAGGGCGCCGATCACTTGGGTGGCGATGCTGGAGCCCATGCTGTGAGAGCTGATGACGTACTCGTCGGCCGGTTCGTTGAGCGCGGCCCGCACGGATGCCAGGCTGTCTTCAACCCATTGCTTTAAATATGGTTTTTCCAGACGCGCAACGGCAACCGCCAGCTCCCAGTCGGAAAAGAGATGCAGGGTATGCCACCGCTCCGACCAGGGGAGAAACAGCTTGAAAAAGACCAGGTAGGCGACGATCGCGCTCAGGACGAGAAGCGATGATTCAAGCGCAAGCCAGTAGGGGGCGGTGCCGATCAACACGCTCCCCGCGACGCCAATTGCCACCAGCAGGAACGGAAAGAGAAAGAACAGGCCGAACCGCCAGGCATGCCGGAAGTAGCCGAATGCGCCGCCTTCCCAGACGACGCGCAGGGCGCTCAGGTAGCCCGCGACCATTCGATGCAGCGTGCCCCGGCCATTCAGGCGTCGGACGATCTCGTCGTGATCGAAGATGTAGACGCGGCTGGCCGTCTGCCAGTCGGCGCCCTGGCTATCCACGTCGAAATAGCGGCCGGGTCCCTCGCTCTCCACCTGCCCGACCTGAACATCGAAATCCTGAAGTCTCGCCGTCTTGACCGCCGATCGCTTGTAGCGCGCCTGATGCTTGACGGCATCCAGCGGCTCGAAGCCCGGAAAATGCAGCACGATGCGTTTCTTGACGTGCCCGGTCGATTTGTCGTGTGACAAGTGTTGATCTTTCAAAAGGCGCAAAACGCCCGTCCCCGGGCCTCCGAAGAGGTGCAGGAGCGGGCGCTCGATGAGCGCCGGGTGGTCCCAGCCTGCCGGAGACGTCAACGATCTCGATGTCGAGAATATGGCCAAATGAAACGATGCAACGGCGTGCATGACAATTTCAATCGCGCCATCGCCTGACTACCCGTCACGCCACGGTCGCTGCTCGGCAAGAGCGCAGGCCACAGCCGCCAAACGACGACGCATGGAACCCGACTTTGGTCCTAAGGGAATCCGACGATTGTCCGGCCGTCGCCGGGGAAAGGTCTGGGAAAGCGTAACCGGCGCAGACGCGCGTTGACTGGCCATGCCGGCCATGAGCAAAGTCGAACTTGCCGGTATCCGCCGGAGCGTGCCCACCCTGTGCCGCGACATCGCCAGAGGACTGAAATGCCCAATCGCCGGATTTTTCTTGCTGCATTCTTCTGGCCCGCGATCCTGTTGGTGACGACCCTTCCCTACAAGCTCGATCTGACCCGCGCAGGTCTGTCGATGACCGAGACGGTCGCCCTCGCCAAGAACGGCAATAATGGCGGCGGCAACGGCGGTGGGAATGGTGGTGGTAATGGCGGAGGGAACGGGAACGGCGGTGGCGGCAATGGCGGTGGCAACGGCAATGGAAACGGGAATTCCAACGAAACCCGTTCCGGCGGAAACTCCAAGGCCTCCCGTGCCAATGAAGACGCCACCGACGATGGCGAAACCGGTATCCGTCACAAGGGCGGCATAACCGAGCAAGTCAGGAAGGGGCGCTACATCATGAAGGATGCCCGCGGACGGACGATCATCAACCGCCGCGCGACATCAGCCGACAAGCAGCGCATGGAGACCCTGGCGCATTAGCACGCGCCGCCGATCGGCGTCGGCGGTGCGACGGTATCGGTCGGTCTTAGAGACTAAAGCTCGCGCGCGTCGCGCAGAACCATTGCCGCTTCGGTGCGGTTTGCGACCCCCAGCTTCGTCATGATCTGCGTCATGTGATGCTTCACGGTCTTTTCCTGCAGGTCCAGCTCGATGGCGACATGCTTGTTGCTCATGCCGGCGGCCACCAGGTGCAGAACCTCTTTCTCGCGGGGCGTCAGGGTTGCGACCAGACCGGATTTTCCAGGCTGGGCCGGGCCCTTCGTCGACAAAAGCTTGGCCGAAAGGGTCGGCGCCACGTAACGCTCGCCCGAAGCGACAGTGCGAATGACCTCGGCGAGCGCCGAGGCGCCGACCCCCTTCAGCACATAGCCGGTGGCACCCCGGTCGAGCGCCGTGGTCACGTCATCTCCGTCTTCGGAAACCGTGAGCATGATGATCTTCTGCGACGGAGCGACCTCCAGGATCGCCGGTATCGCCTCCAGCCCGCCGCCCGGCATGGAGATATCCATGAGCATCACATCCGGTCCGAGGCTTTGCGCGATCCCGGTCGCGTCGTCCTTCGAACTGCCCTCGGCGACGATCTCAAACCCCTCGATCTCCGACAGGCTCCGGGTCACGCCTTCGCGAAACAGAGGGTGGTCGTCGACCACGGCAACGCGTATCCTTGACGTCATGATTGTCAGATCTCCTTGACGCTGGTCGTCATGCGAACGGTGGTGCCGGTCGGCTCGATGATGAGCTCAAACGTTCCGCCGAGACTTTCGATCCGTTCGCGCAGGCCGGCAAGACCAAGACTTGTGGGCGGAACTTTGTCCGGATCAAATCCGGGTCCGCCATCGGCGACCTCGATGGTGACACGGTCGCCGACTGTTCGTTGCGATACCTGCTGCCTCACGCCGCCGGCATGCCGGTAGCCGTTGTTGAGGGTTTCCTGCACGAAGCGGTAGATGCAGATCTTTGCCGCCTGCGACAGACGGTCCGGCGGATCGGCCAGGGCGAGCTCGACCGCCGCCCCTGTGCGCTGCTGATGGGCCTTCACGCAACGCTGCAGGATCTCTGCCAATCCGGCCGTCTCGATCTGCGGCAGGACCAGGCCGCCGCAGATTGTGCGGATCTCCTGCATCGCCTCGTCGAGGCTCGCCTTGATCGCGCCGATCTCGCGCGCACGGGTGGCCGCCGGCGTCGCGTCGCGCTTCAAGGTCTCGCTGCCCAGTCTTAGCGAAGCATAGGCGACGAGTTGGGCGGGGCCATCATGCAGGTCCGCGCCGATGCGCCTCAGATAGCTTTCGTTCAACGCGGTGGCGCGCTGCGATGCGCGCTGCAGCCGGCCGCGCAACGTTTCGTTCTGCGCCAGCGATGCCGAAAGCTCGTCGACGCGCTGGGCGAGCGCATGCCGCTGGCTCTCGATCGTCTTGCTGCCCCGAAGCACGATCGCCGACAGCACGACGAAGAAGGCAAGCGTGAAGGCTGCGACCGCCAACCAGGTGTGTGCGCGCGCCTGATTGAGGCTTTGTTCGAAATCATTGGCCACCTCATGAAATTCCGACACGGCCACCACCTGGCCGGACCAGGGCTGGAGCACCGGATTGTAGATGGCAAGCGCCGGCTCGGCCGTAGCCCTGTCCGCCGTCCCATCCCCGGCCTGGTCGAAGCGGGCGACCATTTTGCCTGAAAATGCCGTCTGAAGTTCCTCGCTTGGCTCCACCTTGGTGCCGACGGCCGCCTGGTCACTCGAATAGAGAAGCGTGCCATCCGCACGCCAAAGGCGGAACGAGAGGAGGCGTTCGCCGAGCGCGCCCTGGCCAAGGGTCTCGTCCAGCGCACGGGCAACCGTTTCATCGAGCACTTCATTCGTCTGCATATCGGGCAGCAACGGCGCGATCACGCTGTCGACGTAAAGCGCCGTCGTTGCGGCGGAATTCCGGGTGACTGCGTCTTCGATCCTGTTCGATACGAAGGCGCCGACCAGAACCATCGCACAAGCGGCGACCGCTCCTCCGATCAGCAGGAACTGGGTGGCTAGAGATTGAGAATTCCAGCGGGTGATAAGCTGTTGGACGCGCACCAGGTCTCTCGGATCGGGCCGCCGGCTCGTGCGGCGCGACGATTGTAGCAAGGCCGCGCCAACCTAACCACTCTCATGACAGGGTCAATGGCGCAGCCATCGCGACCGAACTGTTCGGACCTTTGATGCTGCGGAATAGGACCTAGGTCCTAGGCGAAAAGGCAATGGTCGGGGGCCGATGGCGCCGTCTCGGAGGCGCAGATATCGTCTTCACATCGAACGTCGTGTCTCGATCCGTAAGCAAATGAGAACGACCAGTTGGAAATGAGGAGATATCTATGCCTGTGACGAAGCTGATCGCCCGGAGCATCATGGCGCTGACGCTGGCAGTCGCGCCAATGGCTGCCGGTTCCCTGAGCCTGATCGATTCCGCCTACGCCAAAGGCGGCAATGGCGGCGGTGGTGGCAATGGTGGCGGCGGCGGTAACGGCGGGGGCAACGGTGGTGGCAATGGCGGGAGCCACGGTGGCGGTTCTGGCCACAGCAAATCCGACACTTCCCGCGGAAGCAAGGAAACGAGCACTGGCAAGTCCAGTGGAAAATCGCAGCACAAATCCGGGACCTCCGGCAGCAAGACCAAGGCGACCAAGGCAGCCAAATCGGCAAAAGCCGAGAAACCCGCCAAATCGGTCGTGGTTGCATCGGACCCGGTGGTCGATCCGGTAGTCGATCCCGTTGTGGCGCCCGAGTCTAAGCGAGGGTTCAACTCGCTCAACCGCAACTACCACGCCTATCTCAATTCAAACGATCCGAAGATGGCGGCCGTTTCCGCTTACGCAATCGCCTATGCGCAGTTCGAGGCGGAAAATGGCGTCGACGCCATCCCAGCCGATCCTGCGCTGAGCGACGAAGCGCTGCGCGAGGCGCTAGCGGGCTTCACCAAGGATGGCGTGGTGACCGACGACATGGTCGACGAAGCCAAGGGGATTCTCGGGGTCGGCCCCGCCGTTGGCAAGATCGACGAAATCCGCGGCACGCTGCCGCCGCAGACGGTGGTTGTTGTCGAACCGGAGCCGGAGACCGCCCAATAACGAGGAACTGGCCACCGGCTCACTTGGTGAGCCGGTGGCTGCATCCGGACCCGCGTCCAAGCCAATGGAGTTTAAATGTTTGACCGTGTTGTGGAAATCTTCGACCACGCAGCAAAAGAAGGGCGCGTCGGGTTTTCACTTCAACACGTCAATGCCGTCGCCGATGTCGGCACCGTGCTCTATTCGGAGTGTCTGGGAAGGATCATCCGACCCGACGGCGAGGTCATGACCGCCAGCGAGTTCATACGCTATCTGGAGGCGGCCGGCCGCATTGCTGCGCTGGACAGGCACATGCTCACGCTCGCCTTCGACTGGTTGGCGCATCATCCAACCGGCGACCTCGGCTGCAACATCTCGGTCGAAAGCATCTGCGATGAACGTAACCGGACGCTGCTCCTGGATCTGCTGTCGACCCATCGGGGGCTGGCACCGCGCCTCGTGCTCGAACTCGCCGAAAGCCTACCGATCTCAGCGCTCCCGACGGCCGGGTGTTTCGTTCGAAGCGTACGCGAGCTTGGATATCGGGTCGCCGTCGATGACTTCGGAACGGGATTTTCGACGCCGGAGGCACTTTTGTCCTTGCCCGTCGACATCGTGAAGATCGACGGCTTCTTCCTGCGGCTCGGACGTCCCGACGCGGAGCGGTTCCTTCTGCACATGGTGGGTCTGGCGTCCTGCGTCGCTCCCGTCGTTGTGGTCGAAGGTGTTGAAACTTATGCACAATTTGAGGCCGCGCAAGGCGCCGGCGCAACGCACGTGCAAGGGTTCCTGCTCTCCGAACCGACCCTCAGCCCACTATTTGGCGGCGAGTTGCGTCCAGCTCAAACCGCGATGCTCTGCTAGCGTCGCGCGCAATCATTCAAGCGCACTGCACTCCCTCCCCTTATGCTTTCCTGATCTTTCCATCCCATCTTCCCAGGCGAAATCCTATGCCGATCTGCGCGATAGAAGGAGCGGGCGGCAATGTGCCTGTAGGTCGTTTTGCCTCAGGCATGCTGCCATGCTGGTGCCGCTTTTGGATGGCTTGAGACGTGCCGCGCCGCAACACCCGGTGCCGCAGCATTCACCTTTCCTGTGATCGGCCGGATTTGCGTTGGCGGCAACCCACCCGGCTTCGGACGCGAAAGCAACAGAACAGCGCAGACGCTTGCCAGTACCGGCATGTCCGGTTCCGAAGGCGTCACAGACGAGCAAGACTATGAAATTCACAAACGGGTTCAAACTCTCCTCCAGAGCCAGCCGCCGTCTGCCGACGGAATATTTCATGCTGGTGGATGTCGCGTTCGAGGGCGACGTTATCGGCTCTCTGGGCAGTTGTCCGATACGGGAATCCGTGCGCGACGGAGAGGGCCTTGTCTATCGTTTCGTCGGCGTGGCACCGCGCCTGGTGAGCGGCGGCTTTGATGTACTGGCACTTCGCACGGGCGAGTGGATCGTCAAGCCGGGCCTGGTTTACGCGGCTGATCCCAAGGTAGCGCAAACACGTGACACAGACCGCGCTGCCTAGGAAGTATGCAGCGCTTCTTCGGCAGTAACGACATCCGTTGCCCCCGCCACCGGCTTCGTCGGCGCAGCTTTCGCCAGCTTCGCGCCGGCCCTGCAATGCCCCTGTAATCTTGGCCCTTTAGCTCCCGGTCAGCCGTCGCATCGCTCCGGATCGCAGTCGTTCCGGACGGGCGGCACGTCAACGACAACTGCTGGCTTCGCGCGTCCCGTGGACGACTGGCGCTGCAGGAAAACCGGGATCCGTCATGCTCTCCATTAAGGGGTTTTGCACCCTCGCCTGGTTCGCCGCCACCGCCGCCCTGCTGGCCGGCTGTGCATCCGATACGATGAAGACCTATATCGGCCAGCCGGTCGAATCCGTCATCATCGACTATGGTCCGCCCACCAATGTTCTCGATCTCGGCTGGAACGAGCGCGCCTATCAATGGCGCAAGATCTCAACGAATGTCGTCTCCGGCACATCCAGCGGCGAAATCAGGGACACCCGGCGCGGAATGCGCTACGAGGAGTATTCGACGCCGGGCTATGTCGAGGAACAGGAGTGCTTCTATAGCTTCTACGCCCGGATGCAGCACGGCCGCTGGTACATCACCAACTTCCGCCAGCCGAAGCTGGAATGCGAGTGACGCCTCGGGCAGTCGACGTGACGGATCAGCGACCCGCATAGATGCGGGCACAGAAGGGAAAGTGGCATGCGCATCTTGCTGCTGGAAGACGAGCCGGAGATGGCCTCGGCCCTCAAGGCTGCCCTGGCGCGGCGCCAGGTGATCGTCGATCATGTCTCGACGCTCGCCGACGCCGAGGCCGTTGCCGAACTCTGGCCCTATGACGTGGTCGTGCTTGACCGCCGGGTGCCGGATGGCGAGGGGCTGGATCTTATCCCGAAGCTCAGAAGCCTTGGCGTCGAGGCGCCGATCCTGATGCTGACGGCATTGGGATCGATCAACGACCGGGTCAGCGGGCTCGATGCCGGTGCCGACGATTATCTTTCCAAGCCTTTTGCCGTCGAGGAACTGATGGCGCGGCTGCGCGCGCTTGCCCGCCGTCCGGTCACGCTCAAATCGGAGCAGACCAAGGTCGGGCGGCTCATCTACGACTTCCGCCACCGGGAGGCCGCCGTGGACGACAAGCCTCTCGACCTTCTGCGCCGGGAACGGCTTGCGCTCGAAGCGCTGATGCGGCGGCCCGGCCGAACCGTGCTCAGGGCGACGTTGGAAGAATCGGTCTACGCCATGGAAGACGAGATCGAATCCAACGCGCTCGACTCCCATCTTTCGCGCCTGCGCCGCAAGCTCGACGACGTCGGCGCCGGCGTCGAAATCCGGGCGATCCGCAATCTCGGCTATCTCCTGCGCGCGACGACATGATCAAGGTTCGTCCGCGCTCGCTGCAATGGGTCCTCGTCCGTCGGCTGATCCTCCTGCAGGCGGCCACGTTGTTCGTCTTCATCGGCCTGCTTTTCCTGGGCGTGTTCATCGCCCAGCCACGGTTGCTCGTCGACAACGAAGCCGCCTTGGATGTGCTCGACCGCGCCGTCGGGCGCGACGCGAACGGCGTGCTGGCCGTGCACGAGACCGAGGACCTGCGCGAGCTTCGCCAGTCCTATCCCAATCTCTGGTACATCGTCCGCGACGCCGCCGGCCAGGTCGTGCGCTACGGAAACGTCCCTGCCCCCTATGAAGAAGCCGGTGGCGACCTGCTGCAACGGGTGGAGGGGGCGAAATTGCTTTTCGAAGAAGGCGGTACGCTTCCGGACGCTGTCCTCCACAATGTCGAGACCGAAGCCGGCCGGGTCCAGATCCTCGCGGCGACAGTTTCCTCCCGCCGCGACAATGAGCCGTTGGACGTGCAGATCAGCATCAATGTCGATATGGCGCGCGACCTCGACGGCAGGACGGCGTGGATGGAGGTCATGCCGACGCTCGTGCTTGTTGTCCTTTGCTTCCTTTTGCCGATCGTCTTGGTCATGGGCGTCTCCACTCTGCTGACGACGCCGGCCGTCGTGCGCCGTTCGCTCGCGAGCCTCGTCTCGACCGCCGACCAGGCGGGGCGCATCGACATCGACAACCGCGCGGTGCAGCTCGAAACCGAGGAAGTGCCGACCGAAATCGCCCCTTTGGTGCGGGCCTTCAACCGGGCCCTGGCGCGACTGGGAGAGGGATACGACCAGCGCAACCGCTTCCTGACCGATGCGGCCCATGAATTGCGCACCCCGATCGCGATCCTGCGGACCCGCGCCGAGCTTCTGCAGGAAGACCCCGAAACCACCCGCCTGAGGCTCGATATCGAGCGCCTGTCGCATCTCGCCCAGCAGCTTCTCGACCGGCAAGTCCTCGAACATGCCGGCGGTCCGCTCGAGGTGGTCGACCTCGTTTCTCTCGGGAGGGTCATGGCAGCGGACTTCGCACCGCTTGCGTTCGAAGCCGGCTACGAGCTGGCATTCGAAGCCGAAGCGCCGGGCGCCCTGGTCAGCGCGCGGCCGCGGCAGATCGAGCAGGCTGTCGCCAACCTTCTGCGCAACGCCATCGAACATGGCGGCGGTGCCGGCACGATCACCGTTCTGGTCGATGCCGCCGGCGGGCTCGAAATCCACGACGAAGGCCCCGGCATTCCGGTAGAGGAGCGCGATCGCGTCTTCGAACCTTTCTATCGCTTGCGTCCGCGCTCCACCGGCGCCGGGCTGGGGCTCAATCTCGCGCGCGAGATCGCCCGGCTCCACGACGGCCGTATCGACATTCTCACCGGTCCATGGCGTGGCACGCGGGTGCGCCTGCACTTGCCGCTGATCGACGGAAGCCGACCTGCGGCCGCGCCGGCACGCCCGATCGTCTGACAGAAGCGGCGGCATGCCGCCCCAGATTTCTCAAAAGCTTTTCAGGTTGCCCCTTATCAAGGCGGTGCCGATGCTCCACATTTGCTGCGATACATCGTTCGGCTTAAGCGGCTTCACCCGCTTGAGCGCCATGGAGAACAGCAATGCAGACCCCATCTGAGGCCCCCTCGCCTTCACCCGAGGATGGCAGCTTTCCGGCTCGACGCCAAGGCGTGCTCGACTGGCTGATCATCGAAACGCGCAACGAGCGCTTCATCGACAATATCCTTGTCGAGTTGGGCGAACGGCTGCAGGCCGCCGGTATTCCGGTTGCGCGCGCCACGTTGCACTTCCGCATCAACCATCCGCAATGGCTCGGCGCTCGCATCCTGTGGCGCAAGGGGCTGGCCGAGGGCGAAATCGATCTCTACGACTATGGCACCCAGAACACCGCTCTCTACCTCAACAGCCCGCTCTACGTGATCAATAACGGTGGCACCGAGGTTCGAACCAACCTCGAGGACTTGACGGAAGAGCAGGAACAGAGCTCGCTCTATGTTGACCTCAGGGCCGAGGGCCTGACCGAATACATCGCCTGGCCGCTTGAGCACACGCTCGGCAAACGCCACATCGTCACCTTTGCCAGCGACCGGAAGGGCGGCTTCGAAGACGAACATCTGGCCTTTCTCGCGAAGATCGTGCCGGCGCTGGCGCTGGTCAGTGAAATCAGGCTGAAGAACCGTTTCGTCCGAACGCTGCTCGAAACCTATGTCGGCCCGCACGCGAGCGAACAGATCCTTGCCGGCGCCACCACACGGGGCAGCGGCGTCACCGTCGGTGCCGCCATCCTGATCTGCGACCTGCGCAATTTCACAAAGCTTTCCGATCTCTGGCCGCGCGACGACGTGATCGAACTGCTGAACGCCTATTTCGACGCCATGTCGGAACCGATCGAGCGCCATGGAGGCGAGATCCTCAAATTCATGGGTGACGGGCTGCTGGCGATCTTTCCGCTAAGCAACCCCGACGCCGCGGAGAATCTGCTCCAGGCGATCCGGGAGGCGGAGGCAGCCATCGCCGTCCTGAACCAGGACAACCTCTCGAAAGGTCGCGAGCCGCTCGGCTACGGCATCGGCGTGCATGTCGGCGACGTGATGTATGGCAATATCGGCTCGCGCCGCCGGCTCGACTTCACCGTCATCGGCCCCGCCGTCAACATCGCCTCAAGGCTTGAGAGCCTGACCAAGGAAACCAAACGCCCGGTGCTGTTGTCGCGCGCCTTCGTCGAGCTGGCCGGCTGCGCCTCGAGCATGGAGCATCTCGGCGCCTACCCGGTCAGGGGCATCGGTGAACCCATCGAGGTCTTCGCTTTTTCCGGCAACGAACCGGCACCGAAGCTGCGCCTCGCCGCAGGATAATCGGCGCGGAACCGCCGATCGAGGGCCTGCTTCATCGGTTGTCCGCGGACAACCGATCCTTCGACTAGCCGATGGGGCTGGGCGCGAACTGCGCAACGAGTTCGTGGCGGTCGCCGGGATAGGTGAGCCGCACATGCGTGACCGGCGCCCGTCCGCTCCAGGTCCGCCGCTCGATGACGAGGCAGGCTGTGCCGGTGGCGATACCGAGCGCCTGCGCTGCCGACTTGCTGGCCGCCACGGCACGAATGCGGTGTTCGGCCGTGCTCCACGGTACCTTGCCGAGCAGCCACGAACCGGGCGCCGCGGTCTCGAATGTTTCCTCTTCGGCCTCCGGAACCGCAGAAAGGCTGATCAACCTCTCCTCGAAGCAAAAGGGACGCGAGCCGGCAAAATGCCGGCACGTTACGTCCAGCAGCTTGCCCGAGCTCGGGAGATCCAGGCGTTCACGATCCCGGCTTTCGACCTTGCGCACTTTTCGCTCATCCACGCGGAAGCTGTAATCGAGCCCCAGCGACTGGACTTCGAGTTTAACGTCGTGGATCTCCATGACGGCGGACTGGACCTGCGGAAAGGTAACGTAGCTTCCCGACTTGCGCCGCCGCTTGATCAGCCCGCGCTTGACGAGTTCGGTCAGGGCCTTGTTCACCGTCATGCGCGAGCAGTCATATTGCTCGGTCAGTTCGTGCTCGAACGGGATGCGGTGTCCGGGTGGCCACTCCCCGGAAAGAATGCGCCCTTCGACGTCACCGAGGATGCGCTGGTGCAGCGATAGCACCTGCCCCTGACTGTCGGCCGCATCGCCAGGCGGGTCACTTGAAACGGATCGATCTTGCTTGGTGTCCATGACAGCGAACTTAATCAATTCGCAGCCGCGAAACAGCCCTTCCCTCGCCGATTTGCGCTTTTCCACGGCGGCTGAAACGGCTTTCACGTTGACAGCTGTCAACGCTTGGGCGGCGCAGTTCGGCGCCACGCCTCACTCCTCAGTAAAGGAGGTGCCACGGCGTCAGGAACGCGCGCGCCCATTCCTGATTACGATCGGACTCTTCGCACGTCGCCTTGTCGAGCGTCGTCGAGGCGACATCCACTTCCGCCTGCCGCTTTGTCTTCATCGCCTTCGGCACAGGCGGGGGCGGCTCAAGATAGCCAAGGGTCATTCCACCGAGATAGAACATCAGGAAGCTCCATGCATCCAATCGCCAACTGAACACAATCCTGACACAATCAGATCCGCTGTCAATAGTCTATTAAATCTATGCTCTAATTGGAGATGCGCGAACGTGCCCGAAGGGAAGTTGTCCGCGGACAACTCGGCCGCTTCACAAGCTCGCTTTCCACCGCAAGGGCAGCACCTCCGTCAAAACGCTATGCATTTGTAAAACCGCGCCGAATCGGAGCATAGTGCATCTGCGCATATTGTCCGGATATGACGATTTTTGCGCAGTTTTCGGGGATATCAATGTTGCAGCAAAAAATTCAAAGCCAGGACGCACAGGAGCATCTGCCGACGCTTCTGGCTGCCGATGCTTTGGAGCTTGCCCATCAGCTGCAGCAGCACCAAAAGAAAATCTTCCCCCCGCAAGCGCAAAAGCAGATGCGTCTCTTCAGCCCTGCCGAAGCGGCAGCCTTCATCGGAATCGGCGAAGGCTATCTGAGGCAGGTGGCCTCAGAGGGCCACGGCCCAGCGCCCTTGTCAAACGGTCGGCGCATGTATGCCGTTTCCGACATCGAACGCATTCGCCGCGTTCTCGACGATGGCGGCAAGTCGGGCAAATATGTCCCGCACCGGCGCGGCGATGAAAAGCTGCAGGTCCTGTCTGTGATGAACTTCAAGGGCGGGTCGGCTAAGACGACGACCTCAGCCCACCTCGCCCAATATCTGGCACTTCGCGGCTACCGCACGCTCGCGATCGATCTCGATCCGCAGGCTTCGCTTTCCGCCCTCTTCGGCCATCAACCGGAGTTGGATGTCGGAGAAGGCGAGACGCTTTACGGCGCGATCCGCTATGACGCCCCGCGGTCGATCGCCGATATCGTGCGGTCGACCTACACCGCCAATCTGCATCTCATTCCCGGCAATCTCGAACTCATGGAATTCGAGCACGAAACGCCGAAGGCGATGATGACGGGCGGGGCTGCAGAAACCCTTTTCTTCGCCCGCATCGGCGATGTGCTCGCCGATATCGAGAGCTTCTACGACATCGTCGTCATCGATTGCCCCCCGCAGCTCGGCTTCCTCACCATGTCGGCGCTCTGTGCCGCAACGTCCGTCCTGATCACCGTGCATCCGCAGATGCTCGACGTCATGTCGATGTCGCAGTTCCTGTCGATGACGAGTGAGTTGATGAGCGTCGTCGAAAAAGCCGGTGGCCGCACCAGCTATGACTGGATGCGCTATCTCGGAACACGGTTTGAGCCGAACGACGGCCCTCAAAGCCAGATGACCGGTTTCATGCGCGCCATTTTCGGCAATCGCATGCTGCAGAACGCCATGGTGAAGTCGACAGCTATCTCCGACGCCGGCGTAACAAAGCAAACGCTTTATGAAGTCGAGCGCTCGCAGTTTGTCCGCGGCACCTACGACCGCGCAATGGACTCTCTCAACCTCGTCAATGGCGAGATCGAGGACCTGGTCCGCAAGGTCTGGGGGAGGAAGTAATCCATGGCCCGTAAGAACCTGATCGGGATATCGGAGGAACGCGTCGACGATGCCAACGGCGCACCGGGCAACGACCGCCCGATCGCCGGGCTGATGGCCGGTGCCCGCCCCCCGACTGCTGTCGGTGGCATCACCCGGTCGCTGTCGAACATCACGCAGAAGGTCGAACGCGCCCAGGAGCTCGAGCGGCAACTTGCCGAAGGGCAAGCGGTCGTCGAACTCGATCCGGCGCTCATCGACGCATCCTTCATCGTCGATCGCCTCGGGATTGCGGCCGACGCGCAACTGAGCCTCGCTGAACAGATGCGAGAGCACGGACAACAGGTGCCCATCCTGGTCCGGCCGCATCCAACCATCGAGGGGCGATACCAGGTCGCCTACGGCCATCGCCGCCTGGCTGCTGCCCGCGACATCGGTAGCAGTGTTCGTGCGGTCGTTCGCAATCTCAATGACGAGCAATTGGTCGTCTCGCAGGGACAGGAAAACAACACCCGTTCCGACCTCTCCTTCATCGAGCGCTCGCTCTTTGGCGGCCGCCTTGAGGATCGCGGGTTTTCGCGTGAGATCATCATGTCGGCGCTGGGTGTCGACAAAGCCGCCCTGTCGAAGATGATTTCTGTTGTTCGCCGGCTACCGATTGCGCTGATCGAGGCCATCGGACCGGCACCATCGATCGGACGGCGCCGTTGGTTTGAACTCGCTGAGCTTCTCGCACAAGATGGCAAGCCGGAGGCCGCAGCCGCCTTCACGCAAGGCCGAGAATTCCAGAAGGCCGGCAGCGATCAGCGTTTCGACGCCTTGTGCACCTTCTTAAGCGCCTCCAGGGCGCGTGCCCGGCCTATCCCATGGCTGGCGCCAGACAACACAATCCCGGTGCGTATCCGTGAAACGGACGTCGAGACGACGCTTGCCTTCAACAGCAAGACGGCACCAGGCTTTGCAGATTTCGTGAGGCAGAGGCTCAAATCTCTGTACCTCGAATATCAAGAGGAAACAGGAGACTAACTGAGCAAAAGAAAAAGGCTTCCGAACGACTAGCGCTGCGGAAACCCTTCTCTCGTGTAGCAACTAGAGAATCCCATTTCCGCGAATCGGTGTCAAGAGTTTTCAACGTCGTTTCGGCGAACGGATTTCTTTTGCCTTGGAAAAGGTGAAGAAGAATGGATCGTGGGATTGTCACGACGCCCTTCGGGCGGCGGTCGATGACGCTTGGGATGTTGGCACACCAACTTTCCAGCGCTCCGGCCGTCGACGACGGGAGCGTCGACAAATGGAAATTGTTTCGAACGGTATGTGCCGCCAAGACAAGCCTTGGGGTTTCCGACCGTTCGCTTGCGGTGCTGAACGCACTGCTGTCCTTTTACCCAAAGGCCGAACTCGACCGGGCCGCCGGCCTCGTCGTGTTTCCGTCGAATGCGCAGCTTTCGCTCCGTACGCACGGCATGGCCGAGACGACGCTGAGGCGGCATCTGACGGCGCTTGTCGAGGCTGGGCTCATCCTCAGGCGCGACAGTCCCAACGGCAAGCGTTACGCCCGGCGTGACCGCAAGGGCGCGATCGGCCAGGCCTTTGGCTTCGATCTCGCCCCGATGCTTGCACGGGCGTCCGAGTTCGCAGCGGAAGCGGCACGGCTGGAAGCGGATCGTCGCTACCTGCAGGTGATGCGCGAACGTCTGAGCCTTTGCCGGCGCGACGTCGTCAAGCTCGTCGAGCTCCTGCGCCAGTCCGATGTCCTCCAAGCGGAAGAAGCGGAAACGCAGTGCCAGGCGGTCTACACGGCACTGTCGCGCAAGCCGCTGATCACCGAAGTGGAGCGCGCCCTCGCCGTTTTGTCGGCACTCCGCGACAATCTGACTAATTACCTGGAAAACTTGCTGAAAACGCAGAATACGGCTGCCAATGAACGCCAGTATGAGCGGCACATACAGAGTTCAGAATCCGATTATCAATCTGAATCTGAAAACGCTTGTGAAAGACCTGAAGCGGCATTTTCGGATCTGGCTGGCACCAAGACGTCATGCACCGCGGATGATGATACCGTTGCAGGCAGTGCAAAGTCGCCCGGCCTTTCTCGCCTTCACGATCATATCGGCGCGCTGCCGGTGGTGCTGAAAGCCTGCCCGCAGATCCGTGACTATGGACCAGCCGGGCGAATTGGCAACTGGCGGGACATGTTCCTAGCCGCAACCGTTGTCAGGACGATGCTCGGCGTCAGCCCGGAGGCCTACGACGAGGCGTGCACGGTGCTTGGTCCCGAAACGACGGCAACGGTACTCGCCTGCCTTCTTGAACGATCCGAGCACATTCATTCGGCTGGGGGCTATCTGCGGGACCTGACGCGCCGCGCGAGAAACCAGACATTCACCGTGTCGGCGATGCTGTCGGCGCGCTTGCGAGCCCAGGCCGGAGTGGTGGCCGTGAGCGGATGAACAGCGACAGGGGGCATGAGCGTCGCCTCTCGCGGAAACGCTTTGGCTTGTCTGTGACGTTGAAATGCGGGACACTGTAAGTGCAGGGATTCGTTGACATCTCTACGTTATTCTTACGTCTGAGATTGTTTTCAGACCCTCGCCACCCATCAGAAAACATTGCTGTTTCTCCTTCTTTTGGAAAGGAAGGGGCGGTTCAGTTCCGTTGCGCGGACTCAGCGTACAAGACTTCGAATTTCTTGATCTCGAGCCGAATGATTGAGCGTCCTCCCTTGTTAGAGCCCGTTCTAGCGGCAGAATCCGTTCAGGTGGCGAACTCGCGGGCTGTTGCCAGCTGTCAACAGGTTGCTAGTTTAAAGCCGAGCGCCCTCCCCCCAAAAAGCTGGGTCGCGAAAGGGTAAACTAAAGCGACAAAGCACCAAGCATAGTTGGATCTCACTGCCGCGTGGATTGCGAACACGGTATGGCTGGGGGAAACAGCGAGTATGGTACTCAACTCACTGACCGGGTTTGGCGTTGATAGACGAGACATCAACACGGTTGACAGCTGTCAACACATTGGCGTGCGCCGAGACACATGCAAGTCCTGTTTGAATAGAAATATTCGCCCCGTCGTCGTTTGCGAAATCAGGCGGCGCAGCTTGCTGGTCTTCAAGCGGTGGAGAAAGCGTCTCCTGCCTGTGGGGGAAGTGATTCTCATGTTACGTTCCACATCCGCAGGAACCGTTTATTTTCAAAATGCGATACCAGTCTCCCGATCCCTACCATCCAACGCTGATCCCGCTGATGATTTCGGCGGAAGACGCCTTGGCGCGGCTCGATGAGCGCACGAACCGTCATGTCGTCGAAGACGGGTACCGCGAGCGCGGGCATTTCTTCGATGCGACGGCAGCACTTTGGGTGGCGGGCGAACTCGTTCATGTCGAGGATCTTGTGCTGCACGATGCGCACATGGACGCCCGAGCGCCGACCCACGAGTTGACCATCGCCCATTCGGTCCTGAAAGTCCGCCGCCGCATCTGGCTCGGCGAGCCTGGTTGGGCCCTTTCTGCCCAGGGGCTTGCAACACTCAGCGGCGAACAGAGCCCAGCCCTGGAGCTCGATATCCCTTCACTTGCGCCGGCCGAAACACGGCAGGCGGCGGGTGTCGATCGTGAGCCGGAGCGGGGCGAGCCGGAGGACGACGGCGACAGCAATCCGATGGCGGCCGAATTCGCGGCCATCGACGCCGCCATCGCTCGCTCGCAGCGCCTGCTCGATGCGCATGACCAGGACACGCTGGAAGTCGCAGAACGGACGGCGTTAGCGACAGCCCGCGAGCCGATGGGACAGCTCGGCCTGCTCTTCGACGAAGAGTGGGATGAGGAAGTGCGTCTTGACGAATGGCGCCAGATGGTGGCAGCGGCTGATCAGCTGCCGCCCTGTCTTGGAGCCGCCTTGCTCTTCGATGCCTGGGAGCGGAGGGAGCCTCTGCGCCGTCAGCATTGGCTGGGGTCATTGTTGGTCGGCGCTTACCTGCGCTCCAGAGGCAAGGTCACCTCGCACCTGCTGTCGTTCAACACCGGGCTAAAGACCATCCGCTATGAGCGACGGAGGTCCCAGGACGCACTGACCCGTTGGAGCGCCTTTCTGGAGGCGATGACGGTGACGGCGGATCTCGGTCTCAAGGAACTCGACCGTCTGTCGCTTGCGAAGACCCAGATGGACATGCGCATTCGCGATCGTCGTTCCAACAGCAGTCTGCCGGCCTTGATCGACCTGGTTCTGTCGCGGCCGATCGTATCGGCAGCTTTGGTCGCCAAGCATGTCGGGGTGACGCCGCGCGGCGCGCTGAACCTCGTTCGAGAGCTTGGCATCCGCGAGATGACCGGCCGCGGGCGTTACCGCGGCTGGGGCGTGCTTTGAACCGGCGGCAGCGCGGAAAGCTTGCCGCCGGACCGTATAGGCGTCAGCCCATCGTGATCACGATCAACAGAACGAAGATCACCGGCACCAGCGTCAATGCCGGAATGATGATCGCCGGGTAGCCGAAGGCGACGATGGCGAGCAGCCAGAGCAGCGCGCAGTTGATCAGAAACAGCACCTTGGCCGTCTGTGAACCTTGCACGGCCTCCTTGAGCATCCAGCCGAACACCGGCACGTGGTAGACAAGTCTCGCAATCATGGTTTTTCCTTTGCGTGGGTGGCCGCATTGGGGGGACAGGCGGCGCGGGTTTTATTCAAGGGCGTGTCGTCTCGCCGGTCTGTTGTCGGGTGAAGCCGGCGGTCGTTTCGAGGCGTTCGGGATCGAGGACACGCATTGTCTTCGGGTGGCTGAAGTCGATCAGGCCCTCGCGCTTGAAACGGTTGAGACAGCGGCTGACCGTTTCGACGGTAAGGCCAAGCCAATCCGCAAGGTCGGCGCGGGTGAGATGGAGATGAAAGCTCAACCGGGCAGGGGCGCCGTTACGGCCGGTCCGATTGAACAGGCGCGATAGTTCCACCAGCGCACTGGCGACTTTCTCGCTGGCGGTCTTGCGACCAAGCAGCGTGGCATGGATCTGCATGCGGTGAAGCGTCGTCTTCAACTCGCTGGCGACGGCCGGATTGGTGGCGTTGAGATCCGCGTCACCCAGAGGCTCGATGCGCGCGATACTCAGCGTTTCGGCGGTGGCGATGTTGCGGCCGTCGATAGTGAAGCCGAAGAGCCGGCCCGGTCCGAGCACGTCGGTGATCTGGCGGCGACCGTCGTTGAGAAGTTGCGAAAGCACGACGCAGCCGTCAACGACACGGTAGAGCGCGCGGTTGCGTCCGCCCTCATAGAGCAGGGTCAGGTTTTCGCCGACGACACGACTACGCGAGGCCGGGCGAGGCGGCCTTATCGAGGACGCGCGAGGGGGAGCCGCTGGCGCGGCAGTGGTGATCAGGGTTTCTGGCATGATAAACGTCCGCATGACCGACGCAAGGAGGCGTGATGCCCCGATGCCGACGGGCGTCGAAGGAGGATGTTGACAGCTGTCAACGGAGGTCAAAGCCGGATGACGACCTGTGGCGGGCCTCGCGGACGGGCATTGGGTGCGTGAACTTGTGGCACCGGTCGAACTGCCGCAACCCGGATCGCAGGTGTGCGGTTTGCCTCCAGGCGCTCGCTGAGAGAACCGTCCGGCGGCGTCAGCAGCGCCCAGAAGAACCGACAGGCGCTGCAAACATGTTTATGGCCGGGCTGGTCTTTGCCGTCTTCACCCAAACCGGTCTGGCAAAAATCGGGCAGGGACCCGTCGGGCAGGGCATAGAGCGCCAGTTCGGCCGCCGGCAGGCGAGTGGCCAGGGCAGGGCCGAGATGGGCAAAACCAAGCAGGAACAGCGCCGCGGCGCAAAGCATGCGCACGGCATTGTTCCATCTGATCTTCTCGCGACGTGTCATCGCCCCGGCTCGTTCCTGTTTCGATGGGGCAGAGATTGGCGACCGGCTTGATAAAGCTCAATGTGGCAAACCGCGCAGGGGCAGAATGCCGCAGCCAGAAGAACGCCGCGCCTCCGATTGGGGCGCGGCGATTAACCTATTGAATTATATTGTTATTGTTGCGAAATTGGCGGGCAGGGATCAATCCTCCTCGACAAAAACCTCGTGGCGCTTGGCATTCACACTCGGCAGGAACACGACGACGAGCACCAGGGCTGCGATCAGAAGCAGGATGGCGCTGATCGGTCGAGTGACGAATGTCGTCGGGTCTCCGCGCGACAGGATCATGGCGCGGCGGAGGTTTTCTTCGAGCAGCGGTCCGAGCACGAAGCCGAGCAGCAACGGAGCGGGTTCGCAGCGCAGCTTCAACAGCAGGTAGCCGACGAGGCCGAAGAAGGCGACGGCATAGAGGTCGTAGACATTGGAGTTGACGCTGTAGACCCCGATCGAGCAGAACGCCATGATGATCGGGAAGAGCACGTAATAGGGGATCTTGAGCAGCTTCACCCAGAGCCCGATCAACGGCAGATTCAGGACCACGAGCATCAGATTGCCGATCCACATGGAGGCGATGATGCCCCAGAAGAGGGCGGGCTGTTCGCTTGCGACGTTCGGACCGGGCACGATGCCCTGGATGATCATCGCGCCGATCATCAGCGCCATCACCGGATTGGCGGGAATGCCGAGGGTGAGCAGCGGAATGAACGAGGTCTGCGCGCCCGCATTGTTGGCGCTTTCCGGACCGGCGACGCCGGCAATCGCACCGTGGCCGAACTCTTCGGGGTGGTCCGAGACGCGTTTCTCCACGGTGTAGGAAGCGAAGGCCGCAAGGATTGCGCCGCCACCGGGCAGAATGCCGAGCGCCGAACCGATGATGGTGCCGCGCACGACCGGCGCGAACATGCGCTTGAAGTCGTCCCTGGTCGGCATCAGGTCGGTGACCTTGGCCATCAGCACCTCGCGGGTGCGTTCGTTTTCAAGGTTGCGCAGGATCTCGGCGATGCCGAAGACACCGACGGCGAGCGCTACGAAGTTCAGGCCGTCGGCATATTCCCGGATGCCGAGGGTAAAGCGCGGCGTGCCGGAATAGATATCGGTGCCGACGAGGCCGAGCAGGAGGCCGAGGGCGACCATGGCCAGCGCCTTGACGATCGACCCGTGCGCGAGTGCGATCGAGGAGACGAGGCCGACGATCATCAACGAGAAGTATTCGGCAGCGCCGAACTTCAGGGCGATTTCGGTCAGGGGCGGTGCGAAGACCGCGACGAGGAAGGTCGAGACGGTGCCGGCAAAGAATGAGCCGAGGGCAGCGATCGCCAGGGCGGCGCCGGCCCGACCCTTGCGGGCCATCTGGTAGCCGTCGATCGCGGTGACGGCTGACGACGATTCGCCCGGCATGTTGATCAGGATCGCCGTGGTCGAGCCGCCATACTGCGCGCCGTAATAGATGCCGGCGAGCATGATCAGCGAGGAGACCGGCTCGAGTTGGAAGGTGATCGGCAGCAGCATGGCGATGGTTGCCGTTGCGCCGATGCCCGGAAGGACCCCGATCAGGGTGCCGAGAAGCACGCCGATGAGGCAGAAGAGCAGGTTGGCGGGGGAACCGGCGGTCACAAAGCCGAGCGCGAGATTGTTGAAAAGATCCATTGCGCGTCTCCTAGAATTGGACCCAGGGGCCGAAGCGCTGGAAGGGCAGGCCGAGACCATAGCTGAACACGGCGACGGAGAAGGCCGTCAGCGCTGCGGAGAGCGCCAAAGCCATGAGCGGCGTCATGCGGCCGGAGGCAAAGCAGGCGATGAGTGCCGTGAAGAACAGTGCCGGGACGAAGCCGAGGCCGCGGACCGTGAGGCCGAAGAAAACCGGCGCCGGCAAAATGAAGAGCATGCCACGCAGCGCAATCGCGCCGATCGGCTCCCCCTGGACGCGGGTGGACTGTACGAGGATCACGATGCCGAGGAGCGTCAGGATGATCGCGAGCACGAGGGGGAAATAGCCAGGCCCCATGCGGAAGGCCGTGCCGAGCTCTAGGTTGAAGGCCTGCCAGGCGAAGAACAGGCCGACCGCGGTCAGGATCCCGCCGCAGAGCGCATTGGTGCTATCGAAGGAGAGTGATTTCATCGTGTCCCCATTTGTTTTCGCGGGGTAGCCGGGCCGAGGCGTCGACGGCCTCCCGCATTGGCATTGCCGGCTCGCGCCGGGTTCGCACATTGGGCAACGTCGCGTTGACAGCTGTCAACCGCTGTTGACGGCGCCTGTCCGGACACCGTCGGGAACATGCCCATGTCAGAACCGCCGCGCCCCGAGATGACTCGAGAGCGCGGCGCGATGAGCGGTGGATTAGTCGGCGTACTGGCCGGCCGCTTCGATCACCGGCTTCCAGCGGGCGATCTCGCCTTCGAGCTTGGTCTTCAGCGCGGCCGGGGTGGCGTCGGCGTCCGAAGACGGCTCGGTGCCGAGTTCGCCGAAGCGGGCAACCACGTTCGGATCCTTGAGCGCCACCTGCAGCGACTTCGACAGGCGTTCGGTCACTTCAGCCGGCGTACCCTTCGGCGCGTAGACGCCGTGCCAGATACCAACCTGCAGGTTCGGCAGACCACCTTCGGTGGTCGTCGGCAAGTCCGGGAAGACCTTCAGGCGTTCGGGCGAGGTGACGGCGTAAGCCTTGATCGTGCCGCCCTGAATCTGCTTGGTGGTGTTGGTCGTCTGGTCGCACATGATGTCGACCTGACCGCCGAGGAGATCGGTCATCGCCGGACCGGTGCCCTTGTAGGGAACGGTGGTCAGCGGCGTTTCGATGGCGCTCATGAACATCATGCCGCAGAGGTGCGAGGCGGCGCCGATGCCGGCGTTGGCGACGGTGACCGTGTCCTTGTTCGCCTTCACATATTCGACGAGACCCTTGAGGTCGGTCGGCTCGAGGTCCTTGCGCGCGACGATGGTCATCGGCACTTCGGTGACGAGGCCGACATATTCGAAGGCGTTCAGCGTGTCATAGGCGAGTTTGCGGTAGAGCGTCGCGCTGGTTGCCATGCCGATGTGATGGAGCAGCACGGTGTAGCCGTCCGGATCGGCCTGGGCGACGCGACCGGCGCCAAGCGTGCCGCCGGCGCCGCCGACGTTCTCGACGATGATCTGCTGGCCGAGGTCCTTCGACATGGATTCAGCAACCAGGCGCGCAACCGTATCCGTCGGGCCACCGGCGGAGAAGGGCACGACCATGGTGATCGAACGCTCGGGGTAGGTCTGTGCGTTGGCGGAAACGGCAAAAATGGAAAGGGCGGCAACGGCGCCGAGCAATGCGTTGAGGGTTTTCATCTTCTTCCTCCCGGATGAAATATGGCCAGCCGGCAAGGTTTCCTCCCACGCCGGTGCTGGATGCCCCCATTTGCGGACGCAATCTTAGCACAGACAACGGGCTGTCCGCACGATCCGACGCATTTGTCAGGAGCCTGGATCGGCTTTGGGTGGATTTGGAAACATGGCGGTGCTGGCGTGGGTGGATTTCCACCCATCGCGCGTTTGGCTGCGCGCCGCGGGAAGGGCCTAGAGGCCGGTGCGCCGCTTCAGATCGGCGATTTCGTCGGCGGTGAGGTTACGCGCAGCACCCTTCGGCAAATCACCGAGAGCGATCGTCCCGATCGAAACTCGCAGCAGCCGCAGCACTTCGAAGCCGAGCGCATCGAGCATGCGGCGAATCTGGCGGTTTCGACCCTCTTCGAGTTCCACCTCGATCCACATGTTGCGGCCGCCCACCCTTAGGCGTTCGGCCCTGGCGGCCCGCAACATCTCGCCGCCTTCGTCGATGCCGGCGACCATTTGCGCAAGCTGCGCGTCGTCGATCTGCCCGGTCAGTTGCACGTGATAGACCTTGCCGACATGGGTTTCCGGATCGAGCAGCCGCTGCGCAAGCACCGTGTCGTTGGTGAACAGCAGAAGGCCCTCGCTCGCCTTGTCGAGGCGTCCGACCGGCGACAGATGGGTGGAGTCGATGTTCTTCAGGCAGTCGAAGACCGTCGGCCGGCCCTCCGGGTCATGCCTGGTCGTCACCAGCCCGCGCGGCTTGTTCAGCATCAGGTAGACCTTCTCTTGGGCAAGCACGGCCTTACCGTCGACGGCGAGACGGTCCATGTCGACATCGACCCATGCGGTGAGGTCAGTCGCCTTGCGCCCGTTGATGCTGACGCGGCCTTCAAGCACCAGCTTTTCGGCCTGCGTGCGCGAGCAGTAACCAAGCTTGGAAAGGGCGCGGGCGACCGTCACGCGTTTTCCCGTATCGGCCGCGGGGCGGCGGCCGGTATCTCGGGCGGCTGTCGGTCGCTTCTGTTTCACGTTCTGGTCTTCCGGTTGCTGGTCATCTTGTGCAGCATGGTCCCGCCTGCGAGCATCGCCGGCGGCACAATCTCGACATCAGCCGATCTTGCTATAGTCGATCCGCCGGGCGAGCCAGCAGCCGATCGTCAGCCCCGTCACCTTGCCTTCTGCGTCACGCGAAACGACTACGGTCCAGTCTCCCGGTGCCGGCGCGTCCATCGAGCGTTTGCAGCGCAGCAGCCAGACATCGTCGGCGAGCGGCCGCAGGGCGTGCATGGCGCCTCTGCCAAGCGAACCGTCGAAACCACCATAGAAGACGCCGTTGGTGGAGACGATGTCGAGATGGGCGTCGAGTTCTGCCGCATGGTAGCGGCCGGCGATATCAGGCTTGGCGGCGCCAGAGATGCGCGCGGCGTGAACCGTCAGGTTCTCACGCGGGCGCTCCATGTGCAGCGAGGCGCCTTCCACGCGAAGGGTAACGGCCGCTGACTGCGCGCTGCCATCCGGACCGACCGCAAGCGTTTCGGCACCCGTGGCGAAGTTCAGCGCGACGCGGGATTTGCCGGCGGGCCTGGTAACGAGTGCGAGGCCCGTTTCCGGATCCAGATAGCTGCCGGTGCCGTCGGCATCCCAGGTGCCTGTCGCGGGCTCGGCATCGCTGTGGCCAAGGGCGACCTTCATCAATGCGGTCGCCGCCGCATGGGCGTCGGCTTCATGGTTGAACATCACCACGACCGAAAGGCGCTCAGCGGGCGCGTAGAGCCTGCGGCTGCGGAAGCCGCGCAGCGCGCCGCCATGGCCGGTGATGGCGACGTCGCCGATCTTTTCATGCGCAAGGCCGAACCCATAATGGGCCGGGCGGCCATCGGCATAGGTCTGCGGTACGGACAGGCGGCGATAGAGACTGTTTTCGTCATTCCGCGTCCGGTCGATGAAGCATTCCCAGGCGAGCATATCGTCGAGCGAAGCGGAAACACCGGCATCGCCCGCCCAGTAGATGTTGTTGGCCGCCTCGAAATAGCCAGCCGTCTCATTGCCCTCGTAGCCGACGATACCGTCGGGGGGCAGGCTCGTATCGGCGGTGAGGGCAGCGGTCTGCATGTCGGCCGGGCCGAACACGGAACGCTGATAGAGCTCGGCCATCGAGCGCCCGGTATGCGCTTCGATGAGGTCGGCGAGAATGCGGAAATTGCCGTTCGAATAGGAGTAGCGCGTGCCCGGCTCGAAATGGGTCGACCGCGCGGAGGAGAGCAGGGGCCGTGCGTCCTCGCGGCGGAAGGCGCCGTCGTGCCTGGCGCCTTGCAGCACGGTCAGCGCCCAGTAGTCGCGCAGCCCCGACTGGTTGTGACAGAGATGGGCCACGGTCGGGCGCTTGCCTTCGAGCAGAGGCAGGTAGGCGTCGAGCGCGCGGTCGAGCTTTGCCGGTTCGCCGACGGCGTCCAGAAGCACGGCGCAGGTCATCTGCTTGGTGATCGAGCAGATCGGTACGCGGGTTGTCGCCGTCATCGGCCTGCGGGCGGTCAGGTCGGCGTAGCCCCAGCGGTGGCTGAGGATCACCTGACCATCCCGGACCACACCGGCGACGCCGCCGGGACCGGGATAGTGTTGGGGCAGGGCTTTTAGGGCGCGTTCGAGAGTGGAAAGTTCGGAAGTGGTCATGGCGCTGAAGGATCGGTCCGACGAAGGGCAGGGCGGTGTCTGCCTTCGTTCGTACCGTCCCCTCCCGGCACTTGCAATGCCGCGCCGACAGCTCTCCTCAGCCGGCGCCTGCCTGGGCGTGATAGAGGCGGCTGTAGGCGCCCTTGGCGGCCAGCAGCGTTGCATGCGGTCCCTGCTCGCGAATGCCGCTGCCGTCGACCACGACGATGCGGTCGGCATCGCGGATCGTTGCCAGCCGGTGCGCGATGATCAGCGTCGTGCGCCCCTTGGAAAGCTCGGCGAGCGACTGCTGGATTGCTCTCTCGGTTTCCGTGTCGAGCGCCGAGGTGGCCTCGTCGAGAATGAGGATCGCCGGGTTTTTCAGGAACATGCGGGCGATCGCCAGTCGCTGTTTCTGTCCGCCGGAAAGCTTGACGCCGCGTTCGCCGATCACCGTGTCCATGCCGTCGGGCAGGGCGGCGATCATGCCGTCGAGCCGGGCGCGCCGCGCCGCTTCCAGGATGTCGGCTTCGTTTGCTCCGAGCCGGCCATAGGCGATGTTGTCGCGAATGGTGCCGGCAAAGAGGAAGACATCCTGCTGCACGATACCGATCTGGCCGCGCAGCGACGACAGGGTGATGTCGCGGATATCGGTGCCGTCGACAGTGATTGCGCCTTCCATCACTTCGTAGAAGCGCGGCAGAAGCGAGCAGATCGTCGTCTTGCCGGCGCCCGACGGGCCGACGAAGGCGATCGTCTCGCCGGCGCGGATCGTGAGGTCGATATTCTGGATGATCGGCTTTTCGGCGCTGTAGCCGAAGGAGACGTTGCTGTAGGTGATGTCGCCCTTGAGATCAGCGACGTCGGTCGCACCGGGACGATCCTCGATATCGGGCTCGGTTTCCATCAGTTCGAGGAAGCGCTTGAAGCCGGCGATGCCCTTCGGATAGGTCTCGATCACCGAATTAATCTTCTCGACCGGCCGGAAGAAGACGCCGACCAGAAGCAGGAAGCTGACGAAGCCGCCATTGGTCAGCTCGCCCGTCAACACGAAGTAGCACCCGGTAATCATCACGATCAGCTGCGTCAGCCGCATGCTCATGTAGCTCAGCGACGTGCTGGCCGCCATGATACGGTAGGCCTCAAGCTTGGTGCGGCGATAGTTCTGGTTGTCGGTCTCGAACAGGCTGCGCTCATGGGCCTCGTTGGCGAAGGCCTGGACCACGCGCATGCCACCGACATTCTCCTCGATACGGGCGTTGAAGTCTCCGATCCGGCCGTAGAGATTGCGAAAATTCCGGGTCATGCGCCCGCCGTAGCGGCTGGTCACCCAGGCGGTCAGCGGCACGACGGCGGCGGTAATCAGCGCCAGCTGCCAATGCACCATCAGCATCAGGATCAGCGCACCGATGAAGGTCATGACGGCAATGAACAGATCCTCCGGACCGTGATGCGCGACCTCGCCGATTTCTTCCAGATCCTTGGTGAGGCGGCCGACGAGATGGCCGGTCTTCTGGTTGTCGAAGAACGAGAAAGAGAGCTTCTGCAGATGATCGAAGGCCATGCGCCGCATGTCCGTCTCGATATTGATGCCGAGCATGTGGCCCCAATAGGTGACGGTTGCCATCAGGCCGGTGTTGAGCAGGTAGACGATCAGCAGCCCCACGGAGGACAGCAGGATCAGTGTCCATTCCTGGCTCGGCAAGAGCTGGTCGACGAACAGCTTCACCGCAATCGGGAAGCCGAGTTCGAGCAGGCCTGATAGTACGGCGCAGGAAAAGTCGAGAATGAACAGGCCGCGATAGGGGCGGTAGAACGCGAAGAAACGCTTCAGCATGCACGTGCACTCACTGGGGGCGGGGGCGCCATGGGCGCTGATAGAAAGATGATTTTTAATGTCATGTTTTTGGATCGAAACCAACCCAGAAAAGCGTGAAAGCGTGTCGGCCACGTGACGCGACCGATGTCTCGTGCACCTGCGAGACGCAATCGGTTCACTTCGGCACCGGTGGGAAGGAAACGTTAACCATAGGCTTCGTAGAAATGGAATCAGCAGAGCAAATCGCCTTCGGTTGGGGACACCGGAAGCGGAGCCATTGCTCGATATCACTACGCGTAGGGCGTCTTTGTGCGTTCGCGTCAACGCACGAAGTCCAGGGGGCAAACGAGACGATGGCAAGCAATCAATCAGTGGAAGCCACGGAAACCAACACCATTGTTCCGTTTCCGGTGGTCAGGAGATTGCATGCCATTCGCAGTGCTGCCGCCGAGCTTGAAGATCTGCACGGTGCCGAAGCGCTGCAATTCTGGCGCCGCCGCTGCCGCGCTCTAGCGGATGAGCTCTTTGCCTGCGGATGTTCGGAAGAGGAAGTGCGCCATCAGGTTCTGGTTTTTCAGGACGAGGTGCAGATCGAGCTGCAGCATCGCCACCTCTCGCGTCTTTCTGCAGGCGCGATGAGCCAGTAGCCGCTGCGTCTCAGGCCACCGGCAATTCCGGATCCCAGGTAAACAGCTCCTTGGCCCTCGCGATGCCGCGCAGCGCAAAGCGGCCGAGCGAGACTGCGTGGACCCGTTCATCCGGCGGGCAGGCTTCGACGAAATCAGACGACATGATCATGTGCCGCTCGACGGAACGGCACATCGAGGAAATGCGGCTCACCTCATTGACCGCCGGGCCGACCACGGTGAAATCGAGGCGGGTCTGGCTGCCGATATTGCCATAGAAAACTTCGCCAATATGGAGCCCGAGATAGACCTCGGTGGTCGGCTTGCCTTCGGCCTGCCGGCGGGTGTCGAGTTCCGCAAGCATGCGGCGCAGCTGCCGTTCGGCGGCGATTGCGTTGGCGCAGGCGGTCCCCGGATCGTCGGCATTGAAGATCGCCAGAACACCGTCGCCGATCAGCTTCAGCACGCTGCCGCCATGGTCGTGAATGGCGGTGATCACGGTTCCTGAATAATCGTTGAGAAGCGGGATGATCTCGTCGGGTGCTGCGGTGTCGGAGATGCGCGTATAGCCGCGCAGGTCGGAAAACCACATGACCGTTTCGATGCGTTCGGCCGAACCGCGGGCAATGCTGCCTTTGACGACGCGCTGGCCGGCATCGGCGCCGAGATAAACGTCCGCAAGCGTGCTGATGATCCTCACGCATGAGCCTGCCTTCACCGCCAGCGCAAGCGTTGGCAGCAGGATACGGAGTGCTGCGATGTCATCGTCGCTGAAGCCACCGTCGTTCCGCGTCGTCCAATAGGAATAGAAACAGTCCATCTCGCCGACGCGGCCCTGGTCGGTGAAGTGGTGGATCATGCTGACGCAGTCGGTGTGGCCTTCGTCTTTCAGCTTGTCCAATATGTTGTAGGTGGTGCCCTCGTCGGAGGAAAGCCGGATGCGGCGCTCCGCGGTTCGGTCGCAAAGCATGTGGTAGAAGATCGAATTCTGCCAGTTCAGCAGCGCCTCGCCCGTGGTCGTCGAGCCGTATTGGATGACCTCCGGCGTGATCTCGCTTTCGTCGTTCCACTGGAACGCGCGCCCCTCGAATTCGGGATGCAACGTGTCGATCAACCCGAGCGCGCGGGCAAGGTCGAGACCGGCTGCCCGACATTGCTCGCAGAAGCCGGCAAACAGCTCCGGCTCGTCCAGTCCCTTCAGGCCCTGTTCTGAAAGCCAGAGCACGATATCGCGTAGCTGTTGGTCGTTCATGGCGCATCCCGCTCGGCCGAGGTCGACTGCCTGATGATGTGGTGCATCATCCATAGCCGAACCAGGGCTCAGAGCGAAAGATGCAGTTTGCCCGTTTCGCTCTCCGCCGGCACGGCGCAACAGATCAGCGCTTCGCCTTCGCCGACCGGGAAGGAGGGCTGCGAGGGGTAGGTCACCCTGCCCTCCAGCACTGGCGTCCGACAGGTGCCGCAACTGCCGTTGCGGCAGCCGTATTCCGGCTTCAGGCCACGCGCCTCCGCCAGATCAAGCAGCGTGCCTTCGCCCGGTTGCCAGCGCGCCTCCTTGCTCGACTTGGCAAAGACGACGTGAACCGGGGCGTTCGCCGCCGGTACCATCACCGGGCCAGAACCGCCGTCCGGTCGCCGGGTCAGCGACGACAGCCCGAAGGCCTCCGCATGGATGCGGGCATCGGCGATGTTGAGCGCCCGCAAGCCGTCATAGAGCGACTGGGTGAAGGCGGCCGGGCCGCAGAGATAGAAATCGTAGTCGTCGAAGGGCAGGGTGGCCTTGAGATGGGTGAGGTCGATGCGACCGGCAATGTCATAGTCCTGGCTTTCGATGGCCGTTGCCGGCTGGCTCAGCGCCCGCACCAGACGAATATTGCCCTCGCCTTCCGCGACCAGGTCGGCGATCTCCCGATCGAAGGCGCGCTCTTCCGGCGAGCGGGCGGCCTGAAAGATCCAGGTCGGGCGCGTGCGCCGCTTGCGGCGGCTTTCGGCGACAATGTGCTTGAGCATGGCAAGGATCGGCGTGATGCCGACGCCGGCGCCGATCAGCACGGCGGGCCGCCGCTCGGTTCCATCGATCGTGAAGCTGCCGGCAGGCGCCCGCGCCTCGATCCGGTCTCCAGGCTTCAGTCCGTGCAAGTGCCGGGAAGCCACGCCGTCCTTCTTGACGCTGATGCGGTAGAGACCATCCGTCGGTGCCGAGGACAGCGTATAGCTCCTGACGAGCGGTCTTTCGCCGTCTCCGACGTTGATGCGGATCGGCAGGTGCTGGCCGGCCTGATGGGCCATGAGCCCGACGCCATCGTCCGGCGCGAGGTAGAGTGAGCGGATCGTCGTGCTCTCGTCCTCAACGCGGGCAATCCGGAACGGGCGCCACGCATCGGCAAGGGCCGCGGCCTCAAGCCGGACCTTCGCCTGATCCCAGTCGCCGGTGGAATTGAGACTGGGAGACCAGCCGCCCTCCTCGAAGGCCCAGCGAAGCGGCAGGCCGTCCTCGCGATAAATGACCTTCTCCGGCCGGAAGCGCCACAGGCGTTCGGCGCCCTGAAATGCCGCGACCTCCGGAGAAGACAGGATCACCTCGGCGCTGCCGGTCATCTGCAGCATGTCGCCGGTCGCAAAATCGACGAACAGCAGTCCTGCGCGCGGGTTGACCATGAAATTGCCGAGCGTGTTGAAGAACAGGTTTCCGGAGAAGTCCGGAATCGTCAGCACGCCGTCCTCGCCGATCTGTACGAAACCCGCCTTGCCGCCGCGATGCGAGACGTCGACCTGGCGCTCGCCGCTGTCGCGATCGACGTAGGACGCGACGAAGAAGGTGTCGGCCTTGGCGATGATGGCCCGGGCGCGGGCGTCGAGCACGCGACCATGCACCGGGCGCACCGAGGCCGGCTGGTGCGGGTCGCGAACGAAGGCGAACTGGCGAAGCTGGATATATTGCGGGCAGTTGCCGAAGCTCTGCCGGACGCGGAGCGTGAAGCCGTCGTCGGCATCGCGCCGGATCGCGCCGTTCAACCGGTTCCTGCGCCGGGTTTCGAGCTGGATGCCGAGCATGCCGATGGAGTGCGCGTCCTCCATGCCGGCATCGGCCGGATCATCCCTGTCACGCGGCAACCGTATATCGAGATTCCAGGCGTCCGGCGCCTGCATGAAGCCGGGGGCTGCCGCGCGCATCGTCGCCCAGACATCGCCGCTCGCGTCGACGGCTCCGAACATGGCGAAGGGCAGCATCGGGAAGAATTGCTGGTGCTGCTCCGGCATGAAGCTGCGCACGAAATTGCGCCCGGTCGCATCCATGCGCTCGGCGACGCCGAGGCTGCGCTGGATGGCGAGTTCGCCTTCGTGCCACGGCGAATCCGGCTTTTTCTGCTGTGCGTTGTCCGGCATGGTCGGGTGTCCCGGTTGGAAGGGGGCCGGGGCAGCGCTGCCGCCCCGGGGAGCTTGGATCAGGCGGCGAGGCCGACGGCGGTCTTCTCAAAGCCGACGAAGCCGGGCAGGCGCTCGATGCGCGAAAGCCAGGCACGAACATGGGCGTAGTCGGAAAGGTCGACATTGCCTTCCGGTGCTGCCGACACGTAGCTGTAGAGGGCGACGTCGGCGATGGTCGGCCTTGCGCCCACGAGGAAGTCGTGGCCGGCAAGCTCCGCATCGATCTGTGCAAGCACCCGGTGGGCCCTGGAGATAGCCCCTTCTGCATCCAGATTGGCGCCGAAGACCGTGACGAGACGCGCGGCTGCCGGACCAAAGGCGATGTCGCCAGCGGCAACCGAGAGCCATTTCTGCACCTTCGCCGCCGAGGCCGGATCTTCCGGCAGCCAGTCGATGCGGCCGAGCTTCTTGGCGAGGTAGACGAGGATGGCGTTGCTGTCGGCGATGACCGTGCCTTCGTCGTCGAGCACCGGAACCTGACCGAAGGGATTGAGCGCGAGGAATTCCGGCGCCTTGTGTGCCCGCGCCTTGAGGTCGACGTCGATCAGCTCGTGCGGCACGCCGAGCAGCGACAGGAAAAGCTGCGCCCTGTGCGAGTGGCCGGAGAGCGGATGGCGGTAGAGTTTCATGGGAGATGTCCTCGAAGAGCTTGAGAACCGTCACGGCCCTCCGGCGGTTCGGAATGAACCACCTTCGAGATCAATCTATGACTTTCCAATTTTCGGCAGTAGAATGCGATTTCGATAGTCTGATTTCCGAATTATGGAAGGATAAAAGTGGACCGTCTCGACGCCATGGGGGTTCTGATCGCCGTCATCGAAAACGGCAGCCTGTCGGCAGCCTCCCGGCACCTCAAGGTGCCGTTGGCCACGATCAGCCGGAAGGTTTCCGAGCTTGAAACGCATCTGGGCGCGCAACTCCTCACCAGGACCAACCGCAGGATCCAGTTGACCGAGGCGGGCCGCGTCTATGTCGAGGCTGCCAAGGAGATCCTTGCCCGCGTCGAAGAGGCGGAACGGGTGGCAGCCGGCGAATACAGCACGATCAAGGGCGATCTGACGGTCTCTGCGCCCATCGTCTTCGGACGCCTGCATGTGCTTCCCGTCGTGGTCGATTTCCTCAAGGCCCATCCCGAGGTCGATATGCGGCTCGCCTTGGGCGACCGGTTCGCCAATCTCGTCGACGATCACATCGACGTGGCGCTGAGGATCGGCAACCTGCCCGACAGCAATCTCGTGGCGACGAAGATCGGCACGGTGCGCCGGGTGGTCTATGCAAGCCCCGATTATGTCGCGCGGCATGGCGTGCTCCGGCACCCGAGCGAACTTGCCGATCACGATTGCATCACCTTCGAAAACGTCACGGCCGCCCATGTCTGGCGTTTCCTCGACGGCGGGCGCGAGCTGGCCGCGCCGATCCGGTCGCGGCTTATCGTCAATACGGCGGAATCCGCCGTCGACGCGGCGATATCCGGTCTTGGATTGACGCGGGTGCTTTCCTATCAGGTGGCGCGCCAAGTGGCGGACGGCCTGCTCGTGCCGCTGCTGGAAGACTTTGAGCACCCGGCGCTGCCGGTCCAGCTCGTCTATCTTCCGCAGGGGCTGGTGCCGATGAAGCTCCGGGCCTTCGTCGACTTCGCCGCCCCGCGGCTGCGCGCGGTCCTGCGATAGTGGGCGGCGGCTAGTCCGGCTGGCTGCGTTCGCCGGTCGTCGGGCGGATGTGTCGGGCGTAGGTTCGGCCGACGCGGATCTCGCTGCCGTCGGAGAGAAGGGCGATGAGCGCGGCGAAGGGGGCCTGCTTCAGCCCCACGATACAGTCCCGGCGCACGATCGAGCTGCGATGCAGCCTGAGGAATTCTGCGGGATCGAGGCGACGCTCGAGCGAGGCGAGGCTTTCGTGGTGCAGATAGGACCGGCCCTCGACGTGAATGCGGACATAGTCGCGTTCCGCCTGAAAGCGCACGACCCGGTCGAGCGCGATCCGCACGAATTCTCCCCGGGCCTTGATCCAAAGGTCGCCGGTCTGGGTTTCGTGCTTGCGCAGCGCCTGGCGCAGCGCCGTCACGGTTTCGTTGAGTTCGAGCACCCGCTCGGCGCTCGTGCGTGCGGCGATTGCGAGGCGGGCTCGCTCGATCGCGGTGCGCAGGCGGCTGGATTCGATCGGCTTGGTGACATAGTCGACCGCGGCGGCTTCGAAGGCGCGCAGCGCATAGTGGTCGAAGGCGGTCACGAAAACGACTGCGGGTGCGTGGTCGCCCAGCCGTTCCAGGACATCGAAGCCGGTGCCGCCCGGCATCTGGATGTCGAGCAGGATCGCGTCCGGCGAAAGCTCGGCAACCATGGAGCAGGCTTGCTGCACGTTGCCGGCCGTTCCCACCACCTCAACGGCGGGCATGGCGCCGAGCAGGCGCAGAAGGCGCCGCCGCGCCAGCGGCTCGTCGTCGATGACGAGGATCGAAAGCGGAACAGTCTGGATTTCATTCATGCAAGCCTCAGCGGCATTGTGATTGCAGCTCTGAAACGACCGGGCGTGACGAGACCCGAAACGCAGGCGCCGACGCCGGGAAAACGAGCCTGGACGCGATCGGCTACATTCTTGAGGCCGATCCCCGTGCCCGGCCTCCGCTCGGTTTCGGGTGCTGCCGCAATGTCGTTTTCGACGGAGATTTCCAGCGCATGGCCCACTTTGGCGGCGCTGATGACGATTTCCACCTGATCCGGCGAGCGGCTGACCCCGTGCTTGACGGCATTTTCGATCAGCGGCTGCAGGATGAGGCTTGGCACCAAGGCCTCCTCGAGACCGGTGTCGATGTCCATTCGGAGCCTCATGCGGTCGCAATAGCGCTCGCCCTCGATATGCAGGTAACGGGCCTGGAGCGCGAGTTCGTCGGCAAGCCGCACGTCGTGCAGCGGGTCAAGCTCCAGCGTCGTGCGCAGAAAGTTGGACAGCGACATCACCATGCGCGTCGCGGCAAGGGACTGCCCCTCCTCGATCAGGCCGGTGATGGAGTTCAGTGTGTTGAACAGGAAATGCGGGTTGACCTGGTAGCGCAGCGCTCGCATCTGTGCGGCGAGTGCCTCCTCGCGCGTGATCGCCAGGCGTCGCTCGCGCTCGCGCAGTTCGAAGCTGTAGAGCAATGCCACGAAGAAGAAGGACCAGCCGACGAAGGTCGCCATGCTGTAGACCAGCGTGTAGCCGATGCTGGTCCAATCGGGCGTGATCGGGTCGGGACGCACGATGAAAAGATAGAGAAGAAAGTCGACGCCGGTATTGGCGATCGCAGCCATCAGAGCGGTCGTAAAGCCGACGACGATCTTCAGCGCGATGTGTTGATGGCGGACGCCGAACATCGCAGCGGCGATGCCATAGGAAAAGACCATGCCGCAGGACATCAACAGGAGCTTGCCTGGCGCGGACATGATCGGGTCGATCCCGAGGATCGCCCAAAGAATGCTGCTGATCAGGAATTCCACGAACCAGTAGAGTAAACCGAGCCAGAGCGTCGCGCGCCGCACGCTGGCGATGTAAGCGCTCTCGTCCACCGATCTTGCGTCGTCCTCAGGTTTCATGGCCATTTTTATCCTTCAACCGGCCGCCGATGTCGATTGCCGTTCGTCGGCCAAATCGAGCGGTTTGCAGAAAGGCCCGGACTTTCGACTACCGGCCGTCGTTGGCCGGAGAGCGGCGATCAGACCAGCCGCAGCGGCATGGTGATCGCTGCCCGAAAACGGTGCGGTGCCACGAGGCCGGATATGAAGGCTCCGACCTCGGGGAACCGGGCCTTGATGCGGTCGGCGACATTCCTCAGTCCGGTGCCGGTCCCGGCAGGTTTGTTCGCCGGGCGCGGCGGCTCGTTCGCCATGTCGTTTTCTACGGAAAGCTCCAGCGTCTCGCCTTGCCTTGCCGCCCGGATCACGATCTCGACCACGCCGATCGAACCGCCCACGCCGTGCTTGGCCGCATTTTCGATCAATGGCTGAAGGATGAGGCTCGGGACCAGCGCCTGCTCCAGGCCCGGTGCAATCTCGAGCTTGACCCGCATGCGGTCGGAGAAGCGTTCGCCCTCGATGTTGAGATAGCCGAGCTGCAAGGCCAGCTCGTCGGCAAGGCAAACGTCCTGCATCGGATCCAGCTCGAGTGTCGTGCGCAGGAAGGAGGAGAGCGAGAGCACCATGCGGCGGGCGGTCGTCGATGCGCCCTCTTCGATCAGCCCGGCAATCGAGTTCAAGGTGTTGAACAGGAAGTGCGGATTGACCTGGTAGCGCAGCGCCCGCATCTGCGCCGTCAGCGCTTCCTCCCGTGTCACGGCAAGCCGGCGTTCCCGCTCGCGCAGTTCGGAATTGGCGAGAAGGGCGATGTAGAGAAACGCCCATCCGTGAAACAGCGCCATGCAATAGATGAGGGTGTAGCCGACATTGGTCCAGTTGATTGGGCCCGGATCGCCATGCTCGATCAGGCCGTGACTGAGGAGATCGATGCTGGCATTGATCGCTGCGGCGACGAGCGCCAGGGCGGAGCCGAGCAGAAGCTTGAAGAGGATGGACCTGCCCCGGAAGCGAAAGAGTGCCACTGCCATCGCATAGGACATGAGTGTCCCGTTCAGCATCAGGATCAGGGTGATCGGCGCGATCGCAATCGGGTTATATCCAAGGAAAGCCCAGAGCGTACTGCTGATGACGAACTGCATGAACTGGTAGAGGAGCCCGAGGAAGAGCGTCGCCCGCCGAACGCTTGCGGCATATCCAGCCTCGTCAGGCAAAACCGTCTCATGTCCTCGCGCCATGCGAGGTTTTATCCTTCAAGTCCATATGGTTGTCGACCGCCGTTCGTCGCCGAAAACAAGCCGTTTGCAGAAACCCACAGCCCTTCGACGCCGCAATCTGCCGTTTGCAGAAAGCCGAATTCTCGCTTTTTGCGGGCTTGCTATAGCCGCCCCATGACCCGTGCTTTCCCGGCGAATCCGTTCGCCTGGGATTTGTGCGCCCACGAATGAAAAGGAAAAGGGGCAGACATTGAATACCTGTGCGAAGGCGGACGTTTTGAGGATCAACCTTCTGAGTTCGACGGCGCTCGGTCGCGCCGGACTGCTCTCACTGGCTCTGGCCGCCGTGCCACTCGTGCCGTCGCCGGCAAAGGCGGCCGGATTGCTGGTTCCAAACGACACAACGTGGTCCAGCGACCATACGATCAACGGCAATCTCGTTATCCGCGGCGGGCCGGGCGGCGCGACACTGACGATCAACAATGGTGCCAAGGTTGAGAGTACCGATGGTTACATCGCAGACAGTCGCGGCAGCGTCGGCACGGTCGTCGTCTCCGGGCCGGGCTCGACCTGGGACATCGTCGATGCCAATCCCAACGGCGACCGCATGCTCTTTGTTGGCGGCTTCGAAGGCGGTATCTATGGCGGCAAGGGCACGCTGATCGTCGAGAACGGCGGCAAGGTTTCGGCTAAGGAGACCTATGTCGGCGCCCTGCAGGAGGGCGACGGAACGCTCGTGGTGCGCGGCGCGGGTTCCATGCTAAACACCGAGTTCCTGGGGGTCGCTTACGGTGCACTGACGCTCAACACCGCTACAGTTCGGATCGAGGACGGCGGCCTCGTCAACACCAACAAGACCTACTTCGAAAACGGCACGGTGCTCGTCACCGGCGACAATACGCGCTGGGTCAACACCGGTGAATTCACGATCGGCGACAGCTTTACCGTCGAAAAGGGCGCTGTCGTTTCCACCAACACCGCGATCCTGCGTGAGGACGAGAGCACCGACACCATCCAGGCCGTTATCGACGGCGCCGGCAGCGAACTCAAGGTCGCCGACAGGTTGCTGATCGGCGAGGCTGGTCGGGCGAACCTTTCGATCGCCAACGGCGGCAAGCTCTCGGTTGGCGGTGACATCGTGCTCTCCGCCGTCGGCGGCATCAACAACGAGGGCATGGGCAACCTGACGATTGGCGGCAAGGTCAATCTCAACAACATCGCTGAACCGATCGCCGAACAGGCGCAGGCGGCAGGCACGGTCAATTCCTCGGCGAAAATCGATTTCGGACCGCGCAAGGGCTACGTCAACTTCAACCATACGAACACGGGCTACGAGTTCGCCAACACGATGGTCGGCAAGGGCACGATCACCAACTTCTCCGGCGAGACCATCGTTGGCGGCGACCTGTCGAAGTTCTACGGCAAGGTGAATGTCTCCGGCGGCAAGCTGGTCCTGAAGGGCAATATCGACACGATCGACAACGACCCGGACAACGGTCCCGTGGACTTCAGCGAGACCCGCTTCGAAGTGAGCGGCGGCACCCTGATCGTCGATGGCGAAACGGGACGTGTTGAGGGCGATCGTTTCTATACCAATGAAGTGAATGTGCTCGGCGAGTTGAACCGCATTCGCAATCCGAACTCGACCGCTTTCGGCAGGCTCGGCGGCTCCGGCACGGTCGGCGACACGTTTATCGACAAGAATGCGATCATCTCGCCCGGCAACAATTCGACCGGAACGCTGACGATCATGGGCCGGCTGGATATGGCCTCTGGCTCGATCTATGAGGCCGATATCGCCGGCGACGGCCGCTCCGACCGGATCGTTGTCAAGAGCATAGGCACCAACGACAACACCGGTATCGCCAAGATCGGAACCGGTACCAATGTCCAGGTGACGGCACTCGACGCCAACACCAGCTACAAGACCGGTCAGACCTACACGATCCTGACCGCCGATCGTGCGATCGAAGGCAAGTTCGCCGAGGCGATTTCGAAATCGGCGTTCCTCGAAATCTCGCTCGACCAGAAGGAAAAGCAGGTCGATCTGACGATCAAGGTCAAGAACGGCGGCAAGCCGGGCGGCGAAGAGCCGGGTAAGCCGGGTGAGCCGGGTGGAGAGCCGAAACCGGGCGAGCCGGGCGGAGAGCCCAAGCCTGGTGTCTTCGAAGGCGAGGCTGCCACCGGCAACCAACGGCAGACGGCACTGGCGCTGAACACTCTTGCCCAGAGCGGCCCGTCGGTCGGCCTCTACAATGCATTGACACTGCTCGACGGCGCCGGGGCACGCCGTGCCTTCGATCAGCTCTCCGGCGAAGTCCATGCGTCGGCCCAGACCGCGTTGATCAACGACAGCAGCCTGTTGCGCCACGCGGCGAACGACCGCATCCGCGATGCTTTCGGCGACGTCGGCGCTGCAAACGTCCCGGTTCTGGCCTACGGTCCGGAGGACAAGATCACGACAGGCGCAGTCGCGGCGGTCAACTCTGTCCCGGTGGCGCCGCCGGCCATGGTCGGCTGGGGACAGGTGTTCGGGTCCTGGACCAACACCGACGGCAACGGCAACGCCGGTGCGCTCGATCAGTCGACCGGCGGTTTCGTTACCGGTTTCGATGCGGCTATCTCGGACAATGCGCTCGTCGGTATCATGGCCGGCTACAGCCGGACCAACTTCGACGTCGACAGCCGCTCGGCGAGCGGCAACAGCGACAATTACCACCTTGGTGTCTATAGCGGCAGCCGGTGGGGCGACGTCGCACTGCGCTCGGGCCTTGCCTATACCTGGCATTCGATCAACACGTCGCGCAATGTCGCCTTCCCGGGCTTCAGCGATCAGTTGAAGGCCGATTATGACGCCGGTACCTTCCAGGCCTTCGGTGAAGTCGGCTACCGCATCGACCTGCCGAGTGTCGCGCTCGAGCCGTTCGCCAACCTCGCCTATGTCAGCCTGCACACCGACGGCTTCACCGAGCGCGGTGGTGCGGCGGCCCTTTCGAGCCGGAGCAACACGACGGATACGACCTTCACGACGCTCGGTCTTCGCGCTTCGGCTCCGCTCAGCCTCGGCACGACCGAAGCGAAGCTGCGCGGCATGCTCGGCTGGCAGCATGCCTTCGGCGATACGACCCCGTTCTCGTCGATGGCGTTCGGCACGGGCAGCGCCTTCTCGGTCGCCGGTACGCCGATCGCCGAGGATGCGGCGATCATCGAAGCCGGCATCGACTTCGCGCTGACCGGCAATGCGAGCCTCGGCATCACCTATACCGGCCAGTTCGGCTCCGGCACGACGCAGAACGCGGTCGACGCCAAGCTCGATGTGCGCTTCTGATGCGCAGGTTCGTCTGGCTCTCGACAATGCTGATGGCGACGTTCGTCGCCATCACGCCGCTTCATGGCGAAGACGCCGCCGGCAAACCCGCGGCGCCCTCCCAGCTTTCGGAGACCTACGAGGACTGGAGCGTCGCCTGCGCCGAGATCGAGGGAAAGAAACATTGCCTCCTCTCGCAGCGCCAGTTCCACAAGAGCGGTCAGCATGTCCTGACGATCGAGCTTCGCACGGCGGCCGAAGCCGGGCTTGAGGGGAGCCTCGCGCTCCCCTTCGGTCTTTATCTGGACAAGGGCGTGACGCTTGGCGTCGACGACGCGACCGGCGGCAAGCCGACCCGCTTCCGCACCTGCTTGCCGCTCGGCTGCATCGTGCCTTTGACCTTCACCGAAGCGACGGTTGCGCTGCTTCGTAGCGGCACGGCATTGAAGATCGGCGCGTTCGCCAGCGACAGCCAAAAGGACGTGGCGTTCGCTGTCTCGCTCAAGGGCTTCGCTGCAGCACTCGACCGGGTGATCGCCCTGTCCGGAAAGAGCTGAGGCAACGTCACGGCCTTCGCTTCACCGCCAGGCTTTTGGCCGGTTTTTTTAAGGTGCGTAGCCTCCCGGGGCGGGCCCGGTCGTGCGAAAGAGCGCGGCCGGGTCTTCTCCATGGGGGGAACCGAGTGTCGCCATCCGGACGCGCCACCGTTGGTGGGCGCTTTCGGCCTATCGGGAGGACACGTCGATCGCATCGCCGATGGCGTAGAAATGCCCGCCCGCCACATAGTGCAGGCTGCGCAAGGCCGGATCGGCCGTCTCGAACATCCAATGCCCGTCGCGAAACACGCGATCGTCGGCCCAGGCCGCGAAGACTTCGCCGATGAACAGGTCGTAGCGGCTCTCGATCGACGGCTCGCTGATCAGCCGGCAGGCGAGCCAGGCGGAGCAACCGGTAACAAGCGGAAGATCATAGTCCGGCATGTCGAACAGTTTGACGCCGGCGTTGCGAAGTTTGTCGGGATCGTCGTGAAGGCTCGTGGTGCCCACCGCATGGGTCAGCAGCGCCTGGGCGGCGGTCGGCACCTGGATGACGAACACGCCCGCTTCCTCCGCGAGGCTGCGGGTACGGGTGGCGCTGTCGAGCACGACCGTCAGCTTGGGCGGATCGTAATCGAGCGCGCAGGCCCAGGCTGCCGCCATCACATCCTGAACGCCGCCATGGCGGGCGGAAACCAGGACTGTCGGGCCATGGTTCAGCAGCCGGTATGCCTTTTCGAGAGGAACGGCACGAATATGCGAAACCATCAGACTACCTCACCGCCATTGGCGGACATTGACCGATCATGCCTCTTCTATAGGGGCGCTGCATTTCGCCAACAAGCGCAACCTTTCGCGGTGCCGGAGGGGCGGTACGGCAGCGGCTAAGGCACTTGAAAGGGATGCGGGCCGACGAAACATAAGCATTTGACAAACGCATACCCGTTTGGCTATACGTTATTTCATAGCCAAACGGGTATGAGATATGACTGAGTTACAGGACGCGGTTTTTCGGGCGCTCGCCGATCCCACACGCCGTGGGCTCTTCGAACACCTTTGCCGCCAGGGGGATACCACGGTCGTCGGCTTGTTGGCCGATGCCGGGGTTTCGCAGCCGGTCGTGTCCAAGCATCTCAAGATCCTGAAGGCTGCAGGGCTCGTGCACGACCGGCATGAGGGCCGCTACACCTATTACAGCGCCCGGCGCGAAGCGCTCGCGACGCTGGTTGACTGGACGACGGAGATGGCCGGCTTCTGGCAGGACCGCTTCGACGATCTCGATGATCTCCTGAAGAGAATGGACCAATGATCGAAACAACGGAAACCACCCGCTCTGTCGTCGTCGAACGCGACTTTCCCTATCCGCCGGAGAAGATCTGGCGCGCGCTGACGCAGCCGCATCTGATTGCCGAATGGCTGATGCGCAACGATTTCATTCCCGAAGTCGGCCGTCGCTTTACCCTTTCCGCCGATTGGGGCCAGGTCGATTGCGAGGTTCAGACGATCGAGGCGAACCGCTCGCTCGCCTATCGCTGGGACACCAAGGACTTGACCAGTGTCGTCACCTGGACGCTCGCGCCCGCCAGGGGCGGCACGAGCCTGCGCATGGAACAGCGCGGCTTCAGAGCCGACCAAAAGGCCTATTTCCAGGGCGCGACGGTCGGATGGCCACGCTTCTTCACCCAGCTGGAAGACGTCGTCGCGAAACTCGACTGATCGCAGCCATTGACGACCGTTGCTCAAACCCAAGGTGCCAGAATGACCGCCCTGATCCGGAAAATCCATCGCTGGACGTCGCTGCTCTTCTCCCTGGCCGTTGCCGCGATCTTTGCCGGCATGCCAGTAATGACGCTCCCCGAATGGGTCTACTACCTGCCCCTGCCGCCGTTGGCGGTGCTGCTACCGACCGGCATTTACCTTTTCGTGCTGCCCTATCTGGGCAAGCCCGAGGGCAGGATGCAGGCGGCGGAGTAGGGAATAGCGCCAGCCCGGCTCAATCCGCGGACAGAGCCGGGCTGGCAAAGCGCTTGCGATATTCGGCCGGCGTGACGCCGACATGGCGCATGAAGGCGCGCCGGAGCGTATCGGCATCGGCAAAGCCGCAGCGGGCGGCGACCTGCTTGGGGGCGTCCTGCCCCTGCTCGAGCAGGCGCCTGGCCGCCGCGACACGTGCTTCTACGATCGGCCCAACATCGGGCATAAGCGACCAGCGAAACAGATAGGGCGCAAAATCGCTGCTGATTGTCATACTGCGGATCCGCTGATTGCGCGCGGTGGCACCACGGCCACGGCGCGAACTGACGAGCGCTTCCCTCAGGCCTGCTCCACGAGGCAGTCGATCAATGCTCGGGTCGCAGCCGGTAGGTTTCTGTGCGGCGGATAAATGAGGGAGAAGGGGCGCGACCGGCCACCGAATTCCGGCAGAAGCTCGACCAGGCTGCCGCGCGCCAGGCGGTCGCGCGCGATGAAATCATAGGTTTGGCAGATCCCGAGGCCTGCCTCCGTCAACGAGACGGTGCCGAGCACGTCGTCCTCCACCTGGATCGGGCCATGGGGTATCCAGTCGAGGTCGGCTCCGGCGACGCGCAACAGCCATGGGGCCGGACGCCCGCTGCTCGGCATGATGAAGGGCAGGCAGGTATGTGCTGCGAGCTCGTCGACAGAACGCGGCATGCCACGCCGCGCGACGTAATCGGGCGAGGCGACCAGCCTCAACGGCGCATCTTCGAGCCTTCTGCCGATCATGCCGCTGTCGGGGAGCTGGCCGAGGCGTATGGCAAGGTCGTAGCCCTCGGCGACCAGATCGACATTGCGGTTGGCAATCGACAGCTCGACGGTGACGGATGGATGCCTCGTCGCGAAGCGGGTCAGCTTTTCCGGCAGCTGGAAATGGCCATAGGTCGTGGGCGCACTGAGCCGAACGCGTCCGGCAACAACGCCGTCGCCTTGAATGGCGCGTTCGGCCTGATCGATTGTCTCGAAGGCTGCTCGCACCTGATCGAGGTAGACCCGCCCGGCGTCGGTGAGGCTGATGCGCCGCGTCGTCCGCCGCACCAGCTGCGTGCCGAGTTTCGTCTCGAGCCTGGTGATGGCGCGGCTCAGCACGGAAGGCGTCGTGGCCAGCGCGACGGCTCCTGCGGTCATCGACCCCTTGTCCATGACGGTGATGAAAGCCTCGACATCGGCGAGGTGATCGAAGCGACGCATTTTTGCCTCTGAAGACCAGATCATTTCCTGCGCGGCGCATTTATCGCCGCAGATGGAAGCAATAAATAAGCAGCATCAATTGAGAGCCGCAATGTCAGGCTCGCTTCAACCAGGAGAAAATGATGCCAGAGACGACATCCGTTCCGAAAAAGCCTGTGCTCTTTGTGCTCACCAGCCATGGCACTAAGGGGGAGGGCGGCCAACCCACCGGCTTCTATCTTGGAGAGGTCACCCACCCGCTTGCCGTGCTCGAGGCGGCCGGCATTGCCGTCGAGTTTGCTTCGATCAAGGGCGGCGAGCCGCCGGTCGACGGGCTCGACCTCAATGACGGGACCAATGTCCGCTACTGGAACGACGAAGGGTTCCGTGCCGCAATCCGCACGACGGTTCGGCTCGATGATATCGATCCCGCCCGCTACGCGGCCATTTTCTTCGCCGGCGGTCATGGCGCCATGTGGGACCTGCCACAAAGCCGCGCCGTCGACCGGGTGACGCGTTCGGTGTTCGAGGCCGGCGGTGCTGTCGCGGCGGTCTGCCACGGACCGGCAGCCCTCGTAAACGTCAAGCTTTCCGACGGCCGCTATCTGGTTGCTGGCCGCAACGTCAGCGCCTTCACCGATTCCGAAGAGCGCGCCGTCGGCCTCGACAAGACGGTCCCGTTCCTGCTCGCAAGCACGCTTGTCGAGCGCGGTGCGACGCACCATCCGGCCGCGGACTGGACATCGAAGGTGGTTGTCGATGGCAGGCTGATCACCGGCCAGAACCCGCAGTCGGCGACTGGGGTCGGCGAGGCGCTTCGCGATATCCTGAGTGCCTGATCCCGCGTAGCCGGGCACTTGGAAAGGTTCGGCAAGTCTGTCCCGATCGTGCTGCCGGCGATGCGTCGCCGACAGCGTGAGGCGAACCGGACAGGTGGGGCGCTCGACTGCCATTGCGTTGGCCATGGCGGGAAACCGGAAAAACCGCCATGTTCACCATCCCTGTCGCGTCCGGTTGACACTGCCCGCACACCATTGGGTAAGCCGTCTCGGGCCGGAAAGTTCCGTCGGAGCGGAGGCTTCAGCCGCGCCGCGCCGCCTCGATCGCAGCGACGTCGATCTTGCCCATGGTCATCATCGCTTCGAAGGCGCGCTTTGCTTCGCCGCCGCCGGCCGCCAGGGCATCGGTCAGGACCCTTGGCGTGATCTGCCAGGAAATGCCCCATTTGTCCTTACACCAGCCGCAGGCGCTCTCCTGTCCGCCATTGCCGACAATGGCGTTCCAGTAGCGGTCGGTCTCCTCCTGGTCGTCGGTGGCGACCTGGAACGAAAAGGCCTCGTTGTGCTTGAACATCGGCCCGCCGTTGAGGCCGAGGCAGGGAATTCCGGCGACCGTAAACTCCACCGTCAGCACGTCTCCCGCCTTGCCCGACGGAAAGTCGCCGGGCGCGCGGTGCACGGCACTGACCCGGCTATCGGGAAAGATCTCGGCGTAGAAGCGAGCGGCTGTCTCGGCCTCCTTGTCGTACCAGAGGCAGATCGTATTCTTGGCCATGACGCGTCCTTTCGTTTTGAAGCCGGAGGGGCCGTTTCCTTCGCCACCTGCTCTGCGAGATAGGTCGGTGCCCCCGTTTCTCCACCCTGAAATCTTCCCGCACTTACCTTTGCCCGACGGAACGCGCGTCGAAGGCATGTGCGCCGGGTCGTCGCATCCGGCGCTTTCCCGTTGGAAATTCAACCGCTGATACCTAATTGTGCAGCCTCGATACGCGCGCGAGGCTTCTCTTCGCGCGCTCCTAGGGGATGCGGATGATACAACTGAATGGAACTGTTGCGGTGGTAACAGGTGCTGGTCGCGGCCTCGGAGCGGCCCTGGCCTATGCATTGGCCGAAGCGGGCTGCGCTCTCGTGTTGTGCGGGCGCAGCCAGAGCGCGCTCACGGACGTGGCCGAACCGATTGTCCGTGCTTTCGGGCGACGGGTACAAACCGTTGCGCTCGATCTTGCGGATGCGAAAAGCGTGGCTGCGGCAGTCGAGGGCATCAAGGCCGAGAACGGACGCATCGATATCCTCGTGAACAACGGCGCCATGTGGCTCGAGGACAGTGACGAGGATCATCCTGATGACGCGGTGCTCGGCGTCGTCAACGCGGCGGTTACCGGGACCTTCCTGTTCACCCAGGGGCTGCTGCCTTTGTTCGCTCACTCGCCCCGGCCGGATATCGTCACGATCGGCTCGATCAGCGGCCTGCCTAATGCCGCACTCCAGACCGTGTCCGTGCCCTTTTATGCTGCCAAGCGGGCGCAGGCCGCCCTGGCCGATGGCCTGCGCCAGAAGCTTGCAGGTACCCCCGTCCGTTCGATCGTCGTCCACCCGCCATACATTGAGGACATCTCGCCGCTTGATGGCGCATGGGAGGCGGCCGGCAGTCGACGGAAGGGCGAGGCGGCGACGAACCGGGACATCGCCGAGGCAGTGCTGTTCGCGCTGACGCGGCCGCGGCATGTAACCTTGTCGATCACCGTCGATGCCGACGAAGGCGGCCTCTATCCGTCTCCGGCTCGCTCCGCCTAGCGGCGGGGGCCTGTCAGAGACCGATCCGATACATTGCCGAACGCCCCAATGGCGTTCGGCGAAAATCAGGCATCGTTCGCCGAGATCCTTCAATCTCGATCGTCCACATATGCAGACGATAAGTCCAATTTAGGCCGACTACAGAGGCGCCGTCCACGTCGATATATCCATGACATCAACAATGGAGAAACGACATCATGCACAGTGTCTCTGAACCGATCTTCACCTCAGGCTTTCCACTCGGAAGTTCCGCCGGCCTGGTCACCGCCTTGGAATGGCTCGGCCAGCCCTATCGCCTCACCCGCGTCGACATGCTCGGGGAAATGCGCACCGACGCCTATGAGCGCTTCAACGGTCGGGTCGAAACGCCCGCTCTCGTGACCGACAAGGGCGACGTGCTGACCGAGACCATGGCGATCGCCTTATGGCTGGAGGGGCGCGATCAGGAGCGTCGCATCAGCTTCGCCCCGGGCACTTTCGAGGCGGACCGCATGCACCAGTTCATCGCCTTCCTCAACACCGGCTTTACCGGCGCGTTCTTCTCGATGTGGGTGGCGCTGGAATCCGAAGGCGCCACGGAGGAATACCGCGAAACCTTGCGCGCCTTCGGCCGCGAATTCGTCGCCAAGCGTCACAAGCAGCTCGAAGCGATGATGGGCGACAGCGATTACCTCATCGGCGACCGGCCGACGCTTGCCGATGCGGTCTTTGCCGGCGTGGCCCGCTGGGTCGATTTCCATGAGGCGATCGATCCGAAGGACTATGCGCGCAACTATCCGCGCATCCATGCGCTGCGCCAGCGCATCGAGGCCGATCCGGCCTTCCGCTTCGCAGTGGCGATCGAGGATGGCGAGCCTGTTACCGGCAGCGGTGCGATGAAGGGCCTCGTCCCGCTCGAGGATGTGTTGCGGATGACGGGCGCACTCCGCGCGTGATTTAAGAAAGTGAGGTGGCGCACCGGCAGGCGGTGCGCCACCTCAAACAGTTGGAGCGGCCAGCCGCCGCCGACATCACACCTCGAATACGTCGACGAACGATTCCGGGAAGCTTTGCCGGGCAACCTTCTCGTTGATGACGAGCAATGCTTCGTAGGACACGGGATCGAAATCCTTGTCGACCGGCAGCACCTCGCGTCCGAACAGGAGGTTCAGCCGGGCGGCATCGAGATTGCCGCGCTCGAATGGTTCCGCGCCGAAATGATGCCAGAGGGCGTGGAGGAAGGCCGCATCGATGCGGTGCGCCCCCGAGCCGGGCCGGGCATGGCGGGGCAACGCCTTGATCGGCGTTGCTCCCTTGGGGTTGGCCCGACGGATGACGAACTGGATGCCCGTGCCCGGCATGGCGTAGGGAAAACCCCGGTGTTTCGTCATATCAGCCAGCTTGGCCATTCTATTCTCCTTAGGCGGTCTGCTTCTCGACGATCTTGTCCTCAGTCTTCGTATCGAAGTCGGAAGCGTCGTGACGCTCATGCAATTGTTCGGACGGGTTGCCGCTCAAGCGGTTGACCATGCGGCCACGCTTGACGGCCGGCCGGGCGGCGATCTCGGCCGTCCAGCGCTGGACGTGCTCGTAGCTCTGAACCTCGAGGAAAGTACCGGCATCGCCATATACCTGCCCGAGCGCCAGATTGCCATACCAGGGCCAGGTGGCCATGTCGGCAATGGTGTATTCCGAGCCGGCGAGGAAGCGGTTCTCCGCGAGATGGCGATCGAGCACGTCGAGCTGGCGCTTCACCTCCATCGCGTAGCGGTCGATGGCGTATTTGATCTTCATCGGCGCATAGGCATAGAAATGGCCGAAGCCGCCGCCGAGGAACGGTGCCGAGCCCATCTGCCAGAACAGCCAGTTCAAGGTCTCTGTGCGGGCGCGAAGCTCGCTCGGCAAGAAGGCGCCGAATTTCTCGGCGAGATAGGTGAGGATCGAGGCCGATTCGAACACGCGCACCGGCGCGCCGCCGCCCTTGGGCGCATGGTCCATCAGCGCCGGGATCTTGGAGTTCGGGTTGACGTCGACGAAGCCAGAACCGAACTGGTCGCCGTCTCCGATCCGGATCGGCCAGGCATCGTATTCGGCGTCCTTATGGCCGGCCGCCAGCAGCTCTTCGAGCATGATCGTGACTTTCACGCCGTTCGGCGTCGCCAGCGAGTAAAGCTGCAACGGATGCTTGCCGACGGGCAGATCCTGATCGCGCGTCGCGCCGGCGGTCGGACGGTTAATGCTGGCAAACGCGCCGCCATTGCCCTTGTCCCAGGTCCAGACCTTGGGAACGTCATAGCCGGCGGGGAAATTGTCAGCGGGGGATTTTTCGGTCATCAAATCTGTCCTTGTCTTGGCGGAAACCTCGAACGTCGTGTTCGCTTATATAGGAAGTTTATCAAGCCACCACATCGACTTGGCTGCGAGGACGACCATGCTCAAAGGCCAGACGCTGGAGAATTTTTTTATCGAAGTTGGATGAGACCGGCATCCGTCGGCACGAAACCGCACCGGTCGACGTAGAATTCGCGCAGATGCGGGTCGAAGTCTACATGCAGCCATTCGCAGCCCGAGGCCTTGGCGTGCGTTACGGCCTCTTCGACGAGCAGCGTGGCGTAACCCTTACGCCTCAACGGTAGCGTCACCATCGTATCGAGCAGGAAAGCATGCACGCCACCGTCCCAGGCGACATTAACGAAGCCTGTCAGTGCGCCCGAGATCCGCATGGTGACCCAGCCGAGGCTGAAGCGGTTGACCTGGCTCCACCAGTCGTCATCGGTCAAGGCGTGCTCGAAGCATTCGGCGTGCAGGGTATTCAGTTCCTTGTTTTCAAATGCGCCGCGCCAGGCGAACGCGGGTACTTCAGTCGGATTCTCTACCGTCACGGTTCAACCTCAGAGTTTGCCGGGATCGATTTTGACCACCAGGGCTCGGCTGCCAGCAAGCGCGGCCGAGTTCTTGAAAAAAATCATGGGCCTCCCTTGATACCGGAAAACCGAGCTCCTATCTGCCGCCTAACCCGCTGGTCCGGGCCCCTCTGGCGAGAGCTTCGGCACTCTTGCGATGTCGGACCTTATTCCGACAACATGTGCCGATTGGGGACCCGTCTGTGGACTTTTCCTTCATGTCTGTAGTGTGGCTGGGAACGCCACTGTGGCTGTGGGCGAGCTTTTTCGCCCTCGTGATCGCTATCCTGTCGTTCGACCTTGGTATTCTCCATAAGGAGAACAAGGAGATCAACGTTGCCGAAAGCGTCAAGCTTTCCGCCTTCTATATCGCCCTCGGCCTGAGCTTCGGCGGCTTCGTCTGGTGGTATCTCGGTGCCGAGTCCGGCCTTGCCTATATGACCGGCTTCGTCGTCGAAAAGACCCTGGCGCTCGACAACGTCTTCGTCATCGCCCTCATCTTCTCCTTCTTCGCCGTCCCGCGCATCTACCAGCACCGCGTGCTCTTCTGGGGTATCCTTGGCGTTATCGTGCTGCGCGCGATCATGATCGGCGTCGGCGCGACGCTCGTCGCCGAATTCTCCTGGGTTCTCTATATTTTCGCTGCGTTCCTGGTCTTTACCGGCATCAAAATGCTGGTGATGAAGGAGGCCGAGCCCAACGTTTCGGACAACGCGCTCGTGCGCTTCATGCGCAGCCGTTTCAACGTCACCGAGGAACATCACGGCGAGCGCTTCTTCGTGAAGCTCGTCAACCCGAAGACCGGCAAGATGACCTGGTTCATCACGCCTCTTTTCATGGCGCTCGTCATGGTCGAGGTGGCCGACGTGATCTTCGCCGTCGACTCGGTTCCCGCGATCTTCGCGATCACCACGGACCCGTTCATCGTCTACACCTCGAACATCTTCGCTATCCTCGGCCTGCGCGCCCTCTACTTCGCGCTCGCTGCCATGATCCATCGCTTCCGCTACCTGAAGCCGGCGCTGGCCGTCGTCCTGATCTTCATCGGTTCGAAGATCTTCGTCGCCGATCTCCTGGGGCTAGAGAAGTTCCCCGCGGCCCTGTCGCTCGGTGTCACCTTCGCGATCATCGCTTCGGGTGTTGTCTGGAGCCTGGTCAAGACCAAGGAAGAGCAACTGCCGGCATAACGCCCGGGCTCATCCGACCGTGACGAGAAACGCGGCGGCCTTCGAAAGGGGGCCGCGATCTTTTTGGCCTTGCCGAGCGTGGGGTTGACCCTCGCCCGGACGACCCGTCGGGTCGAGCCGTCCGGGCGAGGCATCACCCGATGATCGCCTTCGGTTCGAGGAAGGCGTCGAGGCCGAAGGGACCGAATTCGCGGCCGATGCCGGATTGCTTGAACCCGCCGAAGGGCGCTTGAGCGTCGGCCGGGGTTTCGTTGATCACCACGCGCCCCGCCTCCAATTGTCGGGCGATGCTGCGCATACGTTCGGCGTCGGTGCCAAGAACGTAGGACTGCAATCCGTATTCCGTGTCGTTGGCAATCGCGATCGCTTCCGCTTCCGTTTCGTAGGAAAGAACGCTGAGCACGGGGCCGAAGACTTCCTCGCGCGCAATCCGCATGTCGTTGGTCACACCGGAAAAGACGGTCGGGCGGACGAACCATCCCCGTTGCAGCCCTTCCGGCCGGCCTTCGCCGCCGACAAGAAGCGTCGCACCCTCTTCCTGCCCCAGGCGGATATAGGCCTGGACACGCTCCCACTGCCGGGCGCTCACCATCGGGCCGATGTCGGAGGCCGGATCGCTCGAAGGTCCGGGTCGCAGAGCGGAAACGGCGTGCGCAAGGCGCGATATCACCTCCGTATGTCTTCGCTTCGGAACAAGAAGCCGGGTTCCGGCGATGCAGGCCTGCCCGCTGTTGCGGAAGGCCGATGCCAGAACATGCGGGATCGCCCGGTCGAGGTCCGCGTCATCGAGCAGGATCTGCGGCCCTTTTCCGCCCAGTTCGAGCGTCACGCGCTTGAAGCTTTCCGCTGCATTGCGCAGGATCTCCCGACCGGTCGTGGTGGAGCCAGTGAAGGTGATCTTGGCGATGTCGGGATGCCGGCTGAGTTCCGCGCCGACCACGTGGCCGTAGCCGTTGACGACATTGAGGACGCCATCGGGCAGTCGCGCTTCGTGCAAGACTTCGAGCAGCACCTGGGTCTGGATAGCGCTCATCTCCGACGGCTTGATCACGATGGTCGTGCCGGCCGCGATCGCCGTGGCGAGTTTGGTGCAGATGAAGCCGATGTTGCTGTTCCAGGGTGTGATTGCCGCGGCCACGCCCACGGGTTCCATCACCACCTCCGCATTGCCGATACGACGGGTAAAGGCGTAGTCGGCCACGGTCCTTGCCGCGACGTCGAACACGTTCGCGGCGTGCGGCACGGAGAATGCGAGGAACGACTGCGGCGCGCCGTATTCGATGGTCATGGCCGCACGAAGCGCATCGGCGTTGGCGGCGACAGCCTTCGCCAGCGTTTGCAGCATGGCGATGCGTTCGGCCGGTGTCGTTTGCCGCATGGCCGGGAAGGCCCGTTTCGCGGCAGCAATGGCCGCGTGCGCATCCCGATTGTCGCCCAGCCGGACCTCGCCGATCTCTTCCTCCGTGGCGGGATTGAAAAGCGCGAAGCGCTCGTCGCCGTGAGGCGCAACGAAAGCGCCATCGACATATATCTGCTCAATGATCTTCATCGTCCGATTTCCTGTTGCGATGAAAAGGATATGCATCGGAACGATCGTCAGGATAAGATCATCAATCACAGACACTCTGATGAGGAAAATAGCGCAATGAAGGCGAGCCTGTCCGAACTGGAGGCGGTGGCGGCAATCGCGCGGCTCGGCGGCTTTCGGGCCGCTGCCCGGGAACTCGGGGTTTCGTCCTCGTCGTTGAGCCATGCGGTCCTGGCGCTGGAGGCGCGCCTCAATGTGCGCCTGTTCAACCGCACGACGCGATCGGTGGCGCTGACGACGGCAGGCGAGGCTTTCGTTGCCGAGATCCTGCCGGCTCTTGCCGCCATCGACGGCGCCGTCGAGCGGGCGACGGAGTCTCAGGCACGACCGAGCGGCATGCTGCGGCTCAACACCTCCCCGGGAGCGGCGAAGATGGTTTTGCGGCCGCTACTGATCGAGTATCTGAGGCGATATCCAGAGATGGCGCTGGAGGTTGCGACCGACAATGCGCTGGTGGATATCGTAGCGCTCGGTTTCGACGCCGGGTTTCGTCTCGCCGAGGCGGTTCCTCCGGATATGGTCGCCGTTCCGGTCGTGCCTCAGTCGCGCATGATCGTCGTGGGTTCGCCGGACTATTTTCGCGAAAGAGCGGTGCCGCTGCTGCCGGGCGATCTGAGGCAGCACGCCTGCATCCGGGCGCGCATGGCAAGCGGCAGGATCTATCACTGGGAGTTTTCCCGGCGCGGGGAAAGCGTCGAAATCGATGCGCCGGGACCGCTCATCCTCGACGACAGCGAACTCATGCTTCAGGCGGCTCTCGGCGGGGTGGGACTGGCCTATCTCTCCGATCATCACGTCCGCGACGACGTCGAGGCCGGGCGTCTGGTTCCGGTGCTGGAAGAGTGGACGCCGCCCTACGATGGGCTATGTCTCTATTTTCCTGGCCGCCGGCACGTACCGGCGAAATTGCGTGCCCTGATCGATCTGGTCCGGGAACTGCGTTCCGGCGGCCCCCGCGCGCCCGCTCACACCCCGCATTCGCCAGCCTTGAAATTTTAACATGAGTATTACAGACAAGTTTATTTCTGCGTGCTAAGAGACACGGCGCTCGATTGGTCCCTTGGCCATAGATCGCCTCTCGGCAGGGGTGCGCACGCCGCGCCAAATCGAAATTATATGATCGGATCAGACACAGTGGTCGACATCGATACGCGCCATCAGGTCTATTTCGCCAACCGTACTGCCCTGGTCGCCTATGCCACGCGGATCGTCGGATCGCGGGAAACGGCCGAAGATATCGTGCAGGAGGCCTTCATTCGATTTGCGCCGGCAAACACCGGCAATCCGCCTTCTGCCGGACCGTCCGGGCTTTCGCTCGCGTATCTCTACAAGATCGTCCGCAACCTGTCCCTCGACCTCTTGAAGCGCCGCAAGATCGAAGCGCGGGAAGAGCAGAGCGAGCCGCCGTTCTGGTCGATGCCGATCGAGGTGCCGACGCCCGAGGACATCATTCTCGTCAGCGACGAAATCAGACGCATCTCCGGCATTCTCGAAGACCTTCCCGAGGAAGTGCGGGTCGCGCTCGAGATGCACCGTTTCGGCGGCTACACCCTCGAAGAGATCGCCGCCCATCTCGACATCTCCGTCGCGACGGCGCACCGCCACGTGCGCGCCGCCATGATGCGGGTTGCGACAACGCTTGCGGGTGGGGCCTCCTAGAATTTCAGGGGTCCCCGTGTGAAAAAAAATCGGGTGCTGGTCGTCTTTATGACAGAGCGAAAGTATCACGGAAGCGTCCCGCTTCCCGGTGACGCCGCTTGACGGGGTTGGGGGCTACAGAAACAAAGTGCTAGGGCGTCGAACATCCAAGCGGCAGGCAGGGCTTTGACCAAGGACAACCACATATCGGAGGCGCTGCTCGAAGAGGCCATGGATTGGTTCCTCGAGTTGAAGGCGCGCCCGAACTGTCGCGACACGCAAGCCCGGTTCCGCGCCTGGCTGGGCCAGTCGGAATTGCATGGCCAAGCCTGGCATACGGCGTTGCGGACCTGGCAGCTGCTCGGTGAGGTGCCGCCGGTGCACGAGCATCTATGGCGTGGGGCAAGGCCGTCCGTTTTCGTCGAGCCACCGGTCCGCCAACGTCGCCGGATGGGAACGGGCGGCTTGGTCGCCGGCGTGGCGCTGGCGCTTGCTGCCTGCCTCGTCCTCTTCGTCTCCCTGCCGTCGCTTCTCGTGTGGTGGCAGGCCGATCACGTGACCGAGACGGCGCAAAACAGGACGATTACGCTTGCGGACGGGACGATCATCGAAATGGGCGGCGGCAGCGCCATCGCCACCGACATCAGCGCCGGCACCCGCCATGTCAGGCTGCTGAAGGGCGAAGCCTATTTCAACGTCGCCCGCGATCCCTCGCGTCCCTTTGTCGTTGAGGCGGGTGGCGTCGAGGTGTCCGTGCTGGGGACTGCGTTTGATGTGCAGCTGGCGAGCACGGAGACGACCGTCGAGCTGGCGCACGGCACGGTGGCCGTCTCCTATAGTGCAAACGCGCACAAGCAGAATTTCGAACTGGCCCCGGGAGAAATGGCGACGGTGAGCCATGCGACCGGCGCAGTCTTGCGAAGCGCGATCGCGGCGGATGATATCGGCGCCTGGCGAAGCGGCAGGATGTTCGTCAATGATGTCACGGTCGCCGCTGCCGCCGAGCGGCTGCAGCGCTACCATTCCGCCTGGATTTCCATTCCGCAGCCGGATCTGGCAGGGCGGCGTGTAACCGGCGTCTACGATCTGAAGGATCCGGATCGGGCGCTCCAGGCGCTGGTGCAGCCTTTCGGCGGCAAGGTACGCGAGGTGACCCCCTATGGCCGCATCCTGACGCGGTTTTAATTGGAGTAAAAAAATCAGGAAAAAATCGCGCGCCGGTGAAAAAAAATCCGGGGCCGGTCGTCTTTGGTTGGAAACGCGCGCCCGCAAGGCCGCGTGGAATGCCGAGACGGGGGTAAAATGCGTTCGCCGAAATGCCGCAAGGGGCATCTGAAATTCGATACGGGACGTCGCCGTGAAAGACGGCGCCTGCTGACGACGACGGCGATCGCCGCGTTTTCCTCCCTCGCGCTGATGCCCGTTTCCACGGCCTCCGCCCAGCAGACCACGTCGCGCGTCAGCAACGCCCGCAGCTTCGACATCCCGTCGCAGCCGCTTTCCACCGCGCTCAACGCCTTCGGGCGGCAGTCCGGCCTGCAGGTGACCCTGGCGGCTTCCACCTCGCAGGGGCTTCGCTCGGCGACGGTCAGCGGAACGATGACGGCGGACCAGGCGCTTGCCCGGCTTTTGTCGGGCACCGGCATTTCCTACAGGATATCGGGCGGCACCGCGCTGGTCGGCTCGGCCGTGTCGGCGGGTAGCAGCGCTGCTGTCGCTGCGGACGGAGCAACGGTGCTCGATCCGATTTCGGCCTTCGGTGCCGGGCCGCTCGGCGCCGGCGAGATCGTCATCTCGTCGGAAGACCTGAAGCGCAAGAACCCCGCCAACATTGCCGACGTGTTTTCCGGCGAGCCCGGCATTTCGGTCGGCAGCTCGTTGCCGATGTCGCAGAAGGTCTACGTCCACGGCATCGAGGAAACCAGCCTCGCCGTGACGATGGACGGCGGCCGACAGAACAACAAGGTCTTCCACCACAACGGCACCAACCTCATTGACCCCGGCCTGCTGAAGGCCGTCAACGTCGATGCCGGCGTTGCGCCGGCCGATGCCGGTCCCGGGGCGCTTGCCGGCGCGATTGCTTACGAGACGATCGACGCGCGCGATCTGCTCGATGGCGACGGCTTCGGCGGCTTTGTCACGTCGAGCTACAATTTCAACAGCGACACGGTGACGACCGGGATCTCCGCATACGGCATGCGCGACGGGCTCGAGTTTCTCGGCTACTTCAATTTCGGCAACGGCAACGATTTCACCGCCGGCAACGGGCAGGACGTGGAAGGCACCTCGACAGACGTGTTGAGCGGGCTTGGCAAGCTTGCCTACGAGTTCGACAGCGGCGACCGTTTCGAGATCAGCCACGACCGCATTCGCGACGACGCGCCGCGTCCGTTTCGCGCTAATATCGGCTTTATCGACGGACGCCCACCATGGGAGCCGCGCGTGCGCGACTACATGCTCGACCGGCAGAACACGGTGTTTACCTATACCGACAGCACGCCGGAGGGCTGGTGGGATCCAACGCTGATGCTCGCCTACTCCAGGACGGAGGTCGAAATTCCGATCATCCTGCCGCCGCGCCTCAACATTCCGCCCTATCCCGCCACCGGCACCACGAGCAGCTTCAACGGCAAGTTCGAGAACAAGTTCTCGTTCGACATGGGTAGCGTCATTGCCGGCGTTGACTTTTATGACGACAAGGCTGACCTCGACGACATGTTCGATGCCAGCACCGAGAAGGCGCGCAATGTCGGCATCTATGCCCAGGCCCGGCTCGAGCCCTGGGAGAGAACGCGGCTCTCCTTCGGTGCGCGCGGCGACACGCAGCAGTTTACCGGGACGACGGGAGAAGAGTGGAACAATTCGGGCCTCAGCGGCAACGTCTCGGGCGAGTACGACCTCATCGAGGACCTGCTGACCGCCAAGGCGGGCTATTCGCACGTCTGGGCAGGCATTCCGCTCGCCGAAAACTTCATCATGAATCCCAACTGGAACTATGGCAGCGGTCCGAAGCCGGTGACGGCGGACAACTATATCCTGGGCCTGGAGGCGAACTACAACGACTTTACCGTCGAGGGCAGCGTCTTCCAGACCGATATCGATGACGCGCGCACGCCGCGTTATGCGGTCACGCGCGGGATCGAAGCGCATGACGTCCGCTCGCGCGGCTTCGAGATCGGCGCCGGCTACAGCTGGGGCGATGGCTTTTTCAAGGTGAAATACGCCAATATCGACGTCGAGATCGACGGCAAGCCTGCCGATTCTGATCTCGGCACCTATCTGGCCGCGCCGGCCGGCCAGATCATCACGCTGCAAGCGGTCCACACGCTGACGGACTGGGGCGTCACTTTCGGGGCCGACGCGGAAATTGCGCTCGACTACGACGACGTTGCCGACGGCAGCAAGCCCTTCGAGGGCTACCAGGTCTTCAACGCCTTTGTCGAATACGTGCCGCCGGAGCGACCGAACCTGTTGCTGCGCGCCGAACTGAAGAACATTTTCGACGAAACCTATTCGGACCGGGCGACCTACGGTCAGGAGTTCGGAACGGTGACGCCGCTCTACGAGCCGGGCCGTTCCTTCATCCTGACCGCCAAGGCGACTTTCTAGGGCGTCCGCGACCGCAACGGCCGCCGCCTCCAGGTGGCCGTTGCCTCAACAAGCGGAGGCGGCCACCCAAGCGCCGCCCACGCAAGCGAAAGCCGAAACAGGAGTTCCAGATGCAAGAAGCCACCACCCATTTTGCGACGGAAGACGGCCAGAAATACCTGACGCAGCTCTGCAAGCATTTCGCCCACAAGGTCGACGTCGAACAGGAGGGCCCGCGCGCCGAGCTCAGGTTTTCCTGCGGCACCGGCTACCTCCATGCCACATCAGAAGGCTTGAGCATCCGCGCCCGCTCACCCGATGACGCCAACCTTGCGGACACGAAATCGGTGATCGAAAGCCATCTTCTGCGCTTCGCGTTCCGGGAAGAGCCCGATCCGCTTGCCTGGCAGCCCGCCGGCTAAGCGAACCGCTCGCAAGCTAGTTCCGACAAGAAAATTCAATGTGTTGGTCGAAAGCGCCCAACGCAATTGCGCGGCTATGCGTGTCGCGTGCCGAGGATCAGGATGCAATCGTCTAGGCAAATCGCAGAAATCGCCACCTTTCAAAGCTTCGCAAACTGCTACCTGCGCGAAGTCAATCCGGGCATCCGGGCCATGCATCGCGCCGCAGGCGGCGCCGTCGATTGCGTGGAATGGTCTCTTCCCAGGCAGCAGATGATCCTGCGCGCCGAGGTGACGTCGCCGTCGCTCTGCGGCCCACACCATTTCGGCAGGGTCTGGGGCAGGGGCGTGTCCGACGCCACCTGGCGCCAGATTGAACTGATATCGGCCCTCCATATCCTGGTGCACGAATGCTACCGCCAGGTCGACGAGGCCAAGGCCGACGTTTTGCGCGGCTTCGAGCTCGAACTCTTGATGCGCGTGCTCGAAAGCTACCAGCAGACGGCGCTCTACATCGACAGGGCCGCGCCGGAGCCGGCGGACGGCGACCATTTCATCGAAGCGGAGCAGTCACTCGTCTTTGGCCATTGGCAGCACCCGACGCCGAAGAGCCGCCAGGGCATGACCTATTGGCAGCAGGAAAGCTACGCGCCGGAACTGGGCGGCCAGTTCAAACTGCACTACTTCGCGGCAAAACGCGGCGATATCAGGCACGATTGCGCGCGCGCGGTTGCAGCGCCCGAGATCGTGCGGTCCCTCGTCGGGCCGGATGCCAACGGGATCGCGCTCGGCGACGACGATTATCTGTTGCCAATGCATCCGCTTCAGGCTGAAGCCCTGCTGCTTGATCCCGATATCCGCGGCATGCTGGGGGAGGGGCGGCTGCGGCATCTCGGCCCCGCCGGCCCGGCCTTTACCGCGACCTCGTCGGTGCGCACGGTTTACGGCGCCGATGCCGGCTGGATGCTTAAATTTTCCCTGCCCGTGCGCATCACCAACTCCGTGCGTCTCAATCGTCGTCAGGAGCTCGAAGCGGGTGTCGCAATGGCGAAGCTGATTGACCGGATCGGTTTTGCCGAACGCTCGCGAAACTTCCGCATCATTCAAGACCCCGCCTATATCACGCTCGAGCTGCCGGGACGCAGCGAGAGCGGCTTTGAAGTCATCCTGCGGGAGAACCCATTTGCGGACGGCGGCGGGCGGGGCGTCGTCACCGTCGCGGCCCTGACGGCCGATCCGCTACCGGGGCTGGTTTCGCGCCTCGAACGGCTGGTTCGGACGGTCGCCGCCCGCACGGGCGAGAGCCTGCTCGATGCGACGCACCTCTGGTTTCGCCGGTATCTCGATTGCGCCGTCGAGCCGCTGATCCGCCTCTATGACGACTACGGTATAGCGCTCGAAGCCCACCAGCAAAACAGCCTGCTGGACGTCGGCACCGGCTATCCGTCCGTCAGCTACTATCGGGACAATCAGGGCTTCTATCTCTCGGAGCGGTACCGCAGCCTGATTGCCGGCCATGTGCCCGAGACGCAAACGATCGCGTCCCTCTATTTTGCCGAGAGCGAAATTCGGGATCGCTTCGCCTATTACCTGATCGTCAATCAGGTCTTCTCGGTGATCAGCCGCATGGGCCATGACGGGCTCTGCGACGAGAGCCTGCTCCTGCGCGAACTGCGCGCGCATCTCGAGCGCTATGCCACCCGAATGAGTGGCGCCGGGCGTGACTTTGCCCGTCACGTGCTCGACATGCCGACGATCGTCTCCAAGGCCAACCTGACGACGCGTCTCTACGACGTCGACGAACTGCAATCCAGCAACGCGCCGTCCCTTTATCGCCCCGTGCCGAACCCGCTGAGGGCGCCGGCTGTTCTGACTGCGCCGAGGACCGACCATGCCATTGCCTCTTGATCTCAAGGGCCGCCCGGACGAGCGGGTGCTTCGCCAGCTCGTTGCCGCGCTGCTGTTCGAAGGTATCGTTGAGGCCAGCGAGCACACGGATGGGGATGTCACCACCTTCCACTGGTCGATCGGCGGCCGGCAGTTCCGCTGCCACGGCGCCATCGGCCCCTTTGGCCGGCTCCGTCTGGCTGCCGGATCGGTAGAGATGCGCGATGATGCGGACGGCTGGGTCGTGCCGCCGCTGGCGCAGCTGGTATCCGTCCTGCCGGGCAGCGGACCGACGCGCGGAAAGCTGCTCAACGAACTCACGCAGACGATCGCCTTCAGCGCCTGGAACGAGCGTCAGGTACCGGCGCGGCTGCGCCGCGCTTTGTCATTTGCGGAGTTGGAGGGAGCGCTTGAGGAGGGCCATCCCTATCATCCCTGCTACAAGGCGCGTACCGGCTTTTCCGTCGCCGACCATGCAGCCTATGGGCCCGAAATGGGAGGAGCGTTCCAGCTCGTCTGGCTTCTGGTGGCGCGCAAGCATCTTCGCTGCGCGATCCCCGGTGACGAGGATGCTTTCTGGGAAGCGGAACTGGGGGAGGAAACCTGGTCCGAACTCCGGGCGAAGCGGCAGGAGCGCGGTCTTTCGCCTGATGCGTTCGGTCTCGTACCGCTGCATCCCTGGCAATGGCGCGAACTCCGTGAGAGACAGCTTTCTGGCTGGATCGCCGCGGGCGAAGCCCTTTGCCTCGGCCCGGCGGGGGACGGATACACGGCGACGCAGTCGGTCCGATCCCTGTTGAACCGGGACCGACCGTTGGCCGCGAGCGTCAAGCTGCCGCTCAACATCGTCAACACCTCGTCGCGCCGTACCCTTGAGCCGCATTCGGTCTGCACGGCGCCGGTGATCTCGCGCTGGATCGCCGAGATGGTTGCCGGAGATCCGGCCTTTCGCGACCGCTATCCGCTCACCGTCCTGCAGGAATATGCCGGCATCATAGCCGACAGCGACGGCCCTTTGGCCGGACAGGTCGCAGCCATCTGGCGCGAGAACGCGGAAGCGACGCTTGGCTCCGGCGAGGCCGTCATTCCCTTCAACGCGCTGATGATGGTCGAAGCGGACGGGCGTGCCTTCGCCGACGACTGGATCCAGCGCTTCGGCTTGATGCCCTGGATCAACCGCCTGATTGAAGTCGCGGTCCTGCCTGTCTGGCACCTGCTGGTGCACCATGGGCTTGCGGTAGAAGCGCACGGGCAGAACATGCTGCTCGTCCATCGCGATGGCTGGCCGGCCCGGCTGATCCTGCGCGATTTTCACGAGAGCATCGAGTTTTCGCCGGGCTTTCTGCGCGCGCCGGAAAAGGCGCCGGATTTCCTGTCGCTCGAGCCGATCTACCGGGAGGCGGAGCCCGACCAGTTCTATTGGACGGACAACCTGGATTCGCTGCGCGAATTGGTGATGGACACGCTGCTCGTCTACAATTTGAGTGAGATCTCCCACCTTCTCGACCACTGCTACAACCTGCCGGAAACGCTCTTCTGGCAGCGCGTTCAAACCGTGCTTGCCGCCTACGAGGCGGAGCACGGCGCGACGGAGCGGCTGGCGCAGCTCGGCTGCGACCAGCCCCGCATCCTGACCGAATCCCTGATGACGAGGAAGCTGCTCGCGCTCAAGCCGGAATACCACCACGAGGTGGCAAACGCCTTGGCCGCAAGGATGCTTCAACGAAGGAGAAAGCCATGATCCGTATTGACGACAGGCTCTATGACGAGGCCTATTTCAGCGCCAGATCGGCCGAACTCGCAGCCGAGATCGGCCTTGGCGCACAGGACACCGGCCGCTACGCCGTCTGCTTCTCGGAGACGGTCGATTGGCTGGCTCTGTTCTTTGCCATCCGCAAGGCGGGCGCGAGCGTGCTGCCGATCCATCCGGGCACACCCTATCCGGCCGCGCGCAAGCTCGCGATCGGCGCCGGCTGCGACCGGCTGTTCTACAACAGCCTGACGGCCGAAGTTCTCGAACCATCCGACCTGCTTTCGGCTGAGGGCACGCTGTTGCAGATGAGCTCCGGAACGACGGGCGCGCCGAAATGCGTGGCGCGCAACTGGACGGAAATCGATGCCGAGATCGAAAGCTATGTCGCCACCTTCCGCGAACCGGAGGACATGACGCCGGTCGTCGCCTGCCCGACCACCCATTCCTACGGGCTGATCTGCGGCATCCTGGTGGCGCTGAAGCGTGGGCAGACGCCGGTCATCGTCAACACCGCGAACCCGAAATATCTCCTGAAGGTGCTGCGCGAGATCGAACGGCCGCTGCTCTATTCCTCGCCGGCGATCCTGCACACGCTGGCGCGGCTGACGCCCGCGGGCGAACAGATCCACGCAACGATGACGTCGGGCACGCTGCTTCCCGATCCGTGGTTTGCCGACATTCGCGCCAAGAGCCGGTTCATGTTCCAGCAATATGGCTGCTCGGAATCCGGCTGCATCGCCATCAATCCGGATGTGACTTCCGCCGGTGACATGGGCTTCGTCCTGCCGCATCTGATCGCCGCCACCGGCAACACCGCCGAGGACGCGGGTGAGATCGTCGTTAGCAACGGCGACGGCGCGCCGATCCACACGCGTGACCTCGGCTACCGGCGCGCCGACGGCATGCTGGTCTTCGTTTCCCGCCTGGACGACATGATCAACGTCTCCGGCCTCAACGTCTATCCGAAAGACGTGGAGGATGCCGTCATGGCGATGCCGGCGGTCACCGACGCCGTGGCCTTCCGCAAGGCCGATCGTTTTGCCGGCGAGCGCGTGGCGCTGCTCTTTAGCGCCGAGGCGCCGGTGGCGCCGCAGGCCGTGCGCGAATGGTGCAGCCGACACCTCGCATCTCACCAGTTGCCGATGGAAATCCTGCAGATCGATGCAGTTCCGCGCCAGGCGAACGGCAAAATCAGCCGCCGCGATGTCGCGGCCCGTCATCTGGCAGGCGAATTCAACAAACCGATTGCGGGAGCCGCATCATGACCGAAAGCGAAGTTCTGGCGGCGATCGAGGCCGTCCTGACCGACAAAATGGCGCATGGACATATGGACGGCTTCGGCCTCGATGCCCGTCTCAACGAAGATCTCTATCTCGACTCCGTGCTGATCCTCGAAATCTTCCTCAATCTCGAGCTCGAATACGGGTTGTCGGTGCCGGAAGAGGCGATCGCAAAACGGGAGATCGAAACGGTCGCCGATCTCGTCGCGCTCTATGTGCCGAAGCCGACCGCCGCCATCGTGCCCGCCTTTCCGCTCACCGGCGGGACGACCGACGAGGGGGTGCACGGCGAGGCCTATTACGACATCAAGGTCCATTGCTTCGTCAGTTGCGTCTCGGACGGCCTGAAGCGAAACGGGCTCGATCAGCGGCCGTTCTATTTCGGTGTCTGGGACGCGAAGTTCGCGGTCAGCGAGCGTTTCGAGCTTCTCTATCATGCGCCCGATATCACCCAGGAATTCTTCCGTGGCTGGTTCGAGCGGCTTTACGGCGTTTCCGTCGTCGAGTGGTACGATCCGCAGCGCACCAAGCTCGACAACCTCGCAGTGCTGCTCGGGCTGATGAAACAGCGCGGCGAAACCGGCTCGGTCATGGTCATGCTCGACATGTTCCACCTGCCGGAGCGGGAGAACAAGTTCAACCAGAACCCCTTCCCGCACTATCTGATGCTGCAGGAAACGCCCGATCCCGACAAATGGTTCGTGCACGACCCCGACTATCGCTGGGAGGGCGAGATTGCCCGCGAGAAGGTCGTTCACGCCATCATGCAGCCTACTGTCGGCGGCGGTTATGTCTTCGACAATGCCGAGGCGCGCGCGCCGTTTGCCGAAGATCTGAGGGCCTATTTCGAGGCCTGCTTCGTCCGGGACCGCAATCCGCTGGTCGATGCCGTCAGAGCGATAGTCGCCGCGCATCTCGACGGGACGAACGGTGTCGCACTCACTGATCTCGGCGCCGCGGTGCGGGAACTGCCTGTTATCACCGTCCGAAAATACGCCTATGAGCACGGCTTTGCCTTCTACTGGCGGGCGCTGAAGTTGCCGGCCGCCGAGTTCGAGGGCTGGTGCGGGGAGATCGAGGCGCTGGTTCAGTCGCTGAAGACGCTGCACTACGCCTGCATGAAGCTCGCCCAGACAGGCGATCGCTCGCTGTTGGGCGCCGTCATCGAGCGTCTCGACGAAGCCGACCGGCTGGAGACGAAGCTGAAGGTCAAGCTCGCAGAGGTCTTCGATCTCTGGTGCGATCTTGCCATCCCCCAGGAAATCCGTCCCTTGAAGAGAATTGCGCGATGAGAGTTTCGCTCTGCACCATCACTTTCCGCCACCATCTGATCTCGCTCGACGAGATCGCCGCCTGGGCCGAGGCCAACGACTTCCAGGGTATCGAACTCTGGGGCGCGCATGCGCGCAACCTCTCGCCGCGCGCGGATCGCAACGCCGAATGGCTCGACGGCTACGGCCTCTCGGTGCCGATGATCAGCGATTACCTGCCGCTCGACGGTGACGTGGAAGCGCTGCGGCACAAGGCGGTCGAGCTTTGCCGACTGGCGCGCCGGTGGCGCACCCGCAAGATCCGCACCTTCGCGGGAAGCCGTGGCAGCCTTGACGTCAGCGCTGACGAGCGGCGGGAGATTGTCGAGCGCCTGAAGGAGATCTGCACCATTACCGCAAGCTACGGCATCCAGCTGCTTGTCGAAACGCATCCGAAGACGCTCGCCGACACGGCGGCCTCGACGATGCGGCTCATCGAAGAGGTGGACCATCCCTCCTTCGCCATCAATTTCGACACGCTGCATGTTTGGGAAGGCGGCGACGACCCGGTCGCCGTGCACCGTGCGATGAAACCGCACATTCGCCACTACCACCTGAAGAACATCGTCGGCCGGGCAGAACTTTCCGTCTTCGAGCCGGCCAATGTCTATGCCGCCGCCGGCAGCCGGCGCGGGATGACGCCGCTCTTCGAAGGCGCCGTCGACTACGACCGTTTCCTCTCGGAAATTGCAGGTGACCCGCAGGCCGATGCGTCGCTGGAATGGTTCGGCAACGATTGCTTCGAGACCCTGCGTCGCGATCGCAGGCAGGTCCGCGAGGCGGTTGACGGGACCGAGCCGAACCGCCGGGCCGCCGGCCAATAGGCGTTACGCATCATGATGGCCCGGACGTCTGCGCGCCGGCTCGTGTCGGCTCGGGGCCTATTGTGTCTGAAGCCTGTAGATCTCGGTCTCTTCGCTTCGGCCGGCCAGACAATGTTTGCCGAGCTGGGCGAGATCGGAGCGATCGTCATCAGCCACCAGACCGAAGGTTTCGCCGCTCAGGAGGATCATTACCTCTTCACTTGGCGCGATCGATTTGCCGAGCTGCTCCAGCCGGTTGCAGGCGTTCACCGTGTCGCCGACGATCGTATAGGCCGACCGACCGGTCATGCCGATATTGCCGGCAACGACCGACCCGGAATGGATGCCGATGCGCACCCTGAGGGGCGGCAGGCCCTTTAGGCGTCGCTCGGCGTTGTCGCTGGCGATCGATTTGGCGATCGCCCGCGCTGCCCGGATTGCCCGATCTGCATGGTCCATTTGCGCGTCGGGTGCGCCCCAGAAGGCCATGACGCAATCACCGATGAACTTGTCGATGGTGCCGCCTTCGCTTTCGATGCAGTGGCCGAGCAGGTCGAAGTGGCTGTTGAGCAGTGCCGCCACGTCGCCGGCGCTGGTCTTTTCTGCCGTCGCGGTGAAATCGACCACATCGGTGAACATGATGGTGACGGTGCGCTGGGTGGATGCCAGGTCCTCACGACCGATCAAGTGGCGCACGAGCTTCTTCGGCACATAGGTCTCAAGCCAGCGCAGCCCAGTCAGCATCGTGTTGTAGGCCTTAGCCTGCTCGTCGAGTTCGGTGAAGAGGCTGCCGGGAAGCGGCCGCAGAGCGGCAAAATCGAGCATGCCGACGGCACGGACCTCACGCGCCATGCTGGTGACCGGGCGAACGATCAGGCGACCGACAACCCACGCGATGACGATCGCGACGAACAGCACCGCGAGGCCGGCAATGCCGGCCCGCAGCAGGTCCCACACCGGCTTCTCGACCGCTTCGATCGGAACCTCGACACCGATAATGAGCGGAGAGGGAGCGTAGCCGCGGATCTCGCGCGTCAGGACGACCCGTCCGTCGTCCCCGAGCTTGACCGCGCGTATCTCCATGTCCGAATCGTCGAAGGTCTCGGCCGGTTCTTTCCACAGTGCGGCGAGAAAAGGGTCGCCCAGTTCGTCGAGCTTCGGCAACCGATGCTCCGCCGAAAGGAGCGGATGTCCCGCGGCCATCAGCGGATGGGCGAGAACCTGGTCGCGGCCGTAGAGGACGAAGGGCGTCGCCCCCGGGTTCGAGACGGCAATCTGGCGCAGGAAGTCGGACATGGTGTCGACCGTTATCGTGGCACGGAAAACGCCGGCAAATTCACCGTTGTGGTTTGCCGGTTGCTGCAAATTCGTGACTGACGTGCGTATCGCCGGATCGGGTACGAAATAGACGGGCCCCCAGTGAGGCGTGCCGCTGCGCCGCGCTTCCTCGATCTCCGCGCGCTCGTTGTCGCTCGTGACCTGGTCGGTATAGGAAAAGACACCCTTTGGACCCTGCGTAACGCCGATGATATCGCCGTTGGGCTTCACGAAAGAGAGTACTCGAACTTGCGGCGTTGCCGCCAGAGCGCCCGTCATCACGCGTTCGAACTTCGGCGAATCCTTCGGGTCGAGGCGGCCGGCACCGACCTCTCGCGCCAGAAAGGCGAGCTGATCCTCCACAGGCGAGAAGCGGCTGCCGATTTGCGTCTGCACCGCCTCCAGGCCGAGATGCGCCGATTGCACGAGCAGGTCGCGGGTCGTGCCCGCTGACATGAACCAGACGACCGAGAGGATGACGGCTGCGGTCAGGGCGACCAGGGCTGCCATCACGATCGCCAGGGTGCGCGACAGGGAGATGGTTCGGTTGGGTTTTTCGGCGTTAGTCGCCTTGGTCGTCTGCACCAGCATGCCTCATGTTGCAGCAGGTGCTCGCCATTCGCGCGGCCCCGCAAGGAATGCACCCTCTTCTAGCTGTTTTGGGCTTTTTTCCAAGCGTGCGCCGGCCTTTCCCGTTCTGCGTCAATCTGTCCCTTGCAGCCGCCGGCTGATCGGCTCGAACTCCGGGGTCGCCTTGCGCGGCGTCGTGTCGCGCTCGTTGGCCTCCATCTGCTGCCAGTATTTCCAGCCGACCTTTTTCGCGCCGAGCTCGTAGTCCATGCCGTCCCAGGCATCCTCGCGGAAACTGTAGAAGGCCCAGTGCAGATCGTCCCTGTCGAGCGCGGTCAACACGTCCTCGAGATAGGTCTTGCAGCCGGACCAGAGGCGCATGCAGCCGAACTCGCCGGCAACCAGCCGATTGAGCGGCACGCCCTTGTCTTTTGCCCATCGCACCGGCTCCGCAAGATAGGCTTCGACCCGGGCCCTGTCCCACGTCTCCTCGCCGTCGCCGAAGGGCACCTTGCCGGGGTAGGCGTAGGGCTTGTCGCGCTTCATGTTCGGTGCGCTGGTCGCGGCATAGGGCTCATACATGTGGAAGCTGTAGAGCACCTTCTGGTCGGTGAGCGCTGCCGGCCAATAGGAAAAGGCGTCGGCAGCCGCATACCAGCCGGCATCCGCCATGATGGGCGTTGCCGGGTCGACCGCCCGGATGGCGGCGATTACCGTCTTGTAGAAGGCCCTGAGGTCCGAGGCGCTGCCCGCCTGGTCGCCGTACCAGGCTTGCATCGTCTTTCGGTCGGCATGTTCGGCAAGGCCGTTCCTCTTTTCAGGCGCCGGCTCGTTGACGATGTTGTAGGCGGCGACCGCGGGATGATCCTTCAGCGCGCGGGCCAGATCCTGCCAGAAGGCTGCTGCCTGGCCCCACCAGATCTTGTCCTGCCAGAGACGGCCGTCGAACCGGTTGCCGTTGTTCTGCGCCCAGCGCATGCCGGGCAGCGACAGCGGCGCGATGACGACCTTGAGGCCCGCCTTGTCGGCCCGGTCGAGGGTCTCCTTCAGCGTCTTGAGGTCTGCCGCCGGTATGCCTTCGTATTTGTCGGCGTCGCCGATCAGATAGTCGCGCTTGGCCGGCTCCCACTTGTCGTAGGACAGGCGCACCCAGGTGGCGCCGTAGCCGGCCAAGGCCCTGAAATAGGCGTCGTCCGGGGGCAGCCGGTTGAAGCTGTTGCCGCCATGCTGCGGCTTATCCCAGAAGGTGATGAGATCGGCGGCACTGGCGGAGCCCGCAAGGCTGCAAGCGAGGAGGGCGGAGGCAATCAGGCGCATTCGGTCGGTCCTTCTGGAGTTCTTGGCCTTCGCGGCTCTTGGTTTGGCGCGGCCAACCTACCGGCGGATCGTTTCGCTGAAGTTCCCTGGGGAACAGCGTCAGGGTTCAAAGCGAGTTTGCGAAACCCATTGGCGGTGACTGATGCCGAGCGGTTTCGTTCTTCGCGAGAAAAAGGCCTCGCAGCGGATCAGTGATCCGCTGCGAGGCCCGCTTGCCTGGATATCTTCGCGATCAGTCGGAAAGCGCTGTCGCCGCCTTCTCAATCAGTTCGGCGACGGCGGCCGGCTGGGACAGAAAGACCGCATGACTTACCTTGACCTCGACCGTATCGCTGCCGGCACGCTTGGCCATCGTCCGCATCAGGTCCGGATGAATGGCCCGGTCTTCGGTCGCAATCAGCGCCCAGCTCTTCTTGCCCTTCCAGGCCGGTGCCGTGATCTTCGTCTCGAAGGCAGATTTTGCCGGGAAGACCTGGGAATGAGCCATGAAACGGGCTTCTACCTCGGGAACGTCGGCGGCGAAGTCCGCGGCGAAGACTTCCGGATCGAGATAGAGATATCCGTCGTCCGTTGCCGCGATGCCCTTGGTTGCAGCCGGCTTCCTGGCTGCCAGGTCAAGCAGAGTTTCGCCAGCATCCGGCTGAAAGGCTGCGACATAGACGAGGCCGGCGACGTTTTCGGAAGTCCCGGCTTCGGTGACGATCATGCCGCCATAGCTGTGGCCAACGAGGACCGATGGGCCGTCCTGAAGGTCGAGGATGCGTTTGGTTGCCGCGACATCGTCGCCAAGCGAGGTCATCGGCGGTTGGACGACCGTGACGGTGAAGCCTTTGGTGGTCAAAAGGTCGAAGACCTTGCGCCAGCTCGAGCCGTCGGCGAGTGCGCCGTGCACGATGACGACATTCTTGACGGGTTCGGCCAGGGCATGCCCAAGCGGGGCCGCCGCCAAAGCCAGGAGTGTGGCAGCCAGGATTCTCATCTTTCGCATTCTTAGGTCCTTTCCTTGAGAGCGGAGTGATTGTTCCCCGACAAGCGGCGTCTTCTTCGGGTGACGCTTCTGGATTTTGGAAGGCGCACGCATGCTCTGGCCGCGGGGTCCGCGGCGCATGATGGTGCGTCTTCGATAGTTCGGACGGCGATTGCCGAACTATGGTAAGAGGAGAGCCGCTTGTCCGGCAGCGGTTCGCCGGCCTGCCGTCAGCGCCATTGCGGATGCCGCGAGCGCGTTGCGGTCGAGCCGGAAGTGGCGGTAGAGATCGCCGATCGTGCCGGTCTGGCCGAAATGTTCCACGCCGTGCGCGATGGTGCGGTGGCCGGCGACGGCACCGAGCCACGAGAGCGCTGCCGGATGGCCATCGAGCACGGTGACGATCGCGCAGTGGCCGGGCAGCGGATCGAGCAGCCGCTCGATATGGCTTTTCGCACGGGGGTTGCCACGGGCCCGTTCGCGCTGGGCGGCCGTCCAACCGGCATTGAGACGGTCAGCCGAGGTGACGGCGAGCACGCCAATGTCGCGGCGGACCTCGCCTATAAGTCCGGCAGCGGCAATCGCCTCGTCGGCCACCGCACCCTGGTAGGCAATGACGACATCGCAGTTTGGCCCTGGCTTGCGCAGCCAATAGGCGCCGTCGATTGAACCCTGGCCAAAATCATCGTCGACGCGCTTCAGCGGCTGTTCGAGCGGCTTGGTGGTGAGCCTCAGATAGACGGAGCCGCCGGTCTCGTCGCGCAGCCAGGTGCGCTCGTCCGGATCGTTGTCGCCATCGCGCTGCATGTAGTCGAAGGCCCATTCCATGATGACGGCGAGTTCGTCTGCAAAGGCTGGTTCGAACGCTGCCAGTCCGTCCTGGCTGATCCCAATCAGCGGCGTGCCGATCGACTGGTGCGCGCCCCCTTCGGGCGCCAGCGTCACGCCCGAGGGCGTGCCGACGATCATGAAGCGGGCGTCCTGGTAGCAGGCATAGTTGAGCGCATCGAGGCCGCGGCAGACGAAGGGGTCATAGACAGTGCCGATCGGGATCAGCCTTTTCCCGAAGAGCGAATGGCTGAGGCCGGCGGCGCCGAGCAATAGGAACAGATTCATCTCGGCGATGCCGAGTTCCACATGCTGGCCCTCCGGAGTGAACTCCCACTTTGCCGTCGATGGAATGCGGTGCTCGATGAAGGCGTCGGCGAGCGGCTGGCGGGCAAAGAGCTTGCGCCGGTTGACCCAAGCGCCAAGACTGGTGGTGCCGGTGACATCGGGCGACGTCGTGAGGATGCGTTCGGCCAGGTCCGACTTGCCCTTGGCGAGATCGTCGAGGATCTTGCCGAAGGCCATCTGCGTCGACACCTCGCGCTGGGTCTCAAACGCGATCGGCGGCACCTCGAGCCGGTGCTCGGCGTGGCGGCGTATGCCTTCGGCAAAGAAAGGGACCGCGGCGAGGAACGCCTGGAGCGCTTGACGATCCGCCACTCCGGCGAAAGGCTCCCATTCCTCGCCGCGCCCGACACCCATATGCGCCTGCCATTCGGCGAACTGGGTCGTCGTCATCAGGCCACCGTGATTGTCCTTGTGGCCGGCAATCGGCGTGCTCCAGCCCTTGATGGTATAGGCAAGGAAGCAGGTCGGCCGATCATGGTCGATCGCTGCGAAGGTTTCGGCCATCGTCTCGACGCAGTTGCCACCGAGGTTCTCCATCAGCGCTGAAAGCTCGGCATCGCTGCGCCGCTCGATGAGCGCCGAGACGTCACCCTGGTCGCCAAGATCGTCGGCAAGCCGCTTGCGCCAGACGGCACCGCCCATGAAAGTCAGCGCCGCATAGTCCTGATTGGAGCAACCGTCGATCCAGTCGCGCAGCTTCTCGCCGCCCGGTTCGGCAAAGGCCGCGCGCTGTAGCACGCCATATTTCACCCGCACCACGTCCCAGCCGAAGGCGTCGAAGATTTTCTCGACGCGCTCGAACAGGCCCTCGCGCACGATCCCGTCGAGCGACTGCCTGTTATAGTCGATGATCCACCAGCAGTTCCTGAGGTCGTTCTTCCAGCCCTCCTGCAGCGTCTCGTAGACGTTGCCTTCGTCAAGCTCGGCATCGCCGACGAGCGCGACCATGCGGCCGATCTTGCCCTCGCCCCATTGTTTGGCACGGACGAAATCCTGGACGATCGAGGCGAGCGCGGTGATGCCGACGCCGAGACCGACCGAGCCGGTCGAAAAATCGACATCGTCGACATCCTTGGTCCGGCTCGGATAGCTCTGCGCCCCGCCAAAGCCGCGGAAGTTCTCAAGTTTCTCGCGCGTCTGTCGGCCCATCAGATAGTGCATCGCGTGGAAGACCGGCGCCGCATGCGGCTTGACGGCAACACGATCCTCCGGCCTGAGCGCCGAGAAATAGAGCGCGGTCATGATCGAGACGACCGAGGCGCAACTGGCCTGATGCCCCCCAGTCTTGATGCCGTCGACCTTCGGCCGGATGTGGTTGGCGTGATGGATCATCCAGTGGGAGAGCCAGAGCAGGCGCTTTTCAATGGTCTTCAGATGGGTCGTGTCGGTCATCGCCAGGTTCCGATGGAGAAGGACGTAAGGTGACAGTCTAGGCCAAGGACTCAGCCGTCCTTGTAGTAGTAGCTGTAGCCGTTGAGCGCCGGTGCGCCGCCGAGGTGGGCGTAGAGAACGCGAGACCCCTCCGGGAAGAATCCCTTGCGGGTAAGGTCGATCATCCCCTGCATGGATTTGCCCTCATAGACAGGGTCGGTAATCATCGCTTCGGTGCGAGCCGCGAGCCGGATCGCCTCGTTGGTTTCCTCTGATGGTACGCCATAGGCGGGATAGGCGTAATCGGGATTGATCACGATCTCGTCTTCGCGGATCGCCCTGCCGAGGCGAACCAGTTCGGCCGTCGAGTCGACGATCTTTCGAACCTGGGAGCGGGTCTGCTCGAGCGTGCCCGATGCGTCGATGCCGATCACCCGATTGGCGCGGTCCTGTGCGGCAAAGCCGACGATCATGCCGCCCTGGGTGGAGCCGGTGACGACGCAGACGACGATGTAGTCGAAGGTGAAGCCGAGCTCCTTTTCCTGTGCCGCCACCTCTTCGGCAAAGCCGACGTAGCCGAGTGCGCCATACTTGTGCACCGAGGCGCCGGCCGGGATCGGGTAGGGCTTGCCGCCGGCATCCTTAACCGACTGGATCGCATCTTCCCAGCTCTTCCGAATACCGATGTCGAAACCGTCGTCGACGAGTCGACTGTCCGCCCCCATCAGCCGTGTCATCAGGATGTTGCCGACGCGGTCATAGACCGCATCATAGTGCGGCACCCATTTTTCCTGGATGACGACGCATTTCATGCCGATCTTGGCAGCAGTGGCGGCGACCATGCGGGTGTGGTTCGACTGCACGCCGCCGATCGAGACCAGCGTATCGGCGCCCGAAGCGATTGCGTCGGGCACGATATACTCAAGCTTCCGGAGCTTGTTGCCGCCCGTGGCGAGGCCGGAATTGCAGTCGTCGCGTTTGGCGTAAATCGCGACCTTTCCGCCGAGCGCCGCCGTCAGTCGCGGCAGATGCTCGATCGGCGTCGGGCCGAAGGTGAGGGGGTAGCGTTCGAACTTCTCAAGCAGTGACATGATCCAGGCCTCCGTGTGAAAATTGTAGGAGAAGGATAGGCGAATTCTCGTGAAAGGTGCTCTCTAAATTGCTGTCAAAATTTCGCTGGATAGAATACAATTCCGATCAAGTTTTGATTTTCTTCAATAAACGGGATAGATAATGAAAGATTCTTCCGATGATGATTTTGACCGGATCGATCTCAAGATCCTGCGTGCCCTGCAATCCGAAGGACGGCTGACCAACGCCGACCTTGCCGAGCGGGTAAACGTCAGTCCGGCGACCTGTCATCGGCGAACACAGAGGTTGTTCGAAGAGGGTCATATCACCGGTGTGAGGGCGGAGGTCGCGCCGGCAGCGGTCGGTCTCGGAGCGTTGGTGATGGTCGGCGTTGTGCTCGATCGTTCGACGCCCGAGAGCTTTGCGGCCTTCGAGGGCGCGGTGCTGGAGATGAAGGAAGTGCTCGACTGCAATCTCGTTGCTGGCGACTTCGACTATCTTTTGAAAATCCGGGTCCGAGACATGGCGGACTTCAACAAACTGCACGGTCAGAAGCTGATTGCGCTACCGGGGGTACGCCAGACGCGCACCTTCTTTGTGATGAAGGAAGTCAAGGAGAACGCCCGGCTGCCGTTCTGACGGTCGTCGAACGATTGGCCTTTCGCATCGAAGGGCACGCGAGACCCGGTACGTCTTCAGCGTGCCGGATGCGGCCCGATAGGTGCAACCCGGTCAGACCTGGACGAAGTGATCGTCTGCGACCTGCTGAAAGCGCCGCGTTTCCGGAACGTAGTTGGGCGCGCGCAAGGGGCTCTTCAGCTCGTCGCTCGCGACATTGCGGCGCGCATGGCGACGGGTCGGATCGGCGATTGGGACGGCGGCCATCAGCTTCTTCGTATAGGGATGCTGCGGATTCTCGAAAACCTGCGCACGCGAGCCGATTTCGACGATCTCGCCGAGATGCATCACGGCGACCCGGTGGCTGACGCGCTCGACGACGGCCATGTCGTGCGAGATGAAAAGATAGGCAAGGCCGAGGCTCGCCTGCAGGTCGAGCAAGAGGTTGATGACCTGTGCCTTGATCGAGACGTCGAGTGCCGAAACAGACTCGTCGGCGACGATCAGCTTCGGGTCGAGCGCCAAGGCGCGTGCGATGCAGACGCGCTGGCGCTGGCCGCCGGAGAACTCGTGCGGGTAGCGGGCGGCCATGTCGGCCTGCAGTCCGACGCGTTCGAGCAGGTCGGCGACCTTCTCACGCGCCTGCCGTGCCGTGCCGAGCTTGTGTTCGAGATAGGGTTCGGCGATCGCGGCGCCCACCGTCATGCGCGGATTGAGGCTCGCGAAAGGATCCTGAAAGATCATCTGCATGGTGCGGCGCATTTCGCGCAGCTGCCTGCGATCCATTTTGAGGACGTCCTGGCCGTCGAGCGCCACGGAGCCGCTTTCCGGCTCGATCAGCCGCATGATGGCCCGGCCGGTCGTCGACTTGCCGCAGCCGGATTCGCCGACGAGCGACAGCGTCTCGCCCGGCTGCAGACTGAAGGAGACGTTCTCGATGGCGTGGACGCGGCCTTTGAGCTTGCCGAGCAAGCCGGCGTGGATGTCGAAGCGCTTGACGAGGTTCTTGACCTCGAGGATCGGCTTGCGGCCGGCCTGGACCGTATCGGTGGCTTCCGCCGTCGCCGAAGGCAGCCCGGTCGCGGCGTCGATGACGGGAAAACGCATCGGCTGGCTTTCGCCCTTCATCGAGCCGAGCATCGGCACGGCCGAGAGCAGTGCGCGGGTATAGGGGTGTTTCGCCCGAAGGAAGATGTCCTCGGTGTTGCCGGTCTCGACCGCGTCACCGCGGAACATCACCACCGTGCGGTCGGCGATTTCGGCGACCACGCCCATGTCGTGGGTAATGAAGAGCACCGAGGTGCCTTCCTCCTCCTGCAACACCTTGATCAGGTCGAGGATCTGGCCCTGGATGGTGACGTCGAGCGCCGTCGTCGGCTCGTCGGCGATCAGGAGCTTCGGCCGGCTCGCGAGCGCCATGGCGATCATCACGCGCTGGCGCATGCCGCCGGAGAAGCGGTGCGGGTATTCGTCGAAGCGCGAGGCGGCGGAGGGAATGCGGACCTTTTCGAGCAATCGGATGGTTTCCGCCCGGGCGTCGGCCTTCGACATTGGCCTGTGGCAGAGAAGGGCCTCGGAGATCTGGTCACCGATGGTGAACAGCGGATTGAGGCTGGTCATCGGCTCCTGGAAGATCATCGCGACATCGTTGCCGCGCACGCGGCGCATCTCAGATTCCGGCAAGTCGAGGATGTTGCGCCCGCCCATCATCACCCGCCCTTCGACGCGGCTCGTCTCCTTCTGCAGGAGCCGCATGATCGAGAGCGAAGTGACGCTCTTGCCCGAGCCGGATTCGCCGACGATCGCCACGGTTTCGCCGGGCGCGACGGTAAACGATATGTCCCGGACGACAGGCTTCCAGGCGCCGTCGACCAGGAAAGAGGTCGTCAGGTTCTCGACGGAGAGAACGGGCGCCGTCGAACGGTCCGGCTGGGCTTTGGTCTCGGTCATCTCGTTTCCTCCGTCAGATGCTGCGCGTATCTTAGTTGGTCGTCGGGTCAGTCGGGCCAGCGCAGCAGGCCGGCGAAGCGGCGTGCGTTGCGTTCGGCGAGCGACGTGGCGATGATCTCGTTCGAGGCTCTCGCCTTGTCGAGCTCCTCGGCGAGGCGGCTGGCGACGATCTTCTCCTGGCCCGGATGCAGGTTACAGGGGTCGAGGTAGAAGTAATTGTGCTCGGCCTCGTGGTCTCGCACGATGATCGGCGGCGCGCCGCGGGCCAGCGCATCGGCGAGATCCCAGGCGGTGATATGGGCTTCCTGCGGGTCGATGTTGACGCGCAGCCGGTCGAGCGGGTTGTTGGTCGGGTCGGCCTCGATCACCGGCTTGATGCCGGGACGGCCGTCGAGCGTCTCGCGCCAGAGGTTCAGGTAACCGGTTTCGCGCTCGCGGATGCCGGCATGGTCGCGGGTTTCCCAGGCTTGAAGTGCCGCCATCACGCCGAGCATGCTTTCCTTGCCCACCTTCATGCCGCGGCCGATGCCGAGGTTCTGCAGGAAGGTGTTGCGCACCATTTCCTTTTTGCCGGCGACGATGCCGGAGGTCGGGCCGCCCAGAAACTTGTGGCCGGAATAGAGCACGATGTCGGCGCCCTCATCGAGGAAGATGCGCAGGTCGTATTCGGAAGCGGCGTCGACGATGACCGGCACACCCTTCGAATGGCAGACCTCGGCAAATTCCCTGAGGCCGACGAGACCGTATTGCACCACGTGATGCGAGACGACGTAGACGGCGCAAGCGGTGCGCTCGTTGATCGCGCCTTCGATATGGTAGCGATAGGCCGACGTCGCCTGGCCGACGATCACCGGCTTGGCGCCGGCAAGCCGGATCGCCTGGTCGACGGGCGCGCCGTAGCTGACCACATGGCCCATCTGCAGAATGACTTCATTCTTGAGGCCGGTCGTATCCGGCAGGCGCTCGATGGCGGCAAGGTCGCTTCCGGTCATGGTGCCGGCAATGGCGAGGCTGATGCCGGCGGAGCAGGACGCCGTGATGAAGCCGGCCTCGGCACCCGTCAGCCGAGCAATCACCGGGCTCACCTTGCGCTGCAGGTCGTTGATCTCGACGAACTGCGGCAGTATGCCTGTCATGGCCGCGATCGCTTCCGGGACCACGATCGATGCGCCGAGGCTGGTCATCGTGCCGGAGACGTTGATAACGGGACGAAGTCCGAGAGCTTCGCGAATGTCACGGTCAGGCATAGTGGTCTCCATATGATTTTCTGGCGGTCGAAGCGGGTAGACTATTCCGTCTTCGCGGAATATCTACCATAGTAATGAAGTATGAGTGAGGCTTTGCGCTATCTGACGCGGCCGCCATCGGCGGCGCGGCGGCAGCGGAAGCCGAGATTTTACCGGCAGCACGCCCTTCGAGCGGTGCAGGAGTGAAGCAGTGGACAAGACGATGACCGGCGTCGAGCCGACCGACGATATGGAAACGACCGGCAAGCCGCGCCGCTCGCGCGTGAGCGGCATGGATCGCGCCTTGCAGGTGCTCGATTTCCTTTATGAGACGGGTTCCCCGAGTGGCGTCTACGCGATTGCCAAGGCTGTCGGCGCGCCGCTGTCGACCGCTTATGTCATCGTCGACGACATGGTCGAAAAGAACCTGCTTAGCCGCGATGCCGATGGGCTCGTCTGGCTCGGCGACCGGCTCTATCACTATGGCCTTGCCTATGCCCGCTCGCTCGATTTCCTCGGCGTCGCCACCCGCGAGATGCACGACCTCGGCCGTGAAGTTGCCGAGACGATCCAGCTTTGCGGCCGCGACGGCGACTACATGCAGGTGCTCGCCATGGCCGATGGTCCCGGCCATTTCCAGGTGACCTCGCGCGTCGGTACCCGCGTGCCGCTCAACTGGACGGCGTCGGGCCGTCTTCTGGTGGGGCATCTGCCCGCCGACGAACGGCTGGAGCTGTTCCGCCGCTGCGCACGAACCTCGCCGACCGGCCGCGCCGATATCGATCCGGCCGCGCTCTCCGCCCAGGCTGAAAGCGCGCTTTCCGCAAGGCTGTCGATCCAGGCGGGCGAATCCGACTATGCCGTCGCCTGCGTCGCAGCCCCGATCCTCGACGATAAGGGCAATTGCGCTGCCACGATCTCGATCGTCCTGCCCGAGCAGAAAATCCTCGACGACCGGGCGTTCTACGCCGATCACGTCAGGGTTTCCGCCGAGCGGATCGAAAAAATGATGGGCTGGCGCAGCCACTGATCCGACCTCCCGTCGTCACTCGTGCAGAGCGACGATCGCCTCGATCTCGACGGTGATGTTGCCGGGTAACGACCCGAAACCCACCGCCGAGCGCGCATGGCTGCCGGCCGCTCCAAAAACGTCCATCATCAGGTCCGAGCAGCCGTTGATGACGCGCGGATGTTCGGCAAAATCCGGAACGGCATTGACCATGCCCAGGATCTTGACGATGCGCTTGACCTTTCCGAGGTCTCCGAGCGCATCATGCATGACCGCAAGCAGGTTGATGCCGGTTAACCGTGCGTGGTCATAGGCGCTGTCGATGTCGACATCGCCGCCGACCTTGCCGGCGTAGAGATGACCGTCGGGCTCGCGTGGGCCCTGGCCGGAGAGATACAGGATGTTGCCTTCGCGCACATGCGTCACGAAATTGGCGATCGGCGGTGGCGCAGGCGGCAGGTTGATGCCGAGGGCCTGAAGGCGTTCGTAGGGTGAGACAGCGACGGGGCTGTCGTTTTTCGGGTCCATACTGTTCACGCGTTGTCCTGTCATTTCTGTATTCTGTCGCCCTGGCTTAGCGGTAGCTGAAGCCGTGGCTGTGGTCCGGGCACTCGATATGCTGCGGCTGGTAACGATTGGCGGCAACCACGTGGGTGCCCATGACCGCGTAGCGCGGCTCGAAGAGGCGGTTGAGGTGCGCTTCGGCGCCGAGTGAATCGAAGACCCGAAGCTCGCTATCGACGAGGTCGAAGAGGGTGAATTCGGCGCGGGCGCCGACGGTAAGCAGATTGTCCATCGGCAGGCGGATGACCGAGGCGGGCGCTTGGGTCACGGCCTCGACCACCTTTTCGAAAGGCATGCCGACGCTCAAGAGCTTCGACATGGTGGTGCCCAGGTCCCAGACGGACTGGTTCATGCTGCGCAGGTGCACGTCGGTGGAGATCGAGAAGGGGAGCAGACCGCGGGCGATCGCCACTTCCGCCACGCGGAAGGAGAACGAGGCGCCGCCGTGGCCGATGTCGAGGCGGATGCCTTCGCCGGCGCAGCGTTCGGCAAGCTCAAACAGGTCCTCGTCCTCGATGATGCTGGAACCGGCCTTGCCGTTGAAGCAATGGGTGACGATGTCGCCGGGCCCGAGGATTTCCAGAACCTCGTCATAGAGCGCCGGCGGCTCGCCGACATGCACCATGACAGGGATCTTCAGGATTTTGGCGATCTTCTTGCCGAGCTTCACCGGCGTCACGCCCCAGGAACCGGTGATGACGTGGCTGGCGCGCACCTTCAGGCCGACGATGTGCTCGCGGTTTTCCTGGTAGCAGGCGATGATACGGTCGATGTCGATCGAGCGGATGTCGGAGAGTTCGCTGACGCGGTTGCAGGCGACAAGCCCGATCGAGCCGAGATTGAGGAACGCCTTGATGCGCTCGCGCGACGGCTCGATGATGTATTCGCGAAAGCCGTGGAAATTGGCTTCACCGGCCGAACCCGCGTCGACGATCGTGGTGACGCCGCGCTCCATGCCGCAAAGCTGCGGGCGCACAGAAATGTCGGTGCCGCCGTGCCAGACGTGGGCGTGCAGGTCGATCCAGCCGGGCGAGATCCAGGCGCCCTTGCCCTCTATGCGACGCACGTCGCCTGATGCCTCCAGGTTCGGGCCGAGGGCTGCGATGCGGCCTTCGTCGTCGACGAGGATGTCGGTGGTTTCAGCCGGCGCGGCCATGCCGAAGGCGACGGGCTTCACCTGCCGGATCAGCACCGGACCGGCGTTCGATGTTGCGGTCGTCATGACTTACAGGTCCTTTCTGAGGCGGGGATCGAGCATATCGCGCAGGCCGTCACCGACCATCTGCAGCGACAAGACCGAAAGCACGATGGCGATGCCGGGGAAGAGCGTTACCCAGTCGGCCTGGCCGATATATTGACGCCCCGAGGCGATCATCGTGCCCCAGGTCGGGATTTCCGGGCTGACGCCGACGCCGAGGAAGGAAAGCCCGGCTTCGGCAAGCATCGCATGGGCGAAGAGGAAGGTGCCCTGCACGAGGACGGGCGAAAGCAGATTGCGCAGCACGTGACGCGTCATGATGTGTGGCGTCGAGATCCCGAGCGCGCGGGCCGCCTCGACATAAGGAAGCTCGCGGATGACCAGTGTCGAGGCGCGCACCACGCGGGCGAGCCGCGGCGCATAGACGATGCTGAGCGCGATGATGACGGTCGTCAGCGAGGGGCCCAAGGCCGCGACCAGCGCGATCGCAAGCAGGATGTCCGGGAAGGCCATCATCGCGTCGATGACGCGGGCGATCGGCGTGTCGAGCTTCGGAAAGAAGCCGGCGAGCAGACCGAGCACGACGCCGATCACGGTTGCAAGCGTGACGACCGCCGCACCGACAAGCAGCGACAATCGGCCGGCATAGATGGTGCGGGAGAAGACATCGCGGCCGAACTCGTCGGTGCCGAAGAACCATTGCAGGCTCGGCGGCTGCAGCCGGTTGACGATCGACAGCTTGCCGGGCGCATAGGGTGCGATCAGCGGCGCGAAGACGGCAAGCAGCACGAAGACGGTGAGCACGATCAGGCCGAAGGCAACGGTTTTGCGCTTCAACAGCCGGCGGACGAACTTGCGGCCTTCGCTCTCGGTGGGGGCAGATACGGTGATAGACATCAGTAGCGCACCCTTGGATCAACGAGGAGATAGAGCATGTCGATCACGAAATTGATCAGCACGTAGAGCGCGGCAATGACGAGCAGCGCGCCCTGGATGACGGGATAGTCGCGGCGAAGCACGGCGGAGACGACGAGATTGCCGACGCCGGGCAGGCCAAAGACGGTTTCCGTGACAACCGCACCCGAGATCAGCACGGCGGCGGTGAGGCCAATGATCGTCAGGATCGGGATCAGCGCGTTTTTCAGTGCGTGCTTCATCACCACCTTGCGTTCGCCGAGGCCTTTGGCGCGGGCGGTGCGGATGAAATCGTCGCCGAGCACGTCGAGCATCGATGCACGGGTAAAGCGCAGGATCAGCGCCGAGGAGACGACGCCGAGCGCGATCGCCGGCAAGGTCAGGTGATACATGCGCTCGGTGAAGGAGGATCCGGGGCCGCCATAGCCGGAGACCGGGAACCAGCCGAAACGCACGGCAAAGACCTGGATCAGGATCAGGCCAAGCCAGAAACTCGGTATGCTGGCGGCGAGCATGGCAAGCGTTGTTGCCGCCTGGTCGACGAAGGAGCCGCGCCTGTAGGCGGCATAGATGCCGATCGGCAGCGCGATGGCGCAGGCGATGACGATTGAGAACAGGGTCAGGAAGAAGGTCGGCTCGGCACGCTCCGCCAGTGCTGACGTGACCGGCTGGTTGAGGAAGATCGACTGGCCGAGATCGCCCTGCAGCAGTTGTCCGATATAGTAAACATATTGCAGGCCGAGCGACTGGTCGAGGCCAAGCCGGCTGCGCAGCGCCGTAATGTCTTCCTGGGTTGCTTCCGGACCGAGCATGACGGCGGCGGGATCGCCGGGCGTCACGCGGACGATGACGAAGACGATCGTGACGACAATCGCCATGACGACGATCATGCCCATCAACCGTTGGAAGATGTAGCGTAACATGGTGGCCTCGAACCTTTCCTGTGCGCTCCGCCGCAAGGGTGGAGTGACGCGCCCCTTCGAGCGGGCGCCAGGCGCATGGCCCGGCTGCCCGCCGAAGTCCCTTGGGAGGGGGAGCTTACTTCTTGATCGAAGCGTTCCAGAAGTACGGCCACGGGGCCGGCGAGACGCCGTCGAGCGACTTCGACTTCGCCGAAAGCGCGTTGAAGTCGCCGATCTTGATGAATGGCACTTCCTCGAAGATCACCTTCTGCACGTCTGCCCACAGCGCCACGCGCTTGGCCGAGTCGGATTCGGCGTTGAAGGCATCGACCGCCTTGGCGCGCGCCGGCGTATCCCAGTTGCCGGGCGCCTTGGTCGACATCATGCCGATGAGGGCCGGTTCCGGCAGGAAGGGGCTGTGGGTGATGTAGATGTCCCAGAGCGTCGGGTCGGCACGGCGCTGGGTCAGCGTCGCCCAGTCGACCACCTGCAGATCGACGGTAAAGCCGGCGAGCTTCAGATACTCGGCCGCGACCTGCGCCATCTTGTAATGGAACTCATACTGGCGGCTCGTCAGGATGCGCAGCGGCTCACCCTTGTAGCCGGCGGCCTTCAGGAGTTCGCCAGCCTTTTCCGCATCGGCGATGTTGTAGGCGCCTTCGGTGCCGGCATCGGTCCGCCAGGTAAACTGCGACGGGTAGAGAGCGGCGTCGAGCGCATAGAAGTCTGTGGTGCCGAAGGCTGCCGCCATCATGTCTTCCATGCTGAGCGAAGCGCGGATCGCCTTGCGCAGGTCGAGGTTCTTGGTCATGCCGTTGCCGGAGTTCAAGACGAAGACAGGCCAGCCGAAGGGCTGCAGCATGACGGGTTCGGAAGCGCTCGAACCCTTGACGCGTTCGAAGGATTCGACCGGCAGAGAATCGACATAGTCATACTGGCCGGAAACGGCCGCTTCGACGCGGGTGTTCGGGTCCGGAACCGGCACGAAGCGGATTTCGTCGGCATATTGGTGGCGGACGCCGCCATAGCCGTTGGCTTCGCCTTCCGGCGATTTGTAGGCATCGTAGCGGGTGAGCTGGATGTACTGGTCCGCCTTGCGTTCCTTCAGCTGGTAGGGGCCGGTGCCGACGAAATCAGTCATCGGCTCGGCCTGCTTTTCGGAAGGAAGCACGATCGCCGCGGAGTTGTTGAAGGCGAGCAGCGAAACGAGCGGCGCGTAAGGGGTGGTGAGCGAGATCTTCACCGTCAGCGGGTCGATCGCTTCGATGCCGGAAATCGTCGTTGCCGTCTGCTTGCCGCGCGAGGCGACCTTGGTCCAGCGCTCGAGCGAGGCGACGACGTCCTTCGAGTCGAGATCGGTGCCGTCGTGGAACTTGACGCCCGAGCGCAGCTTGATCGTGTAGGTCTTGCCGTCGGCGCTGATCTCCGGAAGTGCTGCCGCCAGAAGCGGGGTCGGCTTCCAGTCCTTGTCGAAGGTGTAGAGCGTCTCGAAGATGTGTTGCGAGACTATGCCGACGAGGTCGGCCGTCGATGCCATCGGGTCGAGGGTCGGCGGCTCACCGACCGTCGCGACGTTGATCACGCCGCCCTTTTCCTGCGCAAAGGCGAGAGTTGCCGATGCCACCAATGCGGTTCCAATAAGCAATGCGAGTTTAGTCGATTTCATATTTGCTCCTCCTCATATTCCATAGTTATGCTATGTCGTTCTTTATTTTGGAATATAAAAAGGCACGAAGCCGGAAATGTCAACCGGCTGTCGTCGTCTTGTCACAACCGCCGGCAGCGGCGGGCCGGAACCCTTGTCCTGGAGGGTGCATAAGTGGGCGGGAGCTATCGCGAAGGCGCGGGATTTGTTAGCCCGGAGTCCGGATTGAAAAGGGAGAAGAGAATGAAGGTCATCGGCCTGATCGGCGGCATGAGCTGGGAGAGCTCGGCGGAGTATTACCGCATCATCAACGAGACGGTTCGCGCGCGCCTCGGCGGCGTGCACTCGGCGAAATCGCTGATGTGGTCGATGGACTTCGGCGAGATCGAGCGCCTGCAGCATCACGGCGACTGGCCGGCCCTGACGGGAGAGATGATCGCCGCAGCGCGACGTCTCGAGGCAGGCGGCGCCGATTTCCTGATGATCTGCACCAACACCATGCACAAGATGGCGGCGGACGTTTCGGCAGCCGTCTCCATTCCGCTGCTGCATATCGCCGACCCGACGGCGGAGAAGATCAAGGCGGCGGGCCTTCGCAAAGTCGGCCTGCTCGGAACGGCCTTCACCATGGAACAGGACTTCTACAAAGGTCGCTTGGCGGAAAAATTCGGTCTCGATGTGCTGGTGCCGGAGGCGGAAGACCGGGCGAAGGTGCACGAGATCATCTACCGCGAACTCGTTGCCGGTATCGTCAAAGACAGCTCGCGCGACGCCTATCGCGCCATCATCGCGCGGCTTGTCGATGCGGGCGCGGAAGCGATCATCATGGGCTGCACCGAGATCATGCTTTTGATTTCACAGGCTGATAGCCCGGTCCCGGTGTTCGATACGACCGAGATCCACGCGCTTGCTGCGGTCGACCTCGCGCTCGGGGACGCCTGACCACGGCCGACTGGCCGTCGGCCGTGGTTGCAAGGGCTAGTGCAAGGTGAATTCCCGGGGTTCGCCCGGAAACAGGCTGAGAAGTGCTATGCCCTGCTGCAAAAGCAGTTCGGCGGCTGGCAAGTCGCCGACCACCAGGTCGTCCGCACAGCCGATGATGATGTTGGCGAGGCTGATCGAGTTCTCGGCGAACCGGTCGTCGCCGATCTCGTAGGCCTTCTCGGCCGTTGCCTCGAGCGCTTCCGCTACCAGCGCCATCATGTTCGAGCGTTCATCCAGCGTCATGGCATCCAGTGTCTTGGCGTCGGGAGTTTTGGCAGTTGTCTGCATGATTACCTTCCCTATTGTTCAAGCCGAAATGGCCGCGCCGGCCGAAGCCGGGGGAAAAGTCTACGACTGGGGTGAGTCCAGGAGGGGAGCCGGCGTCGAACGCGGCTTCTCCAATAAGATCGTGCGTTGCGGCGCGATATGCAAGGAATGGCTACTATGCGGCCAGCGCATGGGTCCGCGGAGGGCGGCCGCCGGGGTAGCACGTCAAGGGAGCCCGTTGACCGCCGGATGCGTTAGGCCGTGATATGGGGTGGCCTTGCCGGCCATGCCAGGCTTTCGTCGATCGCCAGGCGATCGGCGGCGCATTCCTGGGCAAGAAAGTCGATGAAGGTGCGAACGGAGGGCAGTAGCCCGCGCCGCGAAGGAAAGACGGCGTGCACGACGCCGGACGCCGGGCGCCATTGCGGCAGCACGGGCACCAGCGTGCCGGCTGCCAGGTCCTTCCAGATCATCATCGTCGGCAGTTGCACGATGCCGGCGCCGTCGAGCGCCGCTTCGCGTAGCGCCGCCATATCGTCGGTCAGGAAACGTGGCTCGTGGCGGATGACGGCCCGTTCTCCATCGGCGCTTTCCAGCCGCCATTCATAGGTGTGCGTGGCCGAAGTCCAGGCAAGACTCGGCAATCCCGTCAGTTGCGCGGGCTCGGCGATCGGCGCCTTCAGAAATCCGGGCCTGGCGACGAGATATTGCGAACTGTCGTCGAGCTTGCGCATCACCAGCTCGCTTTTTTCGAGCGGCGGGAACCGGACACGGATCGAAACGTCGAAACCTTCGGCGATCACATCCACGCGCCGGTTGGTGCTTTCCAGCTGCAGGCCGATCCGCGGATGGGCGGTCATGAACCGGGCAAAGAGCCGGCCGAACTGGAACGAGATCAATGCGGTCGGGCAGCTCACCCGGATGATGCCCTGCGGCTCTCCCTGATGCTGCGCGATGAAGGCATCGGCCGCTTCCGCCTCGATTAACACCGCGACGCAGCGCTGGTAATATTCGCGGCCGACATCGGTAACGAAGAACCGGCGCGGCGAACGCTGGATCAGCCGAACCCCGATCCGGTCTTCCAGCATCGCAATGCGCCGGCTCAGCCGGGATTTCTGCGTACCGGTTGCCCGTGCCGCAGCCGCAAAGCCGCCATGATCCACGACTTGGACAAAATAATAGAGGTCGTTCAGGTCCTGCATCGTTCTATTCATAGGACGCTGCGTCGAAATTCACAATCTTTTGGCGGCAACGGTCCTGCAGTAGCTTACGTTCAATCACAGCAGATCGGCAACGAAGGCCGCTGGCGGTGATGAAAACAAAACGAAGGAAAGGACTTCCGATGACCAAGCCCTACGTACGCCTCAACAAGGATGATGTTGCCGTCCTGCTCGTCGACCATCAGACCGGCCTGTTGTCGCTGGTGCGCGACTTCGACCCGGACAAGTTCAAGAACAATGTCCTGGCGCTCGGTGATCTCGCCAAGTACTTCAAGCTGCCGACGGTTCTCACAACCAGCTTCGAGGATGGCCCGAACGGCCCGCTGGTTCCGGAGCTGAAGGAACAGTTTCCCGATGCGCCCTTCATTCCCCGTCCGGGCCAGATCAACGCCTGGGACAATGAGGACTTCGTCAAGGCGGTGAAGGCCACCGGCAAGAAGCAGCTGCTGATCGCCGGCGTCGTGACCGAGGTCTGCGTGGCGTTTCCGGCGCTTTCGGCGATCGAGGAAGGCTTCGAGGTCTTCGTGGTGACGGATGCTTCCGGCACCTTCAACGAGGTGACCCGCGATTCCGCCTGGTCGCGCATGACCGCCGCCGGCGTTCAGCTGATGACCTGGTTCGGCGTTGCCTGTGAGCTGCATCGCGACTGGCGCAACGACATCGAGGGTCTCGGCACGCTATTTTCGAACCACATCCCGGACTACCGCAACCTCATCACCAGCTACAACACCATGGCGGCGCGCAAGTAAGACACGCCAGACGATGAACGACGAAAGCCCCGGCCTGGGATGGCCGGGGCTTTTCGTGTTGTCTGTTGCCGTGGCCTTTATGCGCGGCTGGCGGCCTGCTGGGCGTCGTCTTGCACGTCCAGACGGGCCGCGGGCTTGAGCCGGCCGGTCAAGAGCAGGCTGACGGCGAGGAAGGGCACGAGCACGCCAAGACCGAAGCGCATGCCGCTGTATTCGGCGATCAGGCCGATCAGCGGCGGCCCGAGCAGGAAGCCGAGCAGCGCGATGAAGGACAGAATGGCGACACTCGCGGCCGCCGGCCGGTCCTTCTGGTCGGCAGCGGCGGTGACGGCGAAGGGAAAGCCGACGGATACGCCGAAGCCCATGGCAGAAAAGCCGAGAAGCGCTGCCCAGGCGGCGGGGCTTACCACCACGAGAATGAGCCCGCTAATGCTGGCGATACCGCAGGCACGTGCCACCGCAACCGGGCCGTAGCTCGCCTTCAGCCGGTCGCCGGCAAAGCGCCCGGCAGCCACCATGAAGGCGAAGATCGAGTAGCCGAAACCGGCGCTGGCGCTGGAAAGCCCGAAGATGTCGCGCAGGAAGACCGCCGACCAGTCGGCGACGGCGCCTTCGGTCATGGTGATGCCAAAGACGAAGAAGCAGACGCCAAGCAATGCCCAGCCCGGCAGCTTGCGTCTGGAGGGCGCCGCTTCGGCAGCCGCGGCCTCGCCGGTCTTCAGGAGCGGCAGCTTCCGGGCGAAGTAGACGCTGATCGGCAACATGCCTGCCGCCGTCAGCGGCACCGCCCATTCCGGTGCCACGTGCAGCGCCGCGAAGCCGACGCCAACCAGGCTGCCGGTCATGATGCCGAGGCTCCAGAAGCCGTGGCAGGTGCTCATGATCAGCTGCCCGGAGTGCTTCTCGATCGCGTCGGCCTCGACATTGAGGCCGAGTTCGAGCGTCGTCAACGCTGCGCCGACGATGGCGAGCGCCACGAAGAGCACCTCGATGTTCGGGGCCCATGTCGGTAGCCAGACGAGCGCCAGAAAGACGACGAAGCCGTAGAGGATGGTCGCACGGCCGCCGATCCAGGCGACAAAACGGCCGGCAAACGGCAGGGTCAGCAGAATGCCGACGGGCATGCCGAGCAGCGCGATCGCCAGTTCCGCCGGGCCGAGGCCGAGCCTTTGCTGCACGTCGGGAATACGCGGCAGCCAGGCGCCGAAGGCGATCGGTTGCAGGAAGAAGATCAGCATGATGAGCCGTTGGTTGGTCATGCGCATTGTTCCCCGGATAGCGTGTCGCGCGATGCACCCTCGGCAGCGGGCGGGAGCCGTCGAGCCGATGCGGTATGTGAAGGAATTCTGATATTCTGAAAATTGTTTTCAGAGCTTGTCGCGCAGGGTGGGTCCCGTCAAGGCGAGAAGAGGCCGTCAAGTCGGAAAGCGCTGCCTTTCCGAGCGAATGGCTGTTGGTGTTGCGAATGTGTCGCCACCAATCCTGACATTGGTCTGGTTCCGGTGAAAAAAATGTACACGCCGGAAGCGGCGGGCCCCGACCCGCTGTGCCGTTGCGCGTGTTTTTGCCCTATCGCAGCAATTTCAGCGATCCCGTCAGCGATCTGACCCACTTCAGGTCGCCGGCAAGACCGACGCCGTCAATCGTCTCCTGCGCGAGATCCCGTTCCGGAAATTGCGTCTCGTAGTCCGCATAGCTGTGCAGCGAACGCGCGAAGGCTGGAAACGGCACGACGACACGATCGTCTTCTTTCGGCAGTGCCTTCAGGAGCAGTGCACGGATCGTTGCGCCATCGGCCTGGAGGATCGGCACGGGCCGGTTGGAGCTGATGTCGATGGTGTTCTGCCTGCTGTCCGTCAGCCGCTGGTTACCGAGACCGGGCATCGCCGAGCCGATGCCGATGCAGATCGCTGCGATCGTGTTGGCGAGATGACCGGGTGTCAGTTCGGGATTGACGATGATGGCGAGGCGGGTGTCCTGAAGCACGTGGTCTGTTTCCTCTCTGTTTCTCAAAGGCTGCTGTCGGCCGGGAGAATAGACCGTGTGGCGAGGCAGTATCTTTCTGATGTTGCGAGAAATTGCCAAGATGGGGTAGATTCATCCCGATAGAGCCGAAAATAAGATAGAAGATGCCCGCCACCCTGACACCCGCCGATGTAAAGATCCTGACCGCGCTGCAAAGTGACGGGCGCCTGAGCAACCAGGCGCTTTCGGAGGAGGTTGGCATGTCGACCTCGCCCTGCTGGCGGCGGGTACGGCAACTGGAGGACGACGGTGTCATCCAGGGCTACATGGCGGTACTCAATCGCCGGGAAATCGGCCTTGGGGTGCTCGCCTTCATCCGGGTAAAGATCGACAGCCATACGGAGGCGGAGGCGGACGCCTTCGCCGAGGAGGTGATGAAACTCGACAGCGTCGTTGCCTGCTACAGCATTGCCGGCGATGCGGATTTTCTCCTCCAGGTCGTCTCTGCCGATCTCGATTCCTATTCGGATTTTGCCATGAAGGTCGTGCGGCGCCTGCCGTGCATCAAGGAGATGCAGACGACCTTCGTGCTGAAGGAGATCAAGGCCTATGGCGGGCTGCCCCTGCGCGCCTCGGCCGGCCAGCGCTGACCCAAACGACGGTCAGGAGGCGGAGGCCATCAGCGGGTCTTCCCGGACCACCTGGACAAGGAAATCGAGAACGGTGCGCACGCGTAGCGGCACGTTTCTGCGCGAGGGATAGACGACGCTGATCGGCAGGCGCGCCGGCGGGAATGCCGGCATGACGTTGACCAAGCGGCCAGCCTCGATGTCCGGGCAGGCCAGGATATGGGAGAGGATCGCAAGGCCGTTGCCGGCGAGCACCGCGCGATGCACGGCCACGGCACTGTTGGCGACGAGCCGGGGCGCGATGCGCACGAAAACGTCGCCGGAGCCGTCGGAAAACGTCCACTGGCGGCCGTCGCCGGCGCGGCTGTAGCAGATGCATTCATGCTTCCCGACGTCGTCGGGAATCTTTGGCGCGGGGCGCCGGTTCAGATAGTCGGGTGCCGCCACCAGAAACGCGGTCGTCCAGCCGATCCGCCGGCAGATCAGGCCGCCCTCCGACACCGGACCCAAGCGAACCTCCAGATCGATGCCCTCCCCAACCAGTTCCGATGGTTCCTCGCGAAACAACATCTCTACGGAAAGCCCCGGATGACGGGCGAGCAGGGCGGCCAGGCGATCGCTCAGATAGAGCCCGAGCGGCGCGGGCACGGTGAGCCGCACGCGGCCCGCCACGAGGCCGGTCTCGCCGCAGGAAGCCTCGTTCAGAGCATCGACCGCCTCGACAACTTTGAGCGCCATCGGGATCATGTGTTCCCCCTCGGCGGTCAGCGCCAGCGCATTCGTCGTCCGGTGCAGAAGACGCATGCTCAGGTGCTCCTCGAGTGCCGAGACCTGGCGTGATACCGCCGGCTGGGTCAGGCCGAGATCGTTGGCAGCCGCGGAAAACGAGCCGGTCTCCGCCACCCGCAGGAAGGCTCTGAGCGCAGAAACGATGTCCATCCGGCTTCCCCCAAACGTTTCGACATAAGCCTTATGCGCCGAGTTTACCCCCGGCGCGCTTTACTGTCCATCGATTAAGGATATCTTGTATCCATAAGGATAACAGATGTCCTTAATTAGGAGCAAAGCCATGACCCAGCGCCTCAACTACGCCCAGCAGTCACCCGAGTTCTTCAAGAAAATCTCCGACTTCAGCCTCAGCCTGAAGGACAGCGTCATCGAGCAGACAATCCGCGATCTCGTCAATCTGCGGGCTTCGCAGATCAACGGCTGCGCGTTCTGCGTCGACATGCATGTGAAGGAGGCGAAGATCCACGGCGAGAGCGAATTGCGCCTCTACCACGTGGCAATCTGGCGGGAATCGAACCTGTTTGCGCCGCGCGAACGCGCAGCACTTGCCTGGACCGAGGTGCTGACGAAATTGCCCGAGGGCGGCGTTCCGGACGAACTCTATGAGCGCGTGCGCGGCCAGCTTTCGGAAAAGGAGATCTCCGATCTGACCTTTTCCATCATGGCCATCAACGCCTGGAACCGCGTCAGCGTCGCGTTCAAGTCCGTGCCCGGTTCGGCCGACAAGCTCTATGGGCTCGACAAGGCCGGGCTCAACTGAGCCCGCAGCAACCGTCATGCACGGCGGCGCGATGGGCGCCGCCGATGGAGGATCCCATGAAAATCGTCATCATCGGCGGAACCGGCCTCATCGGTTCGAAGACGGTCGAACGCCTGCGCAAGCGCGGACACGAGGTGATTGCCGCCTCCCCGAACACCGGCGTCAATACGATCACGGAAGAGGGGCTCGCCGAAGCGCTCAGCGGCTGCGACGTCGTCGTCGACCTCGCCAACTCCCCCTCGTTCGAGGACAGGGCGGTGCTCGAATTCTTCGAGACGTCGGGCCGCAATCTGCTTGCCGCCGAAAAGGCTGCCGGCGTCAAACACCATATCGCGCTTTCCGTGGTCGGAACCGAGCGGCTGCAGGAAAGCGGCTACTTCCGCGGCAAGCTTGCGCAGGAAAAGCTGATCGAGGCCGGTGGCATCCCCTACACGATCGTGCACTCGACCCAGTTCATGGAGTTCCTGAGCGGGATCGCGCAATCGGGAACCGTCGGCGACCTCGTGCGCCTGTCGCCGGCTTATGTGCAGCCGATCGCGTCAGACGATGTTGCCGATGCCATGACCGACGTGGCGCTTGCCGATCCCGTCAACGGCACGATCGAGATTGCGGGTCCGGAGCGCTCGCGCCTCAGCGATCTCGTCGCCCGCTATCTCAAGGCGATGGGCGACAATCGCAAGGTCGAGCTGGACCGGGAGGCGCGCTATTTCGGCGCTCTGCTCGAGGATGGCTCGCTTGTTTCCGACAACAATCCCCGCCTCGGCCGCATCACCTTCGAAGAGTGGTTCGCAACGGCACCCCGCAAGTAACCGAACCGGAGGCGCGCGCGTCGCGCATCTCCCTCATCTGAAAGGATTTTCGACATGATCAAGTCTCTCCTCACCACCCTCGCCGTTACCGCAACCCTGTTCGGGACCGCCGTCGCCGGTGACGCTGCCAAGGTGACGCTCGTCTATGAGCATGAATTGCCGAACGTTCCGGGCAAGAGCATTAAGGGCGTTCTGGTGGAATACGGGCCTGGCGGCTCGTCCGATGCGCACACCCATGCGAGCACGGCCTTCATCTATGCGACGGTGCTCGAAGGCTCGATCCTCAGCCAGGTCAATGATGGTCCAGTCAAGGAATACAAGGCCGGCGAGAGCTTCTCCGAGAGGCCGGGCGACCGTCACGGCGTCAGCGCCAACGGCAGCAAGACCGCGCCCGCCAAGCTGCTGGCGGTCTTCGTCGTCGACACCGCCGAAAAGGAACTGACCTTTCCGATGACGAAGTGACGCCATGCCAAGGGCCGACTGCCGATCGCGCAGCCGGCCCTTCTTTCGGCCCAACCGTTGGGGCCAGCCAAGTTTGCCGAGCATCTGCCGGCGCAGGCCTATCTCTACGCTTCGCCTGCTGAAACCGCGGCCGGCGCCGCTCATCCGGCGCGTTCTAGAACCCAGGCAAAGCTTCGCTTCGAGAGATCGGCGGGAATTTCCTTCGAGAGGATTTCCATCAGGTCGGACAGGCGCACGCTTCGCAGCTTGTCGCGCCAGGCTTCGTCCGCCTCCCACATGATGCGCGCCACCGCACAGGGGGTCTCGTCGCAGTAACCGGGCGCCCGGCAGGGATTGTTAGCCCGGATATTGGTGCAGACGAAGGTGCGTGACCTGCCTTCGACCGCCTCGACGATATCGAGGAAAGTCAGTTCCGCCGGCGCTTTCGCCAGCCGGTAGCCTCCCGAAGGACCGAGGGTCGTGTGGACGAGGCCCGCCTGTGACAGGCTCTGCAGCGCCTTCGACAGATACTCCTTCGGAAGTCCGTGGAATTCGGCCAGCGCCTTGGTCGATAGGTAGCGGCCCTCGGGCAGGCCGGCGAGAATGGCGCAACAGTGCAACGCCCATTCGACTTGGCTCTTAAGGATCATACGCTCTAACGATCTTTTTCGTCCGGCAGATGCCGTCCGCATCTATTAAGGACAGAAAATATCCCTATTTTTTCCCTGTGTAAACAGCGCCGTCATGTGCAACAGGAGGGATCATGGTCGTTGTCGTCGGTTTTCTGCTTGTTCTCAGCATCCTGCTGCCGCTTGCCTTCATCTGGCGGCTATGGCGGCTGAATGAACCGACGCGGCTTGGCTGGCTGCTGGCGCTTGCAGAGACCGTCGTGCTGCTCACCCTGATCGGGCTTCTCAACCGCTGGGACATCGCCGGCTTCTGGACCCGGGCGGCGCTGGCCGCGCTCGCGGTCGCGGCGTCTTTGGTTTCGTTGCCCCGACATTGGCGCCGGCCCTGGCTGTCGCTGGATCGCGGAGCATTGGCGCGCAGCCTGGTGCCGACCGTAGCCTCTCTTTTCGTCTTCGGTGCAGCACTCGCCTATGTCGCCTGGGGCATCGGCGCGCAGCACGATCCGCGCGGGCTATCGTTTCCGCTGGTCGGTGGTCGCTTCGTCGTCGCGCAGGGCGGCGGCATCGGCGTGCTCAATCATCACAGCGATCACCCGGCGCAACGGCATGCCCTCGACATCACGGCGATCGGCGAGACCGGCTTCCGGGCGTTCGGACTGTTGCCTAGGGATCCCGCCGACTACGCCATCTTCGGCAAGACCGTCGTCAGCCCGTGCGAGGGAGAGATCGTCGCGGCAGTAGATGGGCTGCCCGACCTGCCCCCGCCCGAGGCGGATCGGGGCAACCCGGCTGGAAACCACGTGATCGTTGCCTGCGACGGCATGCGGGTGGAACTGGCGCATCTGCGCAAGGGGAGCGTGACCGCCTTGATCGGGGCGCGGGTTCTCGCCGGCGATCCGATCGGCGCTGTCGGCAACTCTGGCAACAGCACGGAGCCGCATCTGCACATTCATGCCGTCGATGCCGGATCCGGAAAGGCTGTTCAACTGTCCTTCGACGGGCGTGTTCCTTCACGCAACGTGCAATTCGTCAGATGAAAGCCGATGCGAGGTTGAGCGGGCGGTGCTTTACACGTTCGATCTGAACGGCCAAAGATAGGCCGGGGAGGAGCTCGTTCATGGACATCAGCACCATGGCTGCCTTTGCGGCCGTCACCTTCATCGCGGTGGTCACGCCCGGCCCGGACGTGATCCTGGCGATGGCCAATGGCTCTTGTTTCGGCATGAAAAAGGCGGTCGCCGGGATGATCGGCGTGCTCCTTTCCGACTTCTTCCTGATCGCCGCCGTGGCAGCGGGCCTCGGCGCCATCCTTGCCGCGTCGGAGTTCTGGTTCTCGGTCGTCAAATATTCGGGTGCCGGCTATCTCGCCTGGCTCGGCTACAAGATGCTTCGGCCCGGTAGAGCCGAGAAAGCGGAAACGCAAGGCGCCGAAAACGGCGATCTCGTTCGCACGGAATCCGCGCTCGCGATCTGCCGCCACAGCATGATCGTGGCCATCACCAACCCCAAGGCCTACCTGTTCTTCTCCGCATTGCTGCCGCAGTTCATCAACCCGGCCGCGCCGCAACTGCCGCAGTTCTTGGCGCTTACCGCCGTGTTCACCGTCGTCGAGTTTGCCGTCATGTTCGGTTACGCTCTTGTCGGCTTCAAGACGACGCAGTTTGCCGCCTCGTCGATGCGGCGCTGGATGGAACGAGGCTGCGGCGGCGCCTTGCTTGTCTCGGCTGCCTCGCTCGCGCTGGTAAAGCGCGTCAACGGCTAGGCGGCGGGTCGCGATAACGGGGTGCCCGGCCGATCGTTCGTTTTCGGGATGCGAAAGGTTCAGGAGCCGGTGGGCCGCCGTGTCGCAGCACTGCTTCTGGCAGGGCTTAATGATAGAAGCGTCGCCGCCGTTCCGGCGGGTGCGATCGAGCCCGCTGCAAACTGCGGCACGCCCGACGGATCATCCGACCAAACGCTGTTTCTGCCGGCGGCCTTCGCGGCATAAAGCGCGGCGTCGGCGGCGGAAATGATCGCGTGCACATCCTTGTGCCGGTCGGCAAAGGCAATGCCGATGCTGACCGTTGCCGACAGCACGCCCTTGGTCGTGCTCAGCCGGCGCGCTTCGAGCGCGGTGCGAATGCTGTCGGCAATGGCGATCGCGTCGGCGCGATCCGCCTGCGGGAGGCAGGCGGCGAATTCTTCCCCGCCCATGCGCGCGATCAGGGCGTCACGCGGCACGGCCTTCGAGAGGATCCCGGCAAATTCCACGAGCACCTGGTCGCCCACCGCATGGCCGTAGCGATCGTTGATCACCTTGAAGTGGTCTATGTCGAGATAGAGCAGTGCTCCCTTGGCCGGTTGCGTGGCGAGATGGGTCTCCAGCTGCGCAAGGAACGAACGGCGGTTCGGCACACCCGTCAGCGCGTCGGTCTCCGAGGCGAGCTTGTAGCGTTGCTGGGTTCGCTCCTTGACCATGGCGAAGAAGGCGAAGCCACCGGCGAGGCTGTGAAAAAACAGCTCGAAGGTCAGCAACTGGTACCAGAGCGGCTGCGAAGTTCCCGCGGCCGTGTTGCCGGCGAGCGGCCAGATCAGGATCAGCGGGATGCGGGCGAGATAGAGCAGGCCATGGGTGGCGAACACGAAGGCGACGATGTAGGAGCTCGGGAGCTTGCGGAAATTCTCCGAGCGGAAGATCTCGTGCGCGATCAGCGCCGAATAGGCGAAGATCAGGATCGAGTAGAGCACGATCCGGCTTGTGACGCTCTCGCGAACATAGTCTGAAGAATAGGTGACGACGATCCACAGGAGCGGCCCGACGAGCGCGGAGGCGATCTTGAGCGGCTGATTGTCAAAGGCGCGCAAGCCCAGCCAGATCATCGCGAGCCCCAGCACCGCGAGCGCGTTGCCGAGCGAGATGGTGATGAAGTTGTAGCCGTCGCCGCGCAGCGTCAACAGGACGAAGCCGACTGCGCCGATGGCGAAGGCCAAGGACCACAGAAGCAGTTCGAGGCTTTTGCGCTCCTGCCGCCAGGCAAAACCGAAGAAAGCGGCGAAGATCACCAGCGTTACGAACGAACTGAGCATGATCGTCGGGGTATGCAGGATGTCCACCATCGTCTCCTGATGTTCGCGCGAAACCATGCCCGACAAGCGTAAAGCTTTCGCAAATGACGGCATTTGGTGGCGTGCGCGGCTCCGGGCAATCTGTGCCAAAACGGCGGTCGCGTAGGCAGGAAACGGGTTGAATTCGGCGGCGTCCTGCACGATTTTTGAGGGAGGCGTACAAGTGGAGGCGAGGCCGATGGGTCAGGCGATGCATCGTTATTTCATCTTTGAGACCGCGGCCGGTTTCTGCGGCATCGCCTGGAACGATGTCGGCATCACGCGCTTTCAACTGCCGACCGGCACGCTAGAGGCGACCGAGCGGCTGTTGCTGCGGCGGCTGCCTTCCAGCGAGGCGTCGGAGCCGACGCCGGTAATCCGGGCGGCGGTGGAAGCCGTGCGGCACTACTTCGAGGGCAGGGAGGTCGATTTCTCCGGCTTCGCGGTGGATCTGCAAGGCCAGGATGAATTTTTCCTGCGCATCTATGCGGCCGCGCGGGCGCTGCGCTGGGGCCAGACCACGACCTATGGCGGGCTTGCCAAGGAACTGGGCGTCGGGCCGGAAGCAGCACGCGATGTTGGCCAGGCCATGGCGAAGAACCCGGTATCGCTGATCATCCCCTGCCACCGGGTGCTGGCCGCCGGCGGCAAGATCGGCGGGTTTTCAGCGCCGGGCGGTTCGACCACCAAGACGCGCATGCTCGAACTGGAAGGCGTCCATTTGGAGGAGCAACAGGCCAAGCCCGCACAGCAGTCTTTCGGCTTCTGAGGTGAGGCTGCTCCAGCGCGTGGCGCCTAAAGCCTGTCGCGTCACAAAGGATTCACACGCCAGACTGTAAGCTCTTGTTTTTATGCGTCTCGTTGCCGCAAAACCGATGCACAGTTTTGCGCGACATGCATTAGCCTTTGGAGCGCTGCTCGGCCTCGCGTGCGTAAACCGCGAGGAAGGCCTTCCCCATCAGCGAATTCTCGTTCTCGATGCTCTTTCGCAGGACCGCGGCCCGAATTGCCTGAATGGCCCGGTCGTCGGGTGCGGCTGCGCTGGCGAATTCCACGAGTTGCACCGCGAGGCGAAAATTCCCAGCCTCCGATAGGTGCGTGGCCCGCTCCGCAAGCTTTTCGGCGCCGCCGGCAAGAGCGGCCAGTTCCGATGCGAGATCGGCAGTCCTCGGCGGCTTGAGATGGGCCGCGTCACCATCGAACCAGCCGGCATAGAAGTGATAGATGCCGCGGACGAGGAATTCCGGGTCGTCGTACTTCGCTGCCAGATAGGGCTTGCCCAGATATGCCTCGGGCACCTTCACCGCATGCAGAACCGCGTCGAGGCTGGCGCCCCTGTTGAGGAGCGCGAGCGTTTCACGCACGAGATGCTCGAGCGCCTCTGCCCCGTGGCGCAGCATCTCGGCCGCGCGCTCTTCGCCAAAGACGACCGGACCGTGACCGGGAATGAGGACCGCCGGAGCGAGCGCCTCCATCCGCCGAAGTGCCGTCGCCCAATCGGCTGCATAACGCTGCACCTTGCGCGGATTGCCGGCGTTCGGAAACACCCAGATGACGAAATCGCCGCTCGCAAGGACACGTCGTTCCGGTAGCCAGACGAACGTGGCATCGTCGGTTTCGCCTCTGCCGTGAAAAAGTTCGATCCGCTCGCCACCGACGGACAGTGACAGGGTATCGTCATAGACCGCGTCCGGTCGCCGCTGACCGATTGGGTAGATGTAGCCCGGTTTGTTGAACTGCTGGCTCTGCGCGATGCTGTTGTAGCCATGCGAAGCCTCGTAGCGCTCCATCCGCCGCTTCACGTTGCGGTGGGCGACGATCCGCGGGCGCGCTAGCCCACGCGCATCCGCTTCCTGGTCGATGACCGTGATCCCGCTGGTATGGTCGATATGGCCATGCGTGAAGATGACGGTGTGTATGGGGCTGTCGTCCCAGGAGCGTATGACGTCGAGGGTCTGCTTTGCCGTTTCCGGCTTCGCGGTGTCGATCAGGACCAGACCTTCGCTGGTACGGATGGCCGTCACGCTGCCGCAGAAGTAGGTCGTGTGGACGGTGATGATGTTGTCGGCGACATGGGTGATGGCGCCGTGCGAGACCGCGGCGGTCCATTCTTCCATCTGAGCCGTGCCGTCCCACAGACGCTCGAACAACGGGTCGTGTCTCATGGTCTTTCTGTCCTCGAAGCAATCGCCGACAGCTTTAGCATTGCCGGCCGTGGTTGGAAGCCGGCACGTGTGGTCTTGTGGACATGCCTCAGGTTTTGGGCTGCATCATCTGAGACGCTCGCTCATTGAAGAAGCTTGAACAGCTTTCCCAAAGTGCCGCTGTCCTGTGCCGGTTGCTCGGCTTCTGCAGCGGGTTGCTGATCCGGCTGCGGCGTCTCCGGCGCGGGCTGTTCCACCGCCGTGTCGGGCGGAACTTGCCCATCGACGGGCGGTGCCGCCTCGGGCTCGGTGCCGCCACCGCCGATGATCTGCTCGATGGAGAGCTCGCTGCCTTCGTCCTTCGGCTGCTTGCCGATCGCACCGCTGAGGATGTCGCGAAGCTTTCCTCCCTTGCCGTCCCCGGACAGAAGCTCATCGAGCCCCAGCTTGCCGGTCGGCAATCCGAGCTTCTTCAAGGTCGAAAGCGCGGCATCGGGGTTTTTCAAAAGGCCCGAAAGGTCGGGATAGATGCGCGGAGCGGCAAACGACCCTTCGATGACGACTGGCACGCCGATGCCTTCGGTGGCGATGTCGGCACCCTGGCCCTGCAAGGATGCGACCACGCGGGGATCGAGGCGGAAGTTCAACTGGTCCTCCGGCAGGTTTGCCTCGCCTTTGCCGCTCATCCGCACGAGGGGGCCGACGAGCTTGATGTCGTCGGTGCGCGCAACGCCGTTCTCGATGGCAAAGGATGCCCCGAGTTCGGTAAAGCCGGTCGCCTTGTTGTCGTTCTGCTTGAAGCCGGAGGACATCAGGCCGACGAGATTGTTGTAGACGTCGGCAACGTCGATCCCGCGAATGGCGCCGTCGGAGAAACGGACCTCAGCCGTGCCCTTGAGCGATCGCTTGAGCGTGCCGGTCGTGCCGCCGGCGCCTGCAATGTCGAACGTCGTCTGCAGCGCGCCTTCGAGATGCTTGAAGTTCGCAAGGTCGGTGAGCAGTGGTGCGGCCGAGGCGCCCGATATCGAGGCCTTCACGGCGATAGACGGCTCCGTGCCGGATCCGTCGGCGGTCAGGCTCGCGGCCACCTGGCCGCCATAGAAGGGGCTATCCGGAATGTCGAGGTTCGCAATGCCCTCGGAGATCTTCAGGGAGGTTGCGACCGGCCCGGCGACGACGCGGCCGTAGGCGAGTTTTTCGGCATCGACCTTGATGGAGGCATCGATAGAGCGAAGTGCGGACAGATCCAGCGGAGCATCCGTTGCAGGGCCACCACTCGCTTTGCTTTTGGCCTTCGCCTGCGGCGCGGCCGAAGGCGCGCCGGCCAACCGCGCGAGGTCTAGTTCCTTGAAATGGAGCGCGCTCGAAATTTTGAGCGGTGTCCCGAGTTCGACCGCGCCATTACCGCTTCCTTCGACCCCGTTGACCGAGAGCGTGGCCTTCTGGAATGCGACGCCCGCAGCGCTTGCCTTCACGTCGCCATTGAAGGCGAATTGCGTGATGCCGCCCGCGTCGGCCTGACCGATCCAGGCAAGAAGCGATCGCAGGTCTGCGGCCGCGAAGTTCACCTTGCCGGCGTAGCTGCCCGCAAGCGCCGCCTTGCCATCCAGCGCAAGCGTCGCTTCCTTCGTGCGCAGGTCGAGCTTCAGCGGGATGTCGCCCGCACGGGCATTGGCGTCCATGAGCAGGTCGCGGACCGGTAGGGTAAGATCGATCTCGGCCGGTTTGCCCCGCCACACGAGGCTGCCCGCAAGACGCATTGGCTTGGCCAGGCCCTCGATCTTGAGGGCGAGTTTCTTTGCCTTCACCTCGGCCATGGCCGGATCGGCGATGCCGGGAATGACGATGGTCGCGTCACGCAGGCTTGCGCCGCCGGTCACGTTGATCGTCTTGCGCACAGAGTTCGCGCTTAGTCCGCGAAACGCGAAGGCCGTGTCCATCGTCACGGTTCCCGACAGCGGTACCGATTGGCCGGCCAGAGCCGCGAGTTTGGAAACGTCGAGCCCGTTGCTGACGACGCGGCCCTGGAAAATCGGCTCGGCGGCGCCGACGTCGGCGGCGAGATCGGCGGCAACACTGCCGGCGTCGATGCCGAGATGCTCGAGCCGCCCGGTCAACTGCCCGTCCTTGAGGGTCGCCGTCAGCGCGACGTCGGATGCGGAAATGTCACCAACTGCAAGGGCGCCGACATTGACGCTGATATCGGCGTCAAAACCGGCCAGCGCCTGCAGGCCTGCAGCTGCCTTGGCCTTGTCCGTCCGGCCTGCCGGTTCCTCGGGCTGCGAGGAGGATGCGGCCGTCTCGCCGTCATCGAGAAATGCGCTCAGATCCAGCCGCTCGGCGTTGAGGTCGGCGAGGAACCGCGGGCGGCTGCCCGGCACGAACAGCGCGTCGAGCCCGAGCGCTTCGTCGCCGATCGTAAGCTTGCCGCCGCGGATCTGGTATCCGCCATTGGCATTCAGCGCCACCTGGCCGCTGGCGGTCAGTTCGGTGAGCCCGGCCGCAAGCTGGGGCTCGGCCTCCAGGGAAAGGCTGAGTTCGGCAGGCTTGTGCTCGAGCAGCGGACGCAAAGGCGAAACGGCAAGCGTGACATCGTAGCGCCGGCCATCGACGCCGGCGCCGGCCGAGAGCGACAATTCGCCATCGATATCCGGAACGGCGAGCGTAAGATTGAGATCGCTGACGACGTCGACCGAACCGCCGGCGCCCTCCTGCCGCAGCGTTCCCTCGCTGATCGAGATCTTGTCGATGGCGCTTTTCTCGAGGAAGGCGACGAGGGCGGCGAGCGGATCGCGCGTTTCGCCCGTGCTCGCCTGTCCCGCCTCAGCCCCCCCGTCTTGCGCAACCGCTGCGGCCTCTGCCTTCGGCCGCAGCGCCACGACAGGGCGTACAAGCCTTACTTCCCTCACGTGCAGGCGGTCGGACCATAGCGAGGAGAGCGTCACGGAGCCCGCGACTTCGCCGATCTCGGCGGTCATGCCGTCGGCATCGAGCGAGACGTTTTCGGCCACCACCGCCAGATGCGGGACGACGGAAAGTCTGACCGGGCCGTTGAGCGCGATCGCGCTGCCGGTCGCGTTCGAGAGTTGCCGTCCCAGTTCGGCGCGCATCCAGTCGCTCGAAACGAAGCTGGGCAGGATCATGACTGAAACGACAGCGAGGACGCCGAGCGCCAGCAGGCAAAGAAAGAAACGCCGCATGTTTCCCCTCGTTGCGAAAGCGATTGATTCGGTATCGTTTTCCAGCGCGCGCCGTTTTGCAACTCCTGGGGCGATCTGCCTTCTCGTCGTACGGTTGCGCTATCGCGCGCCGACACCCTTTCCGGCGACGGCTGCATCGCCCATCTCGACGGCTGTACTCTCGGCCACGGCTGCCGGAGCGGCAACCGCGCGCGGACGATGCACGAGCGTGACCAGCACGAACGACAGGATCATCAGCAGATACCAGGCGCCGAGCTTTTGCACGGAGACCAGCGTCCAGCCGGCATGCTGCGAGGGATAGATCCAGGCCCGCGACCAAGTGCCGATGTTTTCGGCGAACCAGATGAAGAGGGCGACCAGCAGGAAGCCCACGAGCAGCGGCATGCGGTGGCGAAAGCGGAAGACGCGATAATGCACCGTGGTGCGAAGGAAGAGGATCGCGGTCAATCCGAACAGCGCGTAGCGAAGGTCGATGATGTAGTGGTGGCTGAAGAAGTTGACATAGATGGCAAGGGCCAAAAGCAGGGTCGCGATGAGCGGCGGATAGTTGCTGTAGCGCGTGTCGAGAATGCGGGTCACGCGCGCCAGATAGGAGCCGACGGCGGCATACATGAAACCCGAAAACAAAGGCACGCCGCCGATGCGGAAGAAGCTTGGCTCCGGATAGATCCACGAGCCGACGGAGGTCTTGAAGATTTCCATCAGCGTGCCGACGACGTGGAAGATCAGGATGACCTTGGCCTCGGCGATGGTCTCGAGCTTGAAGACGAGCAGTGAGATCTGGATGGCGATGGCGCTCAGGAACAGGAAGTCGTAGCGGGCGAGACCACTACCTTCGGGCCAGTAGAATTTCGTTGCCAGCATCAGGGCCAGCATCGCGCCGCCGAAGAGGCAGGCGAAGGCCTGCTTGATGCCGAACACCAGAAATTCGGTCAGGCCGCCAAGGAAGCCGCTTGCCGGAAGCCGGTCGAGCACGCCATGCGCCGCAGCGTCGATGCGCGCCTCAAGGCTCGTAAACCGCCTCTCCTCGGGTTGTCCAACCATCCGCATCGCCTCCTTTTGCCGTCGCTGCTGCGATGGCCTGACAATGCGGTTGAATTGTGGATGGCCGGAAACCGGGCCGTGTGGAGGTGGCTGCCGCGCATCCGCCACCGCCGGCGGCAGCAGGATTGCGGCATGCCGTCGTCTGCGCTCGTGGCGGGTGATCAGCGCGGGAAGGCGTAGCGGTCGACGATCGCCCAGATTTCCCGGTTGACCTCCTGCAGCTGCTCGATCACCTCGTTGATCCGCGCGATCTCCGCCTCGTTGATCTGCTCGATCTTGCCGTACTTGATCGTGTCCTTGCTGTCGAAGATCGCCATCAGTTGCGTGCTCGCCTGGTCGCCGGTTTCGTCGAAGGAATAGATGCAGTGGCTGTATTTGTTGCGGAGTTTTGCCTGCCGGCCAAGCTGTTGGGTAATCGAAAGAATTTCTTGCCGCTGCGCGGCAGGCGTCTTTCCCATCTTGGTCAGCCGCTCGACGAGTTCGATGCGGGCCCGCGTCGTGTTCAGCGTCAGGAAGATGACGATCGCGGTTTCCTTGTCGACCCGGGCGAGGCCGGCGATGAGGTAGATGAGCAAACTCTCCGTATTCGTCCACGTGTAGTTGAGTTGTCCGATTAAGAGGAGGATTTCGTGAAATCTTGCCATGGGCCTTCCAGTGCTCGCCGGTTGCCAAATGCCACACCACTGCTCGTCAGAATACTGCATTCCCGCGTCCAGTAAATTCGTTCTGACGATGGTCGCGCAGGCCCGGAAATGCGGCGCTCGGGCCCTCACCGGCGCCTGGCCAGCCGTCGGTTGACGGCCATATTTTGCCTAGCCCACGGGTGAAGGTTTCTGCGTCTGGTCGCTAGCCCGCGAAGGTTAGCCCGAACTGACAACTTACAATGCGTGTCGGTTTTAGACAGAGTCTCCTCTGCAACCGGCGAGCAGGACGCACTCAGGCCCCCTTTGGGCAAGCACTGCATCGAATGGAATACCCAGTTGGGAACCTGTTCCGGTCCTCTCGACCAAGTAAGGGGAGAGGCAAGAAAAAGCGATCAAAGTATCGACAGATGGGCGACTAGGCGCCCGGAGGAAAACACCGTTACTGAGTTCAACAAGTCCAACACGTAGCCCGCGCATGGCCCAAATCCGCGTAAGAGAAGAATGCGGCTCGGCTGTCGCGGCCTCAACTCGAGGTAATCGTCATGAGTAAGGACAAGAATATCCTGTGGCCATGGGATGACAGCCAGTCTCAAGATCAAGACCAGGGACAAGGACAGGGCCAGGGTCAGGGACAATTGCAGGCGGAGCTGCAAGGCCAGCTTCAGGGACAGGGACAAGGCCAGGGCCAGGGGCAAGACCAGGGACAGGGCCAGGACCAAGGTCAGGGCCAGGATCAGGGACAATCGCAGTACAGCGAGTCCTACAACGGCAATCTCAACGGCAACGGCAACCTCAATGGTAACGGCAACGCCAATGCCAACGGGAACGGCAACCTGAACGGCAACGGCAATGCCAACCTGAACGGCAATGGCAACGCCAACCTGAACGGCAATGGCAACGCCAACCTCAATGCCAACCTCAACGAAAACAGCACCCATGTCGACGTCGACAGCAAGACGACCGTCGACGTGGACGTCGATCTCGATCTGAGCGGCTACAAGCCGTCCGACGACGACTTTGCCGATATCGACAACTCCTCGATCCACGGCATGGCGAATACGAGCTTCAAGGACATCCTGAACGGCTCGATGAACGGCAACAGCAACGTTGCCAACGTGTTCAGCCAGAACGCCATCATGTCGGATGACGACAGCGCCTCTGACATCAACAACAGCGGCACGCTTAACCAGAACGGCAACGCCAATGCCGGCGACGCCCGCTCGGGCGACGGCATTCAGGCCGGCGCAGACGGTGGTGAAGGCGGAAGCAAGGCCTATGCCAATGGCGGCGACGGCGGCGATGGCGGCCATAGCGTTGGTGGCTTCGCGGGCGCTGGCGACGGCGATGGCGGCGACGCAGACAACAATGCCGATGCGACCGGCGGTGCCGGCCTTGGCGGCATTGCAGCCAGTGTTGGCGTTGGCGGCGGCAGCTCCAGCGGTGACGCGAACGGCGGTACGGCGACAGCCGGTGCCGGTGGTGCCGGTGGTGCCGGTCTCGGCGTCGGCCTCGGTCTCGGTGTCGGCCTTGGTGTCGGCGCGGCAGCCGGCGGCGACGGCGGCAGCAATGGTGCCGGCAACGGTGGCACAAGTGGCGACGTCACGAGCGGCCCGGCAGGGTCTTCGGATGCAGGTGACGGCGGCGATGCCGGCGGCTTCATCCTTCCAATCCTGAACCTCGGTGGCGACGGTGGCGACAGCAACGGTGGCAACAGCGTAGCGGTTGGCGATACCGGCAGTGCTGACGGTGGTGATGCCGGCGATGCCGGCGACGGCGGCGGCGCTTTGGGTGCTGGTCTTGGCGCGGGTGCTGGCTTCGGCGCCGGTGCAGGCGTGGGCGGTGCCGGCGGCGGTGGTGGCGATGCCTATGCCGGTGGCGGCTCTACGGGTGACTCGACCGGTGGTGACGGTACCGGTGGTGCAGCGACCGGTGGTCACGGCCTCGGCGGCCTCGCGCTCACGGGTTCGTGGGCAGCCGGCGGCGACGGTGGCGATGCCTACGGTGGCCATGCAATCGGTGGTGCCGGCGGTGCCGGCGGCGCGGGTGGCTTCGCGACGAACGGTGATGGCGGTGCAGGTGGCAGCGCCGGCATGTGGGGCTCGTACAATGGTGACGACAGCTTCGTCGAAGGGCTCTCCTCGGCTTCGGCAGACGCAGTTATCGACACCAACGCCTTCAACCAGCAGATCGTGCTCGGCGCGAACCTGCAGGGCAACACGATCGACATGACGGTCGTCGGTGGTGATTACACGACCACTGCCGTCGGCGACGACGACAACACCTGATCGGTGAGGGGGCGTCGATCCGCGTCTCGCGGAATCGACCCGAGAATGACTGCGCGGGAAGCTCTCGCGCAGTCAGGCACGACCCGCCAAGCCGGCGGGGACTGCCGACGACAAGAGGAGGGCCTGACCTTGTATTCCGCAAAGATCACCGAGGCCATTGCCCATTTCATCGGTCTCTTCGAACTCTCTACCGAAGAGGCGCGTCTGCGTGAAATCCATGAGAAGTTCGACCCGGATCGCGACGTCCACAAGGATCCGAAGGAGCTCGTTTCTGCGCCGGTCAAGGTGCACGCACCTTACGATCTCGACGACTTCAACCCCGACGTCCCGTACAAGCCGGTCGGACCGGACATCTTCATGCCGATACCGGACGGCTATGCTGGGGTGTCCTTCCCCGAATACCCGATTTTTGGCGGCTCCCTTGGCCGCGCCAGCTCGGAAGCCTTCCTGCAGGGCGCATCGCCGAGATCGGCCTCGCAGGTGGTCGAGCCGCACATCAACCCGCCGGGCTCGGTGGTGGTCTACAGCAACCAGACCGCCGAGCTTTCGGACAATGATTTCGTCAGTGTCGGCGGGCATGGCCTGAAGTCCGGCCTGCAGATCGACAACAGCGCGACGATGGCCGAGCTCATCGACGCGACGCAGAGTATTTCGCTGCTCGGCGAGACGGATGTCGCCGGCTCCAGTGACGCGATCGCCAGCCTCGTTGTCGGCACGGCCGAGAGGCTTGAGGCATTCTCCACCGGCGGCGAAGCGGAGGCCGGGGGGCTGAGCGTCACCCATTTTTCAGCCAGGGCCAGCACGCTCGAAGGCATCTATGTGAACGGCGTGATCGTTGAGGAAGCGCCGGTTCTCAAGGATCACCTGCCGGACCCGGACGAGGCTTCCGATGCGCCGGACGAGCCCGAACTGTCGAACGACGGGGTCGAAGTCGAGGGCGGCATCGCCTATGGCGAGGGTGCCGTCGCGGTCGACACTTCGGTCGAGCTGGAAGCGGGCAGCAACACGCTGGTCAACTCCGTCGTCATCACCAGCGACTGGCTGCAGGCCGAAGTGCTGGCGGTGGCCGGCGACCACGTCGAACTCAACGCGATCGTTCAGGTCAACACCCACTATGACAGCGACCTCGTCAGTTCCGCGCTGAGCGGCAACAATATTGAGCAGCATGCTACCCAGGCGTTCAACATCGCCATGTTCAAACATGTCGAGCCGGCGCAGACGACGCATGCCGACACCGCCGACTTCCCCAAGGTCTGGGCCATCACCGAGGTCAAGGGCGACCTGATGATGGTCAACTGGCTCCAGCAGTTCACTTTCATGTCGGACCAGGACACGGCGATCCTCGCGGCTTCGGGCTCGAAGCTTTCGATCGTCGGTGGCGACAACACGGCGGCCAACCAGATATCGCTGCTGGAGCTCGGATACCGCTTTGACCTGATCTTCGTCGGCGGCAGCGTCTTCGACGCCAACATCATCCAGCAGACGAACATCCTGCTCGACAACGATCTGATCGGTGCCGTCGGCGGCTTTCACACCAGCGGCGGCGGTTCGGTCTCGACCGGCGGAAACCTGCTTTGGAACTATGCCGGAATCGTCGAAGCTGGCAGTGCAGGCCCGGTCAATCCGATGTCGGACGGTTACCTGTCCGCGCTGCAGGATCTGTCGGAAGGCAAGAAGCCGTCGGGCGACGACTTTCTGCATGATCCCGCCTTTGCCGGGCTGAATGGCCTGAGGGTGCTCTACATTTCCGGCGACCTCATCAGCCTCAACTACATCCAGCAGACCAACATTCTCGGCGACAGCGATCAGGTGACGCTGGCGATAAACGCGCTCGAGGCGCGCCCGGACGCGGACTGGACCATTTCCACGGGCTCGAATGCTCTGCTGAACTATGCCGGGATCGTCGATGTCGATACGGGCAAGACGATCTATGCCGGCGGCGGCGCCTATTCGGACGAGGTGCTCATCCAGGCGGAGCTGGTCAAGAACGATCCCTATCTCGGTAGTCAGAACCCGGATGCGCTGGTCAGCGAAGCGGTCGTCTTTCTCGGCGACGACATGCTCACTCCGGATTTCGGCCACCAGCCGCAGGATCAGATCTCGCCGAGCCATGGGCACGGCATCGATACGGCCAGTGCCGACCCCATGCACAGCATGGTCGCCTGATGGGAGTGCGGGAGGATAGTCATGACCGACCGCACGAATCCGTCTCGGCCAGTGTCTGCCGAAACCGGCGCCGATGCCGCTTCGCGTGCGGAGGAAAACGGAACACGGCCGGAAGCATCCGGCGCCGACGCCGCGCGACGGCAGTTTCTGCGCAAGCTCAATCATCAGGAACACGTTCTGGACCGTGCTGTTAGGGAGATCGACGGGGTGGCGGACCAAATAAGAAGAGTGGCGGCAAACGGCGCCGGCGAGGATGGCAACTGGACCCCTTCACCCGTTTCGCCTCTTCCCGGATCGGGCGTTGCCGCAAGGCCGGTACAGATCACCGGTCCGACACCCGGCCTCGCACCGGCGCGCGCTGCTGCACCGGCCGCACCGATCGGGGCAGCGCAGGCGTCACGCGCACAGATGGGAACGCCACGGGCGGATGCCGCTGAGACGGTCAACGTCACGTCGCGGCCGTGGCCTCCAAAGACCGAGCCCGTGGCCAGACCCGAGCCGGCTCTGCGCGGCGAGGCGACGGTCGAGCGCCGCCCGTTGCAGGAGGAACCAAAGCCGGCACCCTGCATCGAAAAGCCGGTCGGAAAACCGGTTGCCTGGCCGACCGCGGAGATGAAGGAGAGATATTCGCCTTCGGGCATGGTGGTGATCGAAGCCGACCGTGGGCCGATCAAGGCCGAGCCGCGGTCGCCCGACAAAGGTGGCGGATCGTCCGACAAGGGCGGCGGCGGAGGCGGTGGAGGGGGCGCGTTCCACAAGCGCCTTGGCCCGGTCGATTTTTCGGCGAGCCTCAGCGCTGGTCTCAAGGCGATCCGGCAGAACCTGATGATCGTCATGCTGTTTACGATCGTCACCAACATCCTCGTGCTTTCGATCCCTGTTTATCTGTTCCAGATTTCGGACCGGGTGCTGACCAGCCGCTCGGTCGACACGCTGGTGATGCTGACGGCGATCATCGTCGGCGCGGTGCTGCTGCAGTCGGTTTTCGACGCCATTCGCCGCATGATCCTGATGCGCACCGCCGTGGAGGTGGCCGCGCAACTCGGCGCGCCGATCCTGAGCGCGGCAGCGAGAGCCGCCCTGCATAGCAACGGGCGCGAGTACCAGACGCTTGGCGACCTGCAGCAGCTTCGCTCCTTCCTCGTCTCCGGCACGCTGCTTTCGTTTCTCGATGCGCCGATCGCGCCGCTCTTTCTGGTGGCGGTCTTCCTCATCCATCCGCATCTCGGGATAATCGTCGTCACCTCAGCCGTTCTCCTCCTCATCGTTACGCTGTTGAACCAGAAAGCGACGGCTGCAGCGTTCGGCGAAGCGACCAATTTCCAGACCAAGGCCAACCTTCACCTCGATTCGATGTCGCGCAACTCCCAGATCATCAACGCACTGGCGATGATCCCGGAGGCCGTGCACATCTGGGGCAAGGACATGGCCGGTTCGCTCAAGGCCCAGGTGATGGCGCAGGACCGCAACATCGCCTTTGCTTCGCTGTCCAAGGCGGTGCGCCTCCTGACGCAGGTGACGATGCTTGGTTGGGGTGCCCATCTCGCCCTCAATGGCTCGCTCACCGGTGGCATGGTGATTGCGGCCTCCATCATCGCGGGCCGCGCCCTTGGGCCTATCGAGGGCGCGATCGAGGGATGGAGCCAGGTCATCCAGTCGCGTGCTGCCTACGGGCGCATTTCCGCGCTGCTGAAGACGTCACCGCTCAATTTCGAACGGTTGAAGCTGCCGCGGCCCGAAGGGCGCCTCGATGTCGAGCGCCTGCTTTTCGTTCCGCAGGGCACCAAGCGCGTGGTGCTCAACGGAATTACCTTTGCGCTGGAGCCCGGCGATTCGCTTGCCGTGATCGGCAGTTCCGGTGCCGGCAAGACGACGCTCGGCAAGATGCTGGTTGGATCCATCCTGCCGACGTCGGGCAACGTCCGGCTGGATCTCATGGACCTGAGGAACTGGGACCAGCGGCAGTTCGGCGAAAGCATCGGCTACCTGCCGCAGGATGTGCAGCTGTTTCCCGGCACGATCAAGGCCAACATCGCCCGCATGCGCGAGGATGCCACCGACGCCGACATCTACGCCGCTGCCAAGCTTGCCGACGTTCACGACATGATCGCCATGCTGCCGCACGGATACGAGACCGTGGTGGCCGCCGACGGCTCGCCTCTATCGGGCGGCCAGAAGCAGCGCGTCGCCCTTGCCCGCGCCTTCTTCGGCAACCCGCGCATGGTTGTGCTCGACGAGCCCAACTCCAATCTCGATACCGCCGGCGAGGCGGCGCTGACGCGGGCGCTGACGCACGCCAAGCGCGAGAAGATCACGGTTGTCACCATCACTCAGCGACCGGCGCTTTTGAACAGCGTCGACAAGGTTCTGCTGCTCGTCAACGGCACGGTGGCGCTCTTCGGCATGCGCCAGGACGTTCTCAAGGCACTCGCTTCGCGTGGGGTGAATACCGAAGGCAACCCGCTCGAACAAAACCAGCTTCCGTAGGCGATCATGAGCGACATGGCCAAAGTGCAGGATCTGACCTGGTACGCAGAGGTTCCGCGTTCAATCTGGCAGCATACGATGATCGGCCTGGTGCTGATCGTCGTGACCTTCGGCGGCTTTGGCCTTTGGGCCTTCACCGCGCCTTTGGCGGCAGCCATCATCGCCCAGGGCAGCTTTGTCGCAACCGGGCAGAACAAGGTGGTCCAGCACTTCGAAGGCGGGATCATCAAGGATATTCTGGTGAGCGAGGGCGACCGCGTAACCGTGGATCAGCCGTTGGTGCGGCTGGACGAAACGGCCGCACAAGCGAACGAGAGGCAGTATTTTCTGCGCTGGGCGCGGCTGGAGGCGATCGTCGCCCGGCTGACCGCGCAGGCGCACGGTTTGAAGCAGATCGTGCTGCCCGCGGTTCTCACGGAGCATGTCAAGAAAGATCCTGAGATTGTCCCGATCGTGCAGAGCCAGGAGCTCAATTTCCAGACCTGGAGGAGCAAGCTCGACAGCGATATCGGACTGTTGAAGCGGAATATCGAGAGCCTGGAGTTCCGCTCGCAAGGTTTTCAGGAGCAGCTGAAATCGGTGCGCGAGCAAAGAGTCCTGCTCGAGGAGGAATACATCGGCAAGAAGACGCTTTTGGCCAAGGACCTGATCCGCAAGACGGAGATCAAGACCATCCAGCGCGCGATCGCCGATGCAGAGGGCCAGATTGGCCGTCTGATGTCCGAAGTCTCGGAGACCGGCTCCCAGATCCTCAAGCAGCAGCAGCAGGTCAACCAGACCGAACAGAGCTACCAAGAGGCTGCGCTCGACGAATTGCAGAAGGCCGAGGGTGAACTGGACACAGTGCGTGAACAATTGCGCGGCGCCACCAATGTGCTCCGCCGCGCGACGATCAACGCGCCGGTGACCGGCACGGTCATCAGGATGCATTTTCATACGTCCGGCGGCGTCATCGAGAGCGGCAAGCCGATCATGGAAATCCTGCCGGCCGATGTACCGCTCATCATCGAGGCGCAGGTGCTGCGCACCGACGTCGACAATATCCGGGTCGGCGAGAAGGCGACGGTGCGGCTGACCGCGCTGAACCAGCGCACGACGCCGGTCCTCAATGGGCAGGTCTTCTACGTGTCGGCGGACGCCCTGCCGGTGCAGACGCATGAGGGCACGCGCGAAGTCTACCTGGCGCGCGTCAGCCTTCCGGCAAGCGAGCTTGCAAGAGTTCACAATTTCGTCGTGACCCCCGGCATGCCGGCGGAAATTCTGATCCAGACGGCGGAGCGGACCTTCTTCGACTATCTCACCAAGCCGATCCGCGACAGCATGGCGCGCGCCTTCATGGAAAACTGACGGTTTCGCGCGGCAGCAGCGCCTACGCCGTCGGAATACGGGCGGCGTGAAACCCGTTTCCGCCTGCCCGCGTGTCGCCTGAAAGCACTCGCGTTTCGCCGGCATCACCGGCCGTTCGATCGCATTTACGGCGGCTCTGGACCGATGCGCCGGTATTGCGCTGCGCGCATAGCGCATAGCTGGCTTGCACAAAATCCGCCTACGATTTGGGCAGAAACCCTGTATATTCACCTCATCGAAGCAATGCATCTCCTCCCGCAGAGCTTCGATGCGGTGAACGATCTCCTCCTCCCATGGATCGTTCACGAGATCAGCGCCACTCCTCCTCCCAGGCTGCTGATCGATTTTTAGAGAGCCTGCCGCTCCTCCCGCGGCGGGCTCTTTTGTTTTTCGGCAGACGCTGCCGGCAATTGCGTCCTTCAAGTGTCGAATTCGTCGACGCCACGCCCCCGTGATCAACAATGCATGCCCGCGCACGGAACCAAAGTACCCGGTTAGCGGTTACCCCTGTGGAGGTGCGTGATGTCTATCCGGCACGTGAAATCCGATCCGCAGTCGAAACCACAGCGCTGGGCGTTTCACCATGGCGCAGGGCGCCTGCGGGCAGGAGACGCGACCCGCGACGGGTCCACGACGCAGGAACGGTTGTCGCCCGTGGTCGACGCGGGCGACGGCGGCCTGGTGGCGCCGGATCTTTCGGGATCTCTCGCCCCTCATCGCAACCGGCAGCCGCCGCCGCACGACTACAGCCGTCCGGCGGTCGGTCGCGATGCGCTGGCTTCCATCCGCGACATGCGCGACGAAGACTGCAGCGGCGGGCCGATCTGGGTCGCCTTGCTCGGCGACAATACGAGCGAGGGCATGCGGCAGTTTATGGGGCTCGTGCTCGCCTTCATCTTCCTGTCGGCCGTTTTCTTCTGGTTTCTTGCCTAGGACGTATGAGGCAACTAAGCCGCCGTGGCCGTGACATTTTCCCGGTTGACGGTCGATCGCTGAAGCCTAGATAACCGGCGGTACTCCTTCCCCAATGCCAGCGAGAGCGCCATGCACTACAGAACCTTCGGCCGTACGGGCCTGCGCATTTCCGAAATCGGTTACGGTGCCTGGGGCATCGGCAAGAGCCATTGGCAGGGCGCGCGCGACGACGAGTCCGCCCGCGCCCTCAACCGCGCGGTCGACCTCGGCCTCAATTTCATCGACACCGCACTCGGCTACGGCCAGGGCCACAGCGAGAAGCTGATCGGCGCCTTGCTGCGCGAGCGGTCGGAGACGATCCATGTCGCCACCAAGATCCCACCGAAGAACATGCAATGGCCGGCGCACGCCGGCACCCCGGCCGAGCAGACCTTCCCGGCCGACCACGTGATCGCCTGCACCGAGACGAGCCTGCGCAATCTCGGCGTCGAGACGATCGACGTGCAGCAGTTCCATGTGTGGTCGGACGAGTGGGTAGGCCGCGGCGACTGGCTGAAGGCTGTCGAGCGGCTGAAGCGCGACGGCAAGATCCGCTTCTTCGGCGTTTCGATCAACGACTACGAGCCGGACAATGCGCTCCGGCTGATCGAGACCGGCGTCGTCGACAGCGTGCAGGTGATCTACAACATCTTCGAGCAGGCGCCGGAAGAAAAACTGCTGCCCGCGTGCCTGAAGCACAATGTCGGCGTCATCGTCCGCGTGGCGCTCGACGAAGGTGGTCTGACCGGCCAGATTCGCGCCGATACCGTCTTTCCCGAGGGTGACTTCCGGGAAACCTACTTCCGGGGCGAGCGCAAGCGCGAGGTCGAGGAACGAACGCAGAAGATCGTCGAGGATCTGGAAATCAAGCCCGACGCACTGGCCGAGACGGCGCTGCGCTTCGTTCTCAGCCACCCGGCCGTATCGACGGTCATTCCCGGCATGCGTTCGGTGCGCAACGTCGAGCGCAACTGCGCCATCGGCGACGGTGCCGGCCTGCCGGATGCACAGCGGGCGAAACTGACCGCCCACCGCTGGCGGCGCAACTTCTATCGGGATTGAAGCCGCCGTTTCGCCGCCTGTCATCGACGCTCCCAGGGATCTGTCGGCTGCGTGGCCGCGTCTTCAGTGCCTCGCCCGTCCGGATATGCTATCCATAGGGGTGCTGGAGCCTGGGGGCGCCGATGGAACAAAAGCTCTCCGTCATCATGGCCGCGGACGTGGTCGGCTATAGTCGGCTGATGGAGCTCGACGAGAAGGGCACGCTTGCGACCCTCATGGCTCACCGGCAGGAGCTGTGGGACGTCGCGGTCGCCGCGCATCACGGGCGCATCGTCAAGCTCATCGGTGATGGCATGCTGATGGAGTTTCGTGCCGTGGAAGACGCAGTTCTCTGCGCGGTCGAGATCCAGCGGGGAATGCAGACGAGGAACGCCGGTACGCAGCGGGATCGCCGGATCGAATTTCGCATCGGGATCAATCTCGGCGATATCCTGTTTGACGACGGTGACGTTTACGGTGACGGCGTCAACGTGGCGGCTCGCATCGAGAGCCTCGCCAGGCCGGGTGGCATATCCGTCTCCGCCTCGGTTCACGACACGCTGGGCGGTCGCCTGGACATCCGCTTCGAAGACACGGGCGCACAGCCGTTGAAGAACATCGGCCGCCCCGTCCACATCTACAATATCGTCATCGACGACGGCGGATCGGAGGGGGCGGCGCTGATGGCGCCACCGACACAGGAGGTACGGGAAAATCCCCCCGTCAAGTCGAGCCGGACGCTTCTCTATGTGTCGCGCTTTGCGAATTTGAGCGGCAATCCCGATGAGGATTATTTCGCGGCCGGCATCACGCAGGACGTCGTCGCGGCATTGTCGCGGTTCTCCGGTTTGAACGTGATCGTTCGGTTGCCGCGTCCCGAGCCGCAACCTCAGGCACGCACAACCTACTACACGCTCGAAGGCAGCGTCAGGCGCGCTGCCGACCGGGTCAGGGTCAATGCCAGTCTGACCAATGCCACTGGCGAACACATCTGGGCGGAGAAATACGATTTCGACCTTGTCGACATGTTCGATGTCCAGGACGAGTTGTCCCGTTCCATTCCGGCTGCCTTGAATGTCAAAATCGAAGAGGCCGAACGATACCGGATTCTCGCCGAGCCGCTCAAAGGATCAAGCGCCTACGATTTCTATCTGCGTGGCCGGCACATTGAAAAAAGCCTGAAACCGGATGAGGTCAGGCGGGCAAAGGAGATGTTCCTGGCCGCGGTCGACGCTGATCCAGCCTACGCCCGCGGATATCTCGGGCTGGCCTGGCTGGATATACGCAAACTGAAATGGAACGAGCGTGCCGACATGGAAGCGACGCTTGCCAGTGCCTTCGCATCGGCAAGCAAGGCTTTGGAGCTCAGTCCCTGTGACGCCGATGTTCACTGGGCGCTCGGCGTCGTCCATTTGTGGAGGGGAGAGGCAGAACGCGCCATCGGTTGTTACGAGCGTGGGCGCGAACTGGCGCCGAACAATTGCGATCTTCTTGCGGAATATTGCGATGCCCTGGGGTATCTCGGTCTGTTGGAGGACGCGATCAGGATCGGGGAACTGGCCTTGCGGCTGAACCCCAGTCGTCCGGACTGGTATTTCTGGAACATCGCGGCTGCCAGGTATCTCTCCGGCCAGTACACCGAAGCGTTGGCTCTGCTGGAGAAGATGGCCGATCTTGGTTCGGCCTACCGTTTGCTGGCGGCGACCTACGCGCAACTCGGGCACCTTGAGGATGCACGTCGCGCCGCGGCGGAACTCCTGAAACTCAATCCGGAATTCTCGATCGAGCGATACGGTTCCCGTGCACCCTACCGGGATAAGGCCTTGCTTGCGCGTTACGTTGAAGGATTGCGGCTGGCCGGACTGCCGGAGTGAGTTCGGAACGGCGTGAGGGAGCCGCATCGGCCGGCCGGGTTTACTTGGAGGAAAAGCAATGTCGGAAACAGTCAATGTCCGCTACATGGTCGACGACGTCGAGGCGGCGATCGCCTGGTACACGACCCACCTCGGCTTTTCGCTTCTGTCGAGCTATGCACCGGCTTTCGCGGATGTGCAGCGCGGTGCGCTGCGGCTGCTGCTGAGCGGACCGACGAGTTCGGCCGGCCGGCCGATGCCGGACAGCGAGAAGCCGGGGCCGGGCGGCTGGAACCGCATCCATCTCCTCGTCGATGACCTCAACGCCGAAGTGGAGCGGCTGCGCCGTGCCGGCGTCATGTTCCGCAATGACATCGTCACCGGTCCCGGAGGGGCGCAGATCCTTTTGATCGATCCCTCCGGAAATGTTGTCGAACTGTTTCAGCCTGCGCGACGATAGCGACCCGCGCGCCCGCGGGTCGTCGATGCGCTCGCACCGCTGGGGATGCGAGCGCCAGGTCGGCTCTCAGCCGGCGCTGGTGTCGACCACTTCGAAATCGTGGGTGATCGTCGCGGTCTTGGCGAGCATGGCCGAGGCCGAGCAGTATTTCTCGATCGAGAGCGAAACGGCGCGCTCGACCTTGTTGACCGCAAGTCCGCGTCCCTTGACGATGAAGTGCATGTGGATGCGGGTAAAGACGCGCGGTTCCGTATCGGCGCGGTCGGCGTCGAGTTCGACGACGCAGTCTTCCACCGGCTCGCGGCCCTTCTCCAGAATGTGCACGACGTCATAGGCCGAGCAGCCACCGGTGCCGATCAGCACCAGTTCCATCGGGCTCGGTCCCGGGGTGCGCCCCTCTTCGCCGAAGGCGGTTCCCAATACGACTTTGTGGCCGCTACCAGACTCTCCGACGAAGGTCCGGTCTTCCACCCATTTGACGCGTGCTTTCATGTGTCTCGTCCTGTTGTAGCCATGGCATGATCACGGACCCAGACGGAGCCGATGATCCCCCGTTCACATAGCGTCTTGGAGGGTTTTCGCAAATGGCCCGCGTCCGCTAAAATCGCAGCCAGCGCCATCGGTGCGGGAACGGACGGCGCGGAAACCAGGCAAAGGGTGTTTTGATGAACGAGACGACGGGAAATGCGCCTGACCGTTCCGGCGCGGTGATCCATCCGCCGATCGCCTGGGTGATGTCGGTGGGCGGTGGCCTCGTGCTCGACCGGCTCTACCCGTTGCCGTTCGTGCCCGCGACCGTGCCGGACGTCCTCGTCGGCGGCATCATTTTTCTCGCCGGTCTCGCGCTTTTGATCTGGGCGGCGGTGAGCTTCAGGCGTGCGGGAACCGAAATCCAGATCCATCGCCCGACATCGGCGATTGTCGAAGCCGGTCCCTACCGCTTCACCCGCAACCCGATCTATACTGGCATGTTTCTCGGCCTGATCGGCTTTTCCATCGTCTTCGACAGCCTGTGGCTGCTGATCTTGCTGGTGCCTTTCTACCTTATCATCCGCTATGGCGTCGTGGCACGCGAGGAGGCCTATCTCGAGCGCAAGTTCGGCGACGTCTATCGGGCCTACAAGGCGCGCGTCAGGCGCTGGCTCTGATTGCACAAATCGGCATGCTCCGCGGCGATGAAACGGGTCCGGACGTCGCGTCGCAGCACTCGCGATTTCGGGTGGATGAGTCGGCAGGCCCTCGATTGATCATAGCCGAGGCGGCTGCGCGTGTGCCTAGGGGGTATTGCCGGGATGGACTTGAACGAGCGTCCATCCCGCTGGAACACGAAAGGTGGTCTTTCGTGCAGAAGGTCGGGCCTTATCTCGGCGCTACGATCCCGTGATAGTAGTCGCCGTCACCAGCTTCATAATCGGCGGCGTAGCCGCCACCGCCACCGCCGCCGCCGCCGGTCTGGGAGCATCCGGCGAGGGCGAGAACCATTGCCAACAGGATTGTAGCGCGCATTTATTCTACCTTTCAGTTGAATGATCACGACAGAGGCTGCCGAGTTGCTGCCATACCTAACACGCCCGGTGGAGTATGATCGAGCGCGTGTGGCGATGTGTGCCTATGGCAATGCGCCGCGCCTCAAGCGCGCGATCGCCTGTCGACGGCGATCGTTAGCGCCAGGCCACAAGCCCTTCTTCATACGGCCGTATCTCCTGTGCCCACCTCTTTCAGGTAGGTTGCTGTGAAGGGCCATAGACTATATGGCCCTTGACCTCACTTCCGGAACAAGGAGGACACATGACTTCGATCGAACCCGCCTACGGAACCGCGACGCTCCTGCTGATCGCGGCGGCAGCCGTTGGCCTGCTTCTTTTTCTTATCCTCCGGTTGCGCCTGCATGCCTTCGTCGCTCTGGTTTTGGTCAGCCTCTTGACGGCGCTGGTGACCGGCATCTCCTTCGCGGACGTGGTCCCGACCCTCCTGCAGGGCTTTGGCTCGACGCTTGCCTCGGTGGCGCTGCTCGTCGGTTTTGGCGCGATGATCGGGCGGATGCTGGAGGTCTCCGGTGGCGCGCAGGTGCTCGCGGATCGGCTGATCGGCCAGTTCGGACCTGAGCGCGCGCCTCTCGCGCTCGGCGTCGCCTCGCTGCTGTTCGGCTTTCCGATCTTCTTCGACGCCGGCCTCGTGGTCATGCTGCCGATCATTTTCAGCGTCGCAAGCCGCTTCGGCGGCTCGGTTCTGCTTTATGCGCTGCCTTCGGCAGGCGCCTTTGCGGTCATGCACGCATTCCTCCCGCCCCATCCAGGCCCGGTGGCCGCCAGCGAATTGCTGGGGGCGGATATCGGCCTGCTCGTGCTCGTCGGCCTCGTCGTGGCGCTGCCCACATGGTATCTCGGCGGCTATCTCTTCGGCCTATGGGCAGGCAAACGCTTCGAACTGCCGGTGCCAACCCTTCTCGGGTCGCCGAACGAGGCGGCGCACGACGAAGTGCCCCCGTCTTTCGGCACGGTGATGCTGGTGCTGCTGCTGCCGCTCGTGCTGATCTTCCTCAATACCGGCCTATCGACGCTGGCCGCCGCCAAGATGATCGACGGCGGCGCATTGTGGGTCAGCATCCTGCGCATGGCCGGGCAGACGCCCGTCGCCCTGCTGATCACTGTGCTCGTCGGCATGTGGGTCCTCAGCGGCGAGCGTACGCTCAAGGACATGGAAAAGCTGATGGACGGGGCGCTAGGCCCGATCTGCGGCATCATTCTCGTTACCGGAGCCGGCGGCATGTTCGGCGGCGTGCTGCGAGCAAGCGGCATCGGCCAGGCGCTCGCCGGCAGCCTCGAGGCGATCGGCATGCCGCTGATCGTCGCCGCCTTCCTCATCTCCACGGCCCTGCGTGTGGCGCAGGGGTCGGCGACCGTGGCACTGACGACGACGGCGGGCCTTCTCGCTCCAACGGTCGCGGCAACGACGGGGCTTAGCCCCTTCGACCTGTGCTTCCTCGTGATCGCCATCGCTTGCGGCGCGACGGTGCTGAGCCATGTGAACGATTCCGGCTTCTGGCTCGTCGGCCGCTTCCTTCAGATGGATGAGCGGACGACGCTCAAGACCTGGACGGTAATGGAAACCCTGCTCGGGGTGATTGGTTTCGCCTTCGCGCTTGTGGGATGGTGGCTGCTATGAGTGAGGACCTTCAGCATATCGTGGTGATGGGCGTATCCGGCAGCGGGAAGACCACTGTCGGCGAGGCGCTGGCCGCAAGGCTCGGCTGGCGTTTTGTCGAGGGCGACAGCTTTCACCCGCCGGAGAACGTCGCCAAGATGTCCGCGGGCATTCCGCTCGACGACAATGACCGTGAACCCTGGCTGCGGGCGCTGGCCGCAGAAATTGCCAAGGACGAGGCGGCTGGCAGCCCTTCGGTGGTCGGGTGCTCGGCCCTGAAACGGTCCTATCGCGACATCCTGCGCACGGGCGCGCCGCGCGTCTGCTTCGTGCATGTGCACGGCGACCGCACCGTGCTGGCCGACCGGCTCTCGCATCGGGCGGGACACTTCTTCCCTGCTTCCCTGCTCGACACTCAGCTTGCGACCCTCGAGCCGCTCGGTCCGGACGAGGATGGCGTCGTCGTCGACGTGGCTCTTCCAACAGCTGAGCAGGTCGATCTTGCCATCCAGGGGCTGGGCAACTAGCCCAGCCGCGCTTGCGCTTCTCACTTCGGCGGACAGTCGCTGTACGGCGGGGACGGGGCGTGCAATCGCGCATTGAAGGCGAAGCGATCCCTGAACGTCCGCGCATCCCGCAGCCTGAGCTCCAATGCGTGAGCGCTGGCGGAGGGGAGTGGGGGTCGAACCCACCCGGGACAGGCTCGCTGCCCCAACCGGATTTGAAGTCCGGCCGTCCCACCGGAGACGATTCCCTTCCTCAGCGCTGAAACAGGTCGCTGCGATGGGGATTTATGCGACGCAGATCTCCCCTGCGCAAGGTCAGGCCGAGCCGGTCGTAGAAATCGAGGACCTCGATGGCGACCTTGCGGCCGTTGTGGACCCGGTCGCGAAAGCTGGGCGCGGTGAACCAGCCGTCTTCCGCCTGTGCCGCCACATCGAGCACGATGGCCGCCATCTCCTCAACGACCGCGCGGGCGAAAAAATGGTCGTGCGCGATCTCGTGGGTCTGCCCGAGCCTCTGGGCGAGCTTCAGCACGCGCCGTATGTCGCGCTCGTCGGCATTGAGAAGGGCCGCGAAATCGCGCACGCGCGGTGGCCGGAAGCGGCTATCGTCGACGAGGTGCGGATGGATCCGCTGCCACAGGTCCTCGTCCGCCGGCGACAGCCGAACCTCGTGGCCCGGCAGGCGCAGGAAGGCGCCGTCAAGCACGATTCGACCTGCCGCGGCTTCGTCTCGGAGGAACGCGAGGAAGCTTGTCGTCGGCAGGCGCGGTTTGAGCAGGAGCCGCAACCGTTCGCGGCCGATGCCGGCAAGCTCCGGGTTTTCTGCGTGGAAGGCTGTGAGTGTGTCAGTCAGGTTCGCCCGCAATCCGTCCGCTGCTGCGGACGAGAGCGCGTGGTCGCCGATGGCCCTCGCCCCGGCGGCAATCAGCAGCCCGGAAAGCGTGTCCTCGCCCAGGCCACGGTCGCGCAGGAAGGCCGCAAGCTCGATCGGTGCCAGGTCGGACAGGTCGGAAAGGGCCGCCGCCGGGTCCTCGTTGCCAGAAGCGGTAAGGAAGGCCAGTCGCTCCGGCGTGCCACGCTTTCGCGCCGGCGGGCGCAGATCGAGAAAACGGCCACCGCCGATGGTCCGGATGGCCGAGGTGTCGCGCAGGATGAAGTGGTCGCCGATGGTCGCGGCGATGGGGCGGTCGAGGACCAGTTGCACGAGGCCTTGTGTCCCGGGATCGAGCGGGCCGGCAAGAGGCACGATCCGCGCACCGACCTCTGTCGCATGGGTGTGCAAGCGTGCGGGAAACCAGATGCCGATCGGCTTGGCCTCCGAGGCAAGCACGCGGACCTCCGCGTCGATCCGGTCCGTCGGTGCATGCAGTGCCGGGGCGAGGACCACGTCGCCGCGCCGGATCGCGTCCTTCGTCACCCGTTCGCCGGCGATATTCAGCGCGCAGCGTTGGCCGGCAAGCCCCTCCGCTGCTTTCCGGTTCTGCGCATGGATCCCGCGTATACGGGCGGTCAGGCCGGACGGACTGACCGTGACGCTATCGTCGAGCTTCGCACGGCCGCCGAGCACCATGCCGGTCACGACCGTGCCGGCGCCCGCAAGCGTGAAACTGCGATCGACGGCAAAGCGCAGCAGGCCGGCATCGTTGCGTGCGGCGGTTTCCGCTTCGGCGGCGGCGAGCCCCGCGCGCAGGACCTCGATGCCTTCGCCGGTAAGGGCGGAGACGGCAAGGATGGGCGCCTTTTCCAGACCGGTGCCGGCGAGGGCGGTCTGGATCTCCGCGGTTACCTCCGCGCGCCGCTCAGGCCCGGCCAGATCGGCCTTGGTGAGCGCGACGAAACCTCTGGTGATGCCGAGCAGGTCGAGGATCGCGAGATGCTCGCGCGTCTGCGGCATGACGCCGTCGTCGGCTGCGACCACCAGCAGCGCGAAATCGATACCGCCAGCGCCGGCAAGCATCGTATGGATCAGCCGCTCATGACCCGGCACGTCAACGAAGCCGGTGACCGTCCCGCCGCCGAGGTCGGCATAGGCAAAACCGAGGTCGATGGTGATGCCGCGGGCTTTTTCCTCGGCAAGGCGGTCGGCGTCCGTGCCGGTCAGGGCCTTCACCAACGCCGTCTTGCCGTGGTCGATATGCCCTGCCGTCCCGACGATCATAGTGCTGCCAGGGCCGCGATGAGCATCTCGTCGCTTTCCAGGCAACGCAGATCGAGGACCAGCGCGCCATCACGGATATGGCCGACGACCGGGATCGGCAGGGCGCGAAGCCGTGCGGAAAGCCGTTCCGGCGCGTCGCCGCCGCTGCCTATCAGCCGCAGGCCGGCGCTCGGGATCGTATCGACCGGCAAGGCGCCGGAGCCGACCTGGCTCTGGCACGTGCAAGCTGCTGCCGAATAGCCGTGCGGCTTGAGCAGCGCATCGATTGCCGGAGCGAGACGGGCCGCCTGTGCGCCGATGTCGGCCTCCGGTCGGGAAAGAAAGCGCAGCGTCGGCAGCCGCTCCTTAAGCCGATCGGGATCGCGATAGAGCTTCAGTGTCGCTTCGAGCGCGGCAATGCGGATCTTGTCGAGACGAACGGCGCGTTTGAGCGGATTGCGGTTGATGGCGGCGATGAGATCGCGCCGACCGACCACGAAGCCCGCCTGGGGCCCGCCGAGCAGCTTGTCGCCCGAAAACGTGACGAGATCCGCGCCTTCGGCGACGGCTTCCGCCACCGTGGGCTCGCGTCGCAATCCGAAGATGGAGAGATCGATGAGTGAGCCCGAGCCGAGGTCGTTCAAGAGCGGCACACCGGCCTTGCGGGCAATCTCGGCCAGTCTTGGCGCCGGCACCTCGGCGGTAAACCCTTCGATCCGGTAGTTGGAGGTATGGACCTTGAGGATGACGCCGGTCTCAGGCCCGATCGCGCCCTCATAGTCACGCGGATGGGTGCGGTTGGTGGTGCCGACCTCCACCAGCCTGGCGCCGGCGCGGGCCATGATGTCGGGCATGCGGAAGGCGCCGCCAATTTCGATCAGTTCGCCGCGCGAGACGATCGCCTCGCGTCCGTCGGCCAGGGTATTGAGCGCAATCAGCACGGCGGCGGCATTGTTGTTGACGATTGTGGCGTCCTCGGCGCCGGTCAGTTCGCAGAGCAGGCCACGCAGATGATCGTCGCGCTGACCACGACCGCCGCCGTCAAGGTCGAACTCCAGCGCCAGCGGGTTGGCCATCGCGGCGCTTGCGGCGCTGACGGCTTCTTCGGCCAGAATGGCGCGGCCGAGATTGGTGTGCAGCACGGTGCCCGTGAGATTGATGAGCGGGCGAAGGGCGGAGCGGGCGGCAGCCGCCAGCTCCTCGGCGATGCGGCGCGGCAGATCGGCCGCAAGCGTTGCCCCATCGTCGCCCGCACGGATTTTTTCCCGCGCGATCTCAAGCCCGGCGCGGACGGCGGTGACGACGGCGAGACGGCCATGTTCTTCCGTCAGCGCCAGTCCCTCTGGCGAGGTCAGCACCTGGTCGACCGAGGGGAGCACGCGAAAATCCTGCATCAATACCCCGCGAGATAGGGGTTGAAGCCACCTCGGCGAAACTCGGTCTCCTTCATCAGGATATCGAGGCCAAGGCTGCCGACGTCGTCGGCGATCGGCTCCAGGCTCGGATTTTTCACCTGGTAGAAGATCTTGACCCAGGCATGGCATTCCCGACAGGTCTCAGCCTTTACCGTCGCCTCCGAGGTCTCGACCGAACGATAGCTGATGCCCTTGGTCGAACCGCAACAGAGGCACTTCACCCGCACCTCGTTCCATTGCGTGGCGCAGCAGGCGCAGGCGGCATAGCGCACGTTCTCGACGCCCTGCGTGCCCATCACGGACGAAGTGGCAGGCCGGCCGCCGCAAGCGGGGCAGATGCCGAGGGCGACAGGGACGAGCGCTTCCGCATCGAGCGTCGCGGCGAGCCGCGCCATGTGCAGCTGCACCGCGGCCGCGACGAAGAGATGGGGAGCGGCGCTGTCTTCCGGAACCCGATCCGATAGGATGTTGGCGAGCAACCAGTGCCGGTCGCCGTCCTCTGCTGCGCGTACCGCATCGAGCGCCAGGCGGGCGGGGTCGGGCATGGCGAGATCGGCAGCGCCTTCGAGAAGCGCGTCGAGGGTTGCGGAAAGGCCGGGGTCATCGACAAGCGCCATTCGGTCGAACGGCGGCATGGCGGCGCGTGCGGCCTCGGCGAGGCGCGCCGATGTGGGCGCCGCGACGGGCGGAAGGGTCACGACCAAGCGAGCCTGAAGTTTGGAGAGCGCCGCGAGGAAGCCGAGATACGGCGCAAGCGCGTTGCTTTCGGCGAGAAACGCGAAGCGGCGCGCGCGTGTCTGGAACAGTTTGACCGGCTCGGGCAGGAAGGCCAGCGGCGGTTTCGGCACGCCGCCGATGAGGGAGGGATCGGGTTGTATGTCTTCTGCCATCGCATCTCCGGCAATCCGGCCGCAAGGCCCGATCATGCAGCATTACAAGGTGCTACGGCAACCTTTGCGCGCCTGATAGGACGCGCGGCGCTGTAGGAGACGTTCATTTTGACGGGTCGGAGCCCTGGCGTCCAGCCAGTTCGCGCAGCCATTTGCGATGATGCCGAAAGGCCCAGCCGCCGGTGACGGTGCCGCGGGTCATGGCCCTTATCGTGCCGCGCGTCCAGATTGCCGCATAGACATGGACGATGAAGATCAGGATCGTGAAAAGCGCCGCCAGCGCATGCACCGCGACCGCGATGCGGCGAACGGGGATGGAAACGAGGTCCGGGAAGTACTGCTCCCAGATCATGATGCCGGTCGTCACGAGCACGACGATCAGACCGGACATGCCCCAGAAGACCATCTTCTGGCCGGCATTGTATTTTCCGAGTTCGGGCAGGCTCTCTTCGTTGCCTTGGAGTAGATCACCGAACTTGCGGCTCCATTCCACATCCTCGCGCCGCGGCAGATTGAGCTTCCACATCTGCGCAAACAGGAGGAGGAAGCTTGCGACGAGGATAAGTCCGACGATCGGATGCAGCCATCGCGTGGTCTGGCCGCCGCCGAAGAGGCCGGTCAAGAAAAACAGCGACGGGTGGAAGAAGGAAAGTCCGGAGATCAGAAGCACGATCATGCAGGCGGCGGTGACCCAATGGTTGAGACGGGTATAACCACGATAGCGATTGACGGTGACCGGATGCTTCGTCTCGATCCTGTCGCCGGGGGCCGAATAGATACGTTTGTCAGCCATCACGCCTCCCTGCCGCCTTGCGGGCGGTTGCGATCCTCGACGAGTTCCTCCGCCTCGCCTTCCTCATGGGCGGTCACCTCGTTCGGCCGGGCGAAGATGCCGTGCAGCACGGCGCCGGCGGCGGCAAGTCCGGCAACGGCGAGGCCGACGGTCTTAGCCGGACCCTTCCAACCGCGCACCACCGGCGAAATCTGCGGATCCTCCGGCAGCCCGGAATAGAGCGACGGTTGATCGGCATGGTGCAGCACATACATCACATGCGTTCCGCCGACGCCTTGCGGGTCATAGAGGCCGGCATGATCGTAGCCGCGCGACCTCAGGTCCTCGACGCGCTCGTTGGCAAGCGTGACCATGTCTTCCTTCGTGCCGAAGGTGATCGCCTTGGTCGGGCAGGCCTTGGCGCAGGCCGGTCCTTGTCCAACCGCCACGCGGTCCGAGCAAAGCGTGCATTTCTTCGACACATGCGCGGTCTTCGAGATACGCGGAATGTTGAAGGGACAGCCGGCGATGCAATAGCCGCAGCCGATGCAGTTGTCGGAGATGAAATCGACGATGCCGTTGGAATATTGCACGATGGCGCCCGGTGCCGGGCAGGCCTTGAGACAGCCGGGATCGGCGCAGTGCATGCAGCCGTCCTTGCGGATCAACCACTCGAACTCGTTGGTAACCGGGTTCTCGTATTCAGCAAACCGCATCAGCGTGAACATATCAGCCGTCAGGTCATGCGGGTTCTCGTAGACGCCGACATTTTCCTCCAGGTCCGGATGGGTGTCGTTCCATTCGATGCAGGCGGACTGGCAGGCCTTGCAGCCGATGCATTTCGACACGTCGATCAGCTTGGCGACCGGGGTCAGTTGTCGTTCGGGTGTCGGCACGTTGCTTGTTGCCGAAGCCTTGACGACGTCGCTCGGCAACAGGTTCGACGCCAGCGGTTGCAGCGGCGGGTTGGCGGCGGCCGTTACCGGTTCCGGTGCGCGTTCGCTCATGCCGAAGCTCCTTCTTCCGCCGCCGGTTCGATGTTGACCAGGAAGGCCTTGAACTCCGGCGTGTCGATATTGGCGTCGCCGACGAAGGGGGTCAGGCTGTTCGGGCCGAAGCCCTTGCGGGCCGCACCCATGAAGCCCCAGTGCAAGGGAATGCCGACCACATGGACCGGCTTGCCGTTGCAGATCAGCGGACGAATTCGCTTCGTCACCACTGCCTTCGCCCAGACCTCGCCACGTGCGCTCCACACGCGCACCCGCCCGCCCTTGGTGATGCCGCGTTCAGCCGCCAGCTCCTCGCTGATCTCCACGAAGAATTCCGGCTGCAGCACGGCGTTGACACGGCTGTGCTTGGTCCAGAAGTGGAAATGCTCGGTGAGGCGGTAGGATGTGGCAACGAAGGGGAAGTCGGTGCTCGTGCCCAGCTGTTGCAGGTCGCCTGGAAAGATGCGCGCTACGGGATTGCCGCGAAGTTTGGCGTTGAACGGATTTTCGACCGGGCTTTCGAACGGCTCCATATGTGTTGGGAACGGCCCGTCCCGCATCAGCTTGCGGGCAAAGAGGCGGGCGGTGCCCTCCGGCGTCATGATGAACGGCATCACCGCCTCGGGCTTTGCCGTCACCGCTATGTCGGGCACGTCGAAGCCGGCCCAACGCTCGCCGTTCCATTCGATCAGTTTACGCGCCGGATCCCAGGGTTTGCCCTGGAGATCGCAGGACGCGCGATTGTAGAGGATGCGGCGATTGGCCGGCCAGGCGAAGGTCCATTTGAGGAAGGTGCCGACATCGCCCGGATCGCTGTTGTCGCGCCGGGCCATCATGTTGCCTTCTTCCGTCCAGGACCCGGCATAGATCCAGCAGCCCGACATGGTGGAACCGTCGTCACGCATCACGCCGAAGTTCGGCAGGAGCTTGCCCGCCTCGACCAGCACCTTCGTCGGATCGGTCGGGTCATAGAGCGTCTGCAGCGCGCGTCCGTTCATCTCCTGGGCAAGCTCGGCCGGTTCCGGCTCGTAAGGGTCCTTGTAATCCCAGGCAAGGTTCAGGATAGGCTCGGGACAGACCCCGCCTTCCTTGCGGTAGAGTTCACGCACCCGCAGGAAGATGTTGGCCATGATCCAGGTGTCGTGCTTGGCGTCACCAGGCGGTGTCGCCCCCGGCCAGTGCCATTGCAGCCAGCGGCCCGAATTGACAGTGGCGCCCTCGTCCTCGGCAAAGCAGGTCGCCGGGAGTTGCAAGACCTCCGTCATGATCTTGGCGGAGTCCACCTGGTTGTAGATACCGTGGTTTTCCCAGAAATGCGCCGTCTCGGTCTGCAGCGGGTCGATTGTCACGAGCAGTTTCAGCTTCGACAGACCCTCGGTCAGCTTCGCCCGATTGGGGAAGGACAGAAGCGGGTTGAAGCCCTGGCAGAAGTAGAGGTTCACTTCGCCGCGGCTCATCATGTCGAACATCCTGAGGATGTCGTAGTAGGGGACATCGAGCTTCGGCAACCAGTCGAAGCCCCAGTCGTTTTCCTTCGTGGCAGCGCTGCCCCACATGGCCTTCAGGAAACTGACCATGAATTTGGGGGTGTTCTGCCAATAGCTTGTCTGGCCGGGAACGAGCGGCTTGTTGCCGCGCGTCGACATGTAGGTGGTGTAGTCCGTCTCCTTTTCCGTCGCGAGGTTCATGTAACCCGGCAGGGAGTTGGAAAGCAGGCCGATGTCGGTCAATCCTTGGATGTTGGAGTGACCGCGTAGCGCGTTGACGCCACCGCCCGGCAGGCCGACATTGCCGAGGATGAGCTGCAGCATCGCCATGCCGCGGATGTTCTGGGCGCCTTTCGAATGCTGCGTCCAGCCGAGCGCGTAGAGCGAGGTCATCACCTTGTCGCGCGCCGACGTCGCGCCGATCATCTCGCAGATCTTCAGATAGCGATCCTTGGGCGTGCCGCAGATATTTTCCACGAATTCCGGTGTGTAGACCGCGACATGCTCTTTCAGGAGGTTCCAGACACAGCGCGGGTCCGTGAGAGTCGGATCGGTTTTGACCGTTCCGTCCTCGTTGAGTTGGTAGTCCCAGGCGGTACGATCGTAGTCGCGCTTCTCCTCGTCATAGCCGGTGAAGAGACCATCGGCCCAGCCGAACTCCGAGTTCACCAGATAGGTGGCGTTGGTATAGTTCTTGACGTAGTCCCACTGCACCTTGTCGTTCTCGATGCAGTAGCGGATCGCGCCCATCAGGAAGGCGATGTCGGAGCCGGGGCGGATCGGCGCATAGACATCGGCGACCGAGGCCGTGCGGTTGAAGCGCGGATCGACCACGATCAGCCGGGCGCCGCGATGATGCTTGGCTTCCGTCACCCATTTGAAGCCGCAGGGATGAGCTTCGGCCGCGTTGCCACCCATGACGATGACGAGGTCGGTGTTCTTGATGTCGGTCCAGGCGTTCGTCATTGCGCCGCGGCCAAATGTTGGAGCCAAACTGGCTACCGTGGGGCCGTGTCAGACGCGTGCCTGGTTGTCGAAGCCGACGACTCCCATAGACCGGACGGTCTTGTAGGTCAGCCATCCCGTCTCGTTGGTGCCGCCCGACGCCGCAAGGAAGCCCATCGTCGTCCAGCGGTTGACGGTCACGCCGGCCGCGTTCTTCTCGATGAAGTTCTTGTCGCGGTCGTCCTTGATCGCTCGGGCGATCTTGTCGAAGGCATCTTCCCAGGAGATGTCCTGCCAGGTGTCGGCGCCCGGAGCGCGGTGACGCGGCTTCGTGGCGCGGGTCTCGGACTTCACGAAGTCCTTGAGCGCCGCGCCCTTGGGACAGAGCGTCCCGCGGTTGGTCGGATGATCGGCATCGCCCTCGATATGGATGAGCTCCGCCTTCTCGCCGGCGGAAAGATCACCCTTCGAATACATCAGGATGCCGCAGGCGACCGAACAGTAAGTGCAGACGTTGCGGGTCTCGGTGGTGCTTGCGAGTTTGAAGGCACGCACATGGGCGGCTGTTGCGGCCTCGGCTGCTCCGAAGCCCATGGCGCCGATCGTGGTGGCCGCGGCTCCTGCGCCAGCGAGCTTCAGGAAACTGCGGCGGGAAAGATCGATGTTCATTGGAGGTCATCCTCTTCCATGCGTATCGGTCTTACCGGGATGGTCGAACCTCAAGGCCCTGGTGTCAAGAAGGAATTGAATGGCATTTGCCCCGAAAAGTCATGGTCTTGCCCGGGATCATCGGTCATGATCGCGAGCTGCGACAGGGCCGCCTTTGACGCAACCGTATGAAGGGAGTTCCAACCGTGAGCAGTATTTCCGCTTCTGCCGAACCGCGCCTGACCTCGCTTGCCCATGGCGGCGGCTGCGGCTGCAAGATCGCCCCGGGCGTGCTTCAGGACATTTTGCGCGGACGGGTACAACTGCCGGTCCCGCCGGAACTTCTGGTCGGCATTGAGACCTCGGACGATGCAGCGGTCTATCGCCTAAACGATCACCAGGCGGTGGTCGCCACCACGGACTTCTTCATGCCTGTTGTCGACGACCCCCACGATTTCGGCCGGATCGCCGCGACGAATGCCATCAGCGACATCTACGCCATGGGCGGAACGCCGATCTTCGCACTGGCGCTGGTCGGCATGCCGGTCAACGTGCTCTCGACGGAAACCATTGGCGCCATCCTCGACGGCGGGGCGGCGGCCTGTCGGGCGGCCGGCATTCCGATCGCCGGCGGCCACACGATCGATTCCGTCGAGCCGATCTACGGTCTCGTCGCGATCGGCCTCGTCGATCCGGCCCATCTCAAGCGCAACAGCGGAGCCGAGCCGGGTGACGTGCTGATCCTCGGCAAGCCGCTCGGCGTCGGCATCTTTTCCGCGGCGTTGAAAAAGGGCGCGCTCGATGAAGCCGGCTATATCAGGATGATCGAAAGCACCACGCGCCTCAACACGGCCGGACCCGATCTCGCGCGGCTTTCCGGCGTGCATGCCATGACGGACGTGACGGGTTTTGGCCTTGCCGGCCACGCGCTCGAAATGGCGCGCGGGTCGAACTGCCAGGTCCGGGTCGACTGGTCCGCCGTTCCCCTTCTGGAAGGTGCTTTCGATCTGGCTGCCGCCGGTTTTGTCACCGGCGCCTCCGGGCGGAACTGGGCAAGCTATGGGCAGGACGTGGCCTTTGCCCGCGAGATGGGCGCGATCGACAAGGCGCTGCTTTGCGATCCACAAACGAGCGGCGGCTTGCTCGTCGCCTGTGACCGGTCGTCCGCGCAGGCGGTGCTCGACCTGTTCGACAAGCACGGTTTCGGCGCGGCGGTGATCGGGGAAACTGTGGCCGGGCCGGCGGGATTGGTGATCGCGTAGCCTTTGGCGCTTACCCGGCCCTGCCGAGCTTGGCTGCGTCTCTCTAAGCCAAATCTCGCGTCGACCAGAGTGGTCGCAACGTCTTTCGTCGGGACGGGTTGGTCCCGGCGATGATCGGTGTATTGCGGCCGGGCTGTGTCGGCCGCAACAAGATGGATGCGGAGGCACGATCTCGCCACGCCGTGACGGTTGGGGTGCGCTTCTGACCCCGGCTATTGCTCGGCAGACCGGAGCGCGCCGGCATCGTACACGACCTTGCCGCCAAGCAGGGTCAATACCGATCGGATGGTATCGATCTCGTCGACCGGCATCGTCATGTAGGGCTTGTCGAGCACTGCGAGATCGGCGAGCTTGCCGGCGGAAAGCGTGCCGCGATCCTCCTCGGCAAAGGCGATCCATGCTGCGTTTCGCGTGTAAAGCCGCAGCGCCTCTTTGCGCGTGAGCAACTGGTCGCTCGCCTTCTGCACCGTGCCTCCAAGCGAACGCCCCGTCAGGTGGTACTCTATCGCCTGCCAGACGCCGGCGACGCCGATGCGTGTGGAGTCGGTGCCGCCGGCGACAAGCAGCCCCTTGTCGATGGCAAGGCGCGTCGGTGGTGAAACGGCTGCGACAGCCGTGCCATTGGCGCCTGCGATGGCCGCTCCCTCGAAATAGGGACCCATCTGGACGGTGTAGGCGAGACCCATCTTTTGCATCCGGTCGAGGGTGGGTTCCGATCCGGTGTTGAGGTGGGCGATCGACCACCGGAGGTCGTTGAGCGGGTGCGTCTTGTGCACCTCTTCGAAAACGTCGAGGATGGCGCTCGCGGCGTCATCGGTATAGGCGTGGATCTCGACGGGGATACGCCGTTCCGCAGCGAACTGCGCGACTTTCAAGAGTTCGTCGCGCGCTTCCTTTGGCGGAGCGAAACCCGGCCCCATCTGCACGCCGTCGTTCATCGCAAAGACCAGGGATTCGCCAAGACCCAGGAAGCTCAGCGTGCCGTCGTCGTGGACGGCGGGACGGAACGACATGATTTCGCGGAACCATTCGGCTTCTTTGCCGGGATGGGCCGCCGGAATTCGGTAGCCGGCCCTCAGTGTCAGGCCGCCTTCGTCCCTGAGCGCGAAGAACGGTTCATAGCCGACGGCCGGCCCTGCGGAAGGGTCGATGAAGCCGGTGACGCCGACCGCGTTCAGATGCGAAAAGAAGACCTTCAGGTTCGCCTTGCGCTCGTTCTTGCCGATTGCACTGAGTTGTCCGAAGAGCACGTTGAACGAGCCGATGTTGCCGAAGAGCCTGCCCGTTGCGCGGCTTTCTTCGTTGCGCTCGATCGTGATGCCGGGCGGCAGCTTCGGCGCAGCACTGTCGAGAGCAAGCAGCTCGATCCCCTTGGTGTTCACGAGCGCGTAGTCGTAGAGATATTGCACATAGGCCGGCGTCTGCGGGAGGGTCTTGTCGAGGTCGGCGACGTCAGGCGCTCGGCGCTCGGCGAACTGGTCCGGATGCCAGGAGCCGACGACCGCGACCCACTGGTCCCTGGCACGATCCCGCGCCGCAGTCTTCAAGGCTTCAAGCGCGCTCGCAAGGCTCGTTTCGTCATGCCAGTAGGTCTCGAACGGATAAGTCTGGCCGCCGCGGATCGCGTGGATATGCGTATCGACAAGGCCGGGAATGACCGTGCGGCCGCCAAGGTCCAGGACCTCCGTATCAGGTCGCACCAGGTTCTCGATGTCCTCGTCGCTGCCGACCGCCACGATGCGGCCATCGGAAATGGCAAGCGCTTCCGCCGCCGGTCGAGCCTCGTCCATGGTGACGATCGTCCCGTTTCTGAGCACGAGGTCGGCACTATCGTTTGCCAAGGACGATTGCGTGAAAACGGCAAGCTGCGCCGCGGCGAGGCAGAAGGTCGAAAACCGGCGGATCAAGGCACTCTCCTCAACAGGATCGGTGAAACCAAACTGGCGGAGGGCGCGGGTGGTTCGCGTTGCTTTCTCCGGCAGGTGCGGCGTCGGATGGTGGCCGAGCCTCTTCGCCACGCCTGAGATAGCGGGCCTAAAAAAGATACGGACGCTACAAACCGGCGGTAGGCGCCGAAATCGAGCCACAGCGTCTTAAAAATAGGACAAGGATTTCGGCGATTGCCGATCCAGACTGCGATCGCAGGTGGAGCCGGCGAGGCGAAGGCCGGCGATCACTTGCTTCCGATGGCGCGCTGAAAGTCCACGCCGAATTGGACGATAGTCCACCAAAAGAGCACACTTGGACCTCATCTCCACCGGAACGGCAAGCTACCAATCTCTCGGCAGGATGAGGAACCCGCCAGATCAGAACCAAGGGAGCGAGAAATGATCCACGCCGATGACGGCTCACTGTCCCAGGAACAGCGAATGATGCGCGACAGCTGCCGCGCCTTCGTCGACGACGCGGTGACGCCTTTCATTCGATCGAACTGGCAGCGCGAATGGGACATGAGCCCGGGTGAGCGGCTGCCGCGCTCGATCCTGGAGGGCGCCGAAACGATCGGCGTCCGCACGCTCGGCGTGCCGGAAGCCTATGGCGGCGTCGACCTGGAGCGCGAGACAGAGGTTAGAACCTTCGCGCTGATCTCCGAAGAAATCGCTCGTGGCGACTCCGGCCTTGCCGACAAGCTGGTGCAGAACTGGAAGGTTTCGATCCTCCTGCGCGAATTCGCGCCAAGGCACCTGCAGGACAAGTGGTTTCCGCGCCTTCTGGCGGACCCGCAGTTCCTGCTGGCCCATTGCCTTACCGAGCCGCGCGGCGCTTCGGACCGCTGGCTACCCTACAATGTGCCCGAGGCGGCGATGCACACGAAGGCCGTGCTCAAGGACGGGCACTGGGTGATCAACGGCCGCAAGCAGTTCATCTCGAACGGCTTCGATGCGAGCCTCTACGTCGTCTATGCCAATACGGACTCCTCCGTCGGCATGCTGCAGGGAACCTCGAGTTTCCTCGTGCCGCGCGACACGCCGGGCCTGACGGTGACGAAATGCAACGAGACCATGGGCTGCCGTTTCATGAACAACGGCGAGCTGGTGTTCGAAGACTGCCGGGTGCCGGCGGATCACCTTCTCGTCCAGAACACAGCCCTTGGCAGCGCCGGGCAGTATTTCCGCGCCGGCAAGATCATCCAGGCGGCCAAGAACCTCGGCGTCGGCGTCGCCTGCTTCGAGCGCACGGCCGACTATGTCCAGAACTATGTGCAGGGCGGGCGTATTCTCATCAAGCACCAGGCGGTGGCGCTCAGGCTCGCCGACATGGCGACCCGGATCGAGGCGGTGCGCGCGCTGATCGAGCGGGCGTCGAGGGCCGTCGACGAGCGGCATCCGGACATGGATATTCTTTGCAACATGGCCAAGGTCTACGCGTCGGAGGAGATCATGAAGGTCGCGACCCACGCGCTGGAACTGCATGGCGGCAACGGCGCAATGCTGGAGTTCGGCATCGAGAAGCTGTTCCGCGACGCCGCCATCTTCCTGCACATGGACGCGACCGTCGATGTCAGCCGGATGAAGATCATCAAGACCATGTTCCCGGCAACCGCCGGCAAATACGCAGGCCCTGAAAACTAGGACCTGTCGGAGGAGTTGGCGGGCAAGGGAGGACGAAGGATGAAGATATTGGTCGCGGTGAAGCGCGTTGTCGATCCGAACGTGAAGGTGCGGCTACGGGCGGATGGCAGCGGTCTCGACCTTGCCGCCGCCAAGATGACGATGAACCCGTTCGACGAGATCGCTGTCGAAGAGGCGGTCCGTCTCAGGGAGGCGGGCATCGCCTCCGAGGTGGTCGTCGTTTCCGTCGGTCCCGAAAAGGCGACGGAGACATTACGCACTGCACTGGCGATGGGGGCCGATCGCGGCCTCCTCGTCCGGACGGAGGCGACGACCGAACCGCTGGCGGTCGCCAAAGCGCTGAGCGCCGTCGCCGGCGAAGAACAGCCGGCCCTGATCCTTCTTGGGAAGCAGGCCGTCGACGATGATTGCAATCAGACCGGACAGATGCTGGCCGCAAAACTCGGTTGGCCGCAGGCGACCTTTGCCTCGCAGCTCACCGTCAATGGCGATCGCGCCACTGTCATTCGCGAGGTCGACGGCGGATCGCAGACGCTCGCGCTCGCCCTGCCGGCAATCGTCACGGCGGATCTGCGCCTGAACGAGCCGCGCTACGCGTCGCTGCCGAACATCATGAAGGCCAAGAAGAAGCCGCTGGAGGAAAGGCAACCTTCGGACTACGGCCTGGTCATCGAGGAGCGCCTGGAAGTCGTCCGCCTCGAAGAGCCGCCGACAAGGGCCGCCGGCATCAAGGTGAAATCGGTGGCGGAGCTTGTCGAACGGTTGAAAACGGAAGCGGGAGTGCTGGCATGAGCGTGCTTGTCTTGGCCGAACACGGCAATGCGCAACTGGATGAGGCAACGGCAAGGGCGGTCAGCGCCGCGCTTTGCCTCGGCAACGACGTTCACGTGCTCGTCGCGGGCAAGGGGTGTCACGACGCAGCCCTGGCTGCCGCCGGTCTCGACGGCATCTACAGGGTCCTGGTCGCGGATGGGGAAAGCCTTGCCAACCAACTTGCCGAGCCGCTCGCCGACCTGATCGTCGCCTTGTCGGGAAACTACGATGCCATCGTCGCGGCATCCACCTCGACCGGCAAGAACGTGATGCCGCGCGTCGCGGCACTGCTCGACGTCATGCAGATCTCGGACGTGATTGCGATCGATGGTCCTGACCTGTTTCGCCGTCCGATCTACGCCGGCAACATCGTTCAGACGGTGCGCTCGAAAGACCCGAAGCGCGTTCTGACGATCCGGGCGGCGGCATTCCGGCCCGTGGGTCAGGGGAAGGCGAAGCCAATCGAGGTAGTCGACGTTGCGCCGGGCTCCTGCCGTTCGACATTCGTCGCCAATGCTTTCGCGGCTTCGGAGCGGCCCGAACTGACCTCGGCGCGCATCGTCGTGTCCGGCGGGCGCGGTATGGGCTCGGCAGACAATTTCGAGACGGTGCTCGCGCCGCTCGCCGACACGCTGGGGGCGGCATTGGGTGCGAGCCGCGCGGCCGTTGACGCCGGCTATGTCTCGAACGACCTTCAGGTCGGCCAGACCGGCAAGATCGTCGCTCCCGACCTCTACATCGCCTGCGGCATTTCCGGCGCGATTCAGCATCTGGCGGGCATGAAGGATTCGAAGGTGATCGTCGCGATCAACAAAGACGCGGAGGCACCGATCTTCCAGGTTGCCGATTATGGTCTCGTCGCCGATCTCTTCGAGGCGGTTCCCGAGTTGAAAGGGACGCTCGCAAGCGCGACTTGAGCAGGTGGCATCGGCACTGAGGCAAACAGGGGGGACGAGATGGCAAGGACAGATGGGCAGCCGGGCGGCGATCCGGATCAGGACGTGGACGACACCCTGTCGGCGCCCTTTCGTTCCTACGCGCTCGAACGGGCCGATGCGCCTCGCTTCCACATTCGTCTGGTCGAAAAGACACAAAGGCTCTATCCGGCGCACAAGCACGACTACTTCCAGATCGTCTATTTCATGACCGAAGCGCCGACGGCGCGCGTCGGCCTCAGATCCTACAAGCCGCAGCCGGGCTCGGTTTATTTCATCGCGCCGATGACCCCGCATCAGATGCGCTTCAGCAGCGCGTCGCGGTCCGTCGTGATCTACTTCGACCTCGATTTCCTGCGGCCGGGCATCACGCGCTCTTATCCGATACAGGAACTGGTGCGCATTGCCCCCGAACTCACGCCCTTTGCCTGGCAGGGGCACATCGACTTTAACCTGGACGAAGCCCAGGCGGCGCGCGTCGAGGAGGCCTGCCGGGTGATGATCCTTGAGCATGCCGAGGATCGGATCTGCACGGGGGAGATCATTCGCGCCGAGCTGACGCTGATGCTCGGCAGGATCTGCCGGGCCTATGAGGATCGTTTCGACGAGTTGTCACCGGTTCTGCCGGCGATCGGCCGGGACAGCGGACATATGCGCCGGATCTCAGATTTCATCGCGGAGAATTACCTGCGCTCGCCGACCCTCGATCAGGCGGCCGCCTACGCCAGGCTTTCCCGCAGCCGCCTCTGCGCGCTGTTGCGGCAGCATACGGGCACCAGCTTCAACGCGCTCATCCGCGAGATGCGCATCGATGACGCGCGCGAACGCCTGGTGCTGACCGACGAGCCGATCGGGCAGATCGCCTATGCGGTCGGCTACACCGACGAGAAGTATTTCCTGCGAGCGTTTCGAAAGTCGGTCGGAATGACGCCGACGGCCTATCGGGTGAAACGGTTGAGCGACCTCGCCGTACCCGCGACGACGCGGCGCGGTCTCGGTGCGCGGGCCCCGGGCCTGATGCCAAGGAGCAGGAGCTAGCGGATCACACGGAACCAGCCGGACGACGGGATTGTCCGACGGACAGAGAAAAGCCTGACCGGGATGCGGTCCGGCATGTGCGGTTGATTGCAACATGGGAGGAGTAGCAATGCTTAAGAATGTCGAGGATCAGGCGCGGGCGCCGCTCCGGATGTCCGGCCTGTTCGTGGGTGGGGAATTCCTGGACGACGGCGGCGCCACCACGTTCAGCGTCGAGGAGCCGGCAACCGGGGCGACGATCGCGCATGTGACCAATGCATCGGAGGCCGACGTCGACCAGGCAGTCAGAAGCGCCCGCGGCGCCTTCCAGTCCTGGCGCGACCGTTCCCCGCGCGAGCGCGGCCAGATCCTGCGCGAAGTCGCCGCCCATATTCGCAAGCATGTGGACGAACTTGCCGAGATCGAGGCGCGCGAAGTGGGCAAGCCACGTCGCGATGCGCTCCGCTTCGACGTGTCGTTCTGCCATGCCTGCTTCGACTATTTCGGCGGTCTCGCCGACACGATCCACGGCGAGATCCTCGATCAGGGACCGATCGAGGCGCGCATCAACTACGAGCCCTATGGCGTAGTGGCCGCGATTCTGCCTTTCAACTGGCCGCCGATCCACTTTTCCAAGAAGTGCGCGCCGGCGCTCGCCGCCGGCAACACCGTCGTCATCAAGCCCGGCGAGCAGGCGCCGTTGACGGTGTTGCGCCTCGTCGAACTCGCCAATGAGATCCTGCCGCCGGGCGTTCTCAACGCGGTCGCCGGCATGGTCTCCGGCCCGGCACTTGCCGCCCATCCGCTGGTCGAGCGCATCACCTTCACGGGATCGACGATGACGGGCCGGCGCGTGCTGCAGTCGGCCGCGCAGAACCTCACCTATGCCACGATGGAGCTTGGCGGAAAGAACGCGCTGATCGTGCTTCCCGATGCCGATCTCGACGTCGCGATCAACGTTGCGCTCGAAGGCATGTTCTACAATCAGGGAGAGGCCTGCACATCGACATCGCGCATCCTCGTGCACGATAGCCTCCATGACCGGTTCCTGGAGCGGTTCGCGCGGGCGACCGAGAAGCTGGTCGTCGGCGACGGACTTGATCCGGCGACCGATATCGGCGCGATGGTCGATGCGAAGCACCGCGACAAGGTTCTGTCCTATCTCGACATCGCGCTGAAGGAAGGAGCCCGCCTCGTCACCCAGGGCAGGTTGCCGACCGACGAGAGATTGAAGGACGGCTACTGGGTCGCGCCGACGGTTCTTGCAGATGTTACGCCTGACATGACCCCGGCGCGCGAAGAGATGTTCGGTCCGATCGCCAGCATCATGCGGTTTTCGACCGAGGAAGAGGCGATCCGCATCGCCAATGACAGTGAATACGGCCTGACGGCGGCGATCTGCACGACCGACGAGGCCCATGCCGGCAAGATCGCAGCCAAGCTCGAAGCGGGCATGATCTTCGTCAACAACTACATGCGCCGCGCCTTCCTCGGCTCGCCCTTCGGCGGCCAGAAGGGAAGCGGTTTCGGCCGGGAAAATACGGCGGAAACGCTGCGCGAGTTCATGCGCTCAAAGAACGTCCGGTTTCCGTCGGGCCGGGGGAGCATCCCGACCTGGCCACCGAAGGAGTGAGTTCTTCCTGATCCAGATCTATTGAACCGAACCTCCAGCACGGTGACGACGCCCCGTCTTCGGCTCGTCGCCGTGCGAACTTCTAGCGGTCCTCGGCGAGGGCGGCCGTCGCGTTTCGCGCGGCTCGCCTCAGTAGGGCCGCCAATTGATAGGCGCATGCAGATGGTTGAACGCGAGAGCATGGAGTTCGACGTTGTGATCGTCGGTGCGGGGCCGGCGGGTCTTGCCGCGGCGATCCGGCTGAAGCAGGTCAATCCGGAGCTTTCGGTCGTCGTCTTGGAAAAGGGTGCCGAAGTCGGTGCGCATATCCTGTCGGGCGCCGTCGTCGATCCCATCGGCATCGACCGGTTGCTGCCGGGCTGGCGCGACGAGGCCGACCATCCGTTCAAGACCGAAGTGACGGACGACCACTTCCTGTTCTTAGGACCCGCCGGCTCGATCCGCCTGCCGAACTTCCTGATGCCGCCGCTGATGAACAATCACGGCAACTACATCGTATCGCTTGGGCTCGTCTGTCGCTGGCTGGCGACAAAGGCGGAGGAACTCGGCGTCGAGATCTATCCGGGCTTTGCCGCCACCGAAGTGCTCTACAACGACGAGGGTGCGGTCATCGGGGTTGCCACCGGCGACATGGGCATCGAGCGGAACGGCGAACCGGGCCCGAACTTCGCCCGCGGCATGGCGCTGCTCGGCAAATACACGCTGATCGGCGAGGGCGTGCGCGGTTCGCTCGCCAAGCAGCTGATCGCCAAGTTCGATCTCTCGAAAGACCGCGACGTCCAGAAGTTCGGCATCGGCCTGAAGGAGCTCTGGCAGGTCAAGCCCGAGAACCATCGTCCGGGCCTGGTGCAGCACTCCTTCGGCTGGCCGCTCGGCATGAAGACCGGTGGCGGCTCCTTCCTCTACCATCTCGAAGACAACATGGTCGCCGTCGGCTTCGTCGTGCACCTCAATTACAAGAACCCCTATCTCTTCCCCTTCGAGGAGTTCCAGCGCTTCAAGACGCATCCGGCGATCCGCGGCACGTTCGAGGGCGGCAAGCGGCTTTCCTATGGGGCCCGTGCGATCACCGAGGGCGGTTACCAGTCGGTACCGAAGCTGTCCTTCCCCGGTGGTGCGCTGATCGGCTGTTCGGCCGGTCTCGTCAACGTGCCGCGCATCAAGGGCAGCCACAATGCGGTACTTTCAGGCATTCTCGCGGCCGAGAAGCTGGCGGCAGCGATTGCTAGTGGCCGCGCCAATGACGAGCCGATCGAGATCGAACGCGGCTGGCGCGACAGCGCCATCGGCCAGGACCTGAAGCGGGTGAGAAACGTCAAGCCGCTGTGGTCGAAGTTCGGCACGGCGATCGGCGTTGGGCTCGGCGGTCTCGACATGTGGACCAACCAGCTGTTCGGCTTCTCCTTCTTCGGCACGCTGAAGCACGGAAAGACCGATGCGCAGTCGCTCGAACCCGCAGCGCAGCACAAGAAGATCGACTATCCAAAGCCGGACGGGGTTCTGACCTTCGACCGGCTGTCCTCGGTGTTCCTGTCGAACACCAACCATGAGGAAGACCAGCCGGTCCATCTCCAGGTGAAGGACATGGATCTGCAGAAGCGCTCCGAGCACGACGTCTATGCCGGTCCGTCGACGCGCTACTGTCCGGCCGGGGTCTACGAATGGGTGGAGAAGGACGGCAGGCAAGTCTTCGTCATCAACGCGCAGAACTGCGTGCACTGCAAGACCTGCGACATCAAGGACCCGAACCAGAACATCAACTGGGTGCCGCCCCAAGGCGGCGAAGGCCCGGTCTATCCGAACATGTGAGTTCGGGAGGCGGGCCGCGCGGACCGAATTCATTATTGCCAAGCGAGAGACGCATCCATGCAAGACCCGACTGTCATAACCAACCCCGTTCTCAGCCAATGGATCGACGAGGTTCGGGCCCTGTGCGAACCGGATCAGGTCCATGTCTGCGACGGCAGCGATGCGGAATACAGGCGTCTGTGCAGCACCCTTGTCGCCGCGGGCACCTTTATCCGGTTGAACGAAGCGAAGCGCCCAAGCTCGTTCCTCTGCCGCTCCGATCCCCGCGATGTCGCCCGCCTCGAACATCGCACTTTCGTCTGCACCTCCAGCCGGGAGGACGCAGGGCCCACCAACAATTGGGCAGATCCTGCCAGCATGCGCGTGGAGCTTTCGCGATTGTTCAAGGGATCGATGCGCGGGCGCACCATGTATGTGATCCCGTTCTCCATGGGGGAACCCGGCTCGGACCTTGCGATGATCGGGGTTCAGATCACCGATTCCGCCTATGTCGCGGTCAGCATGAAGTTGATGGCGCATATCGGCCTGCCGGTCCTGCGCGCACTTGGCACGCGCGAATTCGTGCGCTGCCTGCACTCGGTCGGAGCCCCGCTCGCGCCCGGCGACCGCGATGTGCCGTGGCCCTGCAACGCGGAGCACAAATATATTGTGAGCTTCCAGGACGACGGCTCGATCGCATCCTTCGGTTCCGGCTACGGCGGCAATGCGCTTCTCGGCAAGAAGTGCCTGGCACTGCGCACGGCCTCGCTGAAGGGCCGACAGGAGGGGTGGCTTGCCGAGCACATGCTGATCATGGGCGTGGAGGATCCCACTGGGAAAACGACCTATGTCGCGGCCGCCTTTCCGTCCGCCTGTGGCAAGACCAATTTCGCCATGCTTCTGCCGCCCGAGGGTTTTGCGGGATGGAAGGTCAAGACGGTCGGCGACGACATCGCCTGGATTCGGCCGGATGCGGACGGCAGGCTGCGGGCCATCAATCCGGAAACGGGCTTCTTCGGGGTTGCCCCGGGCACCAACGAGAAGACCAATCCCAACATGATGGCGGCGATCGCGCGCGAGACCATCTTCACCAATTGCGCGCTGACGCCCGACGGCGACGTCTGGTGGGAGGGCATGACGGAGGAGGCGCCGCCGGCGTTGGTGGACTGGCGCGGTCTCGACTGGACGCCTCAGGCCGGTCGCCCGGCCGCGCATCCGAACGCCCGTTTCACCGTTTCGCGCGACCGCTGCCCGAGCATGGACCCATCGGCCGCGCACCCCGCCGGCGTGCCGATCTCGGCCTTCATCTTCGGCGGGCGGCTTTCCCACACTTTTCCGCTTGTCTTTGAGGCAAGGGACTGGCGCGAGGGCATCTACTGGGCGGCAACGCTGGGGTCGGAAGCGACGGCGGCCGCGGAAAATCAGGCCGCGACCCGGCGCGATGGCTTCGCGATGCTGCCCTTCTGCGGCTACAACATGGCCGACTATTTTGCCCACTGGCTTTCGATGGGAGACCGGCTTGTGAATGCGCCGGCAATCTTCCGCGTCAACTGGTTCCGGCGTGACGAGGACGGTGCATTTCTCTGGCCGGGCTTCCGGCAAAATATGCGCGTGCTCAAATGGATCGTGCAGAGGACGGAGAGGACTGGCGGCGGAAAAGCCACGTCGATCGGCCTTGTGCCGGGCTATGACGACATCGACTGGCATGGCCTCGACTACGACCGCCAAACCTTCGACGCGCTGATGAGGTTCGATCCGGCCAAACTCGCCAAGGAACTGCAAAGCCACGACGTCTTGCTGCAGTCCTTCGGCCAACGATTGCCGTCAGCGCTTTCCGCCATTCGTCGCGCCTTGCTCGACGGGGTTGACCAGACGCCGGATCAAGCCTGAGGTCCCGGGCACGCCGCCCCGTCATCCAGCCAGGCGGTGGTCACGGCCACCGTCTGGCTCAGCATTGCCGGGCGTTCAGCCGTCGCGATCACCCGTGCGTTTCGCGCGCGAAGAATGTCGAAGACGCCGGTCGCAAGCCGCGTGCCGATCCCCTGTCCCGACAGGGTCTGCAGCACTTCCGTGTGCGTGAGAACGACCCGGCCGTCCTCCAGCCGATAGTAGGCAACGGCGATCTCGTCGCCGATCGGCAGCTCGAATCGAGACGCCCGCGTGTTATCGATGACCTTTTCGACCATTTCGTCCCTACCTTCCTGCAACCGTTATCCGCGCCGTCGCTGTGCCCTGGACTATAGGAGGGACGAGACATCCGCGCGACCACTCTGTCGCGCGGATGCGGAGTTCTGTGGTCTCAGAGCGCCCGGCCGCCATCCACCTGGATGATGTGGCCGGTCGAAAAGCCGAGCAACGTCGCGCTCGCCAGGATGGCGGCGGCGATGTCGTCGACTTCGCCGATGCGGCCGAGCGGGGTCGAGGACGCGACCTTGTCGTTGAAGTCCGAGCCTCGCCCGGGGACGAATTGCGTGTCGACGACACCAGGAGAAACCGCAAGGACCCGGATTTCCGGGGCAAGGACGCGGGCGAGCGCCTTGGTCATCACGTCGATGCCGGCCTTGGCGGCGCAATAGGCGATATTCGAGCCAATACCGGTGAAGGCGGCGATCGACGAGATGGAGACGACGAGCCCGTCGCCGGATTTTTTCAAAAGTGGCGCGAAGGCGCGGATCGCCGCGAACTGGCTTCGCCAGTTCACCTTGAAGATGTCGTCGATCAGTTCATCCGTCAGCGCGTCGAGATCCCGGTGGGCGATAGGCTTGGTGAAGCCCGCGGCATTGACCAGCACATCGAGCTTGCCGAACTTCTGTTCGATGGTGCGGGCAAGGTCGCCAAGAGCGCGGGAATCCGTGATGTCGACGGCATATCGGGCATGACGTTCAGCGTTCGCAAGGGAGGAAATCACCGCATCCGCGCTTGCGGCCCCCTGTTCACGCGGCGTGTGGGTGATCAGCACGGTCGCTCCCGCATCTGCAAACAGGCGCCCTGTTGCGGCGCCGATTGCGCCGTTTCCGCCGATGACGAGAACTGTCTTTCCAACCAAGGACCGCGGATACGCCATAAGTTCCTCCCTCTTGACGTGATGTCTTTCAAGCCGACGGAAACGTCCGCCCGGCAATTTGACGGTTGATCGATGCGACCTTAGGGCAATCGATTGCACGAAACAATAGGCAATCGATTGCATGAAGGTTCGCGGAAAACGCTCGCGCAGAGGCGTTCGCAGGGGAAAGCGGTGCGAAGGGACCGAAACCGCCGATTCGTCGCGAGCTGCCGGCTGGGGATTGTCAGCGCTTCTGCGCTGCCACCGGTCCCGTGCTTTCGCGTTCCAGGAGCTCCACCGGCAGCACGGTCTCGAGCGGAATGTCGTCGTCCGCGCCGGCATTCATCAGGCGCAGCAGGATCGATGCGGCGGTGATGCCCGCATCATACTGCTGGATGCGGACGGTGGTGAGCCTTGGACGCGCGAGTTGCAGGAACGGCATGTCGTTGAAGCCGCTGACGGAAATGTCCGATGGACAGTCGAGGCCGTTCTCCCGCAAGACGTCGATGCAGCCGAGCGCCAGGCGGTCATTTGCGCAGAGCACGGCGGTAAAGTCGTTTCCGGAGGCGAGCAGCTCGCGCGTGCAGCGGGCGCCTTCGTCCTCATCGAAGCGCATGGCGGTGACGATGAGCTGCGGGTCGATGTCGATCGACATTCTCTTGGCGGCGTTGCGGAAGGCGGCCAGGCGTAGCTGCCCGGTCGAGAGATCCTGCGGCCCGGCCAGATGCGCGATCCGCCGGTGGCCGAGTTTCGTCAGGTGGCGCAGCATTTCGCAGATGCCCATGTCCTCGTCATTGATGACATAGGGGATGTTCGAATTCTCCACGCGCCGGTTCAGCGTCACCACCGACAGGCCGTCCTGGGCGGCCTTGGCGATCGAGGGGTCGCTTCTAAGCACCGCTGCATGGATAAGTCCGTCGACACCCCGATCGCGCAACACTTCGAGAAGGCGAACCTCGCGCTCGCGCTCGCTGTCGGTGTTGACGATGATCGACGCATAGCCGAGCGGTTCCAGAACGCTTTCGATCCCGCGCAGGATCGGTGGGAAAATCGGGTTGGTGATATCCGGAATGACGACGCCGACCGTCATCGTCCGGTTGGTGCGAAGCCCGAAGGCGATGCGGTTGGGGCGATAATCCAGGCGTTCCGCCGCGGCCTGGATCTTCGCCACGACCTCTGGCGTGATGCTCTTGCGCTCGGTCGGGTCAAGGGCGCGCGATACGGTCGACACATGAACGCCGGTCGCGCGCGCAATGTCCTTCAGCGTGGTTCGTTTCTTCTGCATGTGTCACCTCTCGCCTCCATTTAAAATCTTGCCGGAGGTTTTGCAATCGTTCGCATGGATGCTTGACAAAGCGCAAACGGTGCGCATAATCGCCCATGTGCAATCGTTTGCATATTCAGTTTGCGGCAGGGCAGTTGAGGAGCTGGCCTGCCGTCGATCGAACAGTGCGCAAGTTTCGTCCGGCGTGGCCGGGCGATTTGTTTTTCGCTTCAATGCAAACGATTGCGCGCAAATGTCTGGGAGGAGACAAAATGGGACTCAATCGGCTGATCGCGGCAGCAACCGTCAGTGTGCTTTCGGCAAGCACCGTTGCGAGCGCTGCGGAAACAATACGGATCGGCGCATCGCTGCCGATCACCGGTGGCCTTTCGGTCAGCGGCGAGAAGCATAAGCGGGGCTACGAACTCTGCAACAAGCTCATCAATGAAGCGGGCGGCATTCTCGGCAAGCAGGTGGAGCTGATCGTCAGCGACAATCGCTCCGACCCTGCGACGGCCATCAATCAGTACGAACGCTTCATCAACGTCGACAAGGTCGATGCCGTCTACGGTACGTTCTCGAGCCGCTTGACCTTTCCGGTCGGCAACGTTCTGTCCAAGTACAACATGGTTCACCCGGTTCCCTCGGGCGGTGCGCTCCGGATCTATGCCCAGGGCTACAAAAACCTCTTCTATTTCCAGGTCAATGCTGCCGAATACACAGGCAAGGACGTGATCGGCCTCCTGAAGGAGATCAAGGATCCGGCGGATGCGCCGAAGACAGTCGCCGTCGTCCATGCCGACGACTTCTTCGCCAATGCGATCGCCACCGGCCTTCTCGGCCAGAAGGTGATCGATCCCGCCAACGACAAGGAAATCGCCGACCTCGCGCCCGGTTACTTCAAGGAAGCTGGCATCGAGGTGGTGATGGAGGAGAAGTGGCCCGAGGAAGGCTTCAACGACTGGCTGAACCTTGCCAATTCGATCAAGCGCTCCGGCGCTGAAATGATCGTCGGCCTGACGGCTTCTGCGGAAGAGGCGGTCCAGCTCATGCGGGCGCTCAAGACCGTCGGCGCATCGGCAAAGCTCGTCTATCTCAGCCAGGGTGCCCAGACGGAGTTCATCGAGGGTGTGGGGAACGACGCGGCCGATGGCGTCGTCATCCACACCACCTGGCACAAGGATGTTCCGTTCAAGAGCACGCTTGCCGGAAAGCCCTTCGACAACGCCGATTTTGTGAAGGCGTTCGAAGCCGAATATGGTGTCGAGCCGGATGAAGACAGCGCCATCCCTTTCGCCGTCTGCCAGGGTATCGAGCAGGCCATGGTTGGCGCCGGCAGCACGGATAACGCCAAGATGGGCGAATGGCTGCACGCCCGCACCAAGGAACAGCCTGTCCAGACAGTGCTCGGCGATTTCAGCTGGGACGATCTCGGCCTGCCCGTCGAAAAGTCGCACATCATGACCCAGTGGCAGGATGGCAAGCTGACCTTCGTCTACCCGACCGGCCAGTTCGAGGGTATCGTGCCCTTCCGCTATCCCAAGTCCGGTTTCTGACCCTTTGCGAGGCAGAGGAGGGTGTTTCGCTCGCGAGGCGCCCTCCCGATTGGCAGGCATCTACTACCCAATTTCTAGTACAAGGAGATCGCGCGGATGCTCGAGGTTAAGAACCTGTGCAAGCACTACGGCGGAATTCGCGCCGTGGACGGCGCAAGCTTCAAGGTCGAGAAAGGCTCGATCACGGCACTCATCGGGCCGAACGGCGCCGGCAAGACCACGGCCTTCAATTGCATCAGCCGCACCGTCGTCCCGACCTCGGGCGAGGTCTGGCTGGATGGCGAGCGGATCGACAATCTGCGTCCGCACAAGATCACGGCAAAGGGCCTGAGCCGGACCTTCCAGATCTCGCGCAACCTCGCTGACATGACGGTGCTGGAAAACGTGATCGTACAGGCGCGCTGCCGCGGCTTTGCCGACCTGTTCCGGCCGGCGGTCTCGGCGGAAGAGCGCGACAAGGCAATGTCGATCCTCGATTTCCTCGGGATCACCCGCATTGCCTACGAGGATGGGCACAACCTGTCCTACGGCCAGAAGAAGCTGATGGATCTGGCAGCGCTGCTGATGGCCGATCCGAAAATCATCCTGCTCGACGAGCCCGCCGGCGGCGTCAACCCGACGCTGCTCGAAGAGATCGTCGGCCACATCCGGGCGCTCAACGCCAAGGGCCTGACGGTGCTGATCGTCGAACACAACATGGACCTGATCATGCGGCTCTCGCACCGCGTCGTGGTCATGGCGCACGGGCGGGTAATCTGCGACGGCACGCCCGATGTGGTGCGTCGCGATCCGCATGTGCTCGAAGCCTATCTGGGCGGCGTACTGGAAGAGGAAGCGGCCTGATGAGCGATCTCCTGCAAGTCACCAATATCACCGCCGGCTATGGCGACGGCCCGGCCATTCTCGATGGCGCGCGGCTGACGGTCGAGCCAGGCAAGGTCCACTGCATCATCGGCCCGAACGGCGCCGGCAAATCGACGCTGCTGAAAGCGATCTGCGGCATGCTGACGATCCGCAAGGGCGACGTCATCTTCAAGGGCGAGCGGCTGAACGGCCTGCGCCCCGACCAGATCCTGCGCAAGGGCATCTGTTTCGTACCGCAGGAACGGGCGCTGTTTCCGAAGATGACGGTGCGCGAAAACCTGCGCATGGGCGGATATGTGCTCAACGACGCAAAGCTTCGTGACCGCCGCATCGACGAAATCCTCGAGCGCTTTCCGGTGCTGCGCGAGCGCGCCGACCAGCATGCCGGCACCATGTCGGGCGGCCAGCAGCAGACGCTTGCGATGGCGCGCACGCTGATCGTCAAGCCCGACATCGTCATGCTCGACGAGCCCTCCCTCGGGCTGGCGCCGAAGATCGTGCAGGAGATGTTCGACATCATGAAGATGATGTCTCAGGAGGGCGTCACCGTCCTGCTCGTCGAGCAGAACGCGATGATGGGCCTCAAGAATTCCGACTGGGGCGTTGTGCTCGATCTCGGCCGCACCCTCTTCGAGGGGCCGGCCGAGGCGGTTCTGGCGGACCCGCGCATCCAGGAACTTTACCTCGGCGGCCGCAAGGTCGCGTAGCGGAGGACGTGATGACAGACATTCTTCAGATACTGATACTCGGCCTCGCGCTCGGCGGCGTAATCGCGCTGATGGGGTCCGGACTTTCGCTGGTCTTCGGCGTCATGCGCATCGTCAACCTGGCCCATCCGTCGCTGATCATCTGCGGCGCCTATGTCAGCTATTGGGCCTTCAAGCTCTGGGGCCTCGACCCGATCGCCACGCTGCCGATCGCGGCACTGATCATGGCGGCGATCGGCGTGCTGCTCTATCGCCTGATGTTCGAGAGCCAGGCCAAAAGCGCCCGCTACTCGGAAATGACGGTACTTCTTACCTTCGCGCTGGCGATGATCGTTGAAGGCTTCCTCGGCGCCGCCTTCACCAACACCCAGCGCGTGACCTCGCCGGAATATGCGACGGACGCCTTCTTCATCGGCAGCCTGTTCATCCCGAAAGGGCAACTCTATGCCGGCTGTGTGTCACTCGCGATCATCGGCGCGCTGACGCTGTTCCTCAACTACTCGCGGCTCGGCTACGCCATCCGCGCCACCACGCAGAACCGCGAGGCCGCCGAACTGCTCGGCGTCAACGTCAACCTCATCAGCATGATCGCCTTTGCAATAGGCATCGGGCTTGCAGGTGCTGCCGGTTCGCTGGTGAGCTTCGTCTTCAGCTTCTTCCCCGCCAAGCAGTGGGAATGGATTGCAATGCTGATGTCGGTCGTCGTCCTTGGCGGCATGGGCAGCGTGCTCGGCACCGTCGTCGCCGCTCTTCTCCTGTCGGTCATCGCCGCATTCGTCGGCACCTGGGTGGGCGCCACCTGGTCGACCATGACCTTCTTCCTCGCACTCTTCGTCATCCTGCTGATCCGTCCCCAGGGCCTGTTCGGCGAAAAACCGGAGTTGGCATAATGGCCGTAAACCTACAACAAGCCGACGCGAGCTCGGTGCTCGAGGCCCGTCGCATTCACAACCAGAAGCTTGCGCGCCAGCATGACCAGACCCGCGCCACATGGTTCCCTCTCACCGTTCTCGGTGTGCTGCTCGCCCTGCCGCTCCTGCAACTAACCGGCAACTACAACTACCTGCTGCACCTTGTCCTGTTCACGGCTTCTTATGCGGTCATGGCCAGCGGCTGGAACATCATCGGCGGGTTCGCCGGCTATATCTCGCTCGGCCACGCGGTGTTCTTCGCGATCGGCGGCTATTTTTCAGGCGTGCTCCTGGCGCGATACGGCATCTCGTCGCTCTTGACGGCACCGCTCGCCGGGTTGGCGGCCGCGGCCTGCGGCTATCTAGTCGGCCTCATCACGCTGAAGGTTCGTGGCCCGAGCTTCATCATCTCGTCGATCGCGCTCCTGATGATCGCCCGTATTCTGTTCGACCACTGGGAGTTCATCGGCGGCGCCAACGGCCTGTCGCTGCCGGTAACCGATCTGCCCGTTCAGACGGCGAAGCTGCCCTACTACTACGCCTTCGTGCTGATGGCTGCCTTCACCGTGTGGGCGACCTATCGCATCAAGCATTCCAAGTTCGGGCTTGGCCTGCGCGCGCTCTCCAAGGACGAGGTCAAAGCGGAAAGCGCCGGGATCAACACCCGCTTCTACAAGGTGCTGGCCTTCGCATTGTCCGCCTTCTTTGTCGGCATGGCCGGTGCAGTCTGGGGTGAGTATCTCACCTATCTCCGGCCGAACATCTTCCTGATCATCCTCGTTTCGGCAAACCTGGTGCTGATGTGCATTCTCGGCGGCAAGGGCACGATTGCGGGGCCGGTCGTGGGCGCGATCCTGATCGTCGCCTTCAACGAAATCTTCGTGGCGACCCTCGGCGCCTCCGAGATCAACATTCTCGCGACCGGTTTCGTCATGGTTCTCGGGCTGATGTTCTTCCCGAACGGCGTGATCGGAACGCTCGCCCGCAAGGGCAAGCTGCCCCGCGTCCTCAACTGGGATTGAGAGGCGACGATGCAGGACTTCATCCTCTACAACGCCCCTCAATCGACGTGCAGCCAACGGGTGCGATACGTTCTCAACGCCAAGGGCCTCGCCTTTAAGGAGCACAAGCTCGATCTCTTCACCGGTGACCAGCTCAAGCCCGAATATCTGGCGATCAACCCGAACGGCGTCGTGCCCTCGCTCGTCCACCAGGGCCGCGCGGTCACCGATTCCGCCGTCATCATGGAGTATCTGGAAGACATTCTCCCTGGTGGGCTTCGGCCAAGGGACGCCTTCGGCGCGGCGACGATGCGGGCAATGATGCGCTTCATCGACGAAGTGCCGACACCGGCGATCCGCGTGCCTTCCTACAACCTCGCCTTCCTGCCGCACTATCAGGCGATGACGGCGGAGGAGTTCCAGGCGGTCTGCGATGCAAAGCCGCTTCGCCGCGAGTTCCTGATGAAGATGGGGCGAAGCGGCTTTCCCGAGCCGGAAATGGAAGAAGCGCTCGGCCGCCTTGAGCGCGGCGTTCAGCGCATGGCGGCGTGGCTTTCCGACAATGGCGGGCCGTGGGTCATGGGCGATCAGCTGACGTTGGCGGATATCGCGATCATGCCGGTGATCGTCCGGATGGACGATATCGGACTGTCCTCGATGTGGGCGGAGATGCCGGCGATCCAGAGATGGCTCGATGCCATCCGCGCAACCGGCGCCTTCGCTGAAACCTATTACTACGGGTCGCTGCTGACCGAAAAATATCCGCACCTGAAGACGGCCAAGCCCGAACTTCGGCTCGCCGGGTCCGGCCTGTGACGCGGAAAGGAGAACAGGGATGAACAGCCATATCAGCCCCGAGGCAAAACTGATTTCCAAGGAGGCCGACGTCACGCCGACGGTGCTTGCCGCCATGTCGCGCGGCGACGATCCGCGGCTCAAGCAGATCATGGACACGATGGTCAGGCATTTGCACGCCTTCCTGCTGGAAGCGCGCCCGACCGAGGCGGAATTCGAGTACGCCCTGCGCTGGATCACGGCGGTCGGCCAGGCGACCAACGAGGCGCACAACGAGACCGTGCTTGCCGCCGACGTGCTCGGCGCTTCGACGCTGATCGACCTGATCAACAATGACGGCATGCAGGGCGAGACGCTGTCAGCGCTCTTGGGGCCGTTCTATCGCGGGGGTGCGCCGAAATGCTTAAACGGCGACTGCATCGCCCGTTCGGATACGCCGGGATCGCAGCTCTACTTCACCGGGCGAGTGACCGATCCAGCCGGCCGACCCGTCGAAGGGGCGACCCTCGATGTCTGGCAGGCGTCCCCGGTCGGGCTTTACGAGAACCAGGACGAGACCCAGGACGACTTCAACCTGCGCGGCCGTTTCACCACGGATGGCGACGGTCATTTTCACTTCGTGTCGGTGAAGCCGGCAGGCTATCCGGTTCCGACCGACGGGCCGGTTGGCGACCTGCTGCGAGCGCAGAAGCGGACACCGATGCGTCCGGCCCACATCCACTTCATCGTCTCGGCGCCGGGCTACAAGACGCTCGTCACCCAGATCTTCTCCGACAGTCACGAGGCCCTGGTCAACGACGTGGTCTTCGGCGCGAAGCAGCAGATCGTCGGGAAATTCTTCCGCCACGATAGCCCGGACCCGGAGTTTCCGGGCGCCGCGGCGCCCTTCTACAGCTGCAACTATCACTTCAAGCTGGTGGAGGGTCAATCGGTCCTGCCGCTGCCTCCGATCTCCGGAAAGAAGGTGGCGCACCATGGCTGAGAGATCAAACAGGTCGCGCCCTGGCGCGGGAGGCTTGTGATGCAGCAGAACGTCATCATCACCTGCGCGGTCACGGGCAATCTTACGACGCGGGAAAACCATCCCGGACTTCCCGTCACGCCCGAAGAGATCGCCAATGCCTGCCTGGAGGCGGCCGATGCCGGCGCGGCGATCGCCCACATCCACGTGCGCGATCCGGTTACGGCAAAGCCCTCCATGGAGCTAAAGTACTACCGCGAGGTCGTCGAGCTCATCCGGGCCAAGAACACGGCGCTGATCCTCAACGTCACGACCGGGCCCGGTGGCCGCTACCACCCGAGCGACGAGAACCCGGCGGTCGCCGGACCACGCACGACGCTGATGCGGCCGGAAAAGCGGGTCGAGCACATCGTCGCGCTGAAGCCTGATATCGCCACGCTCGACCTCAACACCATGACCTTCGGCTCCGAGGTCGTCATCAACACGCCGGCCAACGTCAAGATCATGGCCGACATTATCAACGAGGCGGGCTCCAAGCCGGAGCTTGAGGTCTTCGACACCGGCCACATCCAGCTCGCGCAGGACCTCCTGAAAGCCGGCGTGCTGAAGTCGCCGGCGATGTTCACGATCGTCACCGGCGTCAAATACGGCTTTCCCTCGACCACCGACGTGATGGCGACCGCGGCGCGCATGCTGCCCGGCGACGCCGTCTGGACCGGCTTCGGCGTCGGTCGAATGTCGTTCCCGATGGCCGTTCAGGCCTATCTGCTCGGCGGTCACGTTCGGGTTGGCCTGGAGGACAACTCCTACATCGCCAAGGGCGTGCTCGCCAAAGGCAATGGCGAACTGGTCGAGCGGGCAAGAGACCTGATCGAGAAGCTCGGCGGCCGGATCGCCGAGCCCTCCCAGGCCCGCGAAATTCTCGGACTGCGTGCATAGGCATCGATTTCTGCAAGGAGGCATAGAATGAACATTCAGGTGGACGCGAAGATCGCCCGAGCGCTGAGGGTGACGGAAAAATCCCCCGATCTCGACAATCTCAAGATCGACGTCGTCGATGTCGCGGTGCCGCGGCCGGGTCCCGGGCAGGTGCTGGTCGAGATCGTCGCGGCGGGGGTCAATCCCAGCGACGTGAAGGCATCCCTCGGGCACATGCCGCACGCCATCTGGCCGCGCACGCCGGGCCGCGACTTCGGCGGCATCGTGCGCGAAGGACCGTCGTCGATGATCGGCATGGAAATCTGGGGCGGGGGCGGCGAACTCGGCATCACCCAGGACGGCAGCCACGCCAAATGGATGGTGCTCGACCAGAAAGCGGTGCGCGCCAAGCCTGCGAATTTCACCATGCAGGAAGCGGGCTCGATCGGCGTGCCGTTCATCACCGCCTTTGAGGGCCTGCGCGAAGCCGGCGGCGTGCAGCCGACGGATGTCGTGCTCGTCTGCGGCGGCAACGGCAAGGTCGGGCAGGCGGTCATCCAGCTCGCGACCATGGCCGCCGCCAAGGTCTTTGCGGTCGAGTACAATGAGCAGCCGCTTCTGGCGCACACCAACGCGCCGGTCGAAATGCTCAACAGCGCCAAGGATGACGTTGCGGCGATCGTGCGCGAAAAGACCGGCGGCCACGGGGCCGACATCGTCTTCAACACGGTCGGCAGTCCCTATTTCGAGATCGCCAACAACGCGATGGCGAAGCAGGCGCGCCAGGTCTTCATTTCCACCTTCGACCGCGCCGTGCCGTTCGATATCTTCAACTTCTTCCGCGGGCGTCACAAATATATCGGCATCGACACGCTGGCGCTGTCGTCGGTCGAGGGTGCCCGAATCTTCGACAAGCTCAAGCCGAAGTTCGAGGAAGGCAAGTTGAAGCCGTTCCCGATCAATCCGGCGACCGTCTATGGCTTTGCCGACGCCGCCAAGGCCTACGCCTCGGTGCTGCGCGGCACGCCCGAGCGCGTGCTGCTGGTGCCCTGAGGAGGAGCGGACGATGCAGGTGACGCGCTACGGCGATGCCAGATCCTATGAGGCGCCGGAGCACTACGGCATGCACTGCCTGCGGCTCCAGGGAAAGGAGGCGACGGCAACCGATACGATCTGGATCGGCCTGTCGCACCTCCTGCCCGGTGGTCATACGTCGCTGAAGGACGCCACGGTCGAGAAGATCTACATCGTCGTTGCCGGAGAGGTGACGGTCGAAACCGGCAGCGAGTGCGTCACGCTCGGCTTTCTCGACAGTTGCCGGCTTGCGCCCGGCGAGGCGCGTGCGCTCGCCAACCGCACCAATGCGCCGGCGTCCATCCTGCTCGCCATGCCGACCTGAGCGCCGCCGCAGAACGGAGAATATTTGATGGTTTCATCGGGTCTTTACCAGCTGGGCGCGCGCGCGCCGCGCGTTCCCGCCAATGGACGATTTTACGTCGCGCCCGGCGCCGTGGTGATCGGCGACGTGTGGCTCGAAGAGGATGTCAGTATCTGGTTCAACGCCGTCTTGCGCGGCGACAACGAGCCGATCATCCTTCGGCGCGGCTGCAACGTCCAGGACGGATGCGTCGTTCACACCGATCCCGGATACCCCGTGGAGATAAGCGAGGATGTTACCGTCGGACACAACGCCACAATTCACGGATGCCGGATCGGCAAGGGAAGCCTCGTCGGCATGGGGGCGGTGATCCTCAACGGCGCGCAGATCGGTGAGCGATGCCTGATCGGCGCCGGCGCATTGGTGCGGGAAAACATGGTCATCCCGGACGGCTCTCTGGTCCTCGGGGTGCCCGCCCAGGTCGTGCGCGTTCTTGACGGAAAGACGGCCGAAGCTTTGTCGATCGGGGCGCAACGCTATCGCGCGAAAGCCCGGAGCTATCCCGGGGATCTCCAGCCGGTCTCCGTCGAACACGTATCGTCGGGGGCGGACCCAAGCAATTACATCATGCGGGAGAACATGCATGACGCAGAATGAGAACCGATTGGTCAGTGTCGTCGAGCATTGGCTCCCGCGCATGGAGGTCGCCGGGATCCCGTCGGCAACCGCACGTGCCGTCATCGAGCGAGCCGGCGTCTGGCAGAAGTGGCTTGCTGCCTGGAGCGAGGAGGGCGAGCGTCACGCAGAGCTCGGCGCTGCGGCTCTGGTCGCCGGCCGCAACGTGACCGCCGGCGAAGCCTATGCCCGCGCCAGTCTTTTTTATCATTTCGGACAATTCATGGCCTTCGAGGATCTGGAGGCAAAGGCGAGGGCCGCCACGCGAAAGGTGGAACTCTACCGTCTCGCGGCACCCTTGCTTGATCCGCCTGGCGAGATGGTCGCTGTGCCCTTTGAGGACGGCGAGCTTCGGGCCGTTCTTCGCGTGCCGAACGGAGACGGCACACACCCGCTGGCGCTGATCATCCCGGGCTCGGATTCGACCAAGGAGGAATTCCCGGCCTTCGAGCGGCATTTTCATGCCCGCGGCGTTGCGACCCTTTCGCTCGACGGTCCCGGCCAGGGTGAGGGCCGTTCGATGGGTACGCTGCGCCCGGACATCGGTTCGGCGGTTGAGGCGGCCATCCGGTCGGTAGAGGCGCACCCGCGCCTTTCGGGCAAGGTCGCGCTCGTTGGCATGGCCTTCGGCGGCTTTCTTGCCCTGCGCGCCGCCGCGTCCGTGCCAACGCTCGCCGGCGTCGTCTCCATCAACGGCTTCTTCGATCTCGGTGGGTTCTGGGACGCGCTGCCGCAGGTCTATCGCGACAACATGCGCTTCTCGCTCGGGGGCGCGGATGTTCGCGAACGTGCCGACCGTTTCACGCTGGCGCGCTGCCCGCCGCCGACCGCCCCGGCGCTCATCCTCCACGGCGGACGCGACAAGATCTTTCCACCCTCCGAAGCGGTAAAATGCGCAGATATCTGTGCGCGTGGAGCCGAACTGCACATCTTCGAGGATGGCAACCACGTCTGCAACAACATCCCCTGGCTCTACCGCCCGCTTGTCGCCGACTGGGTGGCGGAGCGCACGCGCGTGTGACCGTCGAAGACGGACGCTTCGCCGTTCACGGCATGGCCGTGGAAGGGCTGCGTCACGCGTCCGGCAAGGTGAAGACGGCGCAGGGTGCTGCGATGCCGCGCAAGGGATGCTCGCCGAGCGGCAGCAGCGGCGTCGACGCGGCCTCAGCCACGGCACCGGAGATCAGCACGGAGCAGCCGAGCGGCCGGCACAGGCCCTCCAGGCGGCTGACGAGATTGACCGCCGGGCCGATGGCTGTGAAGTCGAGCCTATCGGCGGCACCTATATTGCCCCAGAGAATGTCGCCGAGGTGCAGGGCGACGCCGAAGGAGAGCGGCGGTAGCCCCTCGGCCTGCCGGGCCTGGTCGAGATGCGCCATGCCGGCGCGCGCGGCGGTGACCGCGCGCAAGGCCGCGTCGCAGGCTTCGCTCGGCGAGCCGCTCACCGGAAAGATCGCCAGAACGCCGTCGCCGATGAATTTCAGCACCTCGCCGCCAAAGGCATGGATCGCGCCGGCGAGGCGATCGAACCAGGCGTCGAGGGCCGCGATCACCACGGCGGGTTCCGATGTTTCGGACAGCGCCGTGAAGTTGCGCAAATCGGCATAGAGCAGGGCCGCGCGAATGGTTTCACCGGTGCCGCGGGTGAGCGCTCCGGCGCGGACACGGGCGGCGCTGCGGCGGCCGAGATAGGCGTCGAGCAGAGCGGTGAGCGCGGCCCGCTCGGCAAGAACCGCCAGGGGCGCGACGGCAAAGCGCGCGACATCACCAAGCCGCGCCGTCTCTTCCGGGCCGAACGGGCGCGTCCCGGCCCAGCCGAGCGGCGCGCGTTCGTTCCCCGAACCGGTCGATTGTTGCAGCAGTGGCCCGAGCCCGGCCAGCCACTCCTCTCCCGCCCGGTCGGAGACGGCGCCGGCAAAGCCCAGGCTCTCGATCACCACGCCGGTCTCGGCTCGCCAAAGCCAGGTGCGGCGGGCGATGATCGGATGCGGCACGGCGAGCGTAAGCGCGCCGCCCGAGAGCGGCAGACCGTCGGCGACGAGCCGGCGGCCAATGTCGGACAGGAATCGGTCCGGCTCCTGCGAGGCGCTTGCCTCGTCCACGAGCCAGGCAAGGGGGGCGGACAAATCCATGCCGAAGAGGATAGGGTCGAGCGCCCTATGGACAAGCCCTTTCCCGCCGCCGCGCTGCGCGCAAGTCAGGGGCGGACGGTGGCGCCGTCCGTCACGGCGGTCTATGATTGCGGCAGCCTGCAGAAGGACTCTCAAGCCGCAGGCAGGCCAATCAGCAAAGGGAAGACCGATGCCAGAAGCCCTCGTCGTCCGCCGCGAAGCGCATATTCCGGCGCCACCCGCCGCAGTGTTCGCTCTTTTGACCGACCCGGAAAAGATCCTGCGCTGGATGGGAACGGAGGCCGACACCAAGGCGGAGCCCGGCGGTCTCTATCTCGTCAACGTAACCGGGGCCCGTTTTGCCCGCGGGTCTTTCCGCGAGGTCGTGCCGGTGCATCGGCTCGCCTATAGCTTCGGCTGGGAAGGCAGCGACATTGTCCCGCCCGGCTCGAGCCTGATCGAGATCGACCTGATCGAGCAGCCGCCCGGAACATTGCTGCGCCTTACGCAAACGGGTCTGCCCAGCGCCGAACAATGCGCCGGCCATGCGGAAGGCTGGGCACATTATCTGGAGCGGCTGGGCCAGGTTGCGTCGGGCCGCGATCCAGGCCCCGATCCCTGGCTCGGCCGCGACGGCGCGGCTTGATGCAGACGTCCCTTGCCTGCCACGACTGGGCCTGAAGGCTTGACGACGGCGTTGGAATGCCATGTTGCTTGGGATTGGCGCGAACCTGCTTTCACATCTTATTGATGCCAAATCAGGACGTTAGGCGGTACATGTCATTGCGGTGCGCTGGCTGAACGCGCCGGGACATGTATGAGTTTACTCGGGATGGGAGCGAATGGACGACAACAACATCATCAAATTTGAACGACCAAAGCCGAAAAAGGAGGCGAAGCCGGCCAGCCCTGTGCCGCGGAAGGCGTTGATTTGGCTGGCACTGATAGCCGCCTTGGTTGCGGTGTGGTCGTACTATCAGTTTATCGCGCCGCCGAGCTTGCCAGGCTAACAACGCTACAGACCGGCGGTTGGCGAGCGGCACGCGCTCCTCGCTTGGTCTGTCTGCAGACACGAGCGCACAATTCGCGAGCTCGCCACCGCCTTCGCTCACTTCCACATGGAGCGCATGCGGGCGCCGACGTCGATGCGGATCTGCTTGGCGCTTCGCTCGCTGGCGCTTGCCGAGATCTTCGGCCAGCTCGTCGTCTCGAAAAACTGAAGCAATGTCGCCGGGATGAAGCGGGTTCGCGAGGCGTAGACATGCCGGTCGCCCTGGGCGTTCTGGCCGTGGGTGAAGAAGCGCTGCGGCGTCACCAGGGAGAGATGATCGCGTGCCCGTGTCATGCCGACATAGAGCAGCCGCCGCTCCTCTTCGAGTTCGGCAGTTGTACCCACGCCGAGATCGGACGGAATGCAGCCGTCGACGACGTTGAGCATGAAGACCGAGCGCCATTCCTGGCCCTTCGCCGAATGGATGGTCGACAGGATCAGATAGTCCTCGTCGAGCAGCGGCACGCCCGCCTGGTCGCTCGTGGCATCGGGCGGGTCAAGGGTCAGCTCGGTCAGGAAACGTTCGCGGTTCTGGTAGCCGCCGGCAATCTGCTCGAGCTGCAGCAGGTCGGCCTTGCGCGTGTCGGCGTCTTCATGGATCCGGTCAAGATGGGGCTCATACCAGGCGCGCGCAGCGCCAATCTCCTGCGGCCATCCAGGCTCGGCCCGTCGCAGACCGGACACCAGGTCGACGAAGCCGGTCCAGTTCTCGCCGGTCTTGGCGGGAGGCGGGATCTCAGCAAGAGCCGCGAGTGGTTCCGGATCGGCGGCGATCGCATCGAGGATCTTTCCAGCGGTCTGTGGGCCAATACCGGGCAGCATCTGCAGCAACCGGAAACCTGCGACGCGATCACGCGGGTTCTGCGCGAAGCGCAGGACTGCGAGCAGGTCCTTCACATGGGCGCTGTCGAGAAACTTCAGGCCACCGAATTTCACGAACGGAATGTTGCGGCGGGTGAGTTCGACTTCGAGCGTTCCGCTGTGATTGGACGAGCGAAAAAGCACCGCCTGCTGCTTCAAGGCGATACCGATCTCGCGGCCAGCGAGAACCTGCTCCACGATGTAGGCGGCCTGATCCGCTTCGTCCTTGACGGCGACGAGCAACGGGCGCTGCTCCGATTGCCTGTCCGTCCAGAGGTTCTTGGTAAATCGCTCCCGCGCCAGGCCGATCACGCCGTTCGCAGCGGCGAGGATCGGCTGCGTCGAGCGGTAGTTCCGGTCGAGGGTGATGACGTCGGCAGGCTCGGGCGAAAAGGCGTTCGGGAAATCGAGAATATTGCGAACCGTCGCAGCCCTGAAAGAATAGATCGACTGGGCGTCGTCGCCAACGACCGTCAATCCGTGGCCGCCCGGTCTGAGCGACATCAGGATCGACGCCTGCAGCCTGTTGGTGTCCTGATACTCGTCGACAAGAACATGATCGAAGCGTCCGCCGATATCTTCGGCAAGCTCCGGATCGGAAACCATCTGCGCCCAGTAGAGCAGGAGATCGTCATAATCGAGCACGTTCTGCGCCTGTTTGGCATCGACGTAAGCCGCAAACAGCGCCTTGAGCTGTTCGTCCCAGCCGGTGACCCAGGGATAGGCCGACTTCAATACGTCGCCAATCGAGCTTTCAGAGTTCACGACGCGCGAATAGATCGAAAGGCACGTTCCCTTTGTCGGGAAGCGGCTTTCCGTCTTCGAGAAGCCGAGCTCGTGGCGCACGAGGTTCATCAAATCGGCGCTGTCCTCCCGGTCGTGGATCGTAAAATCCGGGCCGAGACCGATTTGTTCGGCGTAGATGCGCAGGATCCGGGCGCCGATGCCATGGAAGGTGCCGGCCCAGGAGAGCGCGTCCGTCATGACTGCAGCGTTGTCGCCAAGGACCTGGCGGCAGATGCGCGCGACCCGGCGGGTCATCTCGGCTGCTGCGCGTCGAGAAAAGGTCATCAGCAGAATGCGGCGCGGATCGGCACCGTTGACGATGAGATGCGCGACGCGGTGGGCGAGCGTATTCGTCTTGCCGGAGCCGGCACCGGCGATGATGAGAAGCGGGCCGCCGACCTGTCCTTCCGGCAAGCCGATACCGTGCTCGACCGCCTCACGCTGGCGGTCATTGAGTTTTTCGAGATAGGCGGCGCTCATGCGTTCCCGTTCGTTTTCGTCGCACTCAGTCACTGCCCGCATCGATTTGCATCCAAGAGTCGGGCAGGAACAAAGAAAGAACTAGCAATTTAGCATCCAGATGAAAACCCTGACGTCGCCGAGTTTTCGCTCCTGCAACGTCGGAATGTCACTCTTCCAAGGTTTTGATGACCTGCGAGATCGCCGATAGGCTTGATTGCTGCAGGTAAGGCCAATCGGCCGTGGATCGAGATCTGTCGCGGGTGATCGCCGGCTTATCGATCGGCCTATACCTATGGCTGTGCGCCGCACGAAGAACGCGCGACGGCTTGTGGCCTTATATAGTAGATTAGAAATATGCTCCGCTCCTGCGTCCACTCGAAAGAGGAAGAGCACATGGACGAACGGAGCGTTGAAAATACCTGCGAGGCCACCGGCTCGACCGCCGAATTGCAGGAGATTGCGCGCAAGCTGGCGTCGCTCGCCCAAGAGATCAGGTCAATTGCAGCGACCCCGCTCGGCGAGACGGTCGTACTCGACGAAAGCGGCGATGGATCGGAAACGGCAGTCGACTGATGTCGGCCGCGGGGCAGCGGCTTTACTTGTTCGGTACAGGCATTCATTCCTCAATTGGGAGATGGCCGTGATCTGCCTGCGCGCTTAGAACCAGCCTACGGTGGCGACCTTGGGATATTCGGGACGTCGATACGAGGCGACGCCTTCGAATATCCCTTGGCGCGTCAGCAGACGCTGGTGTCTGTTCAGGGGCAGCATTGAGCTCGTCACGCCACGACCGTCATCGTCATTTCGATGTAGGCGGCAAGGCACAGGGCTGAAGCCAAGATGCCCGGCGTTGAAGGCACGGCTTGCATTATTTTCGCGAAGAACATACCGCCGGCGATGAGCAATCCGCCGAAAAGCAGACCGTGTTCTGCAACAGCGAGGCCGATGGCGCAGAGGTTCACGGCACTCGCAACCATGGTGAGGGGCGCTGCGGCCAGCGCAGCGTTCGATTGAGCCAGGAAGATGAGCCTGAAACGCGGCCAGCTGAGGCCGATGGCGAGAACGATGAACACCAGGGAGATGCCCATCAGCATGCTCCTGCGAGAGTGGACTCGATCGATCCGGCCTGCTTGTCTCGGGCCGAAAACACGTCGCCGACAGCGATGAGGACCGGGTTGTCGTAGCCGATCTCCGCTATGCCCAAGGGGATTGTCGCGAGCGCGCCGCGCCAGCTGCGTTCCGTCGGACGGCTGACATCGCTCATGATCACGGCCGGTGTTTCAGGTGAACGGCCTTCGCCGATAAGCTTTTCGGCAATCAGCCCCGCCGTTCGGCCACCCATGTAAAAGACCGCCGTGCTGCGCGGATCGGCAATGCCTCCCCAGTCGACATCATCGGGCAGGCCGCCGTGGCGGGAATGACCGGTCACCAGCCGAAGCGACTGGGCATAGTCGCGATGGGTCAGCGACAGACCGAGACGGGAGGCCATGGCGCTTGCGGCAGTGATGCCGGGGATAACGTCGACGGAAATGTTCTCGCGGTCGAGATGGGCGATTTCCTCGCCGGCCCGGCCGAAAACCATGGGGTCGCCGGATTTCAGCCGCACCACGCGTTTCCCAGCCTTGGCGAGCTTGACCATCATGGCGTTGATGTCTTCCTGCCGGCAGCTTTCGCGGCCGCCGCGCTTTCCGACGAGCATGCGCTTTGCCTCCCGCCGGGCGAGTTCGAGCACGTCTGAAGAAACGAGGTCGTCGAAAAGGATGACATCGGCCGCTTGCAGCGCGCGCACGGCCTTCAGCGTCAGGAGTTCGGCATCGCCCGGTCCCGCGCCGACCAAAGTCACGTGACCGATGGCGGGGGCTCCCGCGAGCCTTTCGGCATCAGCAAAAAGCACCCCGCCTACGCCCTCCTCCGGCGTATCCATGGTCGAAAAGACGCGATCGGCAAAACGTTCCCAGAAGAGGCGGCGCCGGGGACCGGGTTCGATCCGGCGGTTCACCGCTCCACGAAGAGACTGGGCCAGCGCTGCCCAGGCCTTCAGGCTTTTCGGCAGCAGCGTCTCGATCTTGCGGCGGATCGTCTGGGCGAGGATCGGGGCGGCGCCATCGGTCGAGATTGCAACGATGACGGGCGAGCGGTTGACGATCGAGCCGAACTGGAACTCGCAGAAGTCCGGCTGGTCGATGACGTTGACCGGAACGCCCGCCGCGCGGGCGGCGGCGAAGAATGCCCGCGCCTCCGCCTGGTCCTCGCAATCGCCGACGGCGAGCGCGGCACCGTCAAGATCGGCGGGCGCCCAGTGCCGGCGGTTTAGCGTGACGCTGGCGGTGGGGTGTTGCGGGGTACGGCCGGCAAATGCCGCGAGCGCCTCGTCGTTCCCTTCAGCGTAAAGGTCGACGCGGGCGCCGCAGGCGGCCAGAAGCTCGACCTTCCACATCGCTCCGTCCGTTGCACCGGCCACCACGACGCGCCGGCCCTCCAGCGCCCAGAAGACGGGCAGCTTGGCGAGCGCCTCCATGCGGGCGGGTCCGTCACTCTGCGGCTGCTGCAAGACATCCATCGATGATCCCCCTGATTTCGGCGCGGCATGAGCCGCAATTGGTTCCGGCATTGAGCGCCACGCCGACGGCCTCGACGCTGTGGCAACCGCCGCGTACGGCCGCGACGATCTGGTTGACGCCAACACCGAAGCAGGAGCAGACGGTGGCGCCGGGATCCGGCTTGTCCGCCCCCGGACGGCCCGCGACGAGCGCGAAGCGCTTGCGCAGATTGGCGTGGTCAGCGCCGAGTTGTGCGATCGCCCAGTTGCGCGCGACGGCGACCGGTTCGCGCGCTAGGAAGAAGGCCGCGAGAAGCTGCGGACCATCGAAGAAGGCGAGCCTGATGTCGCCGGTCTGTGCATCCGCATAGCCGAGCGGCTCTACGCCTTGCGGGATCGCAAGAACGCGGCGGCACCAGCCGGCCCAGTCGTCCACCGGCTCGGCAAAAGCCAGTTCCAATCGCCAGCCGCCAGCCGCCTTCGCCAGCGCCCAATAGGCAGCATCTGGATCGACCGGCTTTGCCAGCGAGACAGCGAAGGCGTAGTGCGTCGCCTTGAACTTTCGCGCGGCGACTGCAATGTTCTTCGATGCCGGCTGGCCGGAAAGACGATCGGTGATCGGCGGCACGAGGACATCGATGCGTGCCTTCGCCGCAAACTGGTCGTTCCAGTGCATCGGCGCGAAGATGCTGCCGCGCGCCTGGCGCTCGGTGATGAGCGCACGCACGAACGCCTTGCCCTCAGGGCTTTCAATCTCGATAAGGTCGGCGTTGCCGACGCCGATCTCCATCGCATCACGCGGGTGCAGTTCCGCAAACGGTTCGGCGATATGGGCCGAGAGGCGCGCGCTTTTGCCTGTGCGGGTCATCGTGTGCCACTGGTCGCGGATGCGGCCGGTGTTGAGCGTGAACGGGTAATCGGCATTGGTGCGGTCGGTCTCTGCCGGGCGAACGGCCACGAACCGGCCTCTGCCGTCAGCGTGATAGAAGTTGCCCGCCGCAAAGAAACGGCTTTCGGCGCGCTTCTGGCCTTGCCGTTGGGGCCACTGGAAGGGCGTCAGCCCGTCGTAGTCCTCAAGCGCAAGATCGGCATAGGCGCCAATGTCGAAATCGCGGCTGCCGGCATTTTCGAAGGCCGAGAGCGCGGCATGTTCGCGGAAGATCGCGGCGGGCGCTTCGTAGGCGAAAGCATCGGTATGGCCCAGGCGGCGACCGACCTCGGCCAGTTGCCACCAGTCCGCCCGGGCTTCTCCCGGTGCGGCGAGGAACGCCCGCTGGCGCGAGATGCGGCGTTCGGAATTGGTGACCGTGCCGCTCTTTTCCCCCCAACCGAGCGACGGCAGCAGCACATGCGCGTGGCGGGCGGTATCAGTTTCTTTCAGGATGTCGGAAACCACGACGAAGGGACAGGCCCTGATCGCGGCCTCGACGGCGTCGGCATCCGGCATCGAGACGACGGGGTTCGTTGCCATGATCCAGAGCGCCTTGACGCGACCGTCTGCCACCGCCCGGAAGAGATCGACGGCCTTGAGCCCCGGCTTTTCGGCAATCTTTGGCGAACGCCAGAAGCGCTGGACGCGATCGCGATCACCGGCATCTTCGATCGCCATGTGTGCGGCGAGCATGTTCGCAAGCCCGCCGACCTCGCGGCCGCCCATCGCATTCGGCTGCCCCGTCAGCGAGAACGGCCCCATGCCCGGCCGGCCGATGCGGCCGGTCGCAAGGTGACAGTTGAGGATCGCGTTGACCTTGTCGGTGCCCGAAGACGACTGGTTGACGCCTTGGCTGTAGCAGGTCACGACCTTCTCGGTTGTCGAAAACAGCCGGTAGAATTCGCGCAACTGCATCGCCGGAAGGCCGGTCCGCTCGAGCACGTCGTCGAACGAAACACCGCCTGCTGCGAGCAAGGTATCACCGAAGCCGGCCGTATGCGCCGCGACATAGTTCTGGTCGACGGCATTGCTGGAAACCAGATGTGAGAACAGCCCGACGAAGAGCGCCACATCGGCGTCGGGCCGGATCGCGAGATGCAGGTCTGCGATATCGGCCGTCATGGTGCGGCGCGGATCGATGAGAACGATTTTGAGGCCCGGCCGTTTCGCCTTGGCGGCGGCAAGGCGCTGGTAGAGGACGGGGTGGCACCAGGCAAGGTTCGATCCGGTAAGTACGACCAGATCGGCCAGCTCCAGATCCTCATAGGTCCCGGGTACCGTATCCGAACCGAAGGCACGGCGATGACCGGCAACCGACGAGGACATGCAGAGACGTGAATTGGTATCGATGTTGGCGGAACCGACAAAACCCTTCATCAGCTTGTTGGCGACGTAGTAGTCTTCGGTGAGCAGCTGGCCGGAGACGTAGAAGGCGACCGAATCCGGGCCGTGTTCGGCAATCGTTTCCGCAAAGCGTGCGGCGACGAGGTCGAGCGCTTCGTCCCAGCCAGCCTGGCATCCGTCGATCTCCGGATGCAGCAGCCGACCGTCGAGGTCGAGGGTCTCGGCGAGTGCGGACCCCTTGGAGCACAGCCTGCCGAAATTGGCGGGATGGTCGGCATCGCCGCGCACGGCGACGGCGCCGTTGTCATCGACCGTCGCGATGACCCCGCAGCCGACGCCGCAATAGGGACAGGTGGTCTTGACCTCCTTTTCCATGGTCATTCCGCCGCAATCAGCAGGCTTTCGAGCGCAATGAACAGCACGCCGCCGTCAATACGCACCGGAATGGTGCGCACCGCGCCTTCGTCGGCCCCGAGCGCCTTGCCGGTTTCGAGCGAGATCGCCCAATTGTGCAAGGGGCAGGTGACCGCCTTCGCGTGGACGATGCCTTGTGACAGCGGCCCGCCCTTGTGCGGGCAATGGTCCTCGATGGCGAAGACCTCGTTTTCGGCTGTGCGGAAGACGGCGATCTTGCCCTGAGGCGTCTTCACGCAGCGCGCGCCTCGCAGCGGAATGTCCGAGATGTCGCCGATCGGGTGCCAGGTCATGTTCATCATCTCACTCCGCAGCTTGGGGGAAGCCGACCGTCGCCATCGGCCGGAACTCGTGTTTGTCCTTGCCGGAGACGCGCTCCGACCAGGGGTCGACCTGGGCGAATTTCTGGCTGAAGACGAAGCGGTCGTAGTAGGCCTTGCGCTTGTCCGTATCCTCCATGATCTGGCGGCGGATCTCGTCCAGCCCGACTCGTTTCGCCCACTTGTAGATGCGCTCGAGATAGCGGGCCTGCTCGCGGTACATCTGCGTCAGCGCCACGATGTGTTCCAGCGCCTCGTCCTCGCTTTTCACCAGGCCAAGTACCTCGGTGCCCTTGATGTCGAGCCCGGCAGCACCGGCGAAATGGATCTCGAAGCCCGAGTCGACGCAGATGACGCCGATGTCCTTGCAGGTGGCCTCCGCGCAATTGCGCGGACAGCCGGAAACCGCCATCTTCAGCTTGGCGGGCGTCCAGGAACCCCACATGAACTTTTCGATCCGGATGCCAAGCCCGGTGGAATCCTGCGTGCCGAAGCGGCACCAGTCCGAGCCGACGCAGGTCTTCACCGTGCGCAGACCCTTGGCATAGGCCTGGCCCGAGATGAAACCGGCCTTGCCGAGATCGGCCCAGACGGCCGGTAGATCTTCCTTTTCGATCCCGAGCAGGTCGATGCGCTGGCCGCCGGTCACCTTCACCAGCGGAATTTCGAACTTGTCGACCACGTCGGCGATGGCCCGCAGCTCGCCGGAATTGGTGACCCCACCCCACATGCGCGGCACGACGGAATAGGTGCCGTCCTTCTGGATGTTGGCGTGAACGCGCTCGTTGATGAAGCGCGATTGGTAGTCGTCGGCATATTCGTCCGGGAAATCGCAGACGAGGTAGTAGTTGAGCGCCGGGCGGCACTTGGCGCAGCCGCAGGAGGTCTTCCATTCCAGCTCCTGCATGACCGCGGGAATGGTCTTCAGGCCCTTGGCCTTGATCAGCCGACGTACGTCGTCGTGGCCGAGATCGGTGCAGCCGCACATCGGCTGGACGGCGGCCGGTCTGTAGCTCTCGCCGAGCGTCAGCGTCATCAGCTGTTCGACAAGGCCGGTACAGGAGCCGCAGGAGGCCGATGCCTTGGTATGGGCGCGCACCTCGTCGAGCGACGTCAGGCCCTTGTCGGCAATCGTGGAAACGATCTTACCCTTGCAAACGCCGTTGCAGCCGCAGATTTCCGCATCATCCGGCAAGGCTGCAACGGCCGCCATAGGGTCCAGCGGAGCGCCTCCCTGGAAGGCCTGGCCGAAAATCAGGGTCTGGCGCATCTCGGAGACGTCGGTCTCCTTCTTCTTCAGATCGTTGAACCAGGCGCCGTCGGATGTTTCGCCATAGAGCACGGTGCCGATGATGCGGTTGCCCTTCAGCACCAGCCGCTTGTAGACGCCGGCCGTGGCGTCGCGCAGGACGATTTCCTCGCGGTCGTCGCCATCGGCAAAGTCGCCGAGCGAGAAAAGTTCGATGCCGGTGACCTTGAGCTTGGTCGGCGTGTCGGAATGGACAAAGGCGGCGGAGCGGTCGCCAGCCAGATGCGAGGCGGCGACACGGGCCATCTCGTAAAGCGGCGCGACGAGGCCATAGACCATGCCGCCCACTTCCGCACATTCGCCGAGCGCCCAGATGCGGCCATCCGAGGTCTGCATGCCCTGGTCGACGACGATGCCGCGGTTGATCGCAAGGCCGGCTTCCTTCGCAAGGCCGACACTCGGCCGAATGCCGACGGCCATGACGACGAGCGTCGCCGGAATGATGCGGCCGTCGTCGAGCTCGATGCCTTCGACCCTGCCGTTGCCGACGATCGCCTTGGTGTTGGCCTTGCAGATGATCTTGATGCCGCGGCCTTCCAGCTCCTTCTCAAGGAGATAGCCGGCGGCCGGGTCGAGCTGGCGGTCCATCAGCGTCGGCATCACGTGAAGAACGGTGACGTCCATGCCGCGACCGGCAAGGCCGGCGGCCGCTTCAAGGCCGAGCAGGCCGCCGCCGATGACGACGGCTTTTTCGCGCGACTGGGCGGCGAGCAGCATGGCCTGCACGTCATCGAGATCGCGATAGGTGATGACACCGGGCAGGTCCTTGCCGGGCACCGGCAGGATGAAGGGCACCGAACCGGTCGCGATCACCAGCTTGTCATAGCTTTCGGTCACGCCATGGTCGGAGGTCACGGTTTGGGCATCGCGGTCGATCGCGACGATGCGATGACCCTTGTAAAGCGTGATGCCGTGTTTGATGTACCAGCCGTCGCCGTGGATGATGATCTCTTCGTAATCCTTTTCGCCCGACAGCACCGGCGACAGCATGATGCGGTCGTAGTTGACGCGTGGTTCGGCGTTGAAAATGGTCACGTCGTAGTGCCCGGGCGCCTTTTCCAGCAGGTGCTCCAGCATGCGCCCCGGCGCCATGCCATTGCCGATGATGACGAGTTTCTCGGTCATGGTCTGTCCTTGTCTGTTTACGCGGCAGCAGCCGTCGGCAGGGTGAGCGCGCGGCGTTCCATCTGGCGGATCGAAAGATGCATCCACAGGAGCGATGCGACGACGACGGCAAAGAGAAGCAGGAAGCAGCTCGACCACAGGCCGGTCGCGTCCTTGAGCAGGCCGAAGGCGATCGGCAGCACGAAGCCCCCGAGCCCGCCGACCATGCCGACGATGCCGCCGACCGCCCCGACGTTTTCCGGGTAATAGGCCGGGATGTGCTTGTAGACGGCGGCCTTGCCAAGGCTCATGACGAAGCCGAGCACGAAGACCGTGACGATGAAGACGGCAGGCGTAATGCCGAAGCCGTGGCCCTCGCCGGCGGCCGGCAGCGACAGGATCAGTGTTGCCACCGCCGAGATGCCGAGCATCCAGTACATGACGCTACGCGCGCCCTTGCGGTCGGAAAGCACGCCGCCGAAGGCACGGAAGACGCTGCCGGGGATGGAGTAGGCGGCTGCGACCATGCCCGCCACGGCGATATCGAAGCCGTAGACGCCGACGAGATAACGCGGCAGCCAGAGCGAGAGGGCGACGAAACCGCCGAAGGCGAAGAAATAGTAGAGCGAGAAACGCCAGACCTGGGCGTTCTTCAGCGGTGCGAACTCCTGGAGCAGGCTGCGCTTTGGCAGCTGGCGCTCGCGGCGGCTGCGGAAGGCCGGATCGTCGCTTGTCGTGAACCAGAAGACGAGTGCCGTGACGACGAGTGCGGCCGCCCAGATCTCGGCAACCGTCTGCCAGCCCCAGGCAATGAGGACGAAGGGCGCCAGGAATTTCGTCACCGCCGCGCCGACATTGCCGGCGCCGAAGATGCCAAGCGCCGTGCCCTGCTTTTCCGGCGGAAAGAAGGGCGAGACATAGGCGACGCCGACCGCGAAAGAGCCGCCGGCAAGACCGATGCCGAGGCCGGCGAGCAGCATCTGCGGATAGGTGGTGGCGTAGGTGAGCAGAAAAGTCGCAAGGGCTGCGGCCAGCATCGTCAGCGTATAGACGAGGCGCCCGCCGTAGCGCCCGGTCCAGACGCCGAGCAGGATGCGCACCAGTGAACCGGTGAGGATGGGCGTGCCAACCAGCAGGCCGAACTGCGCTTCGGTGAGCGCGAGGTCCTGCTTGATGCGGATGCCGATGATGGCGAAGATCGTCCAGACGGCGAAACAGATCGTGAAGGCAAAAGTGGACATCCACAAAGCCGTGGCGGGTTCGCTGGCGGATAATGGCTGCTTGTTCTCAGACATGGCTTCTCCGAGGCCCGACAAGGTCGTGCCGCTCCATCTTGGGGGTGAAAAACAAAAAGCCGCTGGCCAGGTATGCCCGACACGGTTCGCTCCGTGTGCGCAGTCCTGATCAGCGGCTTTGCTGGTAGGGCGCCCGTCGTTGGACACCGATCTCTTGGCCCGAGGGCCTGAGAATATAAAAGCAATCAGCGTGCCAGTTTTGGCAAGCTATTGATCTAAAAGAAAAAGTGAAATCGTCGGCCTGGCGTCATCCCGGTGGGTGACATTCCTTGGTGCAGTGCGAAGCCATTTTTTGTGCAATGCGCATAAATTAGGCGTCGCGCATTCAGCCTGCAGACTGGGCAGCGATGTAGGCATCGAGGTCGTCGGGATCGAAGCGTCCGCCATCGAAGAAACCATCCGGCCCGAGCGTCAGCGCGCCCGATGAGCCGACTGGGGTTTCGACGGTCAAGGCGCCTTCCACCTTGGCGCTTGCCGACGGCATGGCGATACCAAGGTGCTTCAATGCGGCGCGGTAGATGTCCGGCCGGTAGGTTTCCGCGGCGATGCGCTGGCGCTCTGCCGCATGCTCGATCTGCCGCCAGCGCACCATCTGGGTGTAGAACCAGAGGGCATGGCTCTTCCAGGGGAAGGTCGCCGCCTTGGCATTCGGAACGAAGAAATCTCTGACCACCCGGACCTCACCGCCGCCGACCGGCAGCGTGCCTTTGAGGGCGGGAAGAAGCAGTTCGGCGTCGCGCCCCACATAGGCAGGCTTTGCCAGAAGGGTCGCGAGTGCCTCGTGGTTATCCGGGCGGGCGCACCAAATTGACGCCTGATGAAGCGCCACGAGCAGGGCGGCCATCGCCTCCGGGTTGGCCTCCCCCCACTTTGCGTTGACGCCAAGCACCTTCTCGGGGCTCGACCGCCAGATCGCCGCCTTGACGGTGGCGAGATGTGCGCCGCGGCGAAGCACGCCGAAGGTGTTCCAGGGCTCGCCGGCGCAATAGCCGTCGATCACGCCTTCGGCGAGCGCATCGCCCATGTCGGGTGGCGGCAGCACGACGATCTCGATATCACGGTCCGGATCGATGCCGCTCGCCGCCAGCCAGTAGCGCAGTTCGTAATTGTGCCCGGAATAGGGATGCACGACGGCAAAACGCAGCGGCGCGCCCGCCTGCGCATCGATCGCCTTGCGCAGGGCTGCACCGTTCGCGCGCGCATCGAGATCCGTGGTCGCGCCGTTTTCCGCCATCCTTTGCCAGAGCGCCGGAGACACCGTCACCGCATTGCCGCCGAGACCCAGCGACATCGGCACGATCATTTCAGGGGCAGGCACATTGAGGCCGAGATTGCCGGCGATCGGCATGGGCCCGAGAATATGCGCCACATCGACATGGCGAACCGCAAGTCGGTCGCGGATGCTCGCCCAGGAGCGCTCACGCAGCAGGGTCAGGTCGATCCCCTGTTCTTCGGCAAAGCCCATCTCGCGGGCGACAACGAGCAAGGCGCTGTCGAGGAGCGGCACGAAACCGGCGGTGATGGCGTGGCGCGTCGTCATTCCTTTCCTCCCGGATCGAGCAGGCTTGCCGCCGTGACGAGGCTTTGGGCGATGTCGACGATCTTGCGGTTCTGGTTCATCGCCGTGCGGCGCAGCAGCGCATAGGCCTCTTCCTCGGAGAGCCCGCGCGAGCGCATCAAGAGGCCCTTGGCGCGGTCGATCACCTTGCGGTTTTCCAACTCGCCGCGGGTTTCTTCCAGCTCGCGGTTGAGGCGGGAGAAGGCGTTGAAGCGGCTGATCGCCATCTTCAGGATGGGGCGCACCCGTTCCTGCTTCAGACCGTCGACGATATAGGCCGAGACCCCGGCCTCGACAGCCGCCTCGATGGAGGCCTCGTCGGACTTGTCGACGAACATCGCGATCGGGCGCTTCACCGCGCGCGAAAGCTGGAAGATGCTTTCCAGCATGTCGCGGTTTGGGTTTTCGAGATCAATCACGATGACGTCGGGATTGAGGTCCGCGATACGCCGCGCCAGGCCGTGCATATTGTCGATGACGGTGACATGGTCATAGCCCGCGTCGCGCAGCCCGTCCTCGATGATGGCGGCGCGGATGCGATTCTCGTCGATGACCAGGACGTTTAGTCTGCTGTGCTGCATGCCACGACCGCATTCTGACCAAGCTTGACCTGCCGTGTCGGCTCTTTTTGCAATGCAGCATGGCGGGTCCGAAAGCAAGGGCGATCTTTCGGATGGCGTTTACGCACAGGCGGGACTGCCGCAATCCTCGGCGCAGGTCGGCTTGCCGCGGCGCGAAGGCAGCGCCGCGGCAATGAGGAGATCAAGCTCTTCCACGGTCCGTGAAAGTGCCGACCGAAGGCATTTTAGGCTGCAATGAGTTCGTCGGCTGGGCCGAAGAACTCATAGTGGACCCGCTCGCTGGAAACGCCTTCCCTGGCAAGAGCCGGGACGAGCGCACGAAGGAACGGTTTGGGGCCACAGAGATAGAATTCGGCATTGGCGATCGGCGTGTGCTTGCGAAGCCATTCCGCGGTGATGAAGCCATCGAAGTCGTGCGACAGCCCCACGGCATCCCCGTTTGCAGGCGCACTATAGAAGCTGCTGATCGTGATCTTGCCGTGTGCGTCGGCGAGTTCGCGAACATGCCGATCCATGGCATGCGTGCCGCTGTTCAGCGCGCCGTGGACGAAGTGCGCCTCGAGGTTCGGATGTTCCTCGGCGATCGTCTCGAGAATGCTGACCATGGGGGTCAGGCCGACGCCACCCGACAGCAATACGACAGGTGCTTCCGGCGCTTCGGGGAGGAAGAAGTCGCCGGCCGGCGGGGTCGCGCTCAAGACCGTGCCGACGGTCGCCTGATCGTGGAGATATCGGGATCCGCCTTGCCCCTGCGCCTCGCGCTTTACCGAGATGCGGTAGAAGCTGTCGTTCGGCCCGCTGGAGATCGAGTAGTTGCGCTTCATCTCCAGGCCATTGTCCAGTTGGAAGCGAAACGTCAGATATTGGCCGGGTCTGTGGCGCGCAACGCGACCGCCGTCCTTGGGTTTCAGGATAAACGAGGTGACGACGTCGCTCTCGCGAACTTTTGAGACGATGACGAAATCTCTCCAGCCGTTCCAACCGCCCGAGCGCTCCATCAGTTCGCCGCGTATGGCGGTTTCGCGCTCCTTGAGAATATCGGCCAGGAACCAATAGGCCTCGCCCCATGCGTTGAGGAGCTCAGGGGTCGCAGCACTTCCGAGCACATCCTCGACGGCGGCGAGAAGAGCCTTGGCTACAAAGGGATAGTGCTCTGGAAGGATATGGTAGCCGATGTGCTTGTGGGCGATCCGTTCGACCACCGGGCCAAGCACGCCGAGATTATCGATGTTCTGCGCATAGGCGAGAATGGCGGCGGCAAGCGCGTTAACCTGTGAACCGCCTTCGCCCTGATTGGCGTGGTTGAACAGCGCGCGGATATGATCGTCACGGAAGAGGCGGGCATACATGCTCTTCGTGATTTCCGTTCCGTGGGCCGCGAGCGCCGGAGCGCTGGCTTTCACGATCTGGACAGTCTCGGGGGAGAGTGGTTTCGGCATGATTTTTTCCTTTCGGTGGGACGTATCAGTGGGGGCAGGTTGGTGATCCTGGAAATGCAGCCGGCAATTCACCGGGCCCGGTGATCGGGAACTGTGTCCCAATCTCTCGCGGCAGCGAATCCCGCGCTCAAAATCCTGTTAATGCGGACTTCGCCCTGGAAGCATTCGACGATCATCCTGATCTCAGCTCCGGCTACCGTTCGCGCGTTCATCGCAAATGACCCTTAAAGATGTATCTGAAATGCATCTATTCGCTTGCGATCAAAGATGCTAATTAAATGCATGTTTTTTGAACGGACTTTTTGACGCAGATCCCGCGATGAGGCTCACGAAATACACCGACTATGCGATGCGCCTGATGATCTATCTGGGCTCCCAGCCCACTGGGCTCAGCTCCATCCGGGAGATATCCGATACCTTCTCGGTCTCGCAGAACCATATGATGAAAGTGGTTCAAGACCTCGCGAATGCGGGGTTTCTGGAGGCTGTACGCGGCCGGAACGGCGGTATCAGGCTCGCAAGGGCTGCGAACGAAATCAATCTCGGCGCTCTCCTCCGGCACACGGAGGAGTTGTCGGATCTGATCGATTGCCGAGGTTGCCGCATCGCGCCGGCCTGCAGCCTGCCGTCCGTCCTTTCGGAAGCCACGGCCGCCTTCGTCGCGGTCTTCGACAAGTACACGCTTGCGGATCTCGTCGAAAAACGCTCGACGCTCGGCGTGCTCCTGGGTTTCAGGGCAGCGTTGCCGGGCGAAGATTGCACCGTGTGACGAAGGGATTGGTGACCCGCGCGTGATAGGTCGCCAGTCGCTCGAGGAATAATAACGCCCGGCACCCCAATGACTCGTCGCGACCTGCTACTTCACGTCCGATTTGAGGTTGCGCCGCTTTGCTGGGGCGAGCTTGGCCGTGGCTGGAGCCCGCCTGAGCATCAGATCGGTAGCAGCGCGTCCGGCTTGACGTCGCCGACCGAGGCGTAGGTGTGCGTCTCCCTGACGCCGGGCAGGGGCAAAATCACCCGTTCGAGAAAATCCTGGAACAGCGACATGTCGGCAATGCGCGCCTTCACCAGATAGTCGAAGCCGCCGATCACCATGTGGCATTCCAGAACTTCCGGCGCCTTTGCAACCGCGTCGGAGAAGCGCTCGAAGATATGCGGGGCGGTATGGTCGAGGCGCACCTGGATGAAGACGACGGTGCCCCGGCCGATCTTCTTCGGATCGAGGATCGCTCGCACGGCCTTCACGTAGCCCTCGCGGAAGAGGCGCTTCACGCGCTGGCTCGTGCCCGTTGGCGACAGGCCGACACGCTCTGCCAGCTCCAGTGTGGTCCGCCGGCCATCTTCCTGCAGCAATCTCAACAAGGTGCGATCGATGGTGTCGAGGCCTGCAATTTCGTTCTTCACACTATTTTGTCCATGAAAGAGTGATAATCGCTTAGATTCATTGAAATCAGTGTATTTTGACGCGGCCGTTCGCGCAATACGGTGCTTCTGTCGAAGCCGCCGGGTAAGGCTTCCGCAATGTGGAGAGACGGGCGTGCAAAGTGTTACGATGGGGGAGGGCGACCGCAGCCGGCGGCTGGCGATATGGGCAGGGGTGGCGGTCGTCGCAATCACCACCTTACAGTTTGTGGCCGCCCGGTTCAGTCTGCGCGAGCATCTGACCGCCGCCGACATCGTCACCTTGCGGTTCTCTGGCGCCGCCCTGGCCTTCCTGCCGGTGTTCCTCAGCGTCGGCTTGCCGAAGTTGATGCAGCTTGGCTGGCGCAAGGCAACCGTGCTGGCGCTGCTGACGGGGCTGCCCTATCCGCTCATCATCAACCAGGGACTTTCGCTGGCACCGGTCGCCCATGCGGCAGCACTCTCTCCCGCCGTAATCGTCTTCTTCTCGTTCCTGTTTTCCCGTCTCGTCTTCAAGGACAAGGCCTCCGGCACGCGCCTTGCTGGCGTTGCCACGGTCATTGCCGGCCTTTTTCTGTTCGTGCTCCAATCGGGCGTCGCCGACGCCGGGACATTGCGGGGTGATCTGTTGTTCGCCGTTTCGGGGTTGATGTTTGCCACCTTTGCGGTGCTGGTGCGGCTATGGTCCGTCGACGCCGTGACGGCGACGATCGCAGTGGTGTTCTTCTCCTGTCTGCCGTTGCCCTTGCTGCACATTCTGGCGCCCAGCGGGCTCGCTGCCGCCTCTTTCACCGAAATTGCCACGCAATTCGTCATCCAAGGCTTTCTCGCCGGAGCGCTCGCGAGCGTTCTCTACACCTATGTCATCCGTCAATTGGGTCCGCAGCCTGCGTCGCTGTTCATGCCGTGCGTCCCGGTGACGACGACCGCGGCGGGGGTCGTCGTTCTCGGCGAAGTTCCGACGCTGCTTCAGGTCGTTGCCATTGCCGTCATCACGTTCGGCATGGTCTTCCCGATCCTGAAAAGGGCGTAGGCCGGGCCGGCGACCGGCCTATTTCTGCGCCTGCTCGGCCGGCATCGGTTTGACCGGTGCGCCCGGGAAGATTTTCTGCAGGTTTCCCGCGATCACCTGGTCGCCTTCCGCAACGCCTGAGGTCAGGCCGATGAGATCACCGCTCGTCGGGCCAAGAGTGACCAGCCTTTGTTCGACCGTTTCACCCTTGCCGACGACATAGATGTATTTGCCGAGCTGGCTCGAGCCGAGCGCCGTTTCCGGCACCATCAGCACGTTCGGCTCGTCGCGGATCTTCAGCCGGACGCGGACATATTGGCCGGGCAGCAGGGAAAGATCAGTATTGTCGATCGTCACGCGCGCCACCACCGTTCCGGTATTTCCCTCGACCGTGTTGTTGATGAAGGTGAGGTCGCCGCGATAGCGCGGTTCCTTGTCGCCAGGCAAAAGCACTTCCGCCTGCACTTTCCCCTTCGCCCGGGCCTTCTGGATGTCGGCGAGTTCTGTTTCGCTCGGGTTGAAGGAAACATAGATCGGCGAAAGCTGCACGAGGTTGTTGAGCGGTGTCCCGGCGGTGTTGCTGACAAGCGTTCCCTCCGGCGCCTGGTCGCGGCCGAGCCGGCCGGCAAAGGGCGCGTGGATTTCGGTGTAGTCGAAATTGATCTCGGCGGTGCGCACCGCCGCCCGCGACATCTCCAGTGCCGCTTCGGCCTGGTGCACAGCACTCTGGCGCTGATCGAAGCTGTCCTTGTCGAGGTAACCCGTCGTGGCCAGTTCATTGCCGCGGTTGAGATTGGAGCGGAGATAGGCGAGCGACGCCTGGTCGCGCTCGACCTGGGCCTTTGCCTGATCGAGCGCTGCCCGATAATCGCGCGGGTCGATCCGATAGAGCAGATCACCTTCCTTCACATCCGAACCGTCGGGCACCGCCTGCGACTCGATATAGCCCGTGATCTTGGCGCGGAGCGTCACGTTGCGGATCGCTTCGGTGCGGGCCGAATAGTCGAGATAGATCGGAATGGTTTTCTTGACGACCGAGGCGACCGGCACGGGCATGGCCTGTTGCGGCGGCCCCACCGCCGCGCCGGCGTCGCCGCCCTTCAGCTCGAATCCGCCGTTCTTGTAATGATAGGCCGCAGCAAGGGCGGCGACCACGACCGCTGCGGCAAGGACCAGTCTCGAACCACGCATGTCAGGCTCCAATTCCTATTCCGCCGCCTCCGGCTCGTGACGCTGGCCGATCGGCCGCGAGGACGTGCCCTCGCGCCATTTTTCGATGACCGCGTAGAAGACCGGGACGAAAATGAGTGTGAGGATCGTCGCCGCCAGCATGCCGCCGAAGACGGTGGTGCCGATTGACTGGCGGCTGGCAGCACCTGCGCCCCTGGCATACATCAGCGGCAGCACGCCGAGGATGAAGGCGAAGGCCGTCATCAGGATCGGCCGCAGCCGGAGACGCGCCGCTTCCGCGGCGGCTGCGACGACGTCGAGCCCTTCCTCGCGTCGGCGTCTTGCGAACTCGACGATCAGGATGGCGTTCTTGGCGGCAAGTCCGACCAGCATCACGAAACCGATCTGCGAATAGACGTCGATCTGCATACCGCGCAGCCAGAGCGCCGAAAGCGCGCCCAAAAGCGCGAGCGGCACTGACAGCAGCACCATGAAAGGCATCGACCAGCTTTCATACTGGGCGGCCAGGATCAGGAAGCAGAAGACGAGGGCGAGCGCAAAGACGAGCGCGGCGATCGAGCCTGCCCGGATCTCCTGATAAGTAATGCCGGTCCACTCGAATGTGTAGTCCCTGGGCAGCGTCGTTTTTGCCACCCGCTCCATCGCCGCCACCGCCTGGCTCGAGCTGAAGCCGGGTGCTGCCGCACCGTTGATCAGCGCCGAGGGGTAATTGTTGTAGTGGGTGATGGTCTCCGGGCCGACCGTCGGCTTGAAGGTTCCTAGCGTATTGAGCGGCACCATTTCCCCCTCAGTGTTGCGCACGTAGAGACGAGAGAGATCGGTGGCCGAGGCGCGTGCGCCTTGATCGGCCTGCAGCGTCACGCGGAAGGTGCGGCCGAAGATGTTGAAGTCGTTGACATAGAGCGAGCCGAAATAGATCTGCAGTGTGCTGAAGATATCCGGCAGGCTCAGGCCCAGCAGCTTCGCCTTGTCGCGGTCGAGGTCATAGTCGAACTGTGGGCTCGAGGTGCTGAAGGTGGTGAACAGCTGGTAGGGATTGATTTCCGGCTGCTTGCGCGCCTCAGCGATCAGCGCCTGCGTCGCGTCGTTCAGCGCCTCGGCGCTGCGGCCGGCAAGGTCCTCCACCTGGAACTCGAAGCCACCGGTAGCACCCAGCCCCTGGATCGACGGCGGGTCGAAGGCGAGCACCAGCGCGTCCGGGATCTGCAGCAGTTGCGGCATCACCTCTTCACGCAGCGCCGAGGCGCCTTGTTCGGGCGGCCGCTCGTCCCATGGCTTCAATACGGCGAATTGCACGGCCGAGTTTGACTGGGCGGCGAAGGACAGGAAGTTGAAGCCGACGACCGAACCGACGAAATCGACGCCGGCGGTGCCGCGCAGGATCTCTTCGGATCGCCGCGCGACCGCCTCGGTGCGTTCGAGCGAGGCACCATCGGGCAACTGGATGACGACGAAGAAATAGCCCTGGTCCTCGACCGGCAGGAAGGTCGAGGGGATGCGCTGCCATAGCGCATAGGTCGAGGCGATCGCGGCGAGGAAGACGGCAAACAGCGCCCAGCGCCAGCGCACGAGCCCGGCGACGCTGCGCGCATAACCGTGCGACAGGGCGTGAAAACCGCTGTTGAACCAGCGGAAGAGGGCAAAACGCGGCTCGCCGCGATAGCGCAGGAACGCGGCGCTCAGCGCCGGACTGAGGGTCAGCGAGTTGAAGGCGGAAAAAGCGACGGAGATTGCGACCGTCAGCGCAAACTGGTTGTAGAGGCTGCCGGCGACGCCCGGAATGAAGGCGACGGGGATGAAGACGGCCAGCAGCACCGCGGTCGTCGCGATGATCGGGCCGGTCACCTCCTGCATCGCCTTTTTGGTGGCCTCGAGCGGCGGCAGCCCGGCCTCCAGCTGGCGTTCGACGTTCTCGACGACGACGATCGCGTCGTCGACCACAAGCCCGATGGCAAGCACCATGCCGAGCAGGCTCAGCATGTTGAGCGAGAAGCCGAAGAGATACATGACGACCAGCGTCGCGATCAACGAAACCGGAATGGCGATCGTAGGGATGATCGTCGTGCGCAGGTTTTGCAGGAAGATGAAGACGACGAAGACGACGAGGGCGAGCGCCTCGAGCAGCGTGAACACGACATCCTTCATCGCCGCCGAGACGAAACGCGTGGTGTCGTAGAACATGTGGTAGGCGATGCCCGCGGGGAAGCGCTGCGACAGCTCGTCCATCTTCGCCTGCACGCGGGCCTGCAGGTCGAGCGCGTTGGAGCCCGGTGCCTGGAAGACGGCAAGCACGACGCTTTCCTTGCCGTTGAAGGTGACCGACGAGGAATAGAGCAGCGCGCCGAGCTCGATGCGCGCCACATCGCGCAGCCGCGTCGTTGCCCCCGTCGTCTGGTCGGCGCGCAGCACGATGTCGCCGAACTGGGACGGGTCGCTCAAGCGTCCGAGCGCGTTGATCTGCATCTCGAAGGGCGTGCCGGCCGGTGCCGGCGATTGCCCGATCTTGCCGCCGGCGACCTGGATGTTCTGCTCGGCAATGACGTTCTGGACGTCGACGGCGGTAATGCCGAGATTGGCCATGCGATCCGGATCGAGCCAGACGCGCATCGAATAGCGGCGCTCGCCGAAAAGCTGGACGTCGCCAACGCCCGGCAGGCGTTTGAGTGGATCGAGGATCTGCAGGTAGGCGTAGTTGCTGACCGCGGCGAAATCGACCGAATTGTCAGGCGAATCCAGGCTGACGAGCACGGTGAAGTTCGGGATCTGCTTGGCGATGGTCACGCCGGTCTGGTTGACGAGGGCCGGAAGCGAGGAGGCGGCCTGCGAGACGCGGTTCTGCACGTCGAGCGCGGCGACGTCGATCGGATAGCCGACCTCGAAGGAAATGATGATGCGCGACGAGCCGTCGTTCGAGCTGGTCGAGGTCATGTAGAGCATGCCGGGCACGCCGTTGATCTGCTGTTCGAGCGGCGTCGTCACCGTGTCGGCGACCACCTGGGCGCTGGCGCCCGGATAGTTGGCGGCAACGACGATCTGCGGCGGCGTGACGTCGGGAAACTGCGAAATCGGCAGCAGGAAATAGCAGATGCCGCCGGCGAGCGTCATGATGATGGCGATCGCCGATGCGAAGATCGGCCGGTGGATGAAGAAGTCAATCATGGGGCCGATCCTTTGGGAGCGCCACCATCGCAGCAGGCGGCGTGGCGGAAACTCGGCACCGGCACGCCCGCCGCGCGGACCTTGCGGTCAGCGACGGTCTCCCCAGCCTTCAGCCCATCCAGCATGCGCATCATAAGGCTCCAGCACGAGATCATGAAGGGCCGATCCGGTCCTAATCACGACGACCAAATCACGAGCGTTATCGAATCTAAAAAGTCTCTGCGGTGTGCGCTCTGGCTAAAAGACGCCTGGCGACCGCGCTCACCGACACTGCGCATGAAATTTTTCTGCAGTTACCGCCGCCGTTTCCGGAAGAGCTCTTTGCCGCAAGCGGATGCTCCTTGATTTGCCACGGTGGCGAAAATGTTACTGGTCGGTAACATCGTCGCATGTTATCGACCAATGACAGGGCGTCAAGGGGCAAGATTTTCCGCGCCGTTCACGCCGGACCACTGCGATGACAACGGATTTCTGCAAACCATCCCGTCGTTCGCCGCGCGATCGCATCGTCGAGGCTGCGCGTGATCTCTTTCGCCGCCGCGGCATTCGCGGAACCGGCGTCGATGCGATTGCCGATGCTGCCGAGAGCAACAAGATGACGCTCTACCGCCACTTCAGTTCGAAGGACGAGCTGATCGTCGAATGCCTGCGCCATGCGGGAATGGAGATGGATGGCTTCTGGCGCGAACTGGAAGACCAGCACCCGGGCGACGGTATCGGTCAGCTCAGGGCCTGGGTCCGGCGTATCGCCGAGCACCTCGGCGAGGACAAGTGCCAATGCGAAATGATGAGCGCCGCCGTGCAGCTGACCGATGAGGATCACCCCGGCCGCGAGGTGATCCGCCTCTTCAAGGATGCGCAGCGCGACCGGGTCGTCGAGCTGTGCCGCCGGGCCGGCATCGCCGACGCAGAGCTGCTCGGCGACACGCTGCTGCTGCTGATCGATGGCGCGCGCGCCGCGCAGCAGAGCAGCGGCGCCGAAGGGCCAAGTGCTCGTTTCGCCGAGATCGCCGATGCGGCGATCCTGTCTTTTGCCGGCAACAGCACCGCCTCCAAGTAGCGGCCGTTGCCTACCGCTGGGCTGGCCAGTCCGGGTGATGGCTGTCGATCACGAACACATGGGTGTGGCGGTGGCCGCTGCCGACGCGCGTCGCACCGGCAAGATGGGGGTGATCGCCCGCCAGCGCATGATGGGTGTGTTCGATTTCGTCCGGGTCGGGCGCGGGCCAGAGCCGGGCGGCCGCGGCGACAGCGCCGATGGCGATGAGGCCAAGCGCGATGAAGGTCGTGCCGAGCCCGGCGGTAGCGCCGAGCCAGCCGGCCAGCGGATAGGTGATCAGCCAGCAGGCATGCGAAAGGGCGAACTGCGCTGCAAAGAGCGCCGGCCGGTCTTCGGGCTGGGCGGAGCGGCGCAGCAACCGGCCGGACGGCGTCTGGGTCAGCGAGTAGCCGATACCGATGGCGAGCCACAGCGGCAGCAGCGAAGCGAAATTTGGAACGAGGGGCCCGATGAACAGGCCGGCGACGAGGATCGTCGCCCCGGAAAACATCGCGAAACGGTCAGGCGTCCTGTCGAGCAGGCGCGGCAGCATCAGCGCGGCAATCATCGAGCCGCAGCCAAAGGCGGCAAGCGCGATCGCCGTGTCGGTCTGGGTAAGGTCGAAGCCGGCCTGAACCAGCACCACCGTGTTGACGATGACCATCGAACCCGCCGCCGAGACCGCGAGATTGAGCGCGAGCAGGCCGCGCAGCCGTGGCGTCGAGAGATAAATGCGCAGACCCCGTGTCGTGCGGTCGTAGATACCGCGCCGTTCCGCAGCCTTCGGGCTTGGCAGCGCGACGGACACGACGAAGGCGGCCGAGGCGAGGAAGCCGATCACCGTGCCGGCAAACAGGTCATGGAAACTGACGACGGTAAGCAGTGCCGCAGCGAGCATCGGGCTTGCGACGCTTTCGAGATCATAGGCAAGCCGCGAGAGCGACAGGGCGCGGGTGTATTCCTTTTCATCCGGCAGCACGTCGGGAATGGTCGCCTGGAAGGTGGGGGTAAAGGCGGCCGAGGCCGACTGCAGCACGAAGATCAGCACATAGACCTGCCAGATCTCGGTCACGAACGGCAGGAACAGCGCGACGGCGGCGCGCACCAGATCGAGGCTGACGAGCATGGCACGGCGTGGAAGCCGTTCGGCGAAGGCGGCGGCGATCGGCGCCACGCCGACATAGGCGATCATCTTGATCGCGAGCGCCGTCCCGAGCACCGCGCCCGCTTCGGCGCCGGCCAGATCATAGGCGAGAAGGCCAAGCGCGACGGTTGCGAGGCCGGTTCCGATCAGCGCGATCACCTGCGCCAGGAACAGGTGGCGATAGGTGCGGTTTGCGAGGATCTGCAGCATGATGATTGGGCCTCGCTCGGTGGCGGTTTGTGGCAGCGGATTTGCTGCTCAGAGGTATTTCGTAATCGCCTTGAACTCGTCGATGGAGTGGCGCTGCTCGTGCGGAAGCGCCCCGATCGTGTCTTCAAGGCAATGGTCCAGGTGATCCTGGATCAGGGTTCGCTTCGCCTGGCTGATCGCCTTCTCCACTGCGTGGAGCTGCTGGGCGATGTCGAGGCAGGAGCGGCCGCCTTCGATCATGGTGATGACGCTCTTCAGGTGCCCCTCCGCGCGTTTCAGCCGCTTGACGATCTCGGGATGGGTGTCGTGTCTGTGCTCGCTCATATCAATATCCTATCCCCCTGGATAGGATATTTCAAGGGAGTGATTTTCGATGGTTGCTGCGGTGTCCGAAGGCGGGCGTTGTGGCGCCATGTATCTGGTCTATCCGGATCCAGATGCGGCGGGACCGGGTGCCCAGCGCCTGGGCGAAATCATCAGGCACGAGGCACGCGCCTGGCGCAATAGTCGTCCGTCTGCGCGTCTTTCCGGAATGTGCCCGCCGTTGCTTTAGGCCAGCCTCTTCGAGAGGCCGCGGCGGCCGCGCTCCATCACCACCCCGTGGTTCCAGCGAAAGACGGGTCTGAGGATAAAGGAAAGACGGACCATCCAGGGCTTCGTGACTGTCACGATCCAGTCATAGCGAACGCGGCAAGCGCTGCCTTCGCCTTGCAGGGTCCAGCGGCCGATGCCGTCGAGTTCGCCCAAGGCCCGGCCTTCGATGAAGAGAGGCGGCTCGACTTTGGTGGTCTCCATGTCGAAGACCAGTTCGTAGGGGAGTGCCGTCGACCAGCGCATGCGCCTGACGGCGCCGACACCATGTTCGTCCCCCTCGTTTAGCAGCGTAACCTGCTTCACCGATGGCCACCACTCGGGCCAGCGTTCCGGCGTGCTGAGTTCACGCCACACGTCTTCAAGCTGGGAGGCGATCGTCCATTCGGTGACGAGATGAAAGTTGGTCGACGACATCGCCGATCCCTCAACAGGCGGAACGCCTGAAGTATAACACGGCATGCGGACCTTGCGGCCCGCATGCGTCGTTTCACGCCGTCAGGCAGCGCGTGCAGCGGCGCCAAGCGGTTCCAGGTCGTCGAGCACCTTGTCGCCGTTGTAGACGGTCTCGTCGAGAATGCCTTCGCGCTTGGCGACGATCGTCGGCACGAGCGCCTGACCGGCGACGTTAACCGCCGTGCGGCCCATGTCGAGGATCGGGTCGATGGCGAGCAGCAGGCCGACCCCTTCGAGCGGCAGGCCGAGCGTCGAAAGCGTCAGCGTCAGCATGACAGTCGCGCCGGTGAGGCCGGCGGTTGCGGCAGAGCCGAGCACCGAGACGAAGACGATCAGCACATATTCCTGGATGCCGAGCGGCAGGCCGAAGAACTGCGCGATGAAGATCGCCGAGATGGCCGGGTAGATCGCGGCGCAGCCGTCCATCTTGGTGGTGGCGCCGAGCGGCACGGCGAAGGCGGCATATTCGCGCGGCACGCCGAGGCTCTTTTCGGTCACTGTTTCGGTAACGGGCAGGGTGCCGACGGAGGAGCGTGAAACGAAGGCGAGCTGGATCGCCGGCCAGGCGCCGGCAAAGAAGCGCGAGGGCCTCAGGCCGTGGCCGACGAGCAGCGCCGGGTAGACGACAAAGAGCACGATCGCAAGGCCGATATAGACGGCAGCGGTGTACCAGCCGAGCTGCGCCAGCGTTTCCCAGCCGTACTGGGCAACGGCGCGACCGAGCAGGCCGATCGTGCCGATCGGCGTCAGCCGGATAACCCACCAGAGGACCTTGCGCACAATCGCGAGAAGCGACTGGTTGAAGGCGAGGAACGGCTTGGCAGCATCGCCCACCTTCAGCGCCGCGGCGCCGACGGCGATCGAAACGACGAGGATCTGCAGCACGTTGAAATTGAGCGAGGTGGTGGCACCCGTGTCGGTGACCTTGGTGCTGGCTTCAAGGCCGAGCATGTTGGCGGGCACGAGGCCCTTCAGGAAATCGAGCCACGAGCCGGAATAGGAGGGGGCCTTGGCAGCTTCCTGCGAAACGGCCGAACCGATGCCCGGCTGAATGATCAGGCCGAGTGCGATGGCGATGACGACGGCGATGAGAGAGGTGATCGCGAACCAGAGCAGCGTCTGCCACACGAGCTTGGCGGCATTCTGCAGCGTCGCCAGGTTGGCGATCGAGGCGACGATGGCGGTAAAGACGAGCGGCGGTACGAGCGCACGCAGAAGCTGGACGAAGATCGAGCCGATCGTCTGCAGGGTGACCGTCAGCCAGTTGGCATTGCCGCTGGCATCGACGCCCATATTGCGGGCGATGAGGCCGAGCAGCAGGCCGATGACCATGGCCGCCAGGACTTGGAACCCGAAGGAAGCATAGATCGGCTTTGGTGAGGATTGGGTGGTTGCTTGGGACACGTCTTTCACTCTCATTGTGTGGCGGCGGCCACATTTTTAGGCAATGGCCGCCGCAAGTGCCCGAAAAATAGTCGAGTATTCTGGTCGAGATAAGAAAACCTTTGGCTCGAAAACTATTCCAAGTGGAATATTTTCCCGGATCAACCGCGCACTCTCGCTCCGGCCGGATTGCGCCTGAGGGCGGCGAAGCGGTCATCGATCTCTAAACCGGGCGAACTGACGAAAAACATTTCAATCCCGGCACGTCTCGTTGAAATCCTCTTTCTCTATAAAATTAGTATATAATGTAACCTGTCTGTCGTGGCCGGAGTTCGCCGCGTGTTGCGGAGCGCCTTGTGCGCTTCGCCCTCGGCAGGGTGATCTCCTCGAGTTTAAAGCGAGACAGGAGAGGATTGAGATGACACGCAAGATCCGGCTTGGAGCCTTTCTTCCCGGCGGCGGGCAGCATATTGCCGCCTGGCGCCACCCCGACCAGCCAGCCGACGGGGCGACCAGTTTCGAGTTTCACAAGCAGCTGGCGCTGACCGCCGAACGTGGTCTGTTCGATGCCTACTTTCTTGCCGACGGGCTGGCGATCGGCTTCGGTGGCGCGCGAGAGGGCGGCAATGCCCGTGTTGCCGGCTTCGAACCGGTGACCCTGTTTTCGGCGCTGGCGCCACTCACCACCCATCTCGGTTTCATAGCCACCTCGTCGACGACCTATGAGGAACCCTATACGACAGCGCGCAAGTTCGCGTCGCTCGACCTCATTTCCGGCGGTCGCGCCGGATGGAACGTGGTGACGACCACGGGTGATCCGACCGCCCAGAATTTCAACCGCGACACGCAGCTTCCGCATGCCGAGCGTTACCGGCGCGCCGCCGAGCATGTCGATGTGGTCAAGAAGCTCTGGGACAGTTTCGAGGACGATACCTTCATCCGCGACAAGCAAACGGGCGTCTTTTTCGATCCGGCGAAGCTGCACGACACGGATCACCGCGGCGAGCATTTCAAGGTCCGCGGCCCGCTCAACATTTCGCGCTCGCCGCAGGGACATCCCGTCATCGTGCAGGCCGGCCAGTCCGATGATGGCAGGGGCCTTGCCGCCGCCACTGCGGAGGTGATCTTCACGGCGCACCAGCACATCGAAACGGCGCAGGAATTCTATCGCGATATCAAGGCCCGCGCCCGGGGCCTGGGCCGCAACCCGGACCACATCCTGGTCATGCCCGGTGTCTCGCCCTTCGTCGGCCGTACGGAAGCCGAGGCGCGGGAGAAATACGAACGGCTGACCTCGCTCATCGTCGAGGAGGACGGCATCGGCCTGCTCAACGGCCTGACCGGCGGAACGCTCGATCTCCGTGGTTACGACCTCGACGGGCCGCTGCCGCCGGCGCCGCCGACCGAGGGCATGAAGAGCCGCCAGGCGCTGATCCGCCAGATCGCCGACGAGAACAACTTCACCATTCGCCAGCTCTACCAATGGATCGCGTCGGCGCGCGGCCACTACACGATTGTCGGTACGGCGGGGCAGATCGCCGATACCCTGCAGGAATGGTTCGAGAACGAAGCCGCCGATGGCTTCAACATCCTGCCGCCATGGTTCCCGACGGCGCTCGACGACTTCGTCGAGCTGGTGATCCCGGAATTGCAGCGTCGCGGCCTGTTCCGCACTGCCTACGAGGGCAAGACGCTGCGCGAAAACCTCGGCCTGCCCGTTCCCGTCAACCGCTGGACTGCTGCCCGGTCGGCCGTTCAGGCAGCAGAGTGAGGTGTTGCCATGTCCTATGAAACCATCAACCCCTCGCTTGCGGCAGGCTTTGCAACGGCGCGCCGTGAGGCTCTTGCCAAGAGTTCCACTTCGCCCGCCGCGCATTCCCGGCCGAACTCCGTGCCGCGCTGGCGCCGCCTGCTCGGCGCAATCGTCGCCCGCTACGGCCTCGTGCTTACGTTTCTGGCCTTCTGGCAGGTTGCAAGCACCGTGGGCTGGGTCAACGCGGCGGTGTTTCCGCCGCTCGACGTGATCCTGTCGGCCCTTTGGGACGGCATCGCCGGCGGCGCGCTGCTCGACGACATCGCCATCAGCCTGCAGCGGTCGGGCATTGCCTTTGCAGCCGCCGTCGCGGTGGGAATCCCGCTCGGGCTGTTCATGGGCCAGGTCCGGCTTGTCGAACAGGCACTCGACCCCGTCCTTCAGCTTTTCCGCCAGACCTCGGCCCTGGCGCTCTACCCGGTCTTCATTCTGCTGCTCGGTCTCGGCGAAACGTCGAAGGTCTTCGTGATCTTCTGGGCGACGCTCTTTCCGATCCTCCTGTCGACGATCGGTGGGGTCAAGGAGGTCGACAGGAAGCTGATCGAGATGGCTCGCACCTACGGCGCCGGCTCGCTCGCCGTCTTCCGCCGCGTGGTTCTGCCGGCCTCCGTGCCTGCGATCTTCGTCGGCCTCAGGCTCTCGGCCACGACCGCGTTGCTGCTTCTGATCGCTGCCGAAATGATCGGAGCGAACAAGGGCATCGGCTTCCAGGTGATGAACGCCCAATACAACTTCCAGATCCCGCTGATGTTTGCATCGATCCTGCTGCTTGCCCTGCTCGGTCTCGCCGCCAATGCGCTGCTCGTTCTCATCCAACGCAATCTCTGCCGCTGGTCTGCGCCGAACGCCTGACCGCCTTACCAGTTCCCCTTCGAAAGGATATCGAGATGACCTTCCACCCCCGCAATCTTCTTCTCTCGGCAGCCGTCACACTTGGCCTTGTTTCACCGGCGGCCGCTGCCGACGCGGTCACGCTTCGCTATCTCGCCAGCCAAGGCGGTCTGTCGGCACATGAACTCGCGCAGGAACTCGGCTATTTTGATGGAACCGGCATCACGATCGAGAGCGTCGGCTACGCCACCGGCGGCCCGGCATCACTGATCGCGCTGGCCTCCGGCGACGTCGAGATCGGCAGTGCGGCGACATCGGCCGTGCTGAACTCGATTATCAGCGGCAACGATTTCGTGGCCGCCTATCCCTCCAACGGCATCAATGACGAAGTGCAGTCGATCTTCTACGTGCTGGAAGACAGCCCGATCAAAAGCATCAAGGACATCGCCGGCAAGAGCATAGCGGTGAACACGCTCGGTGCGCACCTCGACTATACGATCCGCGAGGCCTTGCACTCTGTCGGCCTGCCGACAGATGCCGCCAACCAGGTCGTCGTGCCCGGTCCGCAACTGGAACAGGTCCTGCGCTCCGGCCAGGTGGATATCTCGGCCTTCGGCTATTGGCAGACGACCTTCGAGGGCGCGGCTCGTAAGAATGGTGGTCTGCGCGCGATCTTCGACGACACCGACGTGCTCGGCGAGATCGCCGGCGGCTTCGTCGTGCTCAGACGCGACTTCGTGAAGGAGCATCCGGAAGCGGCAAAGACCTTCGTGCTGCAGTCGGCCCGCGCGCTCGACTATGCCCGCGAACATCCGCAGGAAACGAAGGACATCCTTGCCAAGGCCCTGAAAGCCCGCGGGGAAAATCCTGAGATCGCCCAGTACTTCCGCGGCTATGGGGTGCGGGCCGGTGGCCTGCCGGTCGAGCGTGACCTCCAATTCTGGATCGACGTGCTGGTGCGCGAAGGCAAGCTCAAGCAGGGCCAACTGGCGCCAAGGGACGTGCTCTTGGCCGTCGACGGCGCAACGGCCAGCAACTGAGGACGTTCCATGAGCGTTACCCAGAACCCTCGCCGGGGAGAGGTGACGATCCGTCACCTCTCCAAGTCCTACCGCCTGAACGGCACGCCCTTGCCTGTGCTTCGGGATATCAACCTTAATATCCGCTCCGGCGAGACGCTCGCTATCGTCGGCGCCAGCGGTTCGGGCAAGACGACCCTGCTTCGGGTGCTGGCGGGTCTTGAGGATCCGGATGCCGGAGAGGTGCTGATCGACGGAAAGCTGACGAGAGGTGTCGGCACCGACCGTGCCGTGATCTTCCAGGAGCCGCGGCTCCTGCCCTGGCTGACGGTGCTCGACAATGTCGGCTTCGGGCTGGAGACGCGTGGTCTTTCCCGTGGGCAGGCACGAGACCGGGCGCGGCGCTACGTGCAACTGGTCGGCCTGCAACAGTTCGAAGACGCCTATCCGCGGCAATTGTCGGGCGGTATGGCGCAACGCGTCGGCATTGCCCGGGCGCTTGCGGTCCAGCCGGAAATCCTGCTGCTCGACGAGCCGCTGGGCGCGCTGGACGCCATGACCAAGATCAGCATGCAGCAGGAGTTGGCGCGGATCTGGCGCGACGAGGACGTGACAACCGTGCTCGTCACCCATGATCTCGAGGAGGCGATCTATCTCGCCGACCGTATCCTCATCCTGCCGCGCGAAAAGGGCGGCGAACCTCGGCTGATCGAGATCGACCTGCCGCGGCCGCGCGACCGCAGCGCCAGCGCCTTCGTGCGCCAGCGCGAGGAACTGCTCGGCATCTTCGGACTGCACTAAGGTCGCGTGCGGAACGGTTGCAGCGATTACGCGTTATTCTCTCTCGACGTTCGCATCCACCGGGGGCGATGCTGCCAGATGGTCGGATGCTCAGCCGAGACAGGAGCAACGCCATGAAGCTTTCGAACGGAATGTCATTCGCCGCAATCGTTTTTGCCCTTGGCACGGCAACACCGGCGCTCGCCAACGGCTTCTACACCGGCATCGATCCGCACAATCCGCCGGGCACCCAGAACCGGGTGCTCTACGGGCAACCCTACTATGTCGAACCCGCGCCCGGCCCGGTCTATGTCGAGCCTGTAGAGCCGCAAGTCTATGTCGATCCGATGCCGACTGGCAGCATCTATGTCGATCCGTATGTCGATCCGGCGCCGGGTTATGTCTACCGCCCGCCGGCCCGCACGCTGGGTGATGCCCGCCAGCGCTACACGGGCGAGTATCAGAGCGGCGGACAGGGCGACTACTATCTGGGCGTCGCGCATCCGCCGCAGGTTCCCTGAAGAACCGGTTAAGCGAAGGGGCGCGGCAGTACCGCCGCGCTCCCTGATTCGGCCGGGTGCCTGAATTCAGATGCCTATTTCAGATGCCTGGAGTTTGAGGCGTCGCCTGTCGCTAGCGCCAACCAAGTGCCGGCGCGACATGCTTGAGGATCGCCTCGATCACATGGGCGTTGTACTCGACGCCAAGCTGGTTCGGGACCGTCAGGAGCAGCGTGTCGGCCTCGGCAATCGCCTCGTCCTTTGCCAGTTGCTCGACCAGCACGTCGGGTGCTGCGGCGTAGCTGCGCCCGAAAATCGCCCGCGTCTTGTCGTCGATGAAACCGATCTGGTCTTCCTGCTTGTTTCCGCCGCCGAAATACATGCGGTCGCGATCGTCCACCAACGCAAAGATGCTGCGGCTGACCGAGACGCGCGGCTCGCGCATGTGCCCCGCCGCCTTCCAGGCTTCCCGGTAGGCGCGGATCTGGTCGGCCTGCTGGACATGGAACGGCAGCCCGGTCTCGTCATCCTTCAGCGTCGAGCTCTGCAAGTTCATGCCGAGCTTGGCGGCCCAGACGGCCGTGGCGTTCGAGCTTGCGCCCCACCAGATGCGTTCTCTGAGGCCCGCGGAATGCGGCTCGAGGCGCAGCAGGCCGGGAGGATTGGGGAACATCGGCCGCGGATTGGGTTCGGCGAAGCCTTCGCCGCGCAGGACGTCGAGCAGCACTTCCGCGTGCCTTCTTGCCATGTCGCTCTCAGTCTCGCCCTCGGACGGCTGGTAGCCGAAGTGGCGCCAGCCATCGATCACCTGTTCCGGCGAGCCGCGGCTGATGCCGAGCTGCAGCCGTCCGCCGGCGATGAGATCGGCCGCACCCGCATCCTCGGCCATGTAGAGCGGGTTCTCGTAGCGCATGTCGATGACGGCGGTGCCGATCTCGATCCGGCTCGTCTTTGCACCGACCGCCGCCAAAAGCGGAAACGGCGAGGCGAGCTGGCGGGCGAAGTGATGAACGCGGAAATAGGCGCCGTCTACGCCGAGTTCTTCGGCCGCAACGGCGAGATCGATCGATTGCAGCAGGGCGTCGCCCGCCGATCGCGTCTGCGACTGCGGCGAGGGCGTCCAGTGTCCGAAGGAAAGAAAACCGATCTTCTTCATGGCCGTGCCGCCTCCTCGATGGAACCAGCCGCTTCCATGGCATAATTCGGTTCCCGGATACAGCCGGTGTCTGGTGACTTCGCCGTGAACGGCGGCGCGTGGGGATGCGCTCGCACCGCCGCCCTCAAGTCTTTCATCGCACCTGCAGGCGCGCTTTCATATTTGGGTGAAAGCGGCAGGTATAGTCGAAGGTTCCGGCCTTGGTGACGGTGAGTGTCGCCATCTTTTTCGGTGGTATCACCACGTCGAAATCACCCTTGGCCGTTGCCGTGTGCGCCATGACGTCCTTGTTGTCCCACTCGATCACGTCGCCGACGGCGGCGCTGATTTCGGCGGGCGAAAACACGAGCTTTTCGATCGTCACCCGGATGGTCTCCGCCCACGCCGATGGCGCAGCCAGCATCAGAGCCAGGCCGGAAATGGCGCCAAGGCTTCGCTTCCGCATCATGTCGCGGCCTACTTCATCATCCCGGCGACATGCTCGGCATGTTGCTGGTGCCCCTGGAACAGCTTGAGCCCGGTCTCCAGCAGGTCCTTGAGCTCGGCATTCTTCGCGGAGGGAATAAGCAGGGTTTCAAGCGCGCCATTGACCTGCTTGTGGTAGGCCACCTCGTTGGCGACATAGGCCTTGTCGAAGTCGGCGCCGCTCAGCTTCGCCAGCTTTTCACGCTCTTGCGTAGCCGCTTTCGTCAGCGCGCGGCTGGTGTCGTTGTCTTCGGGCGTCACCTTGAGCTTCTTGACGAGATCGAGGGCCTGCTTGTTCACGGCCTCGTGGTCGCGCAGCATGTCGTTGGCAAAGCCGATGACCTCCTTGTCCTTCGAGATTTTCAGGGCCTGCTTGGCGGCCTCGATATCGATGACGCCGGCGGTATAGGCGATATGGGCGATTTGCGGATCTTTGACCTTCGTGTCGGCTGCATGGGTAGCGCCACCGATGAGACAGGCGACGGCGAGGGCTGAAGTGAAACGGGCATACATCGGGAACTCCTTTTCCGGCCGCAAGTGGCACCGGTCTTGATGGATGACACCCGTTGGATGCGCGCCGCAGTCAAAGGTTCCCGAAAATGTCAGCCTGATAGCCCGAGCCGGTGCATGACCGCCTCCGTCAATCGCGCGCAGCGACGTCCAGCGAAGGGAAAGGCATTCAGGAGCACCGGCCCGACCTGGCGATCGATCTGCTGACGGACGAGCTGACGAGCCCGGTAGAGGCGGCTCCTGACCGTCTTTGGGTTGATGCTGAGGAGGGCGGCGGTTTCTTCGACGCTCATCGCTTCGATGACGCGGGCGGTAAAGACCAGGCGGAAGGCTTCCGGCAAAGCGTCGGCGGCCTCTTCCACCAGCCGCAGGATCTGACGCTGCGCGAGGCTGCGTTCCGGATCGTCGGCGTTCGCAGCATTGGGAAAGGGTACGATCTCGGCGCCGGCGTTGTCCGTCGGAAGCGGAACCTCCCGTCGCGTCGCCGACCGGCGCAGGCGTCCGAGCGCCTCGTTCAACACGACCCGATGCAGCCAGGTGGCGAGGCTGGCATCGCCACGAAACGTTTCGAGGTGTTCGAACGCGCGCAGATAGGCTTCCTGCACCACATCCTCGGCGATGCTGTCGTTGCGCACGACGGCGCGCGCGATGCGAAAAAGCCGCTGGTTGTGCCTTGTCATGATGATCCGGAAGGCTTCCGGATCCCTCGCAAGCGCACGCTCGACGAGAGTCTCGTCCGTCAAATGGTCCGCTTCCGCCGTGGCGGGTTTTGTCTGCACGGCATCCTTCATCATCCACCTCCAAACCACCGTTTGATGCGGATCGGGCAAAAACGTTCCCGAGAAAACATACGCCGCGTTAGCGGCAACCGAAATAGGGGCAGGGGCGTGCTTCCAGTCGCGAGGGTGTCTCTACGAAGCGGCATTTCGCGTGTTTTCGCCAGCGGAAGTTGGGTCTTGGGGCGCTGTTCGCGCAGCGGTATTGGCAAGCCCTCTTTTTTTCTCTGGCCAGGGAACTGGGGTTCCCTCTGGCGAGTTTGAGGATCGGCGACCCCGGTGTGCAGGGGCGCGTATCGCGGTCGCATCTTCGCACTAGGAGAGACGACGATGAAGCATCAAACAATAGAACAGTTGCAGGCGCTCGCCGAAATTCGTCCCGATCCCGTCATGACGAGAACGGAACGGCTTCAGCGTTGGGCCGAACTCTTGGAAAGCAATCCCGATCGCCGGCTTGGCACGCTTTCCGGTACTGAACGTGCGACTGCTGCCGTGCGTCAGGCCATGCAGGTCAACGGTTCGCCCATGACCGTCGCCTTCGAGGATACGCAATTGCGCCTCGCGGGGCTCGCAGACGACAGCTACGGCGAAGCAAAACGCTTTTTCGAAATATCGGATCATCAGCTGCACGACATCGTCTGCGACTGCAATTTCGGTAGTTCGGTGCGGGCTGCCTATGCCGCCCGTCGGGTTCGCGCGGCCATTGGTCTCTGGCCGCGTCTGAAGGCGCTCTTTAGCTGAGGGCTGAGCCCATCGGCCAGCCTCGGGGGAAGCCAGGGCGCCAGCCGGAAGCTTCCCTAACCTCCTGTTTCTCGTAAGCGGCGCGGCCTCGCTTTCGCGCCCGGTAAGGATATTGCGCCCGACTGGGTGGCAAACCTGGTTTTGGTCAGCCCGAGCCGATGCGCACCGCGTTGCAACGGACACAGTGTGGTCGTCGCGCGGCATGGCGCAAACCTAGCCCGAGGGAGTATATCGCGATCCTCCCCTCTTGCAGCATCATCCCCTCAACGCCGGTGCCGCGCGGCTCGCCGGGGGTGGAGGGATGTAGCCGCGGGAGGAGGATTTCATGACATTGGCAGCAGTAACCCGGGCTCTGGGTGCAACGTCCGCGCTGGCGATCCTGGTCGGCACGGCGCAGCCGGTTTGGGCCGCACCCGATCTGATCGTGCTCAACGGCGACGTGCGCACGGTGGACCAGGGCAAGCCGAAGGCACAGGCCTTCGCAATCGAGAACGGCAAGTTCACCGCAGTCGGCAGCAACGACGAGATCAAGGCACTGGCCGATGCCGAGACCAAGGTGATCGACGCCGGCGGCAAGACCGTGACCCCTGGCTTCATCGACGGGCATACGCACCTCACATCTGGCATGGACATGGTGACCGGCGTCGACCTCTCCTACATCCCGGACAAGAAGACCTGGCTCGAAAAGATCAAGGAAGCCGATCAGCGCCTGCCGAAGGGCGTCTGGCTGATGGGCGGCGGCTGGGACTACACGCTCGGCGAGGGCAAGCTGCCGACAAAGGAAGACCTCGACGCCGTGGTGCCGGATCGCGTGGTGGTCCTGCGAGATATCGATTTCCATTCCGTCTGGGTCAATTCCAAGGCGCTCGAAGTGGGCGGCGTTACCGCGAAGTCGGAAGTCGAAGAGGGCGGGCAGGTGCTCTTGAACGACAAGGGCGAGCCGAGCGGCATCCTGCTCGAAAAGGCCGGCGACCTCGTCGAGAAGCATCGTCCGGTGGCGACCGACAGCGAGCGGCGGGCAGCGCTGCTTGAGACGATGAAGTTTGCCAACAGCCTGGGGATCACCGGCGTCAACGACATGTCGGATCTCGCCGCCGTGCACGACTATGCCGCGATCCTCTCGGAAAAGAAGATGCCGCTTCGCGTCTGGTACGGCTTCTTCGAAGGAGATCCGAAGAAGATTGCCGCAGCGGTCAAGGATCGCGACGAGGTCGACAAAGCGGCCGCCGATTCCGGCGAGCAGGAGGTAAAGGGGCCGATGCTCAAGCTCGGCTACACCAAGTCGGTGATCGACGGGGTGCTCTCGACCCGCACCGCCTATATGCATGAGGACTATTCCGACCAGCACGGCTGGAAGGGCAAGCCCTTCGAGACCAAGGAGCAGCTGGCGGCGGCAATCAAGGCCTCCAACGAAAACGGCTTCCCGACGGCGGTGCATGCGATCGGCGATGGCGGCGTCAGCCTCGTTCTCGACGCTTTCGCCGAAGCCTCCGTGCCCCGGCCGCAGCCGAACCGTATCGAGCATATCGAGGTGGTCGAGACCAAGGACATCCAGCGCTTCAAGGATCTCGGTGTCGTCGCCTCGATGCAGCCGAACCATGCGACCGGCACGATCGGTAAGTACATCACCGAACGCATCGGTACCGATCGCGAGCCGCGGGCCTATGTCTGGCATTCGATGCTCGACGCCGGCGTACCGCTGGTGTTCGGTTCGGACTGGCCGACATCGCCGCTGAGCCCGCTGACTCAGATCAACGATGCCGTCTTCCGCGAGAGCCCCTTTGGCTTGGGTGACGGTCCCTGGCACCCCGAGCAAGCGGTCACCTTCGACCAGGCCCTGCATGGTCTCACCCAGGCGGGTGCCGACATGACGCCTTGGGGCGGTGAGATCGGCTCGATCAGCGTCGACAAGTGGGCGGATTTCGTCGTGATCGACGGCACTCTGTCCGATCCACTCGACCGTTCGATCCGCGAGCGCAAGGTGGAGGCGACCTATCTCGCCGGAAACGAGGTCTATCGCCGGCCCTGATCGGGGGCGGCAGCGTCCTTCTCTTGCCGGTCGCCGTGCGAGGACACGTCGATCGGCAGCCTTCCCACCGATCCAGATCACGCTCGGCCGGCGCTACCAGCGCCGGCCGATTTGCCGTTCAGGGCCATGGTGCACTAGCTTAGTGCCTGAAAATTCATAATAATTTCGCTTCACTTTGGAGCTTATCAAGCTAAGGACGCGATGGAATGGCGTTGGACTCGTTGGACGTGCGGCTGCTGCGGATCTTCGTGACAATCGTGGAGGCGGGTGGTTTTGCGGCGGCGCAGGGCGAGCTCAACCTGTCGCTCTCGACGATCTCCAACCATATCTCGGCGCTGGAAAGTCGCCTGGGTCTGATCCTCTGCCAGCGGGGCCGGTCCGGTTTCCGTCTTACCGAGGAGGGGCGTGCAGTCTACGAGGAGGCCAAGCGCCTGTTCGGCACGATCGACCAGTTCGATATCCGCATGAAGGGGCTACAGCACCGGCTGAACGGCACGCTTTCCGTTGGTCTGATCGACAACACCCTGTCCGACCCGGCCTCCCGTCTGACCCGCGTCTTTGCGCGGATGACGGATGAAGCGCCCGAGGTGGCGCTTTCGATCGTCACCCGACCGCCGCATGAACTGTTGCGCGACGTGATAACGGGCGAGCTCCACATCGCGATCGCGAGCTTCCCGCGCACGACGCTGGGGCTCGAATATGTCGATCTTTACGAGGAGACGCAGCGCTTCTATTGCGGGGCCGAGCATCCGCTGTTTTCCCGCGATGACAGCACGATCGAAATCGACGACATCCGGTCCTACAATCTGATCGGTCGCTCCTATTGGAATGCGCGCGACCTCAAGATATTCTCGATCGCCAATCCGCGCGCGACGGTCAGCGACATGGAGGCGGAGGCGCGGCTGATCCTTTCCGGGCGCTATCTCGGCTATCTGCCCGATCACTTCGCCAGCCGCTATGTCAGCGCAGGGCTGCTGCGGCCGATCCGCCCGGATCTCTTCAGCTACAGGGCGCCTTTCCAGGCAGCCTTCGACAAGTCGCGGGCGAAATCGGGGCTGGTGCCGTTTTTCGTCAAGCTGCTGACGAGCGAGTTCGGCGTCGCGCCCTCCGGCCGAAGCGCCTCGCGGCTGCGTGCCGGACGTTAGAACGCCGGGTCGCTGCTGCGGCCCGGCGTTCTGAAGGAACAGATTACGTGGCCGGTTCTAGTCGAGCTCGAAGTTCTCTTTGTAGTCCTGCTTCAGGTGCTCCGGCTGGTTTTCCTTCTTCAGGATGCAATTGCCGACGACGAGGCGCTCGATCTCCGTTCCCATGAAGCAGCGATAGGCGTCTTCGGGATTGCAGACGATCGGCTCGCCACGCACGTTGAAGCTGGTGTTGACGAGCACCGGGCAGCCGGTGCGCGCCTTGAACCGGGTCAACAGCTCCCAGTAACGCGGGTTGGTCTCGCGGTGCACCGTCTGGATACGGGCGGAGTAATCGACATGGGTCACCGCCGGTATTTCCGAGCGCGGCACGTTGAGCAGATCGATGCCGAACAGATTTTCCTGCGGGTGATTGGCGTGCAGGCGGCGGCTTTCCAGGACGTCGCCGACAAGCAGCATGTAAGGGCTGTCGGTGTCGATATCGAACCAGTCCGACAGGTCTTCACGCCGGATCGACGGAGCGAAGGGACGGAAGCTCTCGCGATACTTGACCTTGAGATTGAGCATCTTCTGCATCGTCGGCGAACGGGCGTCGCCGAGGATCGACCGTCCGCCGAGAGCCCGCGGTCCGAATTCCATCCGCCCCTGCATCCAGCCGACCGCTTTTTCCTCGGTCAGCGCCGAGACGGTGGAGGAGGTGATCTCTTCGTCCGAGAGGACCTCGAAGTTCGCCCCGGCGTTGGCAAGCCGCTGCTCGACTTCACCTTGCGCGAAGGCCGGTCCCAGATAGCCGCCCGACATGGAATCGCTGTCCTTCACGACACGCGCGCTTCCAAGATATTCGTGCCAGACCGAGAGGGCCGCCCCGAGGGCGCCGCCCGCATCGCCTGCGGCGGGCTGGATCCAGATATCGTCGAAGATCCCGGCCTTCAGCAACTTGCCGTTCGCCACGCAGTTGAGCGCGACGCCACCGGCAAGGCAGAGGTTCTTTTCGCCTGTCTGGCGCCGGGCATAGCGGGCGAGCCGCATGACCGCCTCTTCGGTCACGACCTGCACGGAGGCCGCAAGGTCCATCTCGCGTTGGGTCAGCGGCGATTCCGGCTTGCGGGGTTCGCCTCCGAAGAGGTCGTGAAAGGCCGGCGAGGTCATCTTCAGGCCCGTGCAATAACCGAAATAGTGCTGGTCCAGACGGAAGGAGCCGTCGTCCTTGAGATCGATCAGGTTGTCGAGGATCGTCTGCGCAAAACGCGGCCGCCCGTAGGGCGCAAGCCCCATCACCTTGTACTCGCCCGAATTGACCTTGAAGCCCGTGTAATAGGTAAAGGCCGAATAAAGCAGGCCAAGGGAGTGCGGGAAATGCAGCTCCTTCAGGAAGTCGAGGCGATTGTCATGGCCATGGGCAAGCGATGTGGTGCACCACTCGCCGACGCCGTCCATGGTGAGGACTGCGGCTGAGGCGAAGGGCGAGGGAAAGAAGGCGCTCGCTGCATGGGACTGGTGGTGCTCGGTGAAAAGCAGCGAGCCATCCCATTCCTTCTTGCCGACAAGCTTGCCGAGATCCTTGCGCAGCATCTTCTTCTGGAAGAGCTTTTCCTTGATCCAGACCGGCATCGCCACGCGAAACGAACTGAAGCCGTGCGGCACTGTCGCAAGATAGGTCTCGACAAGCCGCTCGAACTTCAGGAACGGCTTTTCGTAGAAGACGACATGGTCGATGTCGTTCATGGTGCAGCCTGCTTCCGACAAGCAGTACTCTATTGCCCGCGCCGGAAAATCGGGGTCGTGTTTCCGGCGCGTAAAGCGCTCTTCCTGTGCAGCGGCTACGATGCGCCCGTCTTCGACGAGCGCGGCCGCGCTATCGTGGTAAAAGGCCGAGATACCGAGGATACGCACGATGGTGCCGCCTAGAACAGCGTATAGATGAAGGGGGCGACGGCCGTTCCCTGCGTCAGTACCACCAGGGTTCCGAAGATGGTCGTCATGACCAGGATCGGCAGCAACCAGTATTTCTTCCGGTTGCCCATGTAAGACAGGAGTTCCCTAGCAAGGTCCATTTTCGTGTCCTCTGTCCGATACAATAAGGGATAGGTTCTTCAAATTTCAGAACTGGTTTTTCATCGTTGCCTGGGCTGCTTCGCCCTGTGGCTTGTCGATCCAGTAGGTCTTGGCGTTCTTGTCGAACTGTTCGGTCAGCGCGTCATTGCCGCGAAGCCTGAGATAAATGCCGATCGGCACGAAGGTCGTGACGTAGATCAGGAACATCACGACCGGATTGACGATCTTGAACAGCACAAGGCCGAGCCGCATCCAGAGATGGTTGGCGCGTGTCAGGGTCGAAGGCGCGATCAGGGCCAGCACGACCAGAACCACGCCGATCAGGGCGAGCACAGCCGTTACGGTCGTAATCTCGGAAGCCCGCCACCATTTCACGAGCGCGATCAGGGTAAGGATGCCACCGACGGTGTAGCCGAAACTTCTGTTCGACGGTCCTTCCGGGGGCTTCTCGTTCAGTGGTCCGTGAGAAATGCTCATTGCTATCCACCTCAAAGCGGTTAGCTAAAAAACGCACAATTTTCATTGTGCCGACGAATGAAAAACTCTTTAGTCATTTATATTGGGAGAATATGAGCGGCAAATACTGGGGTAGGTCAATATGCCAATGGATATAGAGGGTCATATCCGGCTTACGATTCTTGGCGCGATCTTCTGATACTCGGGTTGATGTCCGCCGGTCGGCCCTGTTCCAGGGCTTGCCTGCAGCAGTGCAAGGTTCGTGTGGTCCGGGCGCGCGCGCGTAACCTTGGCTATACTGGTGGCGAATGCATTTGAGCGCTGGAAGAGACGAGCGTATGCTGACGACACTTGAATATGCTGATTGCAGCGGCTGCCAGGGCCGTGCCGTCCTCGTCGTCGAAGATGCGGTCGGCGACGGTCGGTGGCCGCGATTTGATTTATTCTCGCTCGTCACGCGCAGGGTTGTTTTCAAAGGGGCGGCGCAGAGCGGAGACTTGGCATGAAGCTAGAGCCGTCAAACCGTTTCAGCGCCCGCCGCGTGAGCCCGACGGCGGCCGCTCCACCACACGGTGCCGGCGCGCCGATGGATCTGGACCAGGCGTCCGGCCGCAAGGTCTGGACGAACACCTTCCGAGCTCGTTCCGACAAGGTGATCGCCGTCGGGCGCATTCTGCTGGCGCTCGGCAGCGTCTGGATCGCCTGGCTCGATTCCGTTCACGTGCCGCTGCCGCCAGAGCCCATCTACTTCCTGCTGATCGGCTATCTCTTCTATGCCATCGCGGCCGCCTTCCTCGTCTGGCGCACGGAGATTTCGCGCGTGCGCGGCACGCTGGTGCGTCACATCATCGATGTCGCGGCGTTTGCGATCTTCATGTCGATGACCGACGGCCCGGCAAGCCCGTTCTTCATGCTGATGCCGTTCACTTTGCTGTCCGCGACGCTGCACTGGCGCTGGCGCGGGGCGCTCTACACCGGTCTCGTCTGCCTGGCGGCCCTGCTCTACCTCGGTTACTTCGATGCCGGCGATATGCTCGATCCGGATGCCGATACGACGACGAACGCCTCGCGGATCCTCTTCATCTTCGTTGCGGCTGCGCTGCTCGTCTGGCTGGGCGCACACCAGGAGGCGGTCCGGGCCGAGCTTCTTCGGCTGGTGCAGCGAACACCGAGCCAGCCGCGGGGACGCGAGTGGCCGGCGCGCGCGGCCCTCGATTATGCCGCCCATGTCATGCTGGTTCCGCGGGCCCTCTTGTTGTGGACCGATGCGGAGGAGCCCTGGACCTATGCGGCCCTGTGGAACGAAGGCGAACTCGAGGTCATGCAGATGCCGCCCGATGCCTTCGGTACCTGGACGGACGAAAAATTGCTGCGCAGCAGCCTGCTTGTCACCGAGGCCGCGCGTGGTCGCGTTCTCGTGCATATCGGCGAGGGGCGGTTTCATCAATGGTCGGATCCCGATCCCCCGATCTCGCCAGCGCTTGTGGAAGCTTTCAACATCAACGCCGCGGTCTCGACCTTCTTCCAGGTCGACGATCTGCAGGCGCGCCTCTTCGTTCTGGAGCCGCCTGCGCTCACGCTCGATGACGTGGCGATCGCGGAGATCATCGCCGACAGGATCAAGGCGCTGTTCGAACAGGCGATCCTGGTTAGACGCCTGAGTGACGAGGCGGCCGTCGACGAGCGCATCCGCATCGGCCGCGACCTGCACGACGGGGTGCTTCAGGCGCTTGCGGGCACAGCACTGCAGCTTCAGTCGCTGCGCAAGCTCAAGGATGCGGGGCCGGATGTGCTTGCTGAACGCCTCGAGGCCATCCAGGCGATGCTGCTCGAAGAACAGCGGGAGCTTCGCGGCTTCATCCGCGCGCTCGAGCCGGGTGGCAATCTCCAGGCTACCGGCGAAATGCAGCTCGAGCGTCAACTGGAAGCGGTGGCCGCACGGCTGCGGCAGCAATGGCAGATCGACGTCTCGATCGCCTTCGACCCGCCGTCCGGCATCGACCTGCCGCTGGCGCTGACCTACGAGCTTGCGCGCATGACGTCCGAAGCGACCGCCAACGCGGTCAGGCACGGCGGCGCGCAGAAGGTCAGGATCACGCTCAGCATCGACAACGGATCGATCGTGCTGACGATCGACGACGACGGGGTCGGCTTCGGTTATGGTGAGCGTCTTGACCATGCCGAGCTTGAACGAGAAAAAATCGGACCGCGGAGCCTGCGTGAACGGGCGGCAGCGCGTGGCGGAAAACTTGCGATCGAAAGGATAGCGGAATGGACTCGAGTGGTCGTCATGCTGCCAATGCCGCAATAGCGTTGCGCGCGGTCGTCGTCGACGATCATCTGATCGTGCTCGACGGGCTTCGCCGGCTGATCGAGACCGTGCCCGGCTGGGAGGTGGTGGCGACCTGCGAGCGTGCGACCGATGCGCTGCAGGTTCTGTCCGAGCGGGGCGCCGATATCGTCGTCGCAGATCTTCGCATGCCGCATATGGACGGGCTCGAATTCATACGCCGGGTGCGCAGCGCCCACCGACAGCAGATCGCGATCGTCATCCTGACGGCTGATATCGGTGACGATCAGGTTGCCGAAGCGATCCGGCTCGGAGTGAACGGCATCGTCCTCAAGGAACAGGCCCCGGACACCCTGCTCGACTGCATGAATGTCGTGGCCAGCGGCAAGACCTATTTCCAGGATCAGGCGCTGAAGTCCGCGATCGAGCGGATACGCGCGCAGGAGGCCGTTGAGACCCGGGGCGTCGACCTCCTGACACAGCGCGAGATCGAGGTCTCGCGGCTGGCGGCCTCGGGGATCCGCAGCAAGGAGATCGGTGCCCGGCTCGGCATATCGCCGGGCACGGTCAAGCTGCATCTCCACAGCATCTACAGCAAGCTCGGAATCTCGACGCGCGTCGAGCTGGCCAATCTGGCGAACCGGCTCCCGAAGAGCCCACTATGACGGCGTCGCCCGCGCTTGCAGGCCCCCTGCTTCTGGCCTGAGCCTCCCCTTTCGAAAACATCCAGCCCGCGACGAGACGCCGCGACCGGCGCTTTCTGCCGCAAGCGAACTGTAAGAAACAGGGCCGGAGTATATCCATCTGGATATATTCAGAACGAAAATCCTAGGATAGAGTTCGGAATTGTAAGGCGTCTCCGGCAGAGAAGTGAAACCTCCGAAGCTCATGTCGCTATATAACGAATAAGTTCATGTTTTCGTATTCTGAAGATATTGACGGTGTTCTTCTCTGTTCCGGAGAGCCACTATGCATGTTCAAAGTGTTATTGAAATAGCTGAAACAGACGGTCGGCTTCCGGTCGAGATAATCATAAAGGGTTATCGTTTGAGCCAGAAGCGGCTTACCGTCTTCGTTTTAAACGAGGTGACGCCGGCCGCGGTCAACCGGATCCTGGATCCCGTGGTGCCGACGTTGCCTCTTTTCATTCCTGGCGTGCTTTACGTCAAGATTTCGGATGATGCCCGCGTGCGGGAAGCGGTCGAGACGGCGGATGTCGTCTATGCCGCGACCAGCCTGTTTCGCGATCAGTTGACCGGCTACGGGACTTTGCCCGGGCTGCTTCGACCGATCGAGCTCCTGCGGCCGGATTCCTCCAAGCGCATCCGGCTCGCAGATACTGGCGAACACGCAGGCTCCGACGAACCGAAGCGTCCCTCCGTCGCAAAGACATCGAGGCGCACGACCACCTATCTCGCCAGCCTGGCACGGTCCTATTGGCGCGAGGCCGGAAGCGCCTGAACCGGGCGATGCGGCAATCATCCGAAATGCTTCAACACAGATCGCACAATCAAGGTGTCAGCTGACATGCCCCGAAAAGCCGAACGTCAGGATGCGCTCAACAACAACAATCCGACGGCGACGCCTGCGGATTTCATCGATCAGAACAAGCCTCAATCGAGCGGAATCCTGCAACGCATGCGCCGTTCGCGCAATTTCGGCGGTGTCATGGATGGGCTGATCATTCTCGTTTCGGGACTTGTCGCCATTCTGCTGTGCGAACTGCTGCTGCGTCTGGTGCCGAGCCTGCAGCTTCCGGTCGGCGAGGGCGAATATGTCTATTGCGGCGTGCCGCGGGGGCGGCATCAGTCGCACGCGCTCTACGGCTATACGGAAATACCGGGCAACAGCTACTTCGAGCGTTTCAGCCCGCTCGATCCTTGGAACCGCGTCCAGATCAACCGCGACGGTTTCCGCGACAATGCGACGGGCACGGGTTCGCCGGTGTTCGTCCTCGGCGATTCCATGGTGCGCGGCTCGCTCGTCAAGGAAAGCGAAACCTTCAGCTCGCTCCTGAACGCATGGCACCCGCAACTGCTGCTCAAGAACTACGGCACCGGCGGCTACGGCCAGCCGAACGAGATCCGGGTCTATGAGGACAAGGGCCACAGCATCCCTCATAACCTCGTCGTCGTCGGGCTCTCGCTCAGCACCGACCTTGAGGACAATGCCGAGCGTGCGGTTCTGACGCCCTCGTCCATCGATATCACGGTCGAGCCGGCCGGTAGCGGAACCAAGAAGCCCAGCCTCGCTTTGCAGGCACATCTGTACCTGTGGCAGAACAGCAAGCTCTACAACTGGTTCTACTCGACCCTGCTCAGACCCTATGTTGGCGACCGGGCGTCCCGGCGTGACATCGGCCATGCGATCGAGCTGACGCGGCGCCTGTTCGTCCGGCTTGCCGACGATGCCCGCGCCAACGGCGCCGAGCTGCTCGTCGTCATCCTCCCGGGCTGGGCGGAACTGGTTGGTCGCGACGACGGCCTGCAGCCGGAAAAGCAGCGCGAAATGATCAAGGCGCTCGCCGCTGCGACGCCCGGAGTGTACGTGGTCGATCCGACCGAAAAGCTCTCCGCCAACGATCCGATGAAAACCTATGGCATCGGCGACAAGCACCTTTCTCCGCTCGGACATTTTCTTGTGGCCGAGGCGATCGACCAGTGGCTGGTCAATGATTGGAGCGGCGGCAAGGGCCTGACGGTCGGCGAGCACCAGTTCGTAAAAACCGCTCCGGTGGAGCCAGATTGCCTGAAGTTTTCTCAGGTCGGACAGTAATCGGCGGACCTGAAAGGAAGATCCGATGAATTCCAATGTAACACGCGTCGTTCAAATGGAACAAAACAGCGTCCGGAAATCCTCCATTCTCAAGCGAGCCCTGCTTGCGGTTCTCGCGACGGCTTTCAGCCTCGCCCTTTGCGGCCTCATGATCGAAGGCATGGCGCGCACCGTCTTCGACAACGGCATGGATTTCGACCTCGAGATGTGGAAATACGCCCGCGACCTGAAACGGGTCAGCGCCGAGCCGGCGATCGGCCACGAGCATATTCCCAATTCGAGCGGCGTCTTCATGGGTGTGCCGGTCAGCATCAACTCGATCGGCCTGCGCAACCGCGAAATCGGCCCGGTTGCCGCCGGGACGACGCGGGTGATGATGCTCGGGGATTCGCTGACCTTCGGCTGGGGCGTCAAAGAGGAAGATACGCCCTCCAGGCTGCTGGAAACGGTCCTCAACGGCGGCAGCCAGGGGGCGCCGAAATACGAGGTGATCAACACCGGTGTCGGCAACTACAACACCCAGATGGAAGTCGCCTATTTCATGACCAAGGGCGTCGAGCTCAAGCCGGACGTGGTCGTCCTCAACTATTTCATCAACGATGCCGAGCCGACGCCGCGCCGTCACGAGGTCGGCTGGGGCGAGTATTCGCAGGCCTATGTCGTACTCGCCTCGGCGGTCGACAAAATCTCGCGCATCTTCCTCGGTCGGGCGGACTGGAAGGCCTATTACCGGGGCCTCTATGAAGACGACCAGCCCGGCTGGACGGAAGGGCAGGATGCCATGCGGCGGCTGATCAGCTTCTGCCGCGAACGTGGCATCAAGCTCGTGCTCGTCAACTATCCCGAACTGCATGAAGTCAAGCAGTATCCGTTCCCGGAAGTCACCGGCGCGGTCGAGAAGATCGCCGAAAGCGAGGGGGTTCCCTTCCTCGATCTTCGCCCCTCGGTCGAGGATCTCGTTCCCGAAACGCTGTGGGTATCGCCATCGGATGCGCACCCGAACCGGATCGCCAACGAGCGCTTCGCCGCCGCGATCGCCGGAACGCTGGAACGCTCCTATCCGGACCTCTTCGCCGGAGCCGGATCGGTCGCCAAGGTCCAGCCGTGAGGCTAGCGCGACCGGCTGCTGAACGTCCTGGTCGGAGACATGCGCGTCAAAAATCGACGATCAGGTTTGCGCGGCCGGCACTCGACCGCGCGCCGTCGCCGAATTCGCCGAGATAGGTGATTGCCAGCCGCGCGGATTTGGAGAGCCGGGCGGAAATGCCCGCTTCCACCACCAGCGCATCGCGCGCGATGGGCACGCCTGCGATGGTGAAGGGGCTGGCACCGGCAAAGGCAAGGCGCGCGGACGGCGAAAGGTCGCCTTCCGCATGGCGCCAGCCGAGCATGCCGGAGGCTGAGATCGGCATTTGGTCTATCGGCAGATTCGCCCACCAGCGCACGCCGATGGTCGTAAGCATGGCGTCGTCAGTGGCACCTTCTGCCGAGAGCGCCGCCGAACCACCGTTTTCCTTGAACGCATCGGTATCGAGATAGACATAGGCCAGGTTTGCGAACGGCTGAAGCCTGATGTCGTCTGCGCTGAGCGTGAAGGAAAGGTCGGCGAACACCTGGGCAACAGTGCTGTCGTAGTCGGCGGTCAGGCGGTCTGTGAACGAGTCGAAGGCGAGGTCACGCTCCGACGAAACCTCGTTGTGGCTATAGATCGCGCCGCCTGCAAGGTTCAGCGCCCCGATGTTCCCATATCCGTAGAGGCCCGCATGGTAAGCATCGACACGCGCCTGCGGCTGAGCGGTGAGATGGCTGTAGCCGAGGATCCCACCGAGGCGCCAATCGTCGGAAACCGCCGTATCAGCGCCGACGAGGGCACCCGCCGTGCGGTTACCGATAGCGGCTGCGTTGCCGTCACCGGACAAATGGCCCGCGCCTGCAAAACCCGACGTCCAGAAGACGGCGTCCTCGGTTTCCTGAAGGGTCGAGACGGCCGAGCCCGCGCGCTCCAGAATGGCGTCCCGCGGAAAACGGCTGTCCCACATCAGCGCGCTCTTGACTGAGGCGTGTACCTCGCCGCTCAGCTGGGAAAAGGCGCTTGCGGCCGTTGCATCATCCAGCGAGAGCACGGCCAGCGTGAGCGGGCTCGTGACGCCCAGCGCTTCGACAGCGCTTGCTGCTGCGCGCCCATTGGCGGTTTCTGCGAGGTCCGCGAACGCAACGTCGTTCCGGTCGAGCCTCAGATCGATGCCGGTGGCGCCATAGGTCAGCGTCGGCGACAGGAACGCAAGATTGCTTGTCACCGCATCGAACCGGCCGCTGACAGTGCCGGCGGAAGCGATCGTGTAGCTCGTCGACGGGTCATAGACGCCGCTGCCGGCGAGGACCGCTAGCCTGCCGCCCTCAAGCGAAAGCGCGCCCGAAACGGCCAGGCGGTCGGATTGCCCCGCCGCATCCACATCCACCTGATAGATCGAGCCCGAACGGAACGTCAGGTCGCCGTTGACGGTGGCAACCGCGATGCCCGGGCCGGGAGAGACCACGCCGCCGGCATTGACCGTCAGGCTGCCGACGATGCCGCTGCCGGACAAGAGACCGCCGTCGAAGATTTCGACCGTCCCGGCGACCGTACCCTGGTTGACGAGAGCGCCGCCCGTGATGTTCGCCGCGCCGCTGATCGTGCCGGTGTTTTGGAAGAGGCCGCCGCTGTTTGCGAGCGAAGCGATGGTTCCGTCGTTCGACCCGGTGCCGGCGTTGGAAACTGCCCCGGCAGTCGCGCCGCTGTTATTGGTGAAAGTGCCGTTGGCACCGATCTCGACGTCGGCGAGCGCCGCATTGTTGACGACGCTGCCGCCGGCGACGGTTGTCTTTCCGGTCACCGTGCCGTTGCCGTTGTTGGTGAAGGATCCGCCATCGTTGCGCACGGAAGCGATGGTTCCGGCATTGGACAGGGTGCCGGCGTTGGTGACGTTGGCGGCCACGGCGCCGCTGTTGTTGACGAAGGCTGCCGCGGCCGCGACGTCGGCGTCGCTAACGACGAAATTGTTCGTCACGGTGCCGCCTGTAACCGTCGTCTTGCCGGTGACTGTGCCACCGGCATTGTTGGCGAAGTTTCCGGCTGTGTTGGTAAGTCCGGCGATCGTGCCGGCATTCGACGCGGCGCCGCTGTTGGTGACCGCGCCGGCGCTTGCCCCCGACGTGTTCGTGAAGGTGCCGCCCGCGCCGACGGTGACCGTACCGAGGGTCGCGTTGTTGTTGACGGCGCCGCCAGAGACCGTGGTTTCGCCGGTCACTTCGCCGCCGAAATTGTTCGTGAAGCTTCCGGCGTCGTTGCGCACCGATGCGATGGTGCCAGCGTTCGAGACCGTGCCGGCGTTGGTAATCGCGCCCGCAGTTGCGCCATTGTTGTTGACGAAGGCGGCCGCTGCCGCGACATCCGCGTCGGTGACGACGAAGTTGTTGGTGACGGTTCCGCCCGCCACCGTCGTTTTCCCGGTGATCGTGCCGCCGGTATTGTTGGTGAAGTTCCCCTGGGTGTTCGTCAGCGAGCCCATGGTTCCGGCGTTGGAGGCGGTGCCGGCATTCACCGTCGCGCCGGCGACGGCGCCGGTGTTGTTCACGAAAGTGCCCCCAGCCGAGACTTTGACGTCACCAACCTCGCCGTTGTTGGAAAGCGACGTGGCGCTGCCGACGCTGGCGCTGTCCAGCGTTCCGTTCACCGACACGTTGCCGTTGTTCAGCGTCAGCCTTCCGTTGAGGTCCCCATCGATCGACAGGCTGCCGCCGTTCAGCTCGACATTGGAGGTGAGTGCGCCGCCCGCGTTGATGCTGACGCTCCCGGAATTGATCGTGCTACCGTTGGTGACGGTCAGCGCGCCGGTGTTGGAGATGGTGACATTGCCGCCGTCGACGCCAAGCTGGCGGATCGTACGGCCGTCGTTGACCTGCGGAGAGCCGGTGTTGACCTCCGCTGCGTCGCTCGCGCCGGGCAGGGCGGGCGCCCAGTTCGCGCCGTTGCCGAATTCGTTGTCGGCTCCCCCGGTCCAAACGGACTGGGCAAGCGCCGGTGTCGAGACGGCAAGAGAGGCTAGTGCCGTGAAAAGGCCGAGGCGTTTGGAAAGGACCGCGAGCGGTGTTTGTCGCATGGGTGCCGCCGGTGCTACGAACGCTCGCGAATCAGCCAGCGGAATGGGTAGCTTTGGCTATCTAATCATGGTTAACGATTTACTACCACCGTTGCTCCCGGGCCGGATGGGCCACCGCCATCGCCCGGTGGCAGAGCCGAAAGTCTCGGCTCCGCTTGCCCTTTGAAGCCGCCGGGAAACGCATGATCAACTGAGCGGGAAGCCCATGGCCGAGACCATCTTGAGCCACGGCCTGCGCCAGCCACCGGACTTGTCGGCGGTGTCGAGCGCATACATGGTGATCTGGGCGCCGAGCCAGCGGAACGGCTCGGGTGGGATCGTATTCGGAAGGCTGGTGGCGAAATCCAGCCGGCTCTCCGGGGTCTTCGAGCCGTCGAGGATATCGAGCGCTATGCGCGCGCCGAAACGTGAGGCCGAGACGCCGAAGCCAGAATAGCCGCCGGCATAAACGACCTTTTCGTCATGGTAACGCTGGAAGTGTACGGCCATGCGGGTGCTGAGGTCGATCGGCCCGCTCCAGGCATGGCTGAAGCGCAGGCCTTCGAGCTGTGGAAAGGTGTCGAAGAAAGCGGCGGCAAGGGGCTCATAGGTATCGAGTTCCCGGTCGATCGACGGAAACGGATCGCCGGCGAAGGCATAGGCGAGGCGGCCGCCGAAGATGATCCGGTTGTCCTTGGTGAGCCGCATGTAGTTCATCTGGGTGCGAGTGTCGTAAACGCCCTGACGATGGCTCCAGCCGATCGCTGCCATCTGCTCCGCTGACAGGGGCTCTGTCGCCAGCACCCGATCGCGCACGGCGACGACCCTGTTTTTGATCTTCCTGTGGCCGGCGGCAAAGGCGTTGGTGGCGAGCAGCACCTTCGGCGCGGTCACGCTGCCGGAAGCCGCGTGTGCCTTCATCCGGTCGCCGAGGTCTTCAAGGCCTGTCAGTTCGGTGTTTTCGAAGATCCGTACGCCGAGCGTGAGCGCGACCCGTTTCAGTCCGAACGCCAGCAGCGCCGGATGCACCGTGCCGCAGATATGCTTCGACCAGACGCCGGCCTTGTAGCGCGGCGAATTGATTTCGGCGCGGACGGCGCTCTGATCGAGGAAGACCGCCTGGTGGCCGTACTTCAGGTGAAGCTCGTGCTCCTCGTGCAGCGCTTCGATATGGGCGTCGTCGACCGCGACCGTTAGCTCCCCGCCCCACTCGGCATGACAGTCGATCGCATGCTCCTCAAGCGTCTTGAGAAAGCCGTGCATGTTCTCCTGGCCGAGCTTCTCGAGCGCTGCGATGTCTTTCGGGAAAATGCGCACGGCGTTCGACAGCCCGTGCATGACCGAGGTTGAGACGACACCGCCCGGCCGACCCGAGGCGCCGTTGGCGACCGAGCCTTTCTCGATCAGAATGACGTCGATCTCGGGCTGGCGCTGCTTTGCCTGGATGGCGCCCCACAACCCGGTAAAGCCGCCACCCACAACGAGAAGGTCGGCCTTCAGATGACGCGTCAGTCGCTCTCGCGGCTCGGGCGCATCCGGCCGGTCGAGCCAGAAGGGCGTCATCGTCACGTCTGCAAGGGCTTTGTTTCTTACCTGGGTCATGAGGACGGCTCACATCACTTCGCGGCAGGGGCGGTGTAGAGGACGTAGACCTTGCGCATCGTCTCCAGCACTTCGAAACGCACTTCGACGCCGGCTGGAAGCACGTAGCTTTCGCCCGCCGAAAAGGTCTCGACCGAGCCATCCGGGTTGGTGATCGCGACCTTGCCAGAGAGGATGACGCTGTATTCATTGCCATCGGGATAGGAGAGCATTTCCGCATAGGGCGTCGACTGCCACGTGCCGATGACGACGGCCTTATCGGGGCTTTCGAAATGAACGTCGCCGAGCTCGTCCGCAAAGCCCGAAAGGATCGCCTCCGGCGGCACGACGCTGCATTTTTCAAGCGCGTTGAGGCCGACACCATCGCGCCCGAGTTTGATGACCTTCGACATGTTCACTCCAGTTCAGAAAGACGAGCGCCAAGTCGATCGGCCGCGCGCCAGGGTTTCGTTGTTTCATTCTTCTACGGAACGATAGGATGTCCGAGATCAATATGCCGTCTCGACAGTCACGTGCCGCCTTGCCTGCCGCGGATCTACTGTGCGGCTTGCATCATTTTTCTAGGCGTCGATATCGCTGCTCGGAATACGCCAAAGGGCTAGGTTCGCTCCGAGGCGGGCGATCCGTGCCGCGCCGTAAGGCCTTGCCCCGCCGGATGTCGGCCCCCTATGCCGTTGTTTTGGTTCGCCAAAAGATAGTTTTGGAAATCCCGTAGTGAAATTCCGTTACTTGCGACCAACCCAACCTTCGCCTAGTCTGCGCTTGGAGGAGAACAATATGAACGACGATACGATCATCAAAGTCTGCGCGCCGGCGCAGCAGGTGTCCGGTGTAGGCGATCTGGCGCTGTCGCTGATGGAGGGGGTGGGCCGTTCGGATTTCCAGGACCGGCTGACACATTCGCTCAAGCGGCACATTGCGATCGATGCCGGGCTGATGCTCCTCTATCGACGCGACGCCGCGCCGAAGATCCTGTTTAACGACTGGCGCACGGACAGGGGGCTGTCGGATATTCGCGCCTATCTGCAGGGGCCGTACCGGATGGATCCGTTCTACCGGCTGGCGCTCGACAATGGCGACGACGGGCTTTATCGCCTTCGGCAAATCGATCCGTCCTTCGACCGGTCGCAGTACTACCGCGACTACTACCGGCATTCGGGCCTGCACGACGAATTCAACGTCTTCATCGGCATCGATGCCGACACGAAGATCGCAATCTCTCTGGCGCGGCGCCATGCGCACGCGGCCTTCAGCGGCGAAGATCAGGATTTCCTGCAGAATGCGGCGCCGCTCATCAGCATGGCCGTGCTTCGGCATTATCGCGACCTCAGACCCGAAGGCCTGGGCGACGACGGCTCGCCGCTTCAAAGCGCCCTGGCGCAGGCGGTGCGCAATTTTGGCCGCAGCCTGCTGACCGATCGCGAATGCCAGGTGGCGCAGATGATCCTGCGCGGTTACTCGGTCAAGGGTGCTGCCGAAAAGCTCGGCATCTCGCCGGCGACCGTCAAGCTGCATCGCCGCAACCTCTACGCCAAGCTCGACATCACTTCGCAGACGGCACTGTTCTCGCTGTTTATCGATGCCGTATCTTCGGCAAGCAATGCCTTCGAGGATCCGCTGGCCACGTATCTTTCGCCGGCTGGCGCGCTGAGGCCGCACTGACCCGGCGCATTTGGCGGGAATTCCGGGGAAGTCTATCTTCCCCAGAGTTACCTCACGCCGCAGCGCTCACCCGTTGTTCGGAGCGCCGCGAGACCAGTTGAGCGGCCACCAATCCAAACACGACGATGCCGAGGATAATCGTCGAGATCGCGTTGATCTCCGGCGTCACGCCGAACTTGATCTGTGAATAGATCTTCATCGGCAGGGTCGATGCACCCGGCCCGGTCGTGAAGCTCGAGATGACCAGGTCGTCCAGCGACAGGGTGAAGGACAGCAGCCAGGCGGAGACCAGCGCCGGGATCATGTTCGGTAAGGCGACGCTGACGAACGCCTTTGCCGGAGGGCAGCCGAGATCGCGCGCCGCCTCCTCCAATGAGGGGTCGAGTTCGACCAGCCGCGATTGCAGGACGACAGTCGCAAAACAGAGCGTGAAGGTGGTGTGCGCCAGCGTGATGGTGAGCGGCCCGCGGTCGATCCCGAGCGTCACGAACATCAGAAGCATCGACACGGCCATCACCACCTCGGGCATCACCATCGGGGCGAGCAGCATGCCATTCAGCAGTGCCCGGCCACGGAAGCGACGCAGCCGCACCATGACGACGGCGGCAAGCGTGCCGAGAAGGGTGGCGGCGGTGGCCGAGACCGCCGCGACCAGGAAGCTGACTTTAGCGCCCTCGATGATCGAGGGATTGTTGAGAACAGTCGCATACCATTGGGTGGAGAAGCCGCCCCAGACCGTCACGAGCTTCGAGCCGTTGAAGCTGTAGACGACGAGCACGACGATCGGCAGATAGAGGAAGGCAAGACCGAACAGGATCGACAGCCGATTGAACCAGCTTGGTTTTGTCATGGCTTGCTCCTCAGCCTTGTTCACGCGATTGGCGCGACTGGAAATAGACGATCGGTACGACCAGCAGAGCGAGCAAGACGATGGTCACGGCAGCGGCCATCGGCCAGTCGCGGTTGTTGAAGAATTCGAGCCAGATGGCGCGGCCGATCATCTGCGTGTCGGCGCCACCCAAGAGATCCGGGATCACGAATTCACCGACGACCGGGATGAAGACCAGCGCGCAGCCCGCGAGCACGCCGGGCAGGCTCAACGGGAAGGTGACCCGCCAGAAGGCGGAGATGCGCGAGCAGCCGAGATCGCGCGCCGCCTCGATCAAAGTCCGATCGGCGCTGCTCAAGGTCGAATAGATCGGCAGCACCATGAAGGGCAGGTAGGTGTAGACGATGCCGATATAGATCGCCGTCTCGGTGTTGAGGATTCGCAGCGGCTCGCTGATCAGCCCGATCTTTAAAAGCAGCGCGTTCAAAAGACCGTCGTTCCTGAGAATGCTCATCCAGGAATAGACGCGGATCAGCATCGAGCTCCAGAACGGCACGATCACCAGAAAGACCAGCAGGGACCTGGAGGAGGGCGAGCAGGACGCGATGCCATAGGCGAGGGGATAGGCGATGAAGAGCATGGCAGCCGTGGAGATCGCCGCGATCTTGAGGCTCGTCAGATACGCCAGAAGATAGGTGTCGTCGGTCAGCACATAGAGGAAATTCTCGAAATTCAGCCTGAGGTTCAGGATCGAGCCGTCCCAGGCGGTCAGCGGCTCGAATGGCGGCATGCCGAGGCGGACGGTCGAAAGGCTGATACCGGCAACCAGCGCGAAGGGCGCGAGGAACAACACCAGCAGCCAGGCATAGGGGATGGCGATCAGCAGGCGCTTGCCCCAGTTCGCCTTTGCGGAGGGGGCGGCTGCGGAAGAATGGGCGATGGAAGACAAGGGTCGACCTCCTATTCGGCCAGCAGCCGGCTTGCCTGCGGCGGCCAGTTTGCGTACACGCGGTCGCCGACGCGAAGATCGCTCTCGGCGCCGAGATTGACCCGGCGCGCGTCGAGCGTCGCGCCCGACTTCAGCCGCACGCGGTAGTGTCTCTCGACACCGGTATAGGTGAGCTGTTCCACGGTGCCTTCGAGGCCGCTGCCCGAAGTTGCAAGCTCTACCCGTTCAGGGCGGACCGAAACCCAGAACGGCCGGTCGAGCGCCACCCGGTCGGTGAAGGCGGCGCGGACACCGCCGCCGGCCTCATCGCTTTCGATCCGCAGTTCTTCGCCATCGCGTTCCGATCGTCCGCCGGCAAAGACATTGGTTTCGCCAAGGAACTTCGCGACGTAGCGCGACCGCGGCGCCTCGTAGACATCTGACGGCGAGCCGACCTGCAGCACCTGTCCCTGTTTCATGATGGCGATGCGGGTGGAAACGGTCATCGCCTCGTGCTGGTCGTGGGTGACGATGATGAAGGTGAGACCGAGTTCGCGTTGCAGGCGGACGAGTTCGAGTTGGGTTTCGGTGCGCAGGTTCTTGTCGAGCGCGCCCAAGGGCTCGTCAAGCAGCAACACCTTCGGCCGCTTGACCAGCGCGCGGGCGAGCGCCACGCGCTGGCGCTGGCCGCCGGAAAGCTGCGCCGGCTTGCGATCGAGCAGTGCGGTCAGTTGCAGCTTTTCCGAGACCTCGTCGATCCGCTTCCTGATCTCGCTCTTGTCGAGACCGTCCTGGTGCAATCCGAAGGCGATGTTCTTGCCGACCGTCAGATGCGGAAAGAGCGCGTAGGACTGGAACATCATGTTGGTCGGACGCCGATGCGCCGGAACGTCGGTGACGTCGGCGCCTTCCAGCCTGATCGCGCCCGAGGTCGGCGTCTCGAAGCCGGCGATCATCCGCAGCAGCGTCGACTTTCCGCAGCCGGAGGGCCCAAGGAGCGAGAAGAATTCGCCCCTCTCGATGCCGAGGTTGATGTTGTTGACGGCCGTGACGACGCCATAGGACTTCGCCAGGTTTTCGATCGAAATATAGGATGGCACGGGATCTGGTCCTGCTGTTGACGGTTGGCCTATTGGCCGGCCCGGAATGCTGACCAGACGCGGGTGCGCTCGCGCGTCTGGCGCGGTGGCAGCGACTTGTCGACGAAGAGCTTGGAACGGACCTCGGCAGGCGGATAGATGTTCGGGTTGTCTCGGATGCCGGCGTCGACCTCTGCCGTCGCCGCGGCATTGGCGTTGGCGTAAAAGACGTGATTGCTGATCGCGGCGACCGTCTTCGGCTCGAGGATATAGTCGATGAAAGCCAGCGCCTGTTCCGGATCCGGTGCGTCGGCCGGGATCGCCATCGTGTCGAAGGAAATGATCGTGCCTTCCTTCGGGATCGAGTAGGCGACCGCAACACCGGTCTCCGCCTCTTCGGCGCGGGCCGCTGCAATGCCGGCGTCGCCGCTCCACATCAGCGCCAGGCAGAGCTGGCCGGAGGCCATGTCGGCCACGAGCTGGCCGCTTTGCATGTGCCGGATAAAAGGGCGCAGCTTCAGCAGCAGTTCCTTGGCTTTGTCGAGATCCTCCGCCTGTGTGGAATAGGGATCGAGGCCGAGATAGTTGAGCGCGATCGGGATCACCTCGTTCGGCGCATCGACGATGCCGATGCCGCAGTCCTGGAATTTCTGGGCGATCTCGGGCTTGAAGAACATGTCGAGGCTATTGACCGGTGCCTCGGGCAGGCGCTCGTTGACCAGCTTGGCGTTGTAGGCAACGCCCGTCGTCAGCCACATGTAGGGAACGAGATACTTGTTCTCCGGGTCGTGCTCGGCGACAAGCTTCAACAGGTCCTTGTCGAGATTGCCGTAGTTCTTGAGCGCTGTGACATCGATCGGCTTCAGTGCGCCGGACTGGATCAGGCGCTCGCCGACCGTGGCGCTCGGGAAGGCGACGTCGAAACCGCTGCCGCCGGCAAGCAGCCGGGTTTCGAGCACTTCAAGGGAATCGTAGAAGTCCACCCGAGTTTCAACGCCGGTCTTCGCCTGGAAGTTCGAAACGGTGTCTTCGGCGAAGTAGTCGGAGAAATTGTAGATGAACAGCTTGTCCTGCGCCTGGGCGGTCGTTGAGGCCGCGATGGCGGCGAGCGACGCGGCGAACATGGAGCGCAGGGCGGTGCGGGTTAACTTTTGCATGGTTCCTCCCAAGAACAGCGTATTTTTGTTTTCGCCAAAGTGATTGGCGGGTCCTTTGAGGGCAACACTCCCTTTGGCTAGGTGTGGGAGACGCGGCGGCATCGTAAACGGCAATCGACGCTGGCCTTTGCCGCATCGGGCATGTTTGTTTGACCGCGATCGAAGTAACGTTCGATCGAAGGGCATTTTTCGGATGGCAATGGCTGCTAGGGTTCCGGCGACAGAAAGGGAGAACTTCCATGGACGAAAAATTCAACCAGCCGCTCGGCGGCAACGATATGCCCCGCTTCGGCGGCCCCGGCACGATGATGCGTCTTCCCACCGCGACGTCGGCTGAAGGCCTCGACGCGTGCTTCGTTGGCATCCCCATGGATATCGGCGCGTCCAACCGGTCTGGTACGCGCTACGGACCGCGCCAGATCCGCGCGGAATCCGTGATGATCCGTCCCTACAACATGGCGACCGGCGCCGCCCCGTTCGAAAGCCTGCAGGTGGCCGATATCGGCGACATCGCCATCAACACCTTCAACCTGCCGGCCAATATGGAGATCATCACCCGCGGCATCCGCGAGATCCTTAAGCATGACTGTATCCCGCTGACCCTCGGCGGCGATCACACGATCAGCTACCCGATCCTGAAGGCGATTGCCGAAAAACACGGGCCGGTGGCCCTCATCCATGTCGATGCGCATGCGGATATCAACGACACGATGTTCGGCGAGAAGATCGCGCACGGAACGCCGTTCCGTCGCGCCTATGAGGACGGCTGCCTCAATCCCAATCTCGTCTTCCAGATCGGCCTGCGCGGCACCGGCTATGCGTCCGACGACTTCGACTGGTCGCGCGACAGGGGCTTCACCGTCGTCCCGGCCGAGGAATGCTGGCACAAGTCGCTGGTGCCACTGATCGAAGGCATCCGCGCGAAGATCGGCAACCACAAGGCCTACCTGACCTTCGACATCGACAGCCTCGATCCCGCCTATGCGCCAGGCACCGGTACGCCCGAGATCGGGGGCCTTACCGTCATCCAGGCACTCGAGATTATCCGCGGCTGCCGCGGTCTCAACCTGGTCGGCGCCGATCTCGTCGAGGTGAGCCCGCCCTTCGACACGACTGGAACGACCGCGATCACCGCGGCGAACCTGCTTTATGAAATGCTCTGCGTGCTGCCGGGGGTGAAGTACAAGCGGTAACGGCTCCGGCAAGCTTGATTGCGGATTGGCAGGAGGCCGGAGGCGGCCTCCTTTCCGAAAACCTTTCGAACGCCTTTAGCGCTTTGCCGGGCGCAGACGCCCCCAGATCGGCGCGACGACATTACCCAAGACGACGATCGTGATGGCGCCGACGACGAGGGCGAGCAGTGCCTGCTGTGCCGAGGTCGCAAACCAGCCGACGAGCCCGGGCGCGAACTGAAGCGCCTGCGCGACATGCTCGGAGATGTCGTGGATGAAATGTTCAGGCCCGGCCTCGCCAAGTTGCGCCATGCCGTGCACGAGAATGCTGCCCCCGACCCACAGCATGGCGGCGGTGCCGATGGCGGCGAGAGCCTTGAGGAACACGGGCATGCCGAGCACCAGTCCGCGGCCGAGCGGCCGCAGGAGCGCGACGGGGTTTTTGGCAAGCGCGACGCCGGCGTCGTCGGCCTTCACGATCAAGCCGACCGCTCCGTAGACGGCAAGCGTGATGAGGATGCCGACCCCGGCCAGAACTGCTGCCTGTGTGTAGATGCTGGCGTCGGCAACGGTCGAGAGCGTCAGTGCCATGATCTCGGCGGAAAGAATGAAGTCGGTTCGGATGGCGCCCGCAACCTTCTCGTTTTCGAGCGCTACCGGATCGCTCGTCGCGCCGAGCACGGCTTCCTCATGTGCGTGGGCGGCATGGGGGAAGAGGGCACCATAGAGCTTCTCGGCGCCCTCGTAGCAGAGATAGATGCCGCCGAGCATGAGCAGCGGCGTGATCGCCCAGGGTGCGAAGTAGCCGAGCAGAAGGGCTCCCGGCAGAAGGAAGAGCAGCTTGTTCTTGAGCGAGCCGAAGGCGATCCGCGCGATGATCGGCAGTTCCCGTTCCGGCGTCAGGCCAACGACATAGCGTGGCGTCACGGCCGCATCGTCGATCACGACGCCAGCGGCCTTGGTGCTGGCCTTCACCGTCTGGGCGGCAACGTCGTCAAGCGAGGCCGCAGCCATCTTGGCGATCGCAGTGATGTCGTCGAGGAGGGCGATGAGACCTGTGGCCATCGATGGCTGAACCCTTTGAGAGAAATCCGAAAAACACGGCAGTTAAGTCGCCAGTAACCACCATAGCGTGTCGAGTCAACGGCGCCGCGGTTGCACCCCGTCACCCAGTCTGCGTCGCGGAGGCCCTCGTGTGCCAGAGGAGGGCGTCTCGCTCGTTCTTCAAAACGTGATCAACCACGCCCGACTGTGCCATTGACGCACACCTCGTTTCGATTTACGACTGACGAAATACGAAATTCGTCAGTCGTAAATCGAAAGGCCAGCGATGCCGGTGAGCAACGATATCGTCGTCGACCAGACACGGCAGGACAACATCACGCGCATCCTCGATGCAGCGGAGGGGCTGTTCCGGCACTTCGGCTACAGCAAGACCAATGTTGCCGACATCGCCCGCGAGCTCGGCATGTCGCCGGCAAACATCTACCGTTTCTTTGCCTCGAAGACCGAGATCCACCAGGCGCTTTGCGCGCGCATGCTCGCGGCCAGCTACCAGATGGCGCAGGAGATCTGCCAGTTGCCGCTGAGCGCGAGCGAGCGCCTGCACCGCTACGTCCACGCACAGCACAAAATGACGGTCGAACTGATGCTCGACGACACGAAGGTGCACGAGATGGTGATCGTTGCCATCGAACGCGAGTGGCACGTCATCGACAAGCACATCGACAGGATCGACGCGCTCCTCGCCGACGTCATCCGCGAGGGGATTGCCGCGGGCGAGTTTCGCGACCAGGACGCCGATGCCGCGTCCCGTTGCTTTGGGGCGGCGACCGTCACGCTTTGCCACCCGCAAATGGTCGCCCAGTGTCTGAGCAAGACGAACCGCGCAAGCCCGGAAGAGCTGGTCGAGTTCGCGATCAACGCATTGAAAATTTAGCAGAAATATTTCCGGCGCGGCTTCGGCCTGCGCCAGCCTGTTTTGGGAGTGCGAACATGTTTAAGCTCATAGAATTTCGCCGCCGTACTTCATTTTTTGCCACTGCTGCACTCCTCTCGATGCTCGCGGCGACACTGGCCGGCTGCTCGCAGGAAAAGACCGAAGCCACTGCGGTGGTGCGCCCGGTCAAGGTCGTCGAGATTGCTGAGGCCGACACGGCCCGCCAGCTCAGCTATTCCGGCTCCGTGCGGGCACGGACCGAAATGAACCTCGGCTTCCGCGTCAGCGGCAAGATCGTCGAGCGGGTCGTCAATGTCGGCGACCGCGTAAAGGTCGGCGATCTGCTCGCCCGCGTCGACGCCACCGATTATGAGCTCGCCGTGCGCAGCGCTTCGGCCAATCTGGAAGCGGCCGAGCGTCAGGTCGAGACAGTCAAGCTGGTGCGCGATCGCGCCGAACAACTGCTCGCCCGAAAATTTGCCTCGCAGGCCCAATTCGATCAGTCGGTGCTGAGCTACAATCAGGCCGTGGCGACCCGCGACGCTGCGAAGTCGGCGCTGTCGCAGGTGGAGAACCAGGTGACCTATACGAACCTCGTCTCCGACCGGCCGGGCATCGTCACCACGATCAATGCCGATGTCGGCCAGGTCGTCGGTTCGGGCACGCCTGTCGCGACTGTCGCCGTCGAAGGCGAAAAGGAAGTGCAGGTCGCCGTGCCCGAGACGGAGATCGCCAATTTCAAGACCGGCCTGCCGGTCAAGGTCGGGCTCTGGTCCGACACCGGGTTGTCGCTTGACGGCACGGTACGCGAGGTGGCGGGCAGCGCCGACCCGCAGTCGCGGACCTTTTCCGTGCGGGTAAGCCTGCCGAACGATCCGCGGGTTCTGCTCGGCATGACCGCGACCGTCGAGGCGTCGGCCGGCAACGGCAAGCCTTACGTCTCGGTCCCTTTGAGCGCGCTTGCACAGAAGGACGGCTACACCATCGTCTGGGTTGTCGATCGCGGCACCGAAACCGTCAGCAGCCGTCCCGTCACGCTTTCCGACTTCACCGCTGACGGCGTGCGCGTCACCGATGGGCTTGAGGTCGGCGACCTTGTCGTTGCTGCCGGGACGCAGTTCATGGCCGACGATCTCAAGGTGACGATCTCGAACGCGACGACGCAGCACTCCGCTTCGGCCCAGGCCGAAGTCCCGCTCCTGCGCTGACACTCGAAAACCGCGGAACCGAGCCGATGACCACCTCCTCTTCCGACGAAAACCGGCCCTTCAACCTTTCGCGCTGGGCGATCGCGCACCCGAGCATGGCGCGCTTCCTGTTCGGCCTCATCATCCTTGCCGGCGTCTTCGGCCTGATGCGCATGGGGCAGAAGGAAGACCCGGACTTCACCTTCCGCGTGATGGTCGTGCAGGCCTTCTGGCCGGGGGCCTCGATCGAGGAGATGCAGGACCAGGTCGTCAACAAGATCGAGCGCAAGCTGCAGGAAACGCCGCATCTCGATTTCGTGCGCTCCTATACGCGTGCCGGCAGCGCGATCATCACGTTGCAGGTCGAAGGCGACACCAATGCCGAACAGGTGGCGGATGCCTTCTACCAGGTCCGCAAGAAGGTCGGTGACATCTCCAACGAACTGCCCGAAGGTTTGCTCGGTCCCTATTTCAACGACGAGTTCGGCGACACCTTCATCACACTGCATTCGCTGAGCGGCGAAGGCTACAGCTATCCGGAGCTGAAGAAGTTCGCGATCCAGGCGCGTGACATGCTTTTGACGACGCCCGGCGTCGAGAAGGCCGTCATCATCGGCGACCAGCCGGAGAAGATCTATATCGACGTCTCATCCAATGCGCTGGCCGAGCGCGGGCTGACGCTCAACGACCTGCGCAGCACGATTGCCGGCCAGAACAACATCGACCCGGCCGGCGCGGTCGATACCGGCACGCGCTCGGTGCGCATCTCGGTCGAAGGCAGTCTTGACAAGGTGGAGGACCTGAAGAACCTGAGGCTTCGCGCCGGCGGCCAGATCACCCGACTTGGCGATATCGCCACGGTCAGCTCCGGTCTCGAAGATCCCTATTCGCGCAAATTCCGTTTCAACGGTGAAGACAGCGTCCAGATCGGCGTCGTCATGGCCAAGGGCTTCAAGGTGACCGATGTCGGCAACGCGGTGGAGGCGACCTATCAGCACTTCGAAGCGTCGCTGCCCTATGGCGTCAAGGTCGACCAGGTCTCCAACCAGCCTGAAGTGGTCAAGGAAGCCGTCGGCGAATTCATGAAGGCGCTCGGCGAGGCGCTGGCGATCGTGCTCGTCGTGTCGTTCCTGTCGATCGGCTGGCGCTCGGGCCTGGTGATCGCGATCACCATTCCGCTGGTGCTGGCTGCAACCTTCGCCATCATGTACGAGCTCGGCATCGACCTGCAGCGCATCTCGCTCGGCGCACTGATCATTGCGCTCGGCCTTCTGGTCGACGACGCCATGATCGTGGTCGAGATGATGGAACGAAAGCTGGAAGAGGGCTTGGTGAAGGTCGAGGCTGCGAGCTTCGCCTATACCTCCACTGCCTTCCCGATGCTGACCGGAACGCTGATCACCACGGCCGGCTTCATTCCCGTCGGTTTTGCCGCTTCGACCGCCGGGGAGTATGTGCGCTCGCTGTTCTACGTGGTCGGCATCGCGCTCGTCGTCTCGTGGTTCGTTGCCGTCTATTTCACCCCCTGGCTCGGCAATATGCTCCTGAAGCAGCGCAGCCACGCCGGCAATCATCACGACGTCTTCGACACGCGCTTCTACCGTCGCCTGCGCACGACGGTCACCTGGGCCGTGCGCCATCGCATCATCGTGCTGTCGACGACGCTCGCCCTCTTCTTCGTCAGCCTCTGGGCCTTCCAGTTCATTCCGAAGAACTTCTTCCCGCAGTCGTCGCGGCCGGAGATCCTCGTCGATCTCTGGCTGCCCGAGGGCACCAGCATCAAGGAAGTCGAGAAGCAGGCCAAGGCACTCGAAGCCCGCATGATGGACGACGAGGACAAGCGCTTCATCGCCACCTATATTGGCGAGGGCGCGCCGCGCTTCTTCCTGCCGCTCGACCAGCAGCTTCGCAATCCGAACTTTGCCCAGCTTCTCGTGATGGCCAAGGACGAGCCGGCGCGCGAACGGTTGATCGCCAAGATGCGCGGAATTCTAGCTGCCGACTTCCCCTCGATCCGCGCCAAGGTCGATCGCCTGTTCCTGGGCCCGCCAACCGGCTGGCCGGTGCAGATGCGCATCATGGGGCCGGATCGCGACGAAGTCAGGCGTATTGCCGATCGCGTCAAGGCGAAGTTCCACGAGAACCCGCTGCTCGGCGCCGTGCACGACGACTGGCTGGAGCCGGTGCCGGGCATGAAGCTGGTGATCGACCAGGACCGCGCCCGCGCGCTCGGGGTCACCTCGCAGCGCATTCGCCAGATACTGCAGGCAAGCGTCACGGGTGCGCCGCTCGACAATTTCCGCGATGGCGAGGAGACGGTGGCGATCGTTGCCCGCGAGCCCGCTGAAAGCCGCAAGCTGCTGAGTTCGGTCGACTCCATATACATCCCGACCGACTTCGGTGGCTTCGTACCGCTTTCGCAGGTTGCCAAGGTCGTGCCGGTGCTCGAGCAGGGCATCGAATGGCGCCGCGACCGCCTGCCGACGATCACCGTGCGCGGCACCCTGCCGGATGGTGTGCAGCCGAACGACGTGGCGATGAAGATGTTTGGCGAAATGCAGCCGCTGCGCGACAGCCTGCCCGCCGGCTACTCGATCGCCATCCAAGGGGGCGCGGAGGACTCTGCCGAAAGCCAGGCCTCGATCGCCGCCAAGGCGCCGATCATGCTCGGCGTCATCGTCATCCTGCTGATGATCCAGCTGCAGCATTTCGGCAAGGCGATGCTGGTTCTCGCGACCGGTCCGCTCGGCATCATCGGTGCGGCTGCTGCCCTTTTGATCAGCGGTGCGCCTTTCGGCTTCGTTGCGATCCTGGGCGTCATTGCGCTGCTCGGCATCATCATGCGCAACTCGATCATCCTCGTCGACCAGATCGACCAGGATATCGCCGCGGGCATGGACCGCGCCGAGGCGATCATCGGCTCCGCCGTCAGGCGTTTCCGGCCGATCACGCTTACCGCCTTGACGGCCGTGCTGGCGCTGATCCCGATCTCGCGCGGTGTCTTCTGGGGGCCGCTCGCCTACGCCATGATGGGTGGCATCCTGGTCGCGACCGTGCTGACCATCCTGGTTCTGCCGGCGGGCTATGCGCTCTTCTTCGGTCGCGAACCGAAGAAGAGCTCCGTCGAGCCTGAGACGCCGGCAAGCCTTGAGGCCGAGGACACGAAGACCGTAGCCTATCCCGCAGCCGTGGCGGCGGAGTAGGGCCACGGCTCCGTTCAGGGATGGTAGATCGGGCGGCGGGCAAGCCGCCCGACGTCAGCCGGTGATGTACATCGCCTGGCCCTGGGCGAGGCATTGGAACAACTCGTAACCCATCCAGATGTAGCCGCGACGCCCGTTCCATTCGCAGCCCCAATTCTCACCGAAGCTGTTCTGGATGAGGACGGCCTGCTGCTCGTCGTCATAGCCGATGACCAACATGCAATGGCCGGTGTTCGGCAACTTTTCCAGAGGCCCTCTCAATGGGCCCGGCCCTTCATATTGCATGAAGCTCTTGTTCAGTGACGTGCCGTAGCAGAGCGCTCCGCCCGCGACGATGACGGCCTTGATCGCGTCGAGATCGCTGGTCTCGACCGTCGCCCAGCCGGGTATCTGGAAGCTGGCGTCGGGAAGGGCGCCGGGATCGTAGCGCGACCACAGCTCGGGACAATTCGGAAAATAGGGAGCCGTCTCCCAGTTTGGGGTGCCGCCCTGCTTGAGCAGATTGAGATAGGAGGCCAGCTGTGATCCCGCGCAACCCGTTTTCCCGTAGCTCTTCATCACTTCGATGTAGATATGGGCCGGACTTGCCTGCCGCACGGGTTGCAACGGCGCTTCGCCGGTCGAAACGGCCGCCCAATAGGTGGCAAGCCCGTAGGTCGTGGCCCAGGCGGCGCAACTGCCGGGGCTGCCGACATGGCTCGGTGTGCCCTGCGCCTTGGGCGGCGGCAGGTAGAGCGCGTTGACGGTTGCCGCGCTCGGCAGTGATGCGGGTATCGGCGGCCGGAGCGTCGGGCCATCTTCCTTGATCGTGGGATCATAGCCGAAGTTGAGGATTGCTTCCTGTACGGTCATCGGGATCTCCTGCCGACAGCGAGGGTTGCGTGGGTTAAAGGCGTGATGTCACAGGCGTCGCGCGCCGCCGGCATTTCCGGTGAGACACAGCCGAAAGCGGCTCCCTCGTTTCCCGAAGGCGCAGTCGAAATCTCCCCGGATACGCGGTGCTCGTATCAAGATGATGCACTCATAGGTAGCTCTTATCAGGATTTTGCATGCCGAAAATCCCGAGTTTCGCGGGGTTTCGATCATTCCATTGCTGCACAATAATGAAATGCATGTTTCATTATTGACTTTCAATGGACCATGTATTCCGTTTATGACTCACAGGTCATCTGTTCCTTTGGGAGGTTTCGAATGAGGAAGTTGCTGTTTGCCGCCATGTCGGTTCTGCTGGCTGGTACCGCTCACGCCGAAAACATCGGCATCACCATTGCCCGTTCCGATAGCGCGTTCCTGACGATCCTGCGTCAGGGCATGGAAGACCGCGCCGCCAAGCTCGATGGCGTTTCGGTTCAGGTCGAGGACGCCCAGAACGATCCGAGCAAGCAGCTGGACCAGGTACAGAACTTCATATCCTCCGGCGTCGACGCGATCGTCGTGGTTGCCGTCGATGGCGACGGCACGCCGGCGCTGACGAAAATGGCGAGTGCCGCCGGTATTCCGATCGTCTACGCCAACCACCCGCCGGCCGATGCCGATGGGCTCCCGGCGACTGCCGCCTTCGTCGGTTCGAACGAGATCGATTCCGGCACGCTGGAAACGAAGGAAGTGTGCCGGCTGCTTGGCGGCAAGGGTTCCGTTTATGTGCTGATGGGACCGCTCAACAATCATTCGTCGCTGACCCGGACGAAGGATATTCACGACGTCATCGCCACCGATGACTGCAAGGGCATGAGCGTGATCGAGGAACAGAGCGCCAACTGGGATCGCCTCGAGGCGAGCAACATCATGACCAACTGGCTCTCGACAGGACGGGAATTCGATGCCGTCATCGCCAACAACGACGAGATGGCGATCGGCGCGATCCAGGCGATGAAAGCGGCGGGCACCGACATGTCGAAGGTGGTGGTCGGTGGCATCGATGCGACGCCGGACGGGCTTGCCGCCATGGCCGCAGGCGATCTCGACGTCACCGTCTTCCAGAACGCAATCGCGCAGGGCGCGACCGCGATGGATGCCGCCGTCGCCCTGGCGCGGGAGGAAAAGACCGAACGGCATATCTGGGTTCCGTTCGAACTGGTGACACCTGAGAACATGAAGGACTACGCCAAGGCGAACCAGTAGACGGCCGTTCTTGTCACAATCCGAACAATCACTGGTAGATCTCGGTTGTAACCGACAGAGAAGCCGGCAGGCCGCTCGCTACGGCCTTTCGGCTTCTCTGGTGTCCAACAGATGACCCCTGATCGTTCCGCCCAGCCCCCTTCCCAGCCGATTGCCGATCTGCAGATCGCGATCGCGGCCTTTGTGGCGGGCGCCGGATGGCTGTTTTCGATCCACGCTCTTGCCGAGTTTCCGCCACTGCTCTTCCTCAGCAGCCGTTTTGTCATCGCCGGTCTGCTGATCGGTCTCTTGGCGAGGTTCGCATCCTTTGCCGAACTCGGCAGGGCGGTGCGCCTGCTGCTTCCCGCCGCGCTCGCCCTTGCGGTCGCCATGATGGCCTGGATTTTCGGCCTGAAACAGACGACGAACCCGGGCGTTGCGGCCTTCATCACCTCGACCGGCAACCTGCTGGTGCCGGTTTTCGGTCTGCTGTTCTTCGGCTGGCCGGTCGGGCGAGCGCTCGGGATCTCGATCGCCGTCGCGCTTGCCGGGATGGGCTTGCTGTTTCTTGGCCCCGGCGCTCGGGTGGAGGTGGCTCACCTCTATTTTGTGGTCTCGGCCCTGCTTTGGGCGGCGAGCATTGCGTTGGTCAAACGCAATTCCACCGAAGTAGGCGCGGTGGCCACAGCCGCGATCCAGCTGGTGGCCGCAGGGGTGGTCATCCTCGCGGTCTCGCTGCCTGTCGAACAGATGCCCGCGGCAGTCCCTTCGATCGCGATCTGGGGCTGGTTTCTGGCAAGCATCCTGATCTCGACCTGCCTGCGCTTCGTCCTGCAGTTTCGCGGCCAGCAGATGATCTCTGCGGCGCGGGCATCGGTGATCATGTGCTGCGAACCGGTATGGGTTCTCGTCTTCGCGCTGGCGTTTCTGGGGTCACCCTTGAGCCTTTCCCAGATCCTGGGCTGCGCGGTGATTCTGCTCGCGATGCTTGGCCAAGTCGTTTTCCGACCAAATTCCGCCGCCTGAAAGAGCCGCCAAATCGCAAGATTTCGGAAGTGGTATTCTCGTTCGAAATACCACTTGGCGGTTCGGACCATAACTTTAGTCTCGGCGAAAATACCCCGATTGACAGCGCGACTTTGACGGACTTATCGTTAAGTCAAATTACTTGACTTAATAGTTCGATCAACGAAACCTGAGGGGGAATTCGTCATGACGGCAGTCGAGGAAATGCGGCCTTTGCGCAACGCGCCGGGGGGCGGAAGGAGCGGAACGACACGGCGTTTTGTTGGCGTCGCGTCCGTGCTGATGATGATCGGCGCCGCTGAGGCCCGCGCTGAATCCGTGCTCACCATGCACATCGAGGAGCAGACGAGCTGGGTGCAGAATTTCAACCCGTTCGACCTCGGCGGTCGGCGGCAGAGCACCATGGATTTCGTCTACGAGCCGCTGGTGATCTTCAATGATTACGACGGCGGCAAGCCGGTCTTTCGGCTTGCGACCGCCTACAAATTTGCCGACGATCTGAAGTCGATCACATATACATTGCGCGACGGCGTGAAATGGTCGGACGGCAAGCCGCTCACCTCGGCAGATATGAAATTCACGCTCGAGCTGATGCTGAAGAACCCGGCGGTCGATACCGTCGGCGTTGGCGAAACCGTCGCTTCGGTGGAGGCGCCGTCGACGACCGAGGTGAAGATCAACCTCAAGGATGTCGACACGCATTTTCCGGAGTCGCTTGCCGATTTCCCGGTGGTGCCCGAGCACATCTGGAAGGACGTGAAGGATCCGCTGGCCTTCAAGAACGAGACGCCCGTCGGCTCCGGCCCGATGACCGAGATCCGCCGCTTCACGCCCCAGGTCTACGAGCAGTGCCGCAACCCCAACTATTGGGACGCGGCGACGCTGAAGGTCGATTGCCTGAAGCTGCCGCAGATTTCCGGCAACGACCAGATGCTGGCGCTCCTGCCGGAGGGCTCGATCGACTGGTTCGGCTCGTTCCTGCCGCAGATCGACAAGACCTATGTCGGCCTCGACCCTGACCATAATGGCTACTGGCAGCCTCCAGCCGAAACCGTTTCGTTCCAGATGAACTTCAAGTCGTCGAATCCGGGCAACGCCGAGGCCTTCAACGATATGACGTTCCGGCGCGCCTTCAGCCTTTCCATGGATCGCACCGCGATGGTCGATATCGCCGGTTTCGGCTATCCCGTCGTCAACACCCATGCGAGCGGTCTGCCGCCGCGCTTCGACAGCTGGCGCAACAAGGCCGCCGAGGGTGCTCAGGACGAGTGGCTCGCCTATGACATCGACAAGGCCAACAAGCTGCTTGACGATGCCGGCTACAAGAAGGACGGCGAGGGCTTCCGCACCACGCCGAGCGGCAAACCGATCGCCTTTCCGATCATCGTGCCGAACGGCTGGACCGACTGGATCGACGCGGTGCAGATCGCGGCCGAAGGCTTGCGCAAGATTGGCATCAACGCCTCTGTCGCAACGCCCGAATACGAGCAGTGGCAGAAACAGATCCTCGACGGCAGCTTCGAGGCGGTGATGAATTCGCGTGCCGACGGCCCGACGCCTTTCCGCGGCTACTTCCAGTCGCTGTCGACCGGCTTCGGTGGGCGTATCACCAGCGCGCCGTCACGCTATTCCAACCCCGAACTCGACAAGGTCTTCGATGATTACCGCCGGGCGGCGACGGACGACGACCGCAAGAAGCTGTTCGATCAGGTGCAAGTGATCGTCGCCGACAACCTGCCCGTCGTTCCCGTCTTCAACGGTCCGACCTGGTATCAGTTCTCGACCAAGCGCTTTACCGGCTGGGTGACGAAGGACGAGCCTGTCATGAACCCCGAGGATCACGACAACAACCGGATGCGGCTGGTGCATCTGCTCCGCCTGAAGCCCGTACAATAAACGGCAGCGGGTTCCAGCGATGCGACTTTCCCGTCGACGGCTTACCGTCTACTGCGTGGCGTTCCTCTTCGCGATCGTCATGAACTTCGCGGTTCCCCGGCTGATGCCGGGGTCCCCCGTCGACAGCATGATCGCCCAACTCGGACCGCGGGCAACGCCCGCGGCCATCGAGGCGATCAAGGCGCGTTTCGGTGCGATCGAGCAACCGATCTGGCAGCAGTTCGTCGACTATGTCGTCGGGCTCGCCCATTTCGATCTCGGCGTCTCGGTCAAGTATTATCCGCAGACGGTGCTTGAAGTTCTCGGCCGCTCGGCCGGGTGGACGGCGTTTCTCGTGGTCACCGCCATAACCTTCTCTCTTTGCATCGGTGTGCTGCTCGGCGCCGTCGCCGCCTGGCGCCGTGGCGGGCGTTTCGACAGTTTCGTCTCGCCGTTCTCGGTGGTGCTGATTGCCGTTCCGCCCGTCATCATCGCGCTTGCGACGCTTTTCACTTTCGGCGTGACGCTCCGGCTGCTGCCGGTCGGCTACGCCTATGATCCGAGCCTCGACCCGGGGCTGAACTTCACCTTCTTCGGCAGCGTCTTCCTGCACGCGATCATGCCGGTGCTGACGCTCTCGCCCTATCTGATTGGCGAGTTTCAGACGACGATGCGCTCCAGCATGATCTCGGTGCTCGGTGAGGACTACGTCACCATGGGGCGAGCCAAGGGCCTCTCGGAAGCAGCCGTCATGTTCGGCTACGCGGCGCGCAACGCCATGCTGCCGGTGCTCACCAACCTGGCGCTGATGCTGGGGGCGGTCTTTGGCGGCTCGATCGTGACCGAGATCGTCTTCAACTATCCGGGTCTCGGACTGACGCTCTATACGGCAAGCGTTGCCCGCGACTATCCCGTGATCCAGGGGCAACTGCTGCTGATGACGATCGCCACGCTCGGCGCCAATCTTCTGGTCGACATCATCTATGGCGTGGTCGATCCGCGCATAAGGGAGGGCAGGGCATGAATGCGGGCGTCTCCTTGTTCTGGCGGCAGAAGAAAGCCGTCGCCGGCCTTGTCATCATTCTCACGCTCTGCCTGATGGCGCTGTTCGCGCCGGTTCTCGCACCGGGTGATCCGAGCGAGCGTGTCGGTCGTTCGCATCAGCCACCAACCGTCGAGCATGTCTTCGGCACCACGAAGATGGGCCGCGACGTCTTCTCGCAATTCGTCTGGGGTGCCAGGCCGTCGCTTGCGGTCGGCTTTGCCACCGGCCTTGCGATTACTGCGCTCGGCACAATCGTCGGCCTCGTCGCCGGTTACTTCGGCGGCCGCACGGATGCGACGCTTGATCTCGCCACCAATGCCGTCCTTGTCATACCGAATATTCCGCTGCTGATCCTGCTTGCGTCTTTTGCCGGCACGGTCGGGCCGATGGCGATCATGGCGATCATCGCGCTCACCTCCTGGCCCTGGGGGGCGCGGATGACGCGGTCGCAGACCATGGCGCTCCGGCAGCGTGAATTCGTGGTGGCGGCGCGCATGGTCGGCGAGCCGCATTGGCGGGTCATCTTCGTCGAGATCCTGCCCAATCTGGTGCCGCTGATCGGCATCAACGTGGTCGGCAGCATCATCTATGCGATCGTCGCGCAGACGACGCTCGAATATCTCGGCTTCGGCGATCCGCTCCGGGTGACCTGGGGCACCATGCTCTACAATGCGCAAAACTCCTCGGCGATCATCGTCGGCGCCTGGTGGGACATCGCCGTTCCGGCCGCGGGCATCGCGCTCGTCGGTCTTGGTCTCGCGCTCATCAACTTCACCTTTGACGAGATCGCCAATCCGCAGCTTCGCTCCGGTCCGGCGCTCAGCCGCTGGCTGCGTCTCACGCGGCTACGCCGTCGCGAACTGGAGGCGGCCCGATGAGCGATGCACTCCTGGAAATCCGCAACCTGAACGTCGATTACCTGCTTGACGACGGCGCTTTCCGCGCGGTTAACGATGTCTCCTTCGAGGTGCGCCGCGGCGAACTCTTCGGCCTTGCCGGCGAATCCGGCTGCGGCAAGAGCACGATCGCCTATGCGATCACGCGGCTATCAAAACCGCCGGCCTGGGTCGCCGGCGGCGAGATCCTGCTCGATGGTCAAAACCTCCTGAAGATGCCGGAAGCGTTGCTTCAAAACGTCCGCTGGCGGCGGATCGGCATGGTGTTCCAGAGCGCAATGAACTCGCTCAACCCGCTGATGCGGGTCGAGGCGCAGTTTTTCGACGTCTTGCGCAAGCACACCGGCGCGACCAGGCCGCAGGCCCGTGCACGGGCCGAAGAAATGTTCCGGCTCGTTGGAATCCCGATCAACCGCCTCGACGACTATCCGCACCAGTTCAGCGGCGGCATGCGCCAGCGCATCGTTATCGCAATCTGCCTGGCGCTGAAGCCGGAACTGATCATCATGGACGAGCCGACGACGGCGCTCGACGTCGTCGTGCAGCGGGAAATCCTGGAGCAACTCGTCGACCTGCAGCGCAACCTCGGTTTTTCGGTGCTGTTCATCACCCACGACCTGCACCTGATGGCGCAGCTCTGCCATCGCATCGGTGTTATGCTCAAAGGGCAATTGGTCGAGGTCGGCGACACGCAGCAGATCAGCCGTGCGCCGGAACACGACTACACGCGGAAACTCTGGGGCGCGATCCCGCAACTGCCCTCATCCGTCCGCAGCCTGGGGGTCGTCGAATGAACGTGATGCCGCTAACGACGACCATGGCTGACGAAGACGATGCGATCGTGCGCCTCAAGGACATCAGGCGCAGCTTCGGTACCGTCGAGGCTTTGCGCGGCATTTCGCTTGCCTTAAAGCCCGGCCGGGCGCTGGCGCTCGTCGGCGAATCCGGTTGCGGCAAGACCACCTGCGCCCGCATCGTCGCGCGGCTCGATGCGCCGACATCGGGGACGATGGCGTTTCGCGGCGCCGACGTTACCCAGGCCGGAGGAAGGGCCGACGAAAAGATGCGTCGGCGGGCGATCCAGATGGTGTTTCAGGATCCCTTCGCCTCACTCAACCCGGTGTTCTCCGTCTACCATCACCTCGCGCGGCCACTGCTTTTGCATGGTCACGCCAAGAACGGGGGCGAGGCGAAAGCTGCCGTCGCGCGTCTGCTCGCCGATGTCGGTCTGGACGCCGATGTGACGGCACGAAAGTTTCCGCACGAACTGTCCGGTGGCCAGCGCCAGCGCGTCAACATTGCCCGGGCGCTTGCCGTCGGGCCGGATGTGCTCGTTGCCGACGAGCCGACATCGATGCTCGACGTGTCGATCCGCCTCGACATCCTGGAACTGCTCGCGCGCATCAAGCGCGAGCGGAACCTCGCCATGCTCTACATCACCCACGATATAGCCACGGCCGCCCACATCGCCGAGGAGGTCGTGGTGATGTTTGCCGGGCAGATGGTCGAGTGGGGCGAGACCAGCGCCGTCATCGGCAATCCCCGCCATCCCTATACGCAACTGCTTCTTTCCGCGGTCCCCGACCCCGATCGCCCCTTTGTGCCAGGGCAAAGCGCCCGCTTCCTTGCCCATGCCGACGACGTGCGGCGAAAGAGCCGTCCGGCCTCCGACAACGTGGAAGAAGTTACCGTGAATCACTTCGTCCGTGCCCTTGGCCGAACGCCGGCGTGAGCTATGTGAACCGAGGACCCGCATTCCCCAAGAAACGCGCTGGCCCCCGGGGCGGCCGCAGAGACCAATCACTCATGGAGCCATTTGATGACGTTTGCCGCCAAATCTGACTATCTTCTGGAAACGCTCTGGGTGCCCGTCGGCACCGCCGACAGGTCGGTCTATGCGCTGACGCTCACCAACAATTCGGACCGGCCGATCAAGGGCTTTCGCCTCGGCGTCTCGGGCCCGGCGCGCATCGATCCTGCCGCTGAGGTCGAGGGCGGGCAGCTTCTGGTCCGGCTCTCCAACTATGCGGAATTCGCGCCGCCGGAAGGTTTTGAGCTGAAGCCCGGCGCGACCTGGACGCTCGAGGCTCACGGCATGAGCTTCGAGCCGCGCCACTGGACCGATGGCGCCAACGCCGCCTTCCTCGTCCTGTCCGATGGCACGAATGCGCCGGTTGCCGTGCTTGCCTCGCGGGCGCACGGTGACAATGCCGAGCTGAAGCGTGGCGCCGCCGTCTATCCGGTGCCGAAGGTGGCCCCCGTGCCAGTCTCGATCGTGCCGTGGCCGCAAGCGGTTGCGGTCTCCGGTCAGCTATTGGCGCCTCCGGGCCTCGATCTGAAGGCCGAAGGCAGTGAAGCGTCCGCCGCGGCGAAGGCGTTTGCCGATCTCACGGCCAGCCTGTTTCCGGTCGAGGGCATTGTCCGGCCGGCGGCGGAGGGCGGTTTCCCGGTCGAATTGTCAAAGGCGTCGCACCTTGGTCCGGAGGCCTACACGATCCGTTTCTCGCCTGCCGGCGTCGCCATTTCGGGCGGTAGCCAGACGGGTATTCTCTACGGCCTGATCACGCTCGGCCAGGTCCTGCGCGGGGCGCGGTCGCATCCGGGCACCTTCGTGTTTCCGACGGGCGGGGAGATCAAGGACGAGCCGGCGCTCGCCTGGCGCGGCACCCACCTCGACGTCGCCCGGCAGTTCTATAGCACCGCGGAGGTAGAGCGCTTCCTGCAGCTGATGGCCTGGAACAAACTCAACCGTTTCCACTGGCACCTGACCGACGACGAGGCCTGGCGCGTGGAGATCGACGCCTATCCGGCGCTCACTGAAATCGGCGCCTGGCGCGGCCATGGTCGCAAAATCCCGCCGCTGCTCGGCTCGGGTCCTGAACCGACCGGCGGCTACTACACCAAGGCGGCGGTTCGTCAGATCGTAGCGCTTGCCGCCAGCCTCGGCATCGAGGTGATGCCGGAAATCGACATCCCCGGTCATTCCTATGCGATGCTGCAGGCAATCCCGGAACTGCGCGATCCCGAGGAAAAGGGAAGCTATCATTCGGTCCAGGGCTTCCCGGACAACTGCCTGAACCCGGCGCGCGAAGAGACCTATCGCGTGCTGGAAGTCATCTTCGACGAGTTGATCGAACTCTTCCCGATGCGGGCGATTCATGTTGGCGCCGACGAGGTGCCGCTTGGTGCCTGGTCCGGCTCGCCGGAAGCGCTCACGCGGCTTCGTGCACTTGCCGGTGACGAGGTCGCCGAAACCCACGCCAAACGCCTGAACGTCGTCACCAACACCCATGGCGCCGACGAGATCGACGGTTCGGGTGCGGCGGTGCTGCAGGGCGAGTTCCTGGCGCGCGTCCAGGCGTTCCTGGCGAGCCGAAATTGCGTTACCGGCGGTTGGCAGGAGGCGGCCCACGGCAACGTCATCGACAAGGCGAAGTCGTTGCTCTTCGGTTGGCGCACGGTCGAGGCGTCGGCCGCGCTTGCCGAGGAAGGTTACGACATCGTCGTCTGCCCGGGCCAAGTCTACTATCTCGACATGGCCAACAGCCCGGCCTGGTCGGAGCCCGGCGGCAGCTGGGCCGGCTGGTCAGACCCGGAAAAGCTCTACACCTTTGACCCGGTCGAAGGCTGGACCGACGCACAGAAAAAGCACCTGCTCGGCGTGCAATGCTGCATCTGGTCCGAACCGATGACCGACCGCGCCGTCTTCGACCGGCTCGTCTTCCCGCGGCTTTCGGCGCTCGCCGAAACCGGATGGACGCGACCCGAACGTAAGTCCTTCAAGCGCTTCGAGGCGCTGGTCGGGCTGATGCCGGTGCTCTACGGCTTTTATGCTGCGGAGTAGGAGCGGTTAAGTTTCCAGTTTTCGTCTGGGCTTGGCCAGGCGATGGATTGGATAGGCAAACGGCGGCGAGAGCCGCCGTTCGTCGTTCGGAGCTAGCCAGGCGTGCGCTTCCGCTTTGCTGGATACGATTTGGATTTTCGTGCTTGTGCGCCGGAGCGTGACACGCAAAGGTGCGCATCGATCCCGCGACGACCCGCGGGATGCAGCGTTTCCTGAGGCCAAGTTATCGATGCGAAGACTTCCTGGATTGTCGGCGATGAAGGTCTTCGAAGTGGTCGGGCAGACCCGCAGCTTCACGCGGGCGGCCGAGCGGCTCAACCTCACGCAAAGTGCGGTCAGCCGCCAGGTTCGCAACCTCGAGGATGAGCTTGGCGAAGACCTGCTCATCCGTCGCCACCACCATCTCGAGCTGACGCCGGCCGGTGCCGAACTGCTGGCGACGATCCAGGAAGCGTTCCATAGCATCGAGGTTTCGCTGCGCAGCATCACCGAGAAGAGCAACCAGAACCGCTTGCGGATCAACGTTCCGCCGACCTTTGCCAAGCGCTGGCTGCTGCCGCGTCTGCCGCGGCTGCGCGTGGCCCTGCCCGACGTCGATATCAGCCTCAGCACCGAAGCCACGGACACGATTGCCGAGCGCGGTCTTCTCGACTGCGCCATCCGCTTCGGCGATGGCGAGTGGCCGATGCTGGATGCCAGCATCCTGATGACGGAGCGGCATGTGGTCGTCTGTGCGCCATCACTGCTCGAAGGGGTGAAAGTCGAGGGTCCGACGGACCTGCAGCGCTTTACCTTCCTGCACGTGCTCGCTTCACCCGACCGGCGTTATCTGACCTGGCGCCATTGGCTGGATGCAGCCGGGTTCCAGGATGTCGATACCCGCGGCGGGCTAGAGTTCGACCTGCTCGATCTGGCGATCGAAGCGGCCTGTGCGGGCCTCGGCGTCACCGTTGCCGATCGTTCGATGGTTCGCAATCAGCTTGAGACCGGGCAGCTCGTGCAGCTTTTCGACGTCGAGGTCGAGGGGCATGAATCCTACTGGTTCGTCACGCGGCCCCAGGCCGGAAACGACCGCAAGGTCGACGCGTTCCGTGCCTGGCTGCTTACGGAAGTTTCGGCCGACCGGGCTGCCTGAGCCAAGCATTCCATTTTGGAATGCTCTCGCTGAAAATTACTCGCTTGTGCCTCCGGCCCTATCGTCGCAACAGTTTCGTGACGGTCTCGGTCGGGAGAGAGACGGGCCGTCGCTCATTGTGCTCTCTCCCGCGCAGTCCGCTTGTCCTGCGCGCCTTTGGCGCCCGGAGCCGCGGCCAACACATCCGAGATGCCATGAGCCCCTATCGCAATTTTTCCGGCGGTCGTTTCATCGAAAGCACGTCTGCGGTGACGATCGACGTCCGTAATCCGGCGACAGGCCAGGTCTTCACATCGGTGCCGGCAGCAACGGATGAGGAGGCAACAGCAGCGGTCGAGGCAGCCATGAAGGCGCAGCGCGCCTGGGCGGCACTGCCGGCCATCCAGCGTGGCGATGCGCTGCGTCGACTGGCGACGGTGCTGGAAAGCCGGGCTGAGACCATCGGCGCTGCCCTGGCGAAAGAGTCGGGCAAGAGCCTCGCCGACGCGACCGCGGAAGTCATCTACGGCGCCGAACTGATGCGCTACCACGCCGAATGGGCGCGCCGCATCGAGGGCGAAGTGATCGAGAGCGACAATCCCGGTGAAACCCTGCTCTTGAAGCGTGTTCCGATCGGCGTCGTTGCCGGGCTGATCCCGTTCAACTATCCGATCTACACACTGGTGCGCAAAATCGCCCCGGCGCTGATTGCAGGAAACGCCGTTGTCGTACGGCCGAGCAACAATACGCCGACATCCGCCTTCGTTTTTGCCGAAGCGATCGTCGAGGCCGGCCTGCCGGAAGGCCTCGTTAACATCCTCACGATGTCGCATGACGTTGCGAAAACGCTCTGCACTCATCCCGGCGTCGGCATGATCACGCTGACCGGCAGCGTTTCGGCCGGCCGCATCGTGCTCGACTACTGCAAGGAAAACATCGCCAAGCCCTCTCTCGAACTCGGCGGCAAGACTCCCGTCATCGTCGAGCCGGATGGGGATCTCGATGCTGTGGCACAGGCGATCATCGCCGCCAAGACCGCCCATTGCGGCCAGGTCTGCACCAGTGCCGAGCGGCTCTACCTACACGAAAGCGTGCATGACACGCTGCTCGCCAAGCTGCGCGAAGGTTTCGCTGCCCGCGCCTTCGGCGACCGCGCCGAGGATGCGACCCGCATGGGCCCGCTCGCCAACGACGCCGCGCAGAAACGCGTGCATGAAATGGTCGAGCAGGCGCGGGCGGAAGGCGGAACGGTCGAGACCGGCGGTTACCTGCCGGAAGGACCGGGCTACTTCTATCCGCCGACGTTGATTTCCGGCTGCCGCCAGGAGATGGAGATCGTGCGCGAGGAGGTCTTCGGGCCTGTTCTCGCGGTGATCCGCTACTCGACCTTCGAGGAAGCGCTGGCGCTGGCGAGCGACCATCAGTTCGGCCTGAGCTCGGTGCTCTTCACCGAGAACTATCGCACCGTCATGCGGGCCAGCGACGCCATCGAGGCCGGCGAACTCTACGTCAACCGTTTCCCGGCGGATCCCTATCAGGGCTTCCACGCCGGCTGGAAACGCTCGGGTCTCGGCGGCGACGACGGCAAGCACGGGATGCTGGAATTCACCCAGACGCGCCTCGTCGTCCTGAAACACTGATCATTTGAAATGACGCAATTCCGGACGGGAACCGGAATTGTTCGGACATCAACATCAAGACCGGGCCGATGGCATGCTCCCGCCATCGGTCGGGGAGGAGACTACCCTTGAGCTCAATTTCCGAAACAGAAATCGCTGCGCCGTCCGTGTCGGCCCGCAGCCGTTACCTGCAACTGGCGCTGATCGTGATCGCCGCGGGCGCGATCTATCCGATCCTCTACCTGCGCCAGTCCTACCAGACGACGATGCTGGAGGTACTCAAGCTCACCAACACCGAGCTTGGCGTTCTCTATTCCATTCTCGGCACCAGCTTCCTGGTCGGCTACCTGCCGAGCGGCTGGCTCGCCGACCGCGTCCAGCCGCGCATCCTGATCCTCGTTTCCATGGTCGGCACGGGACTGCTCGGCCTCTGGTACGCGACGCTGCCCGGCTACTCATCGCTTCTCGTCATCTATTGCGGCTTCGGCGTCACGACGGGCCTGACGTTCTGGGCGGCGACGCTGAAGCAGGTGAACCTGATCGCCGGCGCCAATGAGCAGGGACGCTTCTTCGGCATTCTCGACGGCGGCCGTGGCCTGGTCGAGGCGCTGCTTGCCAGCGTCGCCATCGCGCTCTTTGTCTTCACGACGGAAACGCGCGGCGCCGGGCTTGCCATGGGTTTCCGTGATGTCGTGCTGCTCTATGCCGTTTTCTGCATCGTCGTCGGCATCGCCTATTTCGCCGTGTCGCAGCCCGTCGTTGTCGAGAAAGGCGCGCGCAAGCGCGAAGGCAACCTGCTGGCCGACATCAAGACGCTGCTCCGTATCCCCGAGGTCTGGCTCGTCGCCGCCATCATCTTCTGCGGCTATCACGTGTTCCTCGCGACCTACAGCTTCTCGGCCTATCTGCAGGAAGGCGGCTTCGGCATTTCCGCCGCCATGGCCGGCGTGATCGTCACGATCAAGCTGTGGCTGCGCCCGGTCGGCGGTATCGGCGGCGGCCTGCTTGGCGACCGCTACGGCAAGACCGCGATCCTGCTCCTGAGTTTCATCGTGGCAGCCGCCAGCCTCGTGGCGATGATCGCCCTGCCGGGCATCGGCTCCACGGTCCTCTTCGTCGGACTGGTGCTGCTCGTCGGCCTCATCACCTATACGATCCGTGGCCTCTACTGGGCGATCCTCGACGATTGCCACGTGCCGGCCAACATCACCGGCCTTGCGATCGGCATCATCTCGCTCGTCGGCTACGCGCCCGACACCTACCTGCCGCTCGTCAACGGATACCTCTCAGACCGTTATCCGGGCATCGCCGGCTACCAGTTCTATTTCGGCTACATCGCCGCCATCTGCGTCCTCGGCGCCATCGCCACCCTGGTGCTGATGGCCCGCCTCAAGAAAAAGGGATGACACAAATGAAGATCGCGTCTCTCAAGACCTATGCCGTCGCCGTCCCGCCGCCGCATGTGGGCGGAATGTACTGGATCTTCGTGCGCCTCACGACCGCCTGCGGCATCGAAGGCATCGGCGAGATCTACGCGACCTCGTTCCATCCAAAGGCGCTGACGCCGCTGATCGAAGACGTCTTCGAGCGGCATCTGCTCGGCCATGATCCGCACCAGATCGAGCGCTTCTGGCGCTCGGCCTATTCGAGCGGCTTCACCCAGCGCCCGGACCCGACGATGATGGGTATCGTCTCGGGTCTCGAAATCGCCTGCTGGGATATCATCGGCAAGGCCGCCGGCCGGCCCGTCGCGGACCTGCTCGGCGGCACCGTGCACGAGAAGCTCCGCGCCTACACCTATCTCTACCCGAAGAACGCGGCTGGAGAGTTCGACTTCAACGATCCGGATCTCGCCGCCGGATGCGCCGTCGAAATGGTCGAAATGGGCTTCACCGCCGTCAAGTTCGACCCGGCCGGTCCCTACACCAACTATTCCGGCCACCAGCTTTCGCTCGGCGTGATGGACCGCTCGGAGGAATTCTGCCGCAAGATCCGCGACGCCGTTGGAAGCAGCGCCGATCTGCTCTTCGGCACGCACGGCCAGATGGTGCCGTCCTCGGCGATCCGGCTGGCGCGGCGTCTCGAAAAATACGACCCGCTCTGGTTCGAAGAACCGGTTCCTCCCGGACAGGAAGCGGCGATGGCAGAGGTGGCGCGCGCGACCTCGATCCCGATTTCGACCGGCGAGCGCCTGACGACCAAGTACGAGTTCCAGCGCGTCCTCGAACTGAAGGCTGCCTCGATCCTGCAGATGAACGTCGCACGCGTCGGTGGGCTTCTCGAGGCGAAGAAGATCGCCGGCATGGCAGAAGCCTATTACGCCCAGATCGCCCCGCATCTCTATAACGGCCCGGTCGGGGCTGCGGCCAGTATCCAGCTGTCAGCTGCGTCGCCGAACTTCCTCATCCATGAGGCGATCCTCGATTTCAGCGGATTTCATGCGGATGTGCTGAAGACCAAGCTCGCCGTCGAGGATGGCTACATCATCCCGTCGCGCGAGCCTGGCCTTGGCATCGAGCTCAACATGGACGTCGTCGAAAAGCACACGCCGTACACCGGCGAGCGCCTGCACCTGCAGATGGACAGCCGGCCGGCGGACGTGAAGGCCTTCGCGCCGGCACGCGGATAACTCCGACGATAGGACATGCAGATGATCTACGACTACATCATCGTCGGCGCCGGGTCGGCCGGCTGCATTCTTGCGAGCCGGCTCAGCGAAAATGGTCGCCACAGGGTGCTTTTGATCGAGGCTGGCGGCAACGACAATTCCTTCTGGTTCAAGATCCCGGTCGGCTACGCCCGCAGCTACTACAATCCCCAGGTCAACTGGATGTATTCGAGCGAGCCGGAGGCCGAGCTTCAGGATCGCAGCATTTACGTGCCGCGTGGCAAGGTCCAGGGCGGATCCGGCTCGATCAATGCGATGATCTATGTGCGCGGCGCGCGCGACGACTTCGACGACTGGAAAAACGCCGGCAATACGGGCTGGGGCTATGACGATGTCCTGCCCTATTTCCGCCGGCTCGAAACCCATGCGCGCGGATCGTCCGAATGGCACGGCGGCGAAGGCCCGATCCACATCACCCCGATGCGCGGCATGACGCACCCGATCACCGACGCTTTCCTCGAAAGCTGCGGATCGTTGCAGCTGCCGCTGAACGAGGATTTCAACGGCGCCTCGATCGAGGGCGCCGGCGTCTACGACGTCAACACCAACAACGGCCGCCGCTCGCATTCGAGCGCGGAGTATCTGAGGCCCGCCCTCAAGCGTCCCAATCTCACGATCGAACGCTACGCGCAGGCAGAAAAGCTGGTCTTCGGCGAAGACGGACGCGTGACCGGTGTCGATGTCATACAGAATGGGACGCGGCGCCGCTTCACGGCGGGGCGCGAGGTCATCCTGGCCGCCGGTGCGGTCGGTAGCCCGCAGCTGCTGCAGGTCTCGGGCATTGGCGACGGCAAGGCGCTGTCGTCGCTCGGGGTCGAAACGCGCCGGCATCTGCCGTCGGTCGGCCTGAACCTGCAGGATCATCTCTGCGCCAGCTTCTATTATCGTGCGACGATCCCGACGCTCAACGACGAGTTCGGCAGTCTCTTCGGCCAGATGCGTCTCGGTCTGCAGTATCTCTTGACCGGCAAAGGACCGTTCTCGATGAGCGTCAACCAAGCGGGTGGTTTCTTCCGCGGCCGGCCAGACGAAGAGCGGCCGAACATCCAGCTCTATTTCAACCCGCTCTCCTACCGCATCCCGACGGATCCGAAGGCCGGGCTGAAGCCGGAGCCCTATCCCGGCTACCTGATCTGCTTCAATTCCTGCCGGCCGACGAGCCGCGGCAGCATCTCGATTGCGTCCGGCGACCCCTCGGTGAAACCGCTGATCCGGCCGAACTACCTGACGACCGATCGCGACATCGACGAAGTGCTGCAGGGAAGCCGGCTTGTCCGCCGGATCGCGTCGGCCTCGGCACTCTCATCGTTGACGGCGGAAGAGATTTCGCCGGCGCCGCGCGTGGAAAGCGACGAAGCGCTGATGGACTATTTCCGCGAAAACTCCGGCTCGATCTATCATCTTTGCGGCACCTGTGCGATGGGGCCGGACCAGGAGAGCTCGGTGGTCGACAGCCGCCTGAAGGTTCACGGTGTGCCCGGTCTTCGCGTCGTCGACGCCTCGATCTTCCCCAACATCACCGCGGGCAACATCAACGCGCCGACGATGATGGTTGCGGAGAAAGGTGCCGATCTGATCCTTGCCGATGCCGCCTGAGCGGCACGGCTTTCCTGTCGACTGGGGGACCCGACGCAGTGGTCGCCGGTCAGGCGTAGGGGTGTCGTTGAACGTCAGGCGTGATTTGCCATCGTCGATTGAGCGTGACTATACTTCCCGCACTTCATAGCCGTCCATATCAGGTGCTTGCCCCTACCGAACGATCGTTGCCACCGCGCTCGACGCGGCGAGACCACGGTCATTGAAATCTGGCAATGCGCCGCGAGCCTGCGAGGGAGAGACGCATGCCGAGTTTCCGCTTGAAGACCCTGTCGATTACGTTGCTCTTTGCATCGAGCCTGACGCCCTGGGCGGTGCAGGCGGCTTCACCCGAGCCCGTGAAGGCGGAGCACGGCATGGTGGTCACGGCCCAACACCTGGCATCCGATATCGGTGTTGCCGTGCTGAAAAGCGGTGGCAATGCCGTGGATGCAGCCGTTGCCGTCGGCTATGCGCTTGCCGTCACCTATCCGACCGCCGGCAATATCGGCGGCGGCGGTTTCATGACCATCCGCTTTAAGGACGGCAAGACGACGTTCCTCGATTTCCGCGAGCGGGCGCCTCAAGCTGCGACCAAGACCATGTATCTCGACGCCAAGGGCAATGTCGTCGACGGCCTGAGTACCGAGGGCTATCTCGCCGTCGGCGTTCCCGGCCCGGTCATGGGCTTCGAAATGGCGCGCAGCCGATATGGCACCAAGCCGCTTGCCGAGTTGATCGCGCCGGCGATCGCGCTTGCCAAAGACGGCTTCGTGCTGGAGCAGGGCGATATCGATTCCTTCGAGGGCGAGACGGACAGGCTCGCCAAGGACCCGGCCGCGGCCGCGATCTTCCTGAAGGACGGCAAGCCGTTCGTCGCCGGCGAGAAGCTGATCCAGGCCGATCTTGCCGCATCGCTTTCGAGCATCGCCGAGAAGGGCACCGACGCCTTCTACAAGGGCGCGATCGCCGACCAGATCGTCAAGGCGAGCGCGGAGAAAGGCGGCGTGCTCGCCAAGGCAGATTTCGAGCGCTACGCCGTGCGCGAACTGGAGCCGGTCAAGTGCAACTACCGCGGCTATGACATCGTCTCCTCGCCGCCGCCATCCTCCGGTGGCGTGATCATCTGCGAAATCCTCAACGTTCTCGAAGGCTACCCCATTTCCTACATGGGCTATGGCGCCGCCGACACCGTGCATGTGATGATCGAGGCCATGCGCCACGCCTATGTCGACCGCAACACGTCGCTCGGCGATCCTGATTTCGTCGAGAACCCCGTCGCCAAGCTCACCGACAAGGCCTATGCCAAGGACATCCGCGACAAGATCGATCCGTTCCGCGCCGGCGTTTCCGCCACGCTGATCCCCAAGGGTTTCGGCGAAAGCAAGGAGACGACGCACTATTCGATCATCGACGACGAGGGCAATGCGGTTGCGGTCACCTATACGCTGAACGGCTCCTTCGGCGCCGGCGTCGTGGCGCCCGGAACCGGCATCCTGCTCAACAACGAGATGGATGATTTCACTGCCAAGCCAGGCGTGCCCAATCTCTACGGTCTGGTGCAGGGCGAGGCCAATGCGATCGCGCCCGGAAAGACGCCGCTGTCATCGATGAGCCCGACGATCATCTCCAAGGACGGCAAGCCCTTCATGGTGATCGGCAGCCCCGGCGGTGCACGCATCATCACCATCACGCTCGAAGCGATACTCAACGTCATCGACCACGGCATGAACATCCAGGAAGCGGTCGACGCGCCGCGCGTCCATCACCAGTGGCTGCCGGACAAGGTGTTCATGGAGCCCTATGCGCTCTCGCCAGATACCCGCAAGCTGCTGTCGGCCATGGGCCACAATGTCCAGATCGATGAAAGCTGGACGATCTGGGGACAGGCGACCGGCATCCTCGTCGGCGGCGAGAGCCTTTCGGACATCGAGGCCGGCGGCGGCGCCCGCTACAATGGCGCAGTCGACAGCCGCATCGGCGCGGGTGCTGCGCGCGGTTACTAGACGCGCGCGAATCGGCGCAAAGCTGCGCCCTCGACACCCATTCAGAGCGGCGGATCGTCAGTTCGCCGCCTGATTTCGCGCATGCGACCACCGCGTGCTCACGCGAAAAAGATTTGAAAGCGGTTCCGGTTGAATTTATTATGTTTTCAGAGCGTGCGACCGCACGCGATCGTACGCTTTGGCCAAGCTTCATTCGTGGAGGTTGTCATGGCACTGATGGAAGGAAAGAAAGCACAGGACTGGATCAATCTGGTTCTTGCCGTCTGCCTGTTCGTCTCCCCCTGGATCATGGGTTTCGTTGTCGAAAGCGTTCCGGCCTGGAACGCTTGGGGCGCCGGCGTCGTGCTCGGCGTTCTGGCTATCGCGACGCTTGCCATGTTTGCGGAATGGGAAGAATGGGCAAGCCTCATCGTCGGGCTCTGGCTGATCGCTTCACCCTGGCTGCTCGGTTTCTCGACCAGTCCCAACCCCATGTGGACGCATGTCGTCCTTGGGGTGTTGGTGACCGCGCTCGCGATCTGGGCCGTCTGGGACGAACGGCAGCATCCGCATGCACATGCATGACGATGAGTAGAGAAGATTGCGGCCCGGCGCCGCAGCGCCGGGCCGCAATCAGTTTGCATCATTCGCTGCAATTTTGCGTTTGCGGCTGGCCGGATCGAGAGCGAAATCTGAAAAACCGTGCGGAACCGTCCTCTTCGGATTTGCGTGAGTTCAAAGGTCAGATCCCTTCGAACAATCCAAACGGGCCAGCGCATGGATTCACCTTACGGTGTCTTCGACAGCACGGCGCGCAACGACCGCCACGAACTCCCGAGCGCCGGGGTAGGTTTTCGGCTACCCATCGGCAGCGAGGTCGTTGAAGCAGGCTTTGCTCTTGCCGAACCATGGAAATCACTGCCGGCAAGCCAATGTTCATGACATCCTGGTCATTCAGCGATTGCGCACGCCCGCTGCGCGGGCGATGGCGTGCAATTGGATAATACCAATATAACGCCAATCAGCGACTGTTTCGGAACGTGAACGCAACTTGTATGCGCTATCTGTAAGAAATGTAACACGAATTATCCCGGCTTCAGTCACCATTACGGATAGTTGCGCCGCCGCGATCTGGACAGGTGGTCATGTTTTGGTATTTCTAATACTGGCCGCAAGGAGATGGGCCAAATCGGAAGTGAATACGGAACGCTATTGGCCCGAGGGCGAGCAAGCCGGCGGGCAACCGGAAAACTGGGAGATTTAAATGAAGCCGAGTTCCATTTTTGCCCCGTTGGGGTCGACCGTGACAGCATCGGGCACCCCGCGTTCGGTAAAAGCGGGTAGCGCACGGCGCCGCCTCCTTGGACTGTTGACAGCGACAGCGTGTCTCATTTCAGCGGCTCCAGCCGGCGCCTTCGACCAGGCAAACGCTGCCCGTATAAAACAGCTGGTCGACACCGGCATGCAGTATTACTGGTCGGGCGGCGACGTCAAAAAGGCGGAAGCCGAAGTCTTCAAGGGCATTACGCTGCATGGCAAATATGATGTCGTGGAGGAAGCCTTCAAGGAAGCGTCGACGCTCGCGCCTGAGCGGTTGGATTTCCAATATGCCGTTGCTGCGACCCAGATCATCCAGAAGAAGCTCGACGACGCGCAGGCGACCTTCCAGAGCATCCTTGGCAAGGACCCGACCGCTTTTGATGCGCAAAGCTGGCTTGAGGCAATTGCCCGCATCCGTGGCGATGAGACCGGCGCGGCGCTTGCCCACCAGGCTCTGGCCGGTCTCGATCGCGAGCGAGCGGAAGAGTATCGCAAGCGGTTTGTTCGCGCAGAACAGATCATGGCTGAAAAGCCGAACTTCGACGTCCCGACTGTGCCAGGGAAAGTCGTGATCGTCGCGCTGGGCTACGCGCTCGCCGATGACGGCAAGGCGCAGCAAACCTTGCTCGATCGTCTCGAGGTGACGTTGAAGGTCGCCGAGGCCAACCCGACAGCGCTCGTCATGGTGAGTGGCGGCGTGCCGAAAAATGGCGTTACGGAAGGTGACGTCATGTCCAAGTGGCTGGTCGACAAGGGTATCAGTCGCGATCGCATCATGATTGAGGACAAGTCGAAAGATACGATCGGCAATGTGATCAATGCCGCCAATCTCCTGGTGCGGCATCAGGCCGACACGGTAATCCTGGTGACCAGTTCGAGCCACATGCGCCGCGCGCGCACGGTCATGGAGGATGCCTTGAAGCAGCGCGGCCTGCCATCGGCAGTGGTGCCGCTGAATGCACTGGACGCGCCAACCCAGGATGAAGCGGCAAAGATCGGGGCGGACGAGCGGTTGGTCATCTACCGTGATCTGATGCGGGTTTCGGGCGTATGGGCCTATCCGGGGCTGCAGCAGTAGTCATCGGAACATCCCCGAAAGCGCCTGATGCTTGCGCGTCCCACCCTTGCACTTAAGGGTGGGACGCGTGCGTTTCTGGCTCAGTTTGAGAATGCGCCGGTCGCGTGTATGGCACGCAGGAAGAGGCTGCGTACTCCCGCACTTCAACATAATGCTTCCCATCCGTCCTGCTTTGCCCTAGAAGGCGCGCCGTAATCCGGTCGCAGCCTACCCGGTCAAAACAAGGACACCTATCATGAAGACAATCGTCATCTGCTCCGGCGGATTGGACTCGGTATCGCTTGCCCACAAGGTCGCAGCCGAACACGAACTCATTGGCCTGCTCTCCTTCGATTACGGCCAGCGACACCGCAAGGAGCTGGACTTTGCCGCCGCCTGTGCCAAGCGGCTCGGCGTTCCGCATCAGGTCATCGACATCAGCGCGATCGGCGCCCATCTCACGGGATCGGCATTGACGGACGATGTCGACGTGCCCGACGGCCACTACGCCGAGGAAACGATGAAAGCGACGGTGGTTCCGAACCGCAACGCCATCATGCTCGCCATCGCCTTCGGGTTGGCAGCAGCGCAGAAGGCGGATGCGGTGGCCGTCGCCGTGCATGGCGGCGACCATTTCATCTATCCCGACTGCCGTCCCGGCTTCATCGACGCGTTTCAGGCGATGCAGAACCACGCGCTCGACGGCTACGCCGACGTCACGCTCTACGCGCCCTATGTGACGATTTCGAAGGCGGATATCGTCACCGACGGCGCGAGCCACCAGACGCCCTTCGAAGCGACCTGGTCCTGCTACAAGGGCGGCGCGCGCCATTGCGGGCGCTGCGGCACCTGCGTCGAGCGGCGCGAGGCCTTCCATCTGGCCGGCGTTGCGGATCCGACCGACTACGAAGATCCGGATTTCTGGGTGGCGGCGACGTCGGCCTTTGCGGCCGAGGAGGTGAAGTGATGTTCCGGATCACCAAGGAATTCCATTTCTCCGCCTCGCATCAGTTGAAGAGCCTGCCGGCAGACCATCAATGTGCGCGGCTGCACGGCCACAACTACGTCGTCGAAGTCGAGCTTGCCGGCGCGGAGCTCAACGAGCACGGCTTCGTGCGCGACTATCACGAGCTTTCGCCACTGAAGCGCTACATCGACGAGAGTTTCGATCACCGCCATCTGAACGACGTTCTCGGCCACGACCGGGTGACGGCCGAATGTCTGGCGAAGCACTTTTACGACTGGTGCAAGGCGAGGCTGCCGGAAACCTCCGCCGTGCGTGTCAGCGAGACGCCGAAGACCTGGGCGGAATACCGGCCATGAGCGGGCCCGGCGAAACGCGCATCCGTGTCAGCGAAATCTTCGGGCCGACGATCCAGGGCGAGGGCATCCTGATCGGGCTTCCGACCGTGTTCGTGCGAACCGGCGGCTGCGACTATCGCTGCAGTTGGTGCGACACGCTGCACGCGGTCGACAGCGAGTATCGCGACCAATGGCTGCCGATGGGCGTCGAAGAGATCTGGAGCGAGGTCGTCACGCTCTCCGGTGGCAAGCCGCTGACGGTCTCGCTTTCCGGCGGCAATCCGGCGATCCAGCCGCTGGCGCCCCTGATCGCCCGCGGGAAAGCCGATGGCTATCGCTTCGCGCTGGAAACGCAGGGCAGCATCGCCAAGGACTGGTTTGCGGATCTCGACGTGCTGGTGCTGAGCCCGAAGCCGCCGTCGAGCGGCATGGAAACGGACTGGCAGACCTTCGACGACTGTCTTCGAATGGCAGCGGATGGGCCGCAGGTGGCGCTGAAGATCGTCGTTTTCGACGAGCGCGACTATGCCTATGCCCGGGATACGGCGGCCCGGTACCCCCATCTGCCGCTCTACCTGCAGCCTGGCAACCATACGCCTCCACCCCCTGACGACGACGACGCCAAAGTCGACATCGACGGCATCATCGATCGCATGCTCTGGCTTGTCGGCAAGGTGACGGAAGATCGTTGGTTCGAGGCCCGCGTCCTGCCGCAGCTGCACGTCCTGCTCTGGGGCAACAGGCGCGGGGTGTAGGCGGCAGACGCGCCCTTACCGCTTGCCGGCAAGCGCCTTCGCGCTTGGATCGCCAATCGGCGGCAGCTATGGTCCTCAAATCAAGACCAATGAGGGGCGTTCATGCAGCTGAAGACGAAACGTGTCTATGAGCCGAAGGCCGATGGCGACGGGATGCGCGTCCTCGTCGATCGCCTCTGGCCGCGCGGTTTGACCAAGGCGGAAGCCGCGGTCGATCTCTGGCTGAAGGACATGGCGCCGACCACGGAGCTGCGCCGCTGGTTCCATGCGGATGAAGGCACGTGGGAAGAGTTTCGCGAGCGCTACCTTGCCGAGCTCGACGGCAATCCGGTGGCAGTTGACCTGTTGCGACAGCGCATTGCTGAGGGCCCGGTGACTTTGCTTTACAGCGTGAAGGATGAGGCCCGCAATCATGCGGAGATCCTCAAAGGCTACATCCTCACCCATCGATAGACGAGGCGCCGGGTTCACGTCATGTCGTTGGAATGGATGCCTCGAATGCGCCGCCGGCGCGCGCAGCGATCCGGCGCCAGTCGCCGTCGAGGGGTAATCCGAAGACGTTGATAAGGGCAGATTCGATTGCCGGTGCATCGAATTCCTGGCGCGTCACGGTGCCGTTCCTGTCACGGATCGTCAGCCGGTTTCCGAGCAGGATGTTACGTGTCTCCTCGGTGGTCAACGTCACCAGCAGGGTCTGTCGGAAAAGCGAATGCGGATCCGTGTATGTCGCGATGTTTGCGATCCGATACGCGTCCTCTCCACAAATGCTCGGCGATACCTCGTAGACCGGTACCCAGTCACGACCAAGTAATGCCTCCAGCACGTAGCCATCGAGCGTTCGGCTGAGACGCAACGGCTCATGCGGCGTCGGTTGCGGCGTGGTCCGGTCGAAACGCAGCGGCGCGGTCGGCACGCAACTGCCGAAGCCGACATCGACCAGATAGCCGACATCGTTCACGAAGACGCGGAGCGCCATGTGCGACCAGGCCGGCGGCGGCGCACCCGGGGCGCGCATCCACAGGACGCGGGCAATCAAGGGATCCACCCGGTAGCCGAGCGACGTGAGCACGCGCTGCAACAGGCTGTTCTGCTCGAAGCAATAGCCGCCACGCCGGCGGTCGATGAGCTTGGCGTCGACCGCCGCCGGCGAAAGGTCGATCCGACGGCCGAGAAGCACGTCGATGGCCTCGAAGGGGATCGACGCGGCATGGCGGGCGACGATCCTGCCAAGCGTTGTGAGATCGGGCGAGAGCGGCCCGACATGACCGATGCGGGCGAAGTAGCGGCCGAGGTCGACGGGAAATGGGGCGTTCCGCATGGCTAGAGGCTCCGATAGATGGCGTCGCGAAGATCGTCCGGGAAGCGTCCGTTCATGCCCTCAAAAGCGGTGTTGGTGAGCGCAACGACTGTCAGGCCGCGGGCCGGGTCGATGAACCACTTGTGCCTGTAGGCGCCGTCCCATTGCAGCGTGCCGCGCGACTGCGGTGTTCCCGCCATCTCGGGTTCGACAAGCACGGCGCCGCCGAAACCGAACTCCCACCCGGCGCCGGCGGCCAATCCGCCCGTCCTTGCCTGAATGTCGAACATCGAGCGGGTGCTGGCGGCGTCGAGCACCGGCGAGTGTCCAGTCCTGAGGCTTTCGAGAAGGCGGATCACGTCGCCGGCCGTGCCTGCCATGCCGGCTCCTCCGGAGGGAAAGGCTCGAGGATTGAAGATCCGGCCGGGCGACAGGCGCACGGGATTGCCGAAGAAGGGAACCGCATCGTCGCCAACGAGCAGCCGTGGCCGCGGCGAGGCATCGCCATAGTGGACCACGAGCCTGCGTGTATCGGTCACGGAAAAGTCGGTGTCGTTCATCCCCATCGGGCGTGTGACGAGCGTAGCAATCGCCTCCGGCAGCTTTGATCCCGTCGCCTCTTCGATAACGGCGCCAAGCACGTCGAGGCTCATCGAATAGCCCCAGCCGTGTCCGGGCGGATAGGATAACGGAATGGCGGTGAGCTTGCCGATGAGGGCGGTGAGATCATCGTCGGTGTCGTCGAGGCCGCTGCTGATGGCGTGCCGGCGATAAGGGCCGTCGCCTCGCTCCATGAACACGTAGCTCAAGCCGGCACTGTGCGTCAGGAGTTGGCGGAGGGTTATCCGAGGCTCGCTGCCGTCCGGCAGCTGCGGCCTGAACGCGGGAAGCCATTCCGACACGATATCGTCGAGACCGATGGTGCCGCTTTGCGCCAGGTTGAGAGCAGCGACCGTGACGATTGGCTTTGCGACCGAGGAGAGCAGGAAGATGCTGTCCTCGGTCATCGGCCGGTCGGCCTCGCGTTCCGCAAGCCCGGCGGCATGTCGGTAGCCGGGCTCGCCGTCGATAAGGATCTCGACGACTGTGCCGACGATGCGCTGTTCATCCAGGGCTTCCGCGATCACCCGGTCGAGTTCGGCCTTCAGCCGCGTTCTGCGCTCCGATCTTCCCTGTCTTGTCGCATCCATGCTCGTCTCCTGTGCTCCTCGAAACTGCGGCCCGGTCGACGCTTCAGGGCGAAATTCGGGCTCCCGGACAAAGGCAAAGCCCGTTCGCAGCGAAAGTCGATCGTCTGTTCCCGTATGGGAGGCATACGCGCCTGCACGAGGCAGCCGTCGTCGTCCGGCGCTAAAAACGGTGCGACAACGTCAGATGGAGTCGGGTTGATGAACACAAACAATCTGGGATTTGCAGGCAAAGTCGCCTTAGTCGCAGGCGCCAGCAAGGGTATCGGCGCGGCCACCGCCCGCGCCTTTGCGCAGGCCGGCGCATCCGTTGTCCTTCTTTCCCGCTCGCAGCCGGCGGTCGAGGCGTTGGCGGTTTCCATCCGCCAGGCGGGCGGCGACGCACTGGCGATCGCGGCCGATGTCGGCGACGAGAATGCCATGAAGCAGGCGCTTGCAAGCGTGATGCAGCACTATGGCCGGCTCGACGCCGCCTTCAACAATGCGACGGATGGAACCATGCCGGCCCCGCTTGCCGATCTCGACATCGAAGGGTTCGATCGCGGCATCCGCACCAACATTCGTGGCACCTTTCTCGGCATGCGTTACCAGATCGAGGCGATGGCGAGGGCTGGTGGCGGCGCGATCGTCAACATGGCCTCCGTCGCTGGCATCAACGGCACCTCCGGGCTTTCCGGCTATGTCAGTGCGAAGGCCGGGATCATCGGGCTGAGCAAGGCTGCGGCGCTCGACTATGCCGACCAGGGCATCCGGATCAATGTCGTTGCGCCCGGGCCGATCCTCACCCACCATCTCGAGGCCGCCGGCGCGGACATCCAGCGGCACGCAGCACTTTCGACGCCGATGCGCCGGCTTGGCCGGATGGAGGAGGTGGCCGCAAGTGTCCTCTGGCTCTGTTCCGATGCGGCGAGTTACATCACCGGCGTGGTGCTGCCTATCGACGGGGGCATGACGGCGGGCACGAAAGTGCCTATGAATTACCGTCGAGGCGAGCCGCCTCGGCCGGCTGAACCCTGAGGTGCCTGTGGACTGGGAAGAACTCCATCTTGTTCAGCACTTGGTCCGCCACGGCTCGCTGAGTGCAGCGGCCCGTGCGATGGGCACAACGCAACCGACGCTCAGCCGTCGCCTCGAGGCTTTTGAGCAGAAGACGCGCAAAACACTGTTCGAGCGGCAACCGGGCGGCCTCGTGCCGACCGCCGTGTGCCTCTCCAACCTTTCTGCGCTCGAGCACATGGAGGCGAACGCGCTTGCGGTGGAGCGGCGCCTTGCGGTGCAGGACGACGCACTTGAAGGCACCATCACCGTGACCAGCCTCGACTGGATCGGAGACTACCTCCTGGCGCCGATCCTGACCAAGTTTGCAGCAATGCATCCCGGCGTCAGCATTCACCTTTTGAACGATGGCCGGCGCTTCAACCTGTCCCGACGGGACGCGGACATCGCCTTGCGTTTCGGCAGTTTCGACCAAAACGATATCGTCGAGCGCAAGGTTGCCGATGTCGCCTACGGCCTGTTTGCAACAGAGGCCTACCTTGATCGTTTCGGCCATCCGGATGTTGCGGGCGAAGGCAGGAACCAGACGATTGTCGAGCTGGTGGAGGTGCCTGTGCGGGTATCGCTCTCGACCTGGCTGAAAGATCTTTTACCGGAGGCGAGAGTGCTGCTGCGCACGAATTCGATCCGCTCGCAATTGAGTGCGGTTGAAACCGGACAGGCACTTGCCACGCTGCCGCACTTTATCGCCGCCGGCCGGAATGGCCTCGTGGCCCTTAACCTCGGCGTTGCCGCGCCGGTTCTGCCGCTGAAGCTCGGTGTTCACCCGGAATTACGTGAATTGCCGCGGGTGCGAAAGCTCATGGATTTTGCCGTATCGCAGTTCGCGCCCCTGCGGGTGAGCCTCAACCCGTCAGGCTGAAGCGCCGGCGGACCAAGGCGCGACGCGTTTGCTGGGCACTGCAACGAATGCGCGAAATTTTCTTGGCTGTCGATGTCGGGAGATGACGACGTCATGCGTCTTAATCTCGAAGGCGGTGCTCAACCGCGCTGACAACAAGGAGATTGAGAATGTTTCGTACCGCTTTGATCGCTGGCGCCCTGCTCATGTCCGGCACGGCCTTTGCCGAGGCTGAGACCGTCGAAGTCAACGGCATGAAGATGTATTACGAGGTCTCGGGCGAGGGCGAGCCGCTGGTCGTGCTACACGGCGCCTACATGAACATTCCCTCGATGGGTGCGATCATCCCGAAGCTGGCCGAGACCCACAAGGTCTATGCAATCGAGTTCCAGGGCCATGGCCGCACCACCGATATCGATCGCCCGATCACCTATCCGAACCTCGCGGACGACGTCGCCGCCTTCATGGATGCGGTGAAGCTGGAGAAGGCCGATGTCTTCGGCTACTCAATGGGTGCGGCTGCCGGCCTGCAGCTGGCAATCCGCCATCCGGACAAGGTGAACAAGCTAGCCGCCGCGTCCGTCGGCTACGATGCCGAGGGCTGGCAGCCGGAATTCAAAGCATTCATCCCGCAGATGACTGTCGAGATGTTCGTCGGCATGCCCTTTGCCGAAGACTACCGCAAGCTCGCCGCCAATCCGGATGGGTTTCCCGATCTGGTCAAGAAGCTGATCCAGCTCGAAAAAGAACCGATGGCCTGGGAGGCGGATGTCAAGGCACTGAAGACCCCGGTTCTCGTCATCGCCGGCGATGCCGATGTGGCGACGTTGGAGCACACGGTGGCACTGTTCCGCCTGCTTGGTGGCGGCGCCATGGGCGACATGGGAAAGCCGCTATCGCCTTCGCGGCTCGCGATCCTGCCGGCGACGTCGCACACCGCCGTCATCAACCAGACGGAACTGTTGGAGGCTTTCATCGAGCCCTTTCTGAAGGGTGAGACACCGAAGGGCATGTTCCCGTGACAACGACGAACGGCGCCATCTTCGCAGATGGCGCCGCCCTCCTATGGTGGATAGCTTCTAGCGCAGGCGCCTGCCGTCTGCGTCGAACACCAGAGCGGCTGTGGGTTCGAAACGGGCGGCGATGCTATCGCCGGACTTCAGGCCGCGGCCGTTTTTTGTTTCGATGATGATCAGTTCGCCGTCGCCGTGCCGGGCATAGGCAAAGGTCTCGCCGCCCAGATGCTCCAGCATGTCGATCGTCAAATCGAGGCTCGCCGAGCCGCTGTCGCCGAAATGCTCGGGGCGAATGCCGATGGTCACGGTGCTGCCGGGCGTTACGTCCTTGACCGCAATCGGCAGCGTCGCATTGCCGAAATCCGCCAGGCGGACATGTTTCTCCCCGCCCGCGTTTGTTTCGACGATCCCCTTCAAAAAGTTCATCTTCGGCGAACCGATGAAACCGGCGACGAAGAGATTGGCCGGATCGTCGTAGAGGTCGAGCGGCGAGCCTACCTGCTCGACCACACCGCCGCGCATGACGACGATCTTGTCGGCAAGCGTCATCGCCTCGACCTGATCGTGGGTGACGTAGATGATTGTCGTTGCAAGCTTCTTGTGCAGCCTGGCGATCTCGATGCGCATGTGCACGCGCAGTTCCGCATCGAGGTTCGAGAGCGGCTCGTCGAAGAGAAAGATCTTCGGGTGCCGCACGATCGCCCGGCCGATCGCCACGCGCTGGCGCTGGCCGCCCGAAAGCTGTTTTGGCTTGCGGTCGAGCAGCGGCCCGAGTTCCAGGATGTTCGCGGCTTCGCCGACGCGTTGTGCGATCTCGGCCTTCGGCACGCCGGCAAATCGCAGCGCGAAACCCATGTTCTCCCGAACCGTCATATGCGGGTAGAGCGCATAGGACTGGAACACCATGGCGATGCCGCGTTTCGACGGATCGACATCGTTCATGCGCTCGCCGCCGATCGTGAGATCACCTGACGTGATCTCCTCCAGTCCGGCGATCATCCGAAGCAGGGTCGACTTGCCGCAGCCGGATGGCCCGACGAAGACGACGAACTCACCGGTCTTGATGTCGAGGTCTACACCCTTGATGACCTCGAAGTTGCCATAGGACTTTCTGACGTGCTTAAGTTGGAGTTCGCTCATGCAGCCGCCGCCTCGTCCGACACCGCCGAAAGCTCCAGCCTTACGGTTCCAAGCCGCGTCGAGGTCACCGCGACGGCGATGCCGCCGGCAGCACCCGTCGTTTCCAGCCAGAAGCCGGTCGAACCGCCCTGGAAGATCAGGCGATCGGGGCCGAGCAGGCGGGCAGGGCCGGTGACTGTCACGTCGACCGCGTCATTGAGGAAGGGCAGGATGTTGCCGGCCTGATCGAGCGCCCGCACGATCACCCGCACGCTGTCGCGCCCTTCGGCCCGAAGCGCCGTGCTGTCGGGGACGACTTCCAGCGCCGTCGGCACCGGATCGGCGACCATGCGCAGGTTGGCGACGGGCTCGCCGTCGATAAAGCCGGTGAAGGCTGCGTCTTCCCACTTCATGCCCCAGACGCCGAGTTCGTCCTTGGTGAAGTGGCGATGGTCGATGACGACGGGCGGGTGCGGCAGATGCGGGAAGTTCTCGCGGTCGGGGCCGACGCGCTTGACGAGCGATCCGTATTTCAGCTCGACCTCGTCGCAGTTGGTGAGCACGATCAAGGGCAGCACGCCGCCGATGTTGCGCTCGCCGCGTGCCCAGAAGGTGACCGGCTTCATCACCACGCCCTCCGACGGTTCGCATTGGCTGGCATAGACATAAGCCGCGAATTTCGGCTGGCGGAACATGTCCATGACACCGTGATAGCAGATCCGGTCGCCGGAGCCGAAGTCCTTGTGGGTGTTGTAGTCGAACATGCACCAGCCGACGGCGCCTGAAATGCTTGGGTCGCCATAGGCCGCGTTCAGCACTTCCAGGTGCCGGCGCACATGCTCTGCCTGCCGTTGTTCCTGGTCGTAGATCTTCGTCGGAAACATGTGGCCGCCGAATTCGGTGATGAGATAGGGCACCTTGCGGGTGAGCCCGGTGCATTCCTGCTGCGGACGTAGCGCCGTGCGCGGGCGGTTTGCGCCCGGCAGTTCCTCGTTGCCGAGGATAAAGTCGTTCATGGTGTAGACGTCTTCGAGGTATTCGCTGTCGGTAATGTAGCGCACGCCGCCGGTCTGGCGCGTGGGGTCGAGTTCGCGTGCGAGCCGGTTGGTCTCGACGTAGAAATCATGCGAGTCCTGGGATTCGTTGATGCGCACGCCCCAGATGATGATCGACGGGTGGTTCCAGTCGCGCTCGATCATGCGGCGGACGTTTTGGATCGCCTCCTGTTTCCAGCCCTCGCCGCCGATATGCTGCCAGCCGGGGATTTCCTCGAAGACGAGCAGGCCGATGCGGTCGCAATGGTCGAGGAACCACTTGGATTGCGGATAATGCGAGGTGCGCACGAGGTTGCAATGCAGCGTGTTCTTCAGGATCTCGGCATCGCGCTCCTGCGCCGTGCGGCCCATGGCGTAGCCGACATAGGGGAAAGCCTGATGGCGGTTGAGGCCGCGGATTGTCAGCGGCCGTCCGTTGAGCTTGAAACCATCCGTGGTGAACTCGGCGGTGCGGAAGCCGAAGCGTGACGACAGCCGGTCGCTGCCGCGATCGCTGCGCAGCTGCGCTTCCACTTCATAGAGAACGGGGCTGTCGATATCCCAGAGCGAGAGGCCCTTCAGGCCCGTGATCTCAAGGGTGACGCTCTCGCCGCGGCTTTCACCGGCTGCTTCCGCCAGCACCTTGCCGTTCGCGTCCTTGAGGAGTGCCGTGACCGTGCCGGCAAAGTTGACGCCTTGCGGATTGCCGAGATCGCAGCGGATCGAGACGGACTTGGCATCGCTGAGCGCATCGCGGGTTTCGATCTTGAGATTGGCGATCGAAACGGCATCGGTGACCTTCAACCAGACGTCGCGATAGATGCCGGCATAGGTGAGATAGTCGATGCGGCCGCCGAAGGGCGGGATCTCAGGGTTTTCGCTGCCGTCGATCTTGACCGTGATCAGGTTGTCGCCTTCCCGCAGCTTATCCGTCAGTCTTGCTTCAAAGGGCGTGTAACCGTCCTTGTGGGCGATGATCTCCTCGCCGTTGAGATAGACGACGGCGTCGGCCATGGCGGCGTCGAACACGAGCGAGACCTCGCGGCCGTGGAACTCGCGACGCCAGGTAAGCACCTTCTGATAGGTGAAGGCGCGCTGATAGGATGCCTCGTCGAAATAGTTGAACGGCAATTCCACCGCATTGTGCGGCAGGCTGACCGATTTGCCTGCCTGCAGCCGGCCAGCGCTTGCCGCATCGAAGCCTTCGGAGAAAGTCCAGGTATCGTTGAAAGAGGTAACAGAACGCATGATCATTCCTATTTGACTGAGCCCAGCATTCCCTGGACGAATTGGCGTTGCATGAAGAAGAAGACGGCGAGGGTGGGAAGTGTCGCGAGAATGGTGCCGACCATGACGACGCCGTAGTCGGGGTAGTAGGCGGAAGCGAGCGAGGAGATGACCAGCGTGATCGTCTTCTGCTCGTTCGACTGCAGCACGATCAGCGGCCAGAGATAGTTGTTCCACGCCGTCATGAAGACGATGATGAAGGCCGCCGCATAGGTCGAGCGCATGACCGGCACATAGATGAACAGGAAGATCTGCCATTCCTTGAGCCCGTCGACCTTTGCGGCGTCCCGCAGTTCCGACGGGAAGGCCTTGGTGGTCTGGCGGAAATAGAAGACGACGAAGGCAGAGCCGATGGTCGGCAGCACGACAGCGAGGTGCGTGTTGATCAGCCCCGCCTTGCCCATCATGATGAACAGCGGAATCATCAGCGCGGCAAACGGGATCATCATCGTCAACAGAAGGGCGCTGTAGATCCTATCGCGGTGGCGCGAGCGGAACATCTCGAAGCCGTAGCCAGCCAACGACGACACGGCGAGCGTCAGCACCGTCGCGAGAATGGCGATCTTGGCCGAATTCCAGAAGACCAGCGGTGCGTTCACCTGGGTGAAGAAAGTGGCGATGTTGGTGGCAAGCGCGCTGCCCGGCATCATCCTGCCCTTGATGATGTCGATCGAAGAATTGGTCGCGCCGAGCAGCATCCAGACGAAGGGAAAGATCGAGAGAAAGGCCATCAGCCCGACGAAGCCGTAGGTGACGATGGTGCCGACGATACGTGTGGTTCCGTTGTTCATCGGTCGCGCTCCCGTGCCGCGAAAAATTGCAGGCAGGCGAGCAGGGCGACGAGCACCACGATCACATAGGACACCGTCGCCGCGTAGCCGAAATTCGGCATGAAGCGGAAGGTCAGGTTGTAGATATAGAGCGACAGGGTCAGCGTGGCGTTGGACGGTCCGCCCTTGCCTTCGGTGAGGTTATAGACCTCGTCGAAGAGCTGGATCGTGCCGATCGTCGAGATGATCGTCGTGAACAGAATGACGGGCTTCAACAGCGGGATAGTGATGTGGGTGAAACGCGCCCAGGCAGGCACGCCGTCTATCCGCGCGACCTCGTAGATCGACTTGTCGATGTTCTGCATCGCCGCGAGATAGAAGATCATGTTGTAGCCGGTCCAGCGCCAGGTGATGGCGAGGATGACGAGCACCTTCGCCCAGAAGGGATGGGTCAGCCACGGGATCGGCGAGGCGATGAGGCCGATCGCCTCGAGCGTCGAGTTGACGATCCCGTCGAGCGCGAACATGCCCTTGAACAGCACCGAATAAGCAACCAGCGAGGTGACGCAGGGCAGGAAGATGGCGGTGCGGAAGAAGCCGCGGCCGACGAGTTTCGGATTGTTGAGCAGCGACGCCAGAATCAGCGCCAGCAGGATCATGATCGGCACCTGCACGACGAAATAGGTCAGCGTGTTCGTCAGTGCCTTGATGAAGACCGGATCGTTCCAGAGGCGGATGATGTTCGAAAAGCCGGCGAATTTCAGCATCATGCCGCGGCCGGACTGGAACGACATCCACAGCGACCAGACGATCGGATAGATCATGAAAAGGGCGATCAGCCCGAGTGCCGGCGCGACGAAGAGCCAGCCATTGACGTTGTAATATCGGCCGATGCCGCCGCGACGCGCGAGAGCCATCATCATCCCCATGGATAGCAGGAGCCGTTGGCCGCGGCGTGTTTACCGCGGCCAGGAGCAATGCAGATAATCGCCGCGGCGATTACTGGACCTGTGCGCTGACCTCGGCGTCGATCGCCTTCAGGATGTCGTCGACGGGCGTTCCCTGCTGCAGTGCCGGAAGCTGTGCGGTAACGGCCGTGTCCGCCTCGTTGGTGAAGACGCCGTAGTTGACCGAGGGGACCTTCGCGAGCCAGTCGGAGAAGTTCTGCCAGACCTTTTCGCCACCGAAGAAGGCATCGGCCTCGCCATAGGCGGCCCCGCCGCGGGCAGCGAGCAGTGAGCCGACGGCGCCGCGGTCCGTAAGGATCGTCTGGTAGAAGTCGACGTCCTTGGCGTAGACCTCGTTCAGGAAGTCGATCGCTTCGGCCTTCTCGGCTGAGCTTTCAAGCACGTACCAGCTCGAGCCGCCGAGGTTCGAGGCGTGCGTCGCGCCGTCGATCGAAAGCGCCGGGATCGGCGCCACGCCCCATTTGCCCGACTGGTCCGGCTGCGCCTTGACGGTGCCGGTGATCCAGACGCCGGTGATGACGGTGGCGACATCGCCGGACGTGAAGGTGCCGACCCAGTCGGCCCAGCCGGCGGCGGGCTTGTAGATGTTGGCGGCCATGATCTTGCCGACCGTTTCAAGCGACGCCTTCAGCGCCGCGTTGCCGGTGATGTTCGTCTTGCCTTCCTTGTCGAAATACCATTGCCCGGCCGATTGCATGATGATGCGCACGAGCCCGGCGTCGGTCGGGTCGAGACCCATCATCTTCTTGCCGGTCTTGGCTTCGACCTGCTTTCCGATCTCGATGAAGCGATCCCAGGTGATGCCTTGCATGTCCTCCGGCTTGAAGCCGGCCTGCTCCAGATAGTCCTTGCGGTAGTAGAGGCCGGTGACGCCGGAATCGAATGGCATGCCGTAGACCTGGCCATCCAGCGTCATCACCTCGACCTTGTAGGGAGCGAAGCCGGAGTAATCGACGGTGCCGGAGAGCGGCGCGAAGGCGCCGGGGAAGGACTGCAGATATTTCTGCGCGCCGTAGTCCTCGATGAGAACGATATCGGGCAGGGCGTCTGCGGTGCCGGACGAGAGGCCGGTCTGCAGTTTCTGCTCGACGTCGGCCTTGGCGAAATCGACGATGTTGAAGGTCACGTCCGGGTGCGTCTTGGTGTAGCGCGCGCCGGCCTCCTTCATGATCGCGACGTTGAAGTTCGGATCCCAGCACCAGATGGTGATTTCCTTGGCCTCGGCGGCCGTGACGGCCAAGAAGCTGGCGCCTGCAAGCGCGATGGCGGCAAAGCGCGGCAGATAGGTACGCGTGTCCATAGTTTCTCCTCCCTCGAAATTCGTTCCCCGAGACGTTCCTCCTAGTCTCGGCGCGGAGTATTTCGCAAAATTCTGGAGAAGGCAATATTTCAGTAAATTTTTACCACGCGTTTTTTACCGACCGTTTTACGCACCGGGAGCGGCGGCTCTCGCCATCGTGCTGCCGCGCCAGACCATCTCGGTTCCGAGGATCACCTTCTTGGCCACGTCTCGCCCGGTCAGCCGCTCGACCAGGAGGTCAACGGCGGTCTCGCCGATCACTTCGGCGGGGATCTTCACCGTCGAAAGCGGCGGCCCGAGAAACTGGGCGACAGGAATGTCGTTGAAACTCGCCACGGCAACATCGTCGGGGATCCGCAGGCCCATTTCGTGAATCGCGCGGTAAGCGCCGATCGCCATATTGTCGTTGCAGGTGACGAGGATCTTGGGCGGATTGGGCTTCGACAGCATCGCCTTGGCGAGCGTATAGCCGCTATCGGGCGTCAGCTTTTCGACCATGCAGAGTTCGGGATCGTAGAGGCCGGCCTTCGTCATCCATTGTATGAAGGCGCGGCAGCGACGCTCCGAATGGATGTCGTCCTTGTCTCTGAAAGCGTCGATCCAGCCGAGAAAGCCGATGCGGCGGTAGCCCATGCCGTAAACGCCGTCGAGCAGGCGGTTCATCGCGATCGAGACGTCGCTCATCACGCTGTCGTCGACGTCATCGTCGGGGGCAAAGTCCGCAAAGACCAGATGGCGGCTGTGCCGGCGCAGCCAATGGACCTCTTCGCCATAATGGTGGCCGACGGCGACGACGCCGCTGGCGCCCTGCAGGATCGCGGCCTCCGGCAGGTTGCCGTTGTGGAAGACCTTGACCACCTCGATCTTCAGCGCCTGACAGCGGTTTTCGATGCCGAGCCGGACGCCGACATAATAGGGGTCGATCAGTTCCTGGGCGGGTTGAAGGAAGTGCACCAGCGCGAATTTCAGGCCCTGCATTGCCCCGGCGCCGCGGCCGCGGTTGCGCGGGGTGGCGTAATTCAGCGCCTCGGCCGTTTCGATGATCGCCTGTCGCTTCTTGGTGGAGATCGAGAGGGTCGGATCGTAATTCAGCACCCGAGAAACAGTCGCCGAAGAGACCCCGACAGCCGAAGCGATTTCCTTGATTGTTACCATGTCCAACGTCCCGCCCGCCGCCGCGGCCCTCCTTTCGGGCGCGGCGCAATTTTTATTTAGTAAAATTTTGCCTGGGGTTTTTCAATCGCTGGGCGTCTTATTTCGTTCATGGAACGGGACGCAACCGCGCGTGGTCACGCCGCGCGGCCGATTGCCAAGGCCTGCGCTTGCAGTTCGTCGGAAAGAAACGCCCAAAGAGCCGAGACCGGGCGGGACGCCAGACCCTGATCGTCGGCGGCGAAAAGCCCCAGCTCGATCACCGGGGCAGGGGGCAGACCCTCTTCACCGCCGAGAACCCGCATCGTGTTGGGACGGATGTTGAGATCGAGGAGAACGGCTATGCCGAGGCCCGCCTCGATCATCGACTGGATGGAAGACAGGCTGGCGCTCGTCAGCACCGTGCGCCAGGGGCGATCCCCGCCCTTCGGCGCCTCGATCATCTTCTGCCGCCAGGTGCAGACGCCGTCGAAGGTGATGAGTGGCAGAGGCCCTTCCGCCGGCACCTCGAAACCGCGCGCCGCGACCCATCGGAGCGGCAGTCGCCAGGTAAGGATCGGCTCGCCGCGGATCAGCGCCGGATCGCCGATCGCGACATCGAGCCGGCCCTGCGAGAGCCTCTCCGACAACACGGTGCTTTCGGTCACCGTCAGTTCGAGCGCGACATTCGGATGGCATTCGGCAAACCGTTGCAACGCTTTTGGTAGCGAGCCGACCGCGATATCCTCGATCATGCCGAAGCGGATCGGTCCCTGGACGGCCTGCCCGGCAAGCGCCCGCCGGGCGCCGGCGCTCAGGCCCAACATCTTCTGGGCATAGGGCAGCAGCACATGCCCGGCTTCGGTCAGGTCCATGCCCCTTGCATTGCGGTTCAGGAGCTTGGCGCCGAGATCGTCCTCCAGCCGGCGCAACTGCATGCTGACGGCCGCTTGCGTCCTGGCCAGCCGCTGCGCAGCGCCGCTGACGCTGCCGCATTCGGCGGTCACGACGAAGGCGCGCAAAAGGGCGATATCCAGATCATGCATATAACGATCCCTTATGAAGGTATCACAATTATTAGCGTTCCTTATTGTGCCGGGATTGTTATGTCTGTTCAAGCCCAAGGGGAGAACGGACATGGCGGAAACAGAGACGACAGCGGATAGCGCGTGGAGCGAACCGGGTGCGACGGATGACACCAACGGGCGCGTCACACTCGCCATCGTCTTCTGCCTGCTCTCGATGTCGAGCGTGCAGTTTGGCGCAGCCCTTTCGAAGCCCGCCATGGAAAGCGTCGGAGCCTTTGGCGCAACCTGGCTGCGGCTATCCTGGGCGGCCGCCTTCCTGCTCATCCTCGTCCGCCCGCCTTTTCTCCGCTACACCCGGGCGCAATGGATTTCCGCGCTTTCGCTCGGCGCGACGATGGCGGTGATGACGCTCTGCTTCTTCGCGGCGATCGCCCGCATTCCCCTCGGCCTTGCCGTGGCGATCGAGTTTCTCGGTCCTCTGACGGTCGCTGCCGTTTTCGGCGGCCGTGGCTGGCGCCTGCTTTGTCCCGTTATCGCTGCGGCCGGCGTGCTCTGCCTCTCCTGGGACGGTTCCTCCTGGGTCGCAGATACGCGCGGGCTTCTGTTCGCCTTCGGTGCGGCGATCGGCTGGGCCGGCTACATCATCCTGATGAAGCAGGCTGGCCAACGCTTCAAGGGACTGGAAGGGCTCGCTGTTTCGCTGCTGTTTGCCGCGCTCTTTGCGACTCCGTTCGGCCTGTCTCAGGCGCAGTCCGGCTTCTCCTTCGACATGCTCTTGATGACGGCCGGGCTTGCCATCCTGGTGCCGCTGCTGCCTTATGCGCTCGAATTCATGGCGCTGCGGCGCATGCAGCCATCGGCCTTCGGCATCCTGATGAGCCTGGAGCCGGCGATCGGCGCGGTTGCCGGCTTCATCGTGCTGGGTCAGGCGCTTTCCCTCAACCAGATCTTCGGCGTGGCCCTCGTCATGCTCGCGAGCGCCGCCGGAACCTTGCTGGCGAAAGCCTAGAGCGCAGCAGCCAGGCTGTTTTGCCTGACATCGGCTTTCTGAAACTCGCAGTTGGGGGGCTGGCGCTTCAGCCCGCCGCGCCAACCTCTCCAAAAAAATAGGCACGTTGCGCACGACAGGCGAGATGTGCCCGTTTACAAAAGTAATATTATATGATTTTTTCTCGATGGCTGCGTGGAGGCAGCTTTCTTTGGGAGGAAATCATGAAAATCGCCAAGGCACTTGCGAGTGCAACGATCCTTGCTGCCTGCACGTTTGGCAGCGCATCCGCGGCCGATCTGGTCGTCGGCTTTTCGCAGATCGGCTCGGAGTCCGGCTGGCGCGCCGCCGAGACGACACTGACCAAGCAGCAGGCCGAACAGCGCGGCATCGACCTCAAATTTGCTGACGCACAGCAGAAGCAGGAAAACCAGATCAAGGCGATCCGCTCCTTCATCGCGCAAGGGGTGAATGCCATCCTCGTGGCGCCAGTGGTTGCAACCGGCTGGGACGAAGTGCTGCAGGAAGCCAAGGACGCGGAAATTCCGGTCATCCTGCTCGACCGCACGGTCGATTCGTCGAATGAGCTTTACCTGACGGCCGTCACGTCCGACCTCGTGCATGAGGGCAATGTTGCCGGCAAATGGCTGGTCGACACGACCGCGGGCAAGCCCTGCAACGTCGTCGAGCTTCAGGGCACGACCGGCTCCTCGCCGGCGATCGACCGCAAGAAGGGATTTGAACAGGCGCTATCCGGCCACGACAACCTGAAGATCATCCGCAGCCAGACCGGCGACTTTACCCGCACCAAGGGCAAGGAAGTCATGGAAAGCTTCCTCAAGGCTGAGGACGGCGGCAAGAACATCTGCGCGCTCTATGCCCACAACGACGACATGGCCGTCGGCGCCATCCAGGCGATCAAGGAAGCCGGCCTGAAGCCGGGCAAGGACATCCTTGTCGTGTCGATCGATGCCGTTCCGGACATCTTCCAGGCGATGGCAGCCGGCGAAGCCAATGCCACGGTCGAGCTGACGCCGAACATGGCCGGTCCCGCATTCGATGCGCTTGCCGCCTTCCAGAAGGACGGCACCGCGCCGCCGAAGTGGATCCAGACGGAATCGAAGCTCTATACGCAAGCCGACGAGCCGCTGAAGGTCTACGAGGAAAAGAAGGGCCTCGGCTACTGACGTCGGCCGTGGCCCGCGCTGCTTCTCGCGCGGGCCACGCTCTTTCCCGAGTTTCCGTCTGAAGAGCACAGCTTGCCGCAGCTAGGCGCTGTGCTTCTCGTCAGTAGATACCAGCATCGCGGAGACGGTATCGATGCAGACCAATGACCACATTCTCCAGGCGATCCGGATCGAAAAGACTTTTCCGGGGACCAGAGCCCTCGACAAGGTCGATTTTCACCTCAGGCGCGGAGAGGTTCATGCGCTGCTTGGCGAAAACGGTGCCGGCAAGTCGACCCTGATCAAATGCCTGACCGGCGCCTATCGTCGCGACGGCGGCGCCATCCTGCTCGACGATGCCGAGGTTGATCCGCGCGACACCTTCGAAGCCCAGGCGCTCGGCATCGGCACGGTCTATCAGGAGGTCAACCTGCTGCCGAACCTGACGGTTGCCGAGAACCTCTTCCTCGGGCGCCAGCCGCGCCGCTTCGGCATGGTCGACGCCCGTGCCATGAATCGGCGGGCTCGGGATCTGCTTGCCGATTATGAACTCGACATCGACGTCACCCGCGATCTCGCCAGCTATTCGGTGGCGATCCAGCAGGTGGTCGCCATTGCCCGCGCCGTCGATCTCTCCGGCAAGGTGCTGATCCTCGACGAGCCGACGGCGAGCCTCGATGCGCATGAGGTGGCGATGCTGTTCCGCATTATCCGGCGCCTCAAGGCACGCGGGCTCGGCATCGTATTCGTCACCCACTTCCTCGAACAGGTCTATGAGATTTCCGACCGGATTACCGTGCTTAGGAACGGGCAGCTCGTCGGAACGCGTGAAACCGCCAATCTCGATCGCCGCGAGCTGATTGCGATGATGATCGGCCGCGAGCTGGCGGCGGAAATCCACGCGCCGCGCGCTGAGGTCCGGCAAGGGCCGTTGCGCTACCGCTTCCGAAACTACGGCCGCAAGGGGCGCGTCCGACCCTTCGACCTCGATGTCCGGGCCGGCGAAGTGGTCGGCATGGCCGGCCTGCTCGGCTCCGGACGGACGGAGACCGCCGAGCTTCTCTTCGGCGCCCATCGCGCCGACAGCGGCGGGGCCGAGATCGATGGTCGTGCGGTCGACCTTGCGTCGCCGCGCGCTGCCATTCGCCATCGCTTCGGCTTCTGCCCGGAGGATCGCAAGACTTCGGGCATTATCGGCGATCTCTCGGTGCGCGAAAACATCGTGCTGGCGCTGCAGGCCCGCCGAGGCTGGACGCGGCCGATCTCGCGGGCGGAGCAGAACCGGCTGGCGGACCACTATATCCGCGCGCTCGATATCCGCACGGCCGATCGGGAGAAGCCGATCAAGCTTCTGTCCGGCGGCAACCAGCAGAAAGCGATCCTCGCGCGCTGGCTCGCGACCGAGCCCGAATTCCTGATCCTCGACGAGCCGACGCGCGGCATCGATGTCGGCGCCCATGCGGAAATCGTCAAGCTGATCGAGGCGCTGCGCGAGAAGGGCCTGTCCCTGATCGTCGTCTCCTCGGAGATCGAGGAACTGGTCGCTTACAGCACCCGGGTCATCGTGCTTCGCGATCGCGCCCATGTCGCCGAACTCGACGGCAGCCGCATCACAGCCAGTGAGATCGTCGAAGCGATCGCCGCAACCAATGAAAGGAGGACGTCGTGACGTCGTTCCTCAGGCTCTATTTCAACCGGTTGCTGCCGCAGCTGATTGCGCTCGGCATAATCGTCGCGGCGGTATCACTGGTGTTTCCCGGCTTCCTCAACCTGCAGATCCAGAATGGCCGCCTCTATGGCAGCCTCATCGATATCCTCAATCGCGGCGCGCCGGTGGTGCTTTTGGCAATCGGCATGACGGTCGTCATCGCCACCAAGGGCATCGACCTCTCGGTTGGCGCGGTCATGGCGATCTGCGGCGCAACGGCCGCCGCGGCGATCACGTCGGGACACTCGCTCGCCGCGACGCTGCTGATCACGCTTGGCGTCGGTATCCTTTGCGGTCTCTGGAATGGGGTGCTGGTCGCGGTGCTCGACATCCAGCCGATCATCGCGACGCTGGTGTTGATGGTCGCCGGCCGCGGCGTCGCCCAGCTCATCACCGAGGGGGCGATCCTGACCTTCAACGACCCCGGCCTCGTCTTCATCGGCAGCGGTTCCTTTGCCGGCCTGCCGATGCCGGTGGTGATCTGGTTGATATTCGGCATATTGACTGCGCTGCTCGTAAGGCGGACGGCGCTCGGCATGCTGATCGAGGCGATCGGTGTCAATCGCCAGGCGAGCACGCTGTCCGGGGTGCTGACGCCTGTGCTGTTGATCGCCGCCTATGTGCTTTCCGGTCTCTGCGCTGCCATCGCCGGCATTATCGCCGCCGCTGACATCCGCGGTGCGGATGCCAACAATGCCGGTCTGTGGCTGGAGCTCGATGCCATCCTTGCGGTCGTTGTCGGCGGCACGTCGCTGCTCGGCGGCCGCTTCAGCATCGCCGCATCGGTGCTCGGCGCGATCATCATCCAGGCGATCAACACCGGCATTCTTCTCTCCGGCTTCCCGCCAGAGTTCAACCTGATCATCAAGGCCGCGATCATCGTCTTCATCCTGGTGCTTCAGTCGCCGCGCTTCCGCACGGCCTTTGCCTTCCTCGTGCCGGCGCGCGGTGCGAGAAACCCGAGCGAGCGAGCCGCAAAATGAAGCCGAAATATCTTCCGCTCACGGCAACGCTCGTGATCTTCCTGCTCGGCTACGCGCTTTGCGTGGCGCAATATCCGAACATGCTGTCGACGCGTGTCATCGGCAACCTTCTGACGGACAACGCCTTCCTCGGCATTGCCGCTGTCGGCATGACCTTCGTCATCATCTCCGGCGGCATCGATCTTTCGATCGGCTCGGTGATCGCCTTTACCGGCGTGTTTCTCGCCGTAGTGCTGGAACACACGAGCATCCACCCGCTCATTGCCTTCGCGATGGTTCTGGCGATCGCGACGCTCTTCGGCGCCGCGATGGGGGCGATCATCCACTATCTGGAAATGCCGCCGTTCATCGTCACGCTGGCGGGCATGTTCTTGGCGCGGGGCATGGCCTTCGTGTTGTCGATCGACAGCATTCCGATCAAGCATCCCTTCTACGCGACCTTGAAGGCGCTCTACTTCAAGCTGCCGGGCGGCGGGCGCATCACCCTGATTGGCGGCCTGATGTTGCTCGTCTTCGCGATCGGTATCCTGATCGCGCACCGCACACGCTTCGGCACCAATGTCTATGCGCTCGGCGGCGGCACGGCGACGGCGCGACTGATGGGCGTGCCGGTTGCGGCGACGACGATCCGCATCTATGCGCTCTCGGGCCTGCTTGCGGGATTGTCCGGCATCGTCTTTTCGCTCTACACCTCGGCCGGCTATTCCCTTGCCGCCGTCGGCGTCGAGCTCGACGCCATCACCGCGGTCGTCATCGGGGGCACGCTTTTGACCGGTGGTTCGGGCTTTGTTGCCGGCACGCTGGTGGGCATCCTCATTCAAGGGTTGATCCAGACCTACATCACCTTTGACGGATCGCTGTCGAGCTGGTGGACGAAGATCCTGATCGGCCTTCTGCTCTTTGCTTTTATCCTGCTGCAGAAGGGTATCATCTTCGTTTCGCGCCAGCGCCAGCAGCGGGCGTGAGGCAAGGGTCGCGCGATGTGGCCGTCCCCCCATCAGCCGCGCAAACGCACGAGCCACCGGCTCGTGGTCGAGGAACTCGGCCAGGCGGTGGTCGGAGGGGAATTCGCTGTCGGGGATATCCTGCCGGGCGATGTGGAGCTGGCGGCACGCTTCAACGTTTCGCGCACGGTCCTGCGCGAGGCGATGAAGACACTTGCCGCCAAGGGGCTGATTGTCGCCCGCGCTCGCATCGGCACGCGCGTGATGCCGCAGGCAAACTGGAACCTGTTCGATGGCGACGTGCTTTCCTGGCATTTCCGGGCCGGCGTCGATGAGGCGTTTCTCCGCCATGTCAGCGAGGTCCGCCTGGCGCTCGAGCCCTATGCGGCCGGACTGGCGGCACGCCGCGCCACGGACGCGGATATTTCCCAGATGATGCGGCTGGCCGTTGCCATGGGCGATGCCGGCCATAGCGCGCAGACGCTGGCGCGTGCCGATCTAGAATTCCATCTCCGTCTGCTCGAAGCGTCGCTCAATCCGTTCATGCAGACCGTCGGCAGCCTGATCGAGGCGGCGCTGATGGGTGTCTTTCAATTGAGCAACACGGCCGCCGATGGCGCCGAGATCGACCGCGTCGCTGTCGCGCATATCCGCATCGTCGAGCAGATCCGCCTGCGCAACGAGGAAGGTGCACGGGTTGCGATGGAGCAGGTGATCCGCGTCGGCCAGCAGCAGTTGATCGCCAATTTGAGGGCACGCGGCTGATCCGCAGCCGCGTCCGCCGGGCAAGGCACAAGGCGGAATCCGCTGCGCTGCTTGGCATTTGCCGTCGCCTGCGCGTAGGCTGCCGTTGTGGGCGGAGAAACCCAAATCCCGATGCGACCGGGCCGCCGACAGAGCGAGCGGGGAGAGCAGGGTGAAACAGGATGTGCTGATCGCCGGCGCGGGACCGACCGGCCTGGTGCTGGCTCTCTGGCTGACCGCCCAGGGTGTCAAGGTCCGCATCATCGACAAGAACGCTGGTCCCGGCCCGACATCGCGGGCGATGGTGGTGCACGCGCGAACGCTTGAGCTTTACCGGCAGCTCGATCTGGCCGATGCCGTGCTCGAGGCGGGTCACCGCAACCCTTCGGTCAGCCTCTGGGCGAAGGGCAAGGTCAAGGCGCGGATATCCTTCAGTCCGACCGGCGGGAAAATGACGCCCTATCCCTTCGTTCTTGTCTATCCGCAGGATCATCACGAGCGGCTGCTCGAGGCCCGACTGGCGGCCTTGGGCGTCAAGGTCGAGCGGCAGACCGAGCTTGTCGAGTTCGAGCATGACGCCGCCGGGGTTAGCGCTCGCTTGCAGTTGCCCGATGGCGGCTCGGACGTTTGCACGGCGCATTATCTTGCCGGGTGCGACGGCGCGGGCTCGCCGGTCCGGCACGGACTGGAGGTCGATTTTGCCGGCGGAACCTACGACCAGACCTTTTACGTCGCTGACGTCGAAGTGAGTGGGGCGACTGCGAATGGAGAAGCCCATATATCGCTCGAAACCGGTGATTTCGTCGCCTTGCTCGCCTATGCCGAGGGGCGGGGCCGCCTCATCGGTCTGGTGCGGGAGAAGCGGGAGGATGCAGACGCACTCACCTTCGCCGATGTGAGCCATCGCGCCATCGAAAGCCTTCGCCTCACCGTCGACAAGGTCAACTGGTTCTCCACCTACCGTGTGCATCATCGTGTCGCCGATCGCTTCGGGCGCGGGCGCGTGTTTCTGCTCGGCGACGCTGCGCATGTGCATAGTCCGGTCGGCGGCCAGGGCATGAACACCGGCATCGGCGACGCCATCAATCTGGCCTGGAAGCTTGCAGCGGTGCTGAAGGGACAGGCGCCGGACCGCCTGCTCGCCAGCTATGAAGGCGAACGGATCGCATTTGCCCGCCAGCTTGTCGAAACGACCGACCGGCTGTTCACCTTCGTGACGGCCGAGGGCAGCGTCGCGGATTTCCTGCGCGTCCACGTCGCCCCAGCCTTGACTGGTGTCGCCTACCGCGTCGGCGGTGTCAGAGAATTCCTGTTTCGCATCCTGTCGCAGACGCAGCTCAACTATCGCGGCGGCCCCTTGAGCCGGAGTGCGCGCGGCCGGGTGCAGGGTGGCGATCGGCTGCCCTGGCTAGGCATCAATGGCCTCGACAATTACGCTTCGCTGGCGGCCATCGCCTGGCAGGTGCATGTCTATGGCGAGGCGCATAACGACATAAGAGCTTGGTGCGCGGCCAAGCACATGCCGCTTCACGTCTTCCCATGGGGCGAGCAACAGGCCGCCGCCGGCCTGGCGCGGGATGCCGCCTATCTGCTGCGTCCGGACAGCTATGTGGCGGTGGTTGCGGACCGAGCGATGCCGGAAGCCCTCGAAGCCTACTTCGCCGAACAGGGGATCCGCCTGTCGGCGCCGGCTTGAGATTTCCCGAGACGGCGGCGCGGTGCGCCGCCGATACTTGGTCGCAAGGGGCGTCAAGCTGAGACGAGAGATACGATCCTTTGTCGGCTTGAACTCGACCGGCCGTCAGTGCCCGGCCGGCGTCTCGGCCTTGCGTTCCGCTGCTTCGCCTTCAACGGCCGGATGCCGGGAAATGCCCACGAGCTTGTGGCCGCGCTCACGCAGCCACTGGAAAGCGACGTAGAGCGCCGGAATGACGAAGATGCCGACGAGCGCTGCGGCAAGCATGCCGCCAGCGACACCGGTGCCGACCGCGCGCCGACTGAGTTCGCCGGCGCCCTTGGCGACCACCAGCGGCACCAGGCCAACGATGAAGGCGAAGCTCGTCATCATCACGGCGCGGAAGCGGGCGCGGGCGCCCTCGATCGCCGCATCGACGATGCTTGCTCCAGCCTCGCGGTGCGCCTTGGCAAACTCGACGATCAGGATCGCGTTCTTCGAGGCGAGCGCGATCAGTACGACGAGGCCGATCTGGGCGTAGATGTCGAAGGACAGACCCGCGACGAGCACGGACAAGAGCGCGCCTGAGACGCCGAAGGCAACCGACAGGAGCACCGGCACGGGGATCGTCCAGCTTTCGTAGAGCGCGACGAGGAAGAGGTAGGCGAACAGCACGGCCATTGCCAGGATGGCGGTGGTCTTGCCCGCCGCCTCCAGCTCCTGCAACGCCGTTCCGGTCCATTCGTAGCTGTAGCCGGGCGGCAGGGTCGAGGCCGACAACGCTTCCATGGCGGCAAGCGCCTCGCCCGAGGAGTGGCCGGCGGACGGCTGGCCGTTCAGCGTGATCGAGCGATAATTGTTGTAGCGCACGATCGACTGGGGACCGACGATATAGTCGACCTTGGCGACCGAGGCGACCGGCACCATGTCGCCGCTCGTATTGCGCACGTGTAGGCGCTGGATGTCGTCGACGGCGTTGCGGTCGGCTTGCGCCGCCTGCATCGTCACCTTCCAGGTGCGGCCGAAGAGGTTGAAGTCGTTGACGTAGTAGCTGCCGAGCGTGCCCTGCAGCGTGGTGAAGAGGTCGCTCACGGAAACGCCGAGGGCCTGCAGGCGGTCGCGGTCGATATCGAGATAGAGCTGCGGCGAGCTTGCCGAATAGGTGGTGAAGGTCGGCCCGAGCGCCGGGTTCTGGTTGGCGGCGATAATCAAGCCGCCCGCCGTTGCCGAAAGATCGGCGACGGAACGGCCCTGCAGATCGAGCAACTGGTACTCGAAGCCCGAGCCGGTGCCGAGGCCCATGATCGGCGGCAGGTTGAAGGCGAAGATCTGCGCGCCGCGGATCGCCTGGCCCTTGACCATGGTCGTGCGGATCGCCGCCTCGACGCCGGCCGCTTCGCTCAGGCGTTCCGCAAAGGGTTTCATCGTGACGATCGCGAAGGCCGAGTTGGACTTCGACAAACCGTCGAGGAAGGAGTAGCCGGTGACGGTGATGACGTTGGCAACGCCCTCGATGCCGCCGAGCATCGTCTCGACCTGTTTCACGACTTCGTCGGTGCGGTTGTAGGAGGCGCCTTCCGGCAGACGGATTTCCGTGAAGAACGCGCCCTGGTCTTCCGCCGGCAGGAAGCCGGTCGGCACGACCTTGAAGAGGAAGCCCGTGGCGACGAAGGCGACCGCGAGCAGTGCCAGGCCGATGATGGCGCGCCGGGCGATGTGTCCGGCGACGAAGGCATAGCCGTCACGCCCCTTGTCGATGGTCCGCGAGATGTAACCGAGGATGCCGCGCTTCGGCCCATGATGGGGTTTCAAGAGCACCGCGCAGAGCGCCGGGCTGAGCGTCAGCGCGTTGATCGCCGAGATCACCATCGACACCGAAACGGCGACGGCAAACTGCTGGAACAGCTGGCCGCTGAGGCCAGGAATGAAGGCGACGGGCACGAAGACGGAGAGCAGCACGAGCGTGATGGCGACGATGGCGCCGGTGATTTCGCCCATCGCACGCCTTGCCGCTTCCGCAGCCGACAGGCCTGGATTTTCCTCCATCACCCGCTCGACGTTTTCGACGACCACGATCGCGTCGTCAACGACGATGCCGATCGCCAGCACCATGGCAAGCAGCGACACGGTATTGAGCGAGAAACCCATGGCGAGCAGCACGGCGAAGGTGCCGATGAGTGCGACGGGAACGGCAACGAGTGGGATCAGGGTCGCCCGCCAGTTTCCGAGGAACAGGAAGACGATGATGATGACGAGGATGAAGGCCTCAAACAGCGTCTCCTCGACGTTGTCGACGCTGGCTTCGACGAACTGGGCTGTGTCGTAGGAGACCGAATAGGTGAGGCCCGGCGGGAAGGATTTCGACAATCGTTCCATCGCGTCCTGCACGCCCCTGGCGGCAGCAAGCGCGTTGGCGCCCGGCGCCTGGTAGGTGCCGATCATGGCGACCGGCTTGCCATTGATCCGGGCGTTGGAATCGGAGCTGGCGGCGCCGAGTTCGACGCGCGCGACGTCGCGGATGCGCACATAGGAGCCGTCGGGCCGTGCCCTCAGAACCACGTCCTCAAACTGTTTGGGATCGGTGAGGCGCCCTTGCGTCTGGAGATTGAGCTGGAACAGCGGGTCGTCGGTCATCGGCTGGGCGCCGATGCGGCCGATCGCGGCCTGGACGTTCTGGGCCTTCAGCGCATTGATCACATCGGTCGGCGTCAGGTCGAGGCTGGTCATGCGGTCGATGTCGAGTACGACGCGCATCGAGTAGTCCTGGGCGCCGAAGAGCTGGGCATCGCCGACGCCGGGCACGCGCTTGACCGTATCAAGCACGTTGATCGTGGCGTAGTTGGACAGGAACAGGCTGTCGAAGTTCTGCTTCTCGTCCGCTGCAAAGATCGTGACGACCTGCATCAGCGCGGAGGACTTCTTGCGCACGCTGACGCCGCTCTGCTTGACCTCGGAGGGCAGGCCGGCCTCGGCGAGCGACACGCGGTTCTGCACGTTGACGGTGGCGATATCAGGATCGGTGCCGACGGCGAAGGTGACGGTCAGCGTATAAGAGCCGTCGGCGCCGCTCGTCGACTTCATGTAGAGCATGTCGTCGACGCCGACGACCTTGCTTTCGATCGGCTGGGCGACGGTGGTTTCGACCACGTCGGCGCCGGCGCCGGGATAACTGGCGGTGACGCTCACCTGCGGCGGCACGATATCGGGGAACTGGGCGATCGGCAGACGGGTGAGCGCAAGCAGACCCGCCAGCGTCAGCACGATGGAAATGACCGTGGCGAAGCGCGGGCGATCGATAAAGATCTCTGAAATCATCGCTTAGCCACCTGCTGCCGTGGCCGCATCGACGGTGATGCCCGGACGAACCTTGCCGGCGCCCTCTGTGATGACGTTCTCGCCTTCCTTGAGGCCCTTGCTGATGACCGCCTGGCCACGGGCGTTGCGTGACACGTCGATGCGGCGAAGCTCGACCTTGGAACTGGCGTCGACCACCAGAACGAAGGCGCCCTGCTGGTCACGCTGGACCGCCTGCTGCGGCACGGCAAGCACGTCCTGCTTGTCGGATTGTTCGAGCATCACCCGCACCAACGCACCGTCGAGCAGGATGCTGTCCGGATTGGGGAACTCGGCGCGCACGGTCACCGTGTCCGTCCCTTGCGAGACGTTGCTGGCGATAAAGTTGATTGTGCCTTTTTGCTTGTACTCGGTGCCGTTCGGAAGGCCGAGCCCGACATTGGCACCGCCGCTGATCTCGCCCTTCACCACCCGTTCGCGATAGGTGAGGTAAAGTGCGGTCGCCACTGGAAACTGGACATAGATCGGGTCGAGCCGGGTCAGCGTCACAAGCGCGCCGCTGTCCGGGCCGACGAGGGCGCCGACATCGGCCGCCGTCAGGCCGACGATGCCGTCGAAAGGCGCCGTGATCTTCGTATAGGAGAGGTTGAGGTCGGCGTTGTCCTTGCTGCCCTTGAGCCGGATCAGGTCACCTTCGGCTTTCCTGACTTGCGCGTGCGCTTCGTCGACCTTGGCTTGGCTGATCGTCTTGCTGGTGAGGAGCTGCTCGGCGCGGTCGCGCTCGAGGATCGCGAATTCCTTGGCGGCTTCGGCTGCCTCGATCTGCCCTTCGATCTCCTGCACGGCGGCGCGGTAGGCGCCGTCTTCCACCCGGTAGAGCTCCGTGCCCGCCGTCACCTTCTGCCCTTCGGTGAAGTTGACCGCCTCGAGGAAACCCGAAACGCGGGCGCGAATATCGACCTTCTGGATCGCCGTAACCTTGCCCGTCAGATCCACGCTCTCGCGCAGGTCCATGATGGTGGCCGGCGCCACGACCACGGCTGGCGCCTGCTGCGCCAATGCCGTTTGCGCGGAAAACCCGATCGCGACAAGCAGTGCTGATGATAGTGAAAGGGCAGGAATTCTCGAACGACGCATGCAACGTTCCCCCTGAACGAAACAGCTGGAGATAAGATCAGTCCTTGGCAGTGCATTGAAATCAGAACATGTTCTCCGCGCCAAGTCACGCAATCATGGGTTGATTTAAGCGGAGGCTTGCAAAGATGATGCAAATGCCCGCGAAAGGCGGGTTCAGAGAGAACTTGTCACAAAAGCAATGATTTGCCAGACCATCGTCCGTTCACGGCAGAGGGAGGCGACAGGCTGATTTTGTCGGATTTCGGTTGAGGGAGATGCGTGGAGGCGAACGTTTTACGTGTGCCACATCGTCACAATTGACGAGACCGGTCTGCAACCTCCGGTGACAGTTTCGCGAAGCCGCTGGGCAGATAGGTCCCGGCGTGGTGCCGGGACCAAGCTTAGTACTGTTGCCGGATCGAGCCGTCAGACGAGGTCGAAACGGTCGGCGTTCATCACCTTGGTCCAGGCCGCGACGAAGTCGCGTACGAACTTCGCCTTTGCATCCGCCTGGCCGTAGACTTCGGCGATGGCCCGCAGCTGCGAGTTCGAACCGAAGACGAGATCGATGCGTGTGGCCGTCCGCTTGACGTCGCCGGTTCTGCGGTCACGCCCTTCGAAGACATCCTTCGCGTCGGACGTCGCCGTCCAGGCCGTGCCCATGTCGAGCAGGTTGACGAAGAAGTCGTTGCTGAGCGTTTCCGGGCGATCGGTGAAGACGCCGTGGGCGGTCTGGCCGTGGTTCGCGCCGAGAACGCGCAAGCCCCCGACGAGCACGGTCATCTCCGGCGCGGTCAGCGTCAGCAACTGCGCCCTGTCGATCAGCAGCTCTTCCGGCGAAACCGCGTACTGGGCCCGCTGGTAGTTGCGGAAGCCGTCGGCGATCGGTTCGAGAACCGCGAAGGACTCGACATCGGTCTGTTCTTGCGTCGCATCCATGCGGCCAGGCGCAAAGGCGACCTCGATGTCGTGGCCGGCGGCTTTGGCTGCCTTCTCGACCGCTGCGGCGCCGCCGAGCACGATCAAGTCGGCGAGCGACACCTTCTTGCCGCCGGACTGGGCGTCGTTGAAGCTACGCTGGATGCCTTCGAGGACCTCGAGAACCTTCGCCAGCTGCGCCGGCTGGTTGACCTGCCAGTCCTTCTGCGGGGAAAGGCGGATGCGCGCGCCATTGGCGCCGCCGCGCTTGTCCGAGCCGCGGAAGGTCGAGGCCGACGCCCAGGCGGTCGAAACCAGTTCGGATACCGAAAGGCCCGAAGCGAGGACCCTGGCCTTGAGATCGGCGATATCCTTGGCGTCGACGAGCGGATGATCGACGGCCGGGATCGGATCCTGCCAGATCAACTCTTCGGCCGGCACTTCCGGGCCGAGATAGCGGGCGCGCGGACCCATGTCGCGGTGCGTCAGCTTGTACCAGGCGCGGGCGAAGGCGTCGGCGAAGGCATCCGGGTTCTCGTAGAAATGCCGTGCGACCTTCTCGTAGGCCGGGTCGACGCGCAGGGCGAGGTCGGTCGTCAGCATCGACGGCGCATGGCGCTTGGATTTGTCGTGCGCGTCCGGCACGGTGTTGGCACCCATGCCATGCTTCGGCGTCCACTGGTGCGCGCCGGCCGGGCTCTTCGTCAGTTCCCATTCGTAGCCGAAGAGGTTCCAGAAGAAGTTGTTGCTCCATTTGGTCGGCGTCGTCGTCCAGGTGACTTCGAGGCCGCTCGTGATGGTGTCGCCACCACGGCCGCTGGCGTAGGTGCTTGCCCAGCCGAGGCCCTGTTCCTCGATACCGGCAGCTTCCGGCTCGCGGCCGACATTGGCCGCATCGCCGGCGCCATGGGTCTTGCCGAAGGTGTGGCCGCCGGCGATCAGCGCCACGGTTTCCTCGTCGTTCATCGCCATGCGCGCGAAGGTTTCGCGGATGTCACGCGCGGCGGCGAGCGGGTCCGGAGTGCCGTTCGGGCCTTCCGGGTTGACGTAGATCAGGCCCATCTGAACGGCGGCGAGCGGGTTCTCGAGGTCGCGGTCGCCCGAGTAGCGCTTGTCGTCGAGCCAGGTCTTTTCCGTGCCCCAGTAGATGTCTTCCTCCGGTTCCCATACGTCGGGGCGGCCACCGGCAAAGCCGAAGGTCTTGAAGCCCATAGACTCGAGCGCACAGTTGCCGGCGAGGATCATCAGGTCGGCCCAGGAGATGCTGTTGCCGTATTTCTGCTTGATCGGCCAGAGGAGGCGGCGTGCCTTGTCGAGGTTGGCGTTGTCCGGCCAGCTGTTGAGTGGCGCAAAGCGCTGCTGTCCGGCGCCCGCGCCGCCGCGGCCGTCACCGGTACGGTAGGTGCCGGCGCTGTGCCAGGCCATGCGGATGAAGAGCGGGCCATAGTGACCGAAGTCGGCCGGCCACCAATCCTGCGAATCGGTCATCAGCGCGAAGAGGTCCCTCTTCACCGCCGGCAGGTCGAGTTTCTTGAATTCCTCGGCGTAGTCGAAGGCTTCGCCCATCGGATCGGACAGCGAAGAGTTCTGGTGCAGGATCTTCAGGTTGAGCTGGTTCGGCCACCAGTCGCGGTTCGAGGTGCCGGGCGACTGTGCGCTCGTCTGGGCTCCATGCATGACGGGACATTTGCCCGTTTTGTCGGCTTTCGCGTCCATTTTTATCTCCCTTCAAGATGACGTGAATTTTGGATGGGTCAGAGGAAAAGCGCCAGGCGCGGACAGGCGCCCAGCCGAGCCCGCGGCCCGGCGTGTCTGGTGCCGTCGGTGGTTGTCGTTCCGCGAAGCGGTGTCGCCACTGGCTGCGTCTCCCTCATTGTGCCGTAGACTCTATCAAAGTGGTTCCATTAATTTAAGTTGGATTTCCTGATTGTGGCGATAAGCAGATCCTATCGCTAATGGACATGGGTCCCATGGGCACATGCTTGCAGCCCTCCATGCATTTTTGATGACGTTTGAGCGTTTGCCGATTGCAGCCGATACAAGAAAATTGTTGCACTGCACTCCCGCCAAACTTGCGGAAGGTAGCGCCAATGGTTAGTCACACCGCAACGACTCAAGAGCTTTCCATTTTTCGTGTGACGAAAGGACAGAAATCGTGGCTGAGACAGAAATTGGTGCCGGCAAGGGCCGTCGCAAAGCACTTTGGGCTGCTGTCGCGGTCATCGCGATCGCAGCCGCGGGTGTCGTCGGCGGCAAGTTCATGCTCGAAAAGGCGGTCGGGACCTTCATCGCCGAGCGCGGCGGGAAGGCCGGTTCGGTTGAGGCGGACTTCTTCGGCCGCGTTCATCTGCGCGACGTCACGCTGCCTTTCGCCGATGGCGTCAGCGCGCGCATCGCGGCAATCGACGGACGTCCGAAGATCTTTTCGCTGAGCGGCAAGCTCGACGTGAAGGGCCTGGAGCTCGACCTGAAGGCCGCCAAGCTTTCCGTGCCTGCGGCAACGCTGGAAGATCCCGACTTTTTCGCAGCCGGCCTGACGGCAAGCGGGGAAAAGGCTGACCTTTTGAAGCGCATCGAGCGTTTCGCGGCAAAGCAGGCCTCCGCGCCGGAAGTGACCATCGTCCAGAACGTTGCAAGCTCCGAGCAGAAGACGGTCTACAAGGATGTCCGGCTCGAGGATATCGCCAGCGGCCGCGTTGCGCGCTATTCGGCGAGCGGCGCCACGTTCGCCTTTGCCATGGATATTCCTGACGGCGAAGGGGCAACGAAGCGGGAAAAGATGGACGGCACCATGGGCGCCGTCACTGGAGAGAGCTTCGATGTGGCCTACATGGCCCGCATCTACACGCAAAAAGCCGGTCCTGAGGACAAGGAACCGAAGCTGCTCTACGGCCCGATCTCCGTAAAGAACCTTGCCTTCTCCGATAGCAAGTCGCGTTTCGGTTACGACGAAGTGCGCAGCAGCGGCCTCAGCGTCCGCATGCCGACCGAGCCGCTTCTCGAAACGCTCGAGCAACTCCAGGCGGTCAGCGATCCGGAAGCCCTGCCACCGGCGGAGCGCCAGGCATTCTTCAAACGCATTCTTTCGCTGGTCGACATGCTGGCAAAGGGCGACATGGAACTGCTCGGCCTGAAGATGGAAGTGCCAGAGCAGGAAAGCGCCGAGGGCAAACTCGTGAAGCTCGCCGTCGACAAGATGGCGTTCCAGCTCAACGGCCGCAGTTTCGATGGCACGATGAACGGTGTCACGGCGGGCGAGGGGACCGACTACTTCAAGTTTGCCGAAGCCAGCATCAACGGTTTCTCCTGGGCTCCGACCATGGAGGCACTGACGAAGCTTGCGGGCCTGAAGGAGGAGGAATTCGAGACCTTCCCCTACACCACGCTGATGCCGGAATTCCGCACGATCCGGATCGCCGGGCTCGACGTGGACATGCCCGGCAGCGACCCGGCAGCCGTGACGGACAGTGAAACCGTCGAGGACGAGAGCGCGACCGAAACCGCGGTCGATCCGTCGATCAGTGCCGAACAGGCGCCGGAAGCCGAGCAGGTGCCGGACGAAACGACAAACGGCGAAGCCGCCAGCGACGCGGCGGTCCCCGGCGATGCAGCAGAAGAGCCGATGGCCGAGGCGCCTGCAGAGCAGTCGGCGGATGAAGCGACCGACGGCGAAGCCACCAGCGGCGCGGAGATCGCCGGTGAAGTGCCGGAAGACCCGATGGCCGAGGCGCCCGTAGAGCAGTCGGCCGTGCCGTCCGTTCCGGAACGCGTTCGTTTCACGCTCGATACCTATGAAATCGCGCTGACGAAGCCGCGCAACGGCATTCCGACGGATGTCCGCGTCAGCTACCGCGACCTCAGCGTTCCGATCCCTGCGGACACGCAGGAAGAGGGCTTCAAGACGCTGCGCAAGATCGGCCTCGACAAGCTGGTCTTCTCGTCCAACGTCGAACTGTCGTGGGATGAGCCCAACGAGAACTTCGTCATCAAGCAGATTTCGCTGGATGGCAAGGACATGGGCAGCCTCTCCTTCTCCGGCGTCATGGGCGGCGCTTCGGAGGACTTCTTCTCCGGCGATCTCAATGCCGCGCAGATCGCGATGTTCGGTCTTACGGCGAGGGAAGTCACGCTCAAGCTCGAGGACAAGGGCATCATGGCCAAGGGCATCAAGCTCTATGCCGAGGATAACCACATGACCGAGGACAGCGTTCGCGGCCTGCTCGTGTTGATGACGAGCGCCGGCGTGCAGCATTTTGCCGCCACGCAGCCGAAACTGCAGGACGCGGCGACGGCGTTTACCCAGTTCATCAGCAAGCCCGGCACCTTCACGCTGAAGGTCAAGGCCAAGGATGAAGCCGGTGTCGGCGCGCTCGAACTGATGGGAGCTGCCGAAAACCCGGCGCTTCTGCTCGAGCAAGTCGATATCGAAGCCAAGGCGCAGTAAAATCTATCGCGGGCCGCGTCATCAGATGCGGCCCGCATTGCTTCAGTCGATGGCCGCCTGAAAGAAATCCCGAAGCGCTATCAATTCATCCTGCCCGATCTCGTGTGCGCCCCGATTGTAGAGGGCTCGGACATCAGCTTTCTGCCCCGCAAGATAATCGACCAGTTGTTCGGTGAGCGCCAATGGACCGGTAGGATCGTCTTGGCCGCCGGTGGCCAGAATCGGTTTGCCCTAAAGTCCGGCGTTGCCGGGTGGCACCCACGACACAAGGGGATGCAGCAGGACCGCTCGCTCGAACAGACCAGGATATTTGACCAGGAGTGCGGCGAGCAGCGTCGCGCCTGTGGCGTAGCCGATGCCATAGACGGCTTGGCCCGGGTACACACGCCGCCTGTCGCCGATGGAGTTCGCCAGGTTTTCCACGGAGGCCGCGAATGCCCGGATGTCGCACAGCCCGTCAACGGCTGCCGCTCAGGGTTGCCAAGTTCTCCGATTTCTTCGAGAGCTACGTCACCGAGACGCGGCCGCTTTGAAGCGGCGGGATCATGCGGCATGAAGTCAAAACAGAGCCGTTTGCGGCTAAATGTGAGCAAAGGGTACAAGAAATTACTGGCAGCACCCTCCATTTTTTCTCGGATATGAGCGGCAATCGCGAGATGCCCCCTTGCGTCGGGCCTTTCGCGCATCGAAGCGGATTGCACGCGAGGAGTGAACTCCATCGCCAGGCGGGGCTGGACGGATGATGACAGAGCCAAGCGGTATTGGAGCGTATTTTGGCGAGCCGAAGGCGCCGTTTCTCATGGTGCGGCCCGTGCGGGACGCCCGGTTTTCGGTGACGCGCCTGCGGTGCCGGCTGAACGGAGAACTGAGCCGCATCGTATCGCTGCCGGCCGACGACGCCTATTTCCTGATGTTCTACTTCAAGGATGTCATGCACTGCGACCTGGTGCCGGGCGAAAGCGAAAGTGAAATTCGCCGCTACCGGCAGGGGTCGATCTGTCTCGTCGATCTCGCTGAGGGCGCCAGTATCCGGCTTGTCAGCGATCTCGATTCACTCGCTTTCCATCTGCCACGGGCCTTGTTTCATGAAGTCTGCGAGTTTTCGCATGCTCCCGCCGCCACTAGTCTTAGATGCCGTCGCGGCGAGGTCGACGACGTCATGCACAATCTCGCCTTGGCGCTGTCGCCGCTTCTTGACGAGAGCGAGGGTGAACCGGGTGCGGTACTGCAGCACATCGCCGTCGCCATCTGCGCGCATCTTCTGCATTCCTACCCGGATCGCGCCATCGCATCCGGCGGCCCCGATCTGTCTGTGTGGCAGGAGAAGGCGGCCAAGGACTTCATGATCGACCATTGGGCCAAGGACTTTTCGTTTGCGGCAGCAGCAGCGGCCGCAAATCTTTCGGAGGAGGGTTTTGCCGCGGCTTTTGCATCCGTGACCGGCCAGACGCCGCAAGAGTGGTTGATGCGGTACCGGATCGGTCGCGCCAAGCTCTATCTGATCGAGGAGGGATGGTCGCTGAGCAAAACCGCCGCCAGTTGCGGCTATGCCGACGAAGCCCGGTTCGTCGAGGCCTTTCGTGAGGTGACGGGCGTGACACCCGCCGTCTGGCGCGCGCGCTGGCTGCAGTGAGGGTACCATGCTGACCTTTGACGCTCGGCGATGCATCGCTGGATTTGCCTCTGTATTGCGACAGCCAACCGTTGTAGCATCCGCCCGGCCGCTGAAGCGGGCGGCTGAGCTGGAAATCGGGAGACCCTGACCGATGGCCTTGCAAGAAGGACTGAGCGCAGACGAACGCACACCGCGCCCTATCGTCAAGCGGATCAGCGTCGGTGACATCACCGTCACGAGAACCTTCTCGGATCGCTTCGATCTGGAAGTCGGGCCGCTGATTCCGGTCGCCGATGCCTTCAACGTCATCGTGCAGATGCGTGACTTCGAGGCGCATCGCCTGTGGCGGCGTGGCGAACTCGTCTATGAGGGAGGGCATCCCAAGGCCTCGCTCGCGATCACCGATCTTCGCGACCAATGGCAGTGCCACCATCTGTCGCCCTTCGACAATGTCCGCTTCCAAATTCCCTTTGCCTCAATGCGGAGCTTTACCGAAAGGGCCGGGCGCGGCGAGTATGTGTCGCTGTCTCCCGTGCAGGGACGCGTGGATCCGGTCATGTTCGGCCTTGCCCAGGCGCTGCTGCCCTCGCTCGATGAGCCGGACCGGGCCAATCTGCTGTTCGTCGAACAGATCAATCTTGCCGCATTGGCCCATCTCAGCCAGGCCTATGGCGGTCTGCATTTCCCCGTCGACAAGAAGGGGACGCTGGCGCCATGGCAGGAGAGGCTGGCGACGGAGTTTCTGGTCGCCCATTTCAACACGCCGTTCTCGATCGGCGATCTTGCGGCCCAGTGCGAGCTCTCGCGCAGCTATTTCAACAAGGCTTTCAAGGAAAGCTTCGGGCGCACACCGTCCAGGTGGCTGTCCGAATATCGGATCGCGCGGGTCAAGGAGTGTCTGCTTCAGGACACACCTCTTGCTGAAATTGCTATCCACAGCGGCTTTGCCGACCAGAGCCACATGACCCGGGTATTCACCAGCCTGACGGGGGAAACGCCGGCACGCTTCCGGAAAAAGAACCGGTTGGTCGGCGTCGCTGTGGATCGACCTCCGCAATAGGGTGGAAAGAGGGCGCGCCCTCGTGCAAAATTTTCAAAACAGGTGAAAAACGTGCAAGAATGATGCGGCGACCGGGGCAATCATAGGGCCGCTCCTGCAAATGATTTGGTGAAACCGAGAATGAGTTGCGCGCACGTTTATCCTGCGCGAGGCGACTTACGTCTTTCGTTTTCGTCGTCACGGCAGGTGGGTTTGGCGGGCAGTCTCGACACATAGGAGCGAAGACGATGACGAATGTTTCCGCTGCCTCGGCCGGAGCGCGACTGCGCGACAGTCTCGGATGCTCGCTCGACCAGCTGGATGACGACAGGACGATCGAAGGCCGCGACATGGTCTTCCACCGCAAGCGGTCGACAGCGGGACCGCCGGGCCAGGTCACGACACCTGGCAACGGACGAGGCTATCTGATCGGCCTATCGCTTGTGGGCGGTCATCGCCGCCGGGTTTTCGGAGCGCACCACTCTGCGACCCAGGAGTTCGACCAAAACTCGATCTACGTCAGGAACTTTGCCGACGATTATAAAGCCGATCTCAAAGGATCCTTCGATTTCACCTTGCTTGAAATCGGCCACGGTGCGCTCGAACGCATCGCAGACGCGGCAAATGCTTCTGGCGTGAGCGAGCTGCGGCCCGTTTCCGGCTCGCCCGACCCTGTTCTCGGCGGCATGCTCGGCGCTTTGTTTGCGTCGGTGGACGGATACACGGATCGAAGCGCGCTGTTTGTCGACCAGCTCTCGGTGGCAATCGGCGTGCATATGGTCCGGCAGTACGGTAACGGCCGTGGCGAGAGCCTTGCCGGAGGACGCAGGCTTTCGCAGCGCTGCCAGGCAAAGATCCGCGATCTGGTGCAAGCCCGTCTGGATGGCGAGCTCACCGTCGAGGACATGGCTGCGACCTGCAATCTGTCGCAGGCGGCTTTTTTGCGTGCCTTTCGCGAGACCATGGGCAGCACGCCCTACCGCTGGCTGCTGCAGCAGAGGATCGAAAAGGCCAAGGATCTGTTGCAGTTCTCGCCCACGTCCCTAAGTGGAATTGCCGTCGTCTGCGGCTTTTCGGATCAGAGCCATTTTACCCGGGCCTTTGCGCAGGCCGCAGGTGCCACGCCGCGCCAGTGGCGGCGCAGCCGACAGTCGTAACCCTCTGAAAGTACACGCGCCCTGCCGGCTGAAGGCGAGCGAAACTTTCAAAAATCCACCTTTGGCGACAAGAACGGGTCGCCGGTCGGCGGCATAGTTGGGCCTCTCCAATCGGAGTTCAGTTTCAACAGTAAGAGGTCACGACCATGTCTGCGACAGCGACCCCCGGTAAACTCCTCGTCTCGCCCAAAGACCACACCCTGATCATGATCGACTTCCAGTCGCAGATGTCCTTTGCGACCAAGTCGATCGACGCGGTGCTCCTGCGCAACAACGCAGCACTTGTCGCCAATGCGGCGGCAGGTTTCGGCGTTTCGACCATCCTCACGACCGTTGCCGAAAAGACCTTCTCCGGCCCGATGTTCTCCGAGATCACCGATGCCTTCCCCGGCCAGAAACTGCTGGACCGCACCTCGATGAACACCTGGGAAGACGTCGCGGTGATCGAAGAGGTCAACCGCATCGGCAAGAAGCGCCTTGTCATGTGCGGGCTGTGGACCTCGGTCTGCATCGTCGGCCCGACCCTCTCGGCGCTCGATCAGGGATTCGAGGTCTATGTCATCGCCGACGCCTGCGGCGACGTTTCGGATGAGGCGCATGAGCGGGCGATGGACCGCATGGTGCAGGCCGGCGTCCGGCCGATGACCTCGCTGCAATACATGCTCGAGCTGCAGCGCGACTGGGCGCGCACCGAGACCTACGACATGACCACCGGTATCGCCAAGAAGTTCGGCGGTTCGTATGGCCTCGGCATCATCTACGCCAAGTCGATGTTCGGCGCGTCCGAAGGCCACTGACAGAACGCTTCCGCGCTCTAGATTAACGCTCTGGCCGCCTCGCTGCGGCCGGAGCGCCACCTTTATCCCCTAAAGGAGTTGGCGATGAAGATGTACCTTCTCTCGCTTGGAGCCGGGCTGGTCGTCGGCGTCATCTATGCGCTGCTCAACGTCCGCTCGCCGGCGCCGCCGGTCATCGCGCTGATCGGTCTGCTTGGCATTCTCATCGGGGAGCAATCCGTCCCCCTGGTCAAGCGCGCCCTGTCGGGTGAGCCGGTCAACCTCTCCTGGTTCAATCGGCAGTGCATGCCGCACGTGTTCGGCCATCTGCCCGGCGGGCAGATCGCAACCGGCACGGCGAAGGATGCTGCCGGCACCGACGAAAGGGCCTGACGATGCCGACTAGACGCTCGTTCCTCGGTGCCGCCTCGTCGCTGGCGCTGCCCGCTCTCTTCCCGTCGGCCCGCACCGCCGGCGCCCAACAGACCGGAGATACTTCGATGACGCCCGACCTGATCCTTCACAGCGGCCTCGTGACGACGCTCGACCGCGCCAATCCGACTGCCACTGCCGTTGCCGTCA